>NZ_JBDJLA010000001.1:0-953142 GCF_039673135.1 Stenotrophomonas sp. TWI1151
GCTCTACCGGGGTTCATGGGGGTAGAGCCGACCGTTGGTCGGCTGCCGTTGTTCGTACCGCCGGCCTCAGGCCGCCTGCGACTGCTCCCGGCGCGGACCTTCCTTCAACGCGCGGCCGACCAGGCCGACCAGCAGGTCCAGCTCTTCGCCGTCCATGCCGAAGTGCGGGGTGAAGCGCAGCGAGTTCTCGCCGCCATGGATCACATTGATGCCATGGTTGCGCAGCCACTCTTCGGTGGAGCCGGTGCCATAGCACTTGAACTGCGGGGCCAGCTCGCAGGAGAACAGCAGGCCGGTGCCCTGGACCTTGGTGATCAGCCCGCCCAGCTCGGTCTTGAGCTGTTCCAGCTTGCGCACGGCTTCCTCGCCGCGCACGCGGATGTTCTCGCGCACCTGCGGGGTCAGCAGCGACAACGTGGCGCAGGCCACGTCCAGCGCCCGCGGGTTGGAGGTCATGGTGTTGCCGTAGATGCCCTTGCGATACAGCTGCGCCGCATGCTCGGTCACGGCCAGCACGGAAAGCGGGAACTGGGCCGCGTTGAGCGCCTTGGAGTAGGTTTCCATGTCCGGCACATCCAGGCCTTCGAAGCCCGGGTAATCCACGATCGAGAGCACGCCGTGCGCGCGCAGGCCGGCCTGGATCGAATCCAGCAGCAGCAGGCTGCCGTGCTGGCGGGTCAGTTCGCGGGCCAGCGCATAGAACGCGGGCGGCACCGAGCGGCCGGGGTCGCCTTCGCCCATCACCGGCTCCAGGAAGACCGCCTCGATGAACCAGCGGTTCTGTTCGGCCTCGGCGAACACGCGCTTGAGCGCCTCCTCGTCATAGGGCGCGATCGCGATCACCGTGTCCTCGCCGCGGTAGCTGGCCAGGTGCTGCATGTAAGTCTTGCGACTGGAATCGGAATACAGGCCCGGGCGGTCGGTGCGGCCGTGGAAGCTGCCCTTCACCACCACGCGCTTGATCTTCGCACCGGCGTGGCGGGCGCCCGGATCGGTCTGCAGCTTGGCGTTGACATCGGCGATGCGGGCGGCCAGCCCTACCGCTTCGGAGCCCGAGTTCAGGCACATGAAGTGGCTGTACGGGCAGCCGCCACGACGGTGGCCGATCTCCTTGCGCAACGCCTGGATGAAGCGCTGCTGGGACAGGCTGGGGGTCATCACATTGGCCATGACCTGCGGCGCGGCCATCGCCTGCATCACCGCCTCGGGGGTATGCCCGAAGCCGAGCATGCCGTAGCCGCCGGCGTCGTACAGCACCGCGCCCTTCAGGGTGACCACCCATGCGCCACGGGCGGCGAGGGCAACGTACGGGGTGACCGCATCATCGGCATAGAAATTGACGAACCCCTCCTGCATCGCATCGATCTGGGCGCGCTCGTCCAGTGCCAGCAGGCCGCCAAGATCGGCGCGCACGCGCTCGAATTCAGCGGCGGCGGCGTCGATGGCGGCGACCAGGGCGGGGTGGCCGGCGGCCAGGCGTTCGAGGGTGGCGTCATCCAGGCCGGTGGTGAGGCGGGTGCCGGGCTGGGCGCGGAGCGGGGCGAGACGTTCGATGAAGCTCATTGCAGATCTCCTGAAACGATGGCGGCACGGCGAAAAAGCAAAACGCGCGTCTATTCGCGCGCGCTTCGGGCATTCCTGCTCGTGCATCAGACTTCCGGCTCGATGCTAGCACGCGGTTTTTCGCGCGATAACCCCGTCAAAAACTGTTGCAAAGCAGCATTTTGCGCGACGTTTGGCGAATCCTTCGTTGCCACCGAGGGCCAGTCGTACAATGGCCGACATTGCCTACACGTTGCCGTGCGCTCCCTTGAAGAAGTCCGATTTCAACTACAACCTGCCGCCTGAACTGATTGCCCAGGCGCCGCTCGCCGAGCGCTCGGCCAGCCGCCTGATGGTGGTGCCGCCGGCCCCGGCCGCGTTTGATCACCGCCAGGTGCGCGATCTGCCCGACCTGCTGCAGCCCGGCGACCTGCTGGTCTTCAACGACACCCGGGTGATCCCGGCCCGTCTGTTCGGCCAGAAGGCCAGCGGCGGCCGTGTCGAGATCCTGATCGAGCGCCTGCTCGGTGGCCAGCAGGCCCGCGCGCAGGTCGGCGCCAGCAAGTCGCCCAAGCCAGGCAGCCGCATCGCGCTCGACGCCGGTGGCGAGGCCGAGGTGCTGGGCCGCGACGGCGAGTTCTACGTGCTGCAGTTCCACGTGCCCGAGGCGCTGGAGCAATGGCTGCTGCACGCCGGTCGGCTGCCGCTGCCGCCCTACATCCAGCGCGAGCCGGGCGTGGACGACCGCGAGCGCTACCAGACCGTGTTCGCGCGCGAGATCGGCGCGGTGGCCGCCCCGACCGCCGGCCTGCACTTCGATGAGGCCCTGCTGGCCACGTTGAAGGACAAGGGCGTGGCGTTCGGCCACGTGACCCTGCACGTGGGTGCGGGCACCTTCCAGCCGGTCCGCGTGGACGATCTGAAAGAACACGTGATGCACCGTGAGTGGCTGAACGTCGGGGCTGAACTGGTCCAGCAGGTGCGCCGCACCCGGGCTGCGGGCGGCCGGGTGATCGGCGTCGGGACCACCGTGGTGCGCGCGCTGGAAAGCGCCATGCGCGAGGGCGAACTGCTGCCCTACGCCGGGGAAACCCAGATCTTCATCACGCCGGGCTACCGGATCCGCAGCGTGGACGCGATGGTGACCAACTTCCATCTGCCGGAAAGCACGCTGCTGATGATGATCTCGGCGTTTGCCGGCCAGGCCCGGGTGTTCGAGGCCTACCAGGCCGCGATCGCGGAGAAGTACCGCTTCTTCAGCTATGGCGATGCGATGCTGCTGTTCCCGCAGGGGGAATGAGGGCAGCGGGGCAGGCGCGGCCGTTTTCGGCGACAATGGCAGACTATTTGCCCGAATGACCGCTCCATGTCCCGACTCCAGTTCCAGCTCCAGACCACCGACGGTCGCGCCCGCCGCGGCCGCCTGACCTTCCCGCGCGGGACCGTGGAAACCCCGGCCTTCATGCCGGTGGGCACCTATGGCTCGGTGAAGGGCATCCTGCCGGAGCAGATCCGCGCGCTGGGTGCGGAGATCATTCTCGGCAATACCTTCCATCTGTACCTGCGCCCGGGCCTGGACGTGATCGCCGACCACGGCGGCCTGCACGGCTTCGCGCGCTGGAACGGCCCGATCCTGACCGACTCCGGCGGCTTCCAGGTGTTCTCGCTGGCCCACCGCCGCAAGATCACCGAGCAGGGCGTGACGTTCTCCTCGCCGACCGACGGCGCCCGTGTGTTCCTGGGCCCGGAAGAGAGCATGCGCATCCAGAAGGTGCTCGATTCGGACGTGGTGATGATCTTCGACGAGTGCACCCCGTACCCGGCCACCGAGCCGGTCGCGCGCACCTCGATGGAGCTGAGCCTGCGCTGGGCGCAGCGCAGCCGTAACGCGCACGATGAACTGGGCAACGACGCGGCGCTGTTCGGCATCGTCCAGGGCGGCGTCCATCACGACCTGCGCAGCCGCTCGGCCGAGGGTCTGCAGCAGATCGGCTTCGACGGCTACGCCATCGGCGGCCTGGCCGTGGGCGAGCCCGAGCACGAACGCAACGCCATGCTCGACCATATGCACCCGATCCTGCCGGCCGATCGCCCGCGCTACCTGATGGGCGTCGGCCGCCCGGAGGATCTGGTCGAAGGCGTCGCCCGCGGCGTGGACATGTTCGATTGTGTGATGCCGACCCGGAATGCCCGCAACGGCCACTATTTCACCTCGTTCGGCACGGTCCGCATCCGCAACGCCCGCTACGAGCGCGACATGGACACCATCGAGCCGGGCTGCGGCTGCCATGCCTGCACCAGCGGCTATACCCGCTCGTATCTGCGCCACCTGGACCGCTGCAACGAGATGCTGGCGCCGATGCTGGGCACCATCCACAACCTCTATTACTACGAGAAGTTGATGGCCGACATGCGCGAGGCGATCGCGGCGGGAACCTTTACCGCCTTCCGCGAGTCCTTCTACGCGGCCCGTGGTGCGGTCACGCCCGCGCTGTAAAGTGACCCCCGCCAGCCGATCCAGCGCGCGAACCCTGCCAAACGGCCCAAGGACGAACTCCCGGGGCCATGGCATACTTCGAGGCTGACCCCCGTTTCGCGGCGACTCCCCGACCCTCAAAGAGGGCAGGGCGCCTCCCAACCCAAGGACACACTATGAACCTGCTCGCCTTCCTGATTCCCACCGCCAACGCCCAGGCCGCCGGTGGCCAGCCGCAGGGCATGGGTCTGACCACCCTGCTGTTCCCGATCATCCTGATCGCGATCATGTACTTCCTGATGATCCGCCCGCAGATGAAGCGCCAGAAGGAACACAAGGCCATGCTGGAGAAGGTCAAGCGCGGTGACGAAGTGCTGACCAACGGCGGCATTGCCGGCGTGGTCACCGACATCGGCGACAACTTCATCACCATCGAAGTGGCCGAGAACGTGCGCATCCGCGTGCAGAAGGGCGCCGTGGGCAATGTGCTGCCGACCGGCACGCTGAAGTCGGCCAACTGATCCACTCCCTTTCCGTTCAACCGCGGTGCCGGGACGGGCACCGCGCGGGACCCAAGCAATGCTCGAATTTCCACGCTGGAAGTATTTCCTCATCCTGATCGTGTTGGCGGTCAGTGCGTTGTACGCACTGCCCAACATCTACCAGAAGGACCCTGCCGTGCAGATCACCGCCAACCGTGGCGGGCAGATCGACGACGCCCTGCGCGACCGCGTGCTGGGTGACCTCAAGCAGGCCGGCGTGGAGCCGCTGTCGGTGGCCAAGGAAGGCGACAGCCTGATCGTGCGCCTGCCGACGCTGCAGGCGCAGACCGCGGCCAACGACGCCCTGCGCGACGAGATGGGCGAGGACTACGTGGTCGCCCTGAACCTGGCCTCCACCGTGCCGGAGTGGCTGAGCGACCTCGGCGCCAAGCCGATGGTGCTCGGCCTGGATCTGCAGGGCGGCGTGCACTTCGTGCTGCAGGTCGACCAGAAGGCGGCACTGGACAAGCGTCTGGACGCCTACGCCGAAGACGTGCGGACCAGCCTGCGCGATGCCCGCATCGCCTACCAGTCGGTTGAGCGTCGTGGCGACAACACCATCGTGGCCACCATCAGCCCGTCCGCCGGTGCCGATGCCGCCGCGCGTGCCCGCGAAGTCATGGTCAAGGCGCAGCCGACGCTGGGCTACGAGGTGGCGGGCAACCGCATCACCGTGAGCATGCCGGAGACGGAACTGACCGCGATCGCCAACGGCGCCATCGAGCAGAACGTCAACACGCTGCGCAACCGCGTCAATCAGCTCGGCGTGTCCGAGCCGATCATCCAGCGCCAGGGTGCCGACCGCGTGGTCGTGCAGCTGCCGGGCGTGCAGGACACCGCTGAAGCCAAGCGCATGATCGGTGCCACCGCGACGCTGGAGTACCGCGCCGTGGTCGAGGGCAATGCCCAGGACGCGATCACCAGCGGCCGTATCCCGCCGGAGGCCAAGGTCTACCAGCAGCGTGACAACCGTGGCCCGATCCTGCTCAACAAGCGCGTGATCGTGACCGGTGACCAGATGGTCGCCGCCCAGGCCACCACCGACCAGAACGGCGCTGCGGCCGTGAGCGTGACGCTGAACAATGTCGGCGGCCAGCGCATGTTTGATTTCACCAGCGCCAACGTCAACAAGCCGATGGCGGTGGTCTACACCGAACGCATCCCGACCGTGAACGTGGTCGATGGCAAGGAAGTGCGCAGCTTCCGCGTCAAGGAAGAAGTGATCTCGGTCGCCAACATCAACGGCGTGTTCGGCAAGAACTTCCAGACCACCGGCCTTGAGAAGACCGAGGCGGAAAACCTGGCCAAGCTGCTGAAATCCGGTTCGCTGGCCGCACCGATGGACTTCGTTGAAGAACGCATCGTCGGCCCGAGCCTGGGTGCGGAGAACGTCGAGCGCGGCGTGACCGCGGTCGGCTTCGCGTTCCTGTTCACCCTGATCTTCTTCACCGTGTACTACCGCATGTTCGGCGTGATCACCTCGGTGGCCATGCTGTTCAACCTGCTGATCGTGGTGGCGGTGATGTCGCTGTTCAGTGCGACGATGACGCTGCCCGGCTTCGCCGGTCTGGCGCTGTCGATCGGCCTGTCGGTCGACGCCAACGTGCTGATCAACGAGCGTATCCGTGAAGAGCTGCGGGCCGGCATGCCGCCCAAGACGGCCATCGTGGCCGGTTACGAGAAGGCCTCCGGGACCATCCTGGACGCCAACCTCACCGGCATCCTGGCGGGTGTGGCGTTGTATGCGTTCGGTACCGGTCCGTTGAAGGGCTTCGCCGTGACCATGATCGTCGGCATCCTGGCCTCCATGTTCACTGCAATCACCGTCTCGCGTGCCCTTGCCGTGCTGGTCTACAGCCGCCGCAAGAAGCTCAAGACCCTGGCCATTTGACGGGAAGCGAATAGAAACCATGAAACTTTTCCCGTTGCATCTGATCCCGAACGACACCAAGTTCGACTTCATGCGCACCCGCTGGGTGGCCATCGGCCTGGCGGCGCTGGTGTTCATTGCCGCCATCGGCTGCATTGCCTTCAAGGGCTTCAACTACGCGCTGGACTTCACCGGCGGCACCGTGGTCGAAGTCCGCTTCGACAAGCCCGCTGACGTCGATGCCGTGCGCGACCATCTGGAAGGCGCCGGCTATGCCGGTGCCCAGGTACAGAGCTTCGGCAGCGGCAGCAACCTGCTGATCCGTCTGCAGCCGCAGGAGATGGCCGAAGGCGAGAACGCCGGTGAGGCCAACAACCGCACCGCCGAAGCCGTGCAGAAAGCGATCTCGATGGAGGGCAACCAGGCCGCCATCGTGGGTGCCGAGTTTGTCGGCCCGCAGGTCGGTAAAGAGCTGGCGCTGAACGGCCTGTACGCAGCGCTGTTCGTGCTGATCGGCTTCCTGATCTACATCGGTTTCCGCTTCGAGTGGAAGTTCGCGATGGTGGCGATCATCACCACGCTGTTCGACGTGCTGGTGGTGGCGGGTTACTTCTCGCTGAGTGGCCGTGAGTTCGATCTGACCGTGCTGGCAGGTCTGCTGTCGGTGATGGGCTTCTCGATCAACGACACCATCGTGGTCTTCGACCGTGTGCGTGAGAACTTCCGCAGCCTGCGCGTGGAGCCGCTGGAAGTGATGAACCGGTCGATCAACCAGACGCTGTCGCGCACGATCATCACCTCGCTGGTGTTCTTCCTGTCGGTGCTGGCGCTGTACCTGTACGGCGGTGGTTCGCTGGAAGGACTGGCGCTGAGCCAGATGATCGGTGCGGTGATCGGTACCCTGTCGTCGATCTTCATTGCCTGCCCGCTGCTGACGATGGGCGCGCTGGCGGTGACCAAGCAGGATCTGCTGCCGAAGGCCAAGGACGTGGAAGCGTTGGAGCGTCGTCCGTAAGGTTTCTGGTGGTGTGAAACATCTGAAAGGCCGCGCATTGCGCGGCCTTTCTTTTTGTTTGGGGCCAGAGCCGGAGTTAGAGCCGGAGCTGGAGCCAGAGCCAGAGCCGCAGCCAGAGCGGCGCCTTGGATGTTCACTATTGGAGGGCGACGGATAGCGCTGTGCTGGACCCGCCGTAAACCCATCCCTGGGGGCTCGTGAGCGCCATCCATGGCGCTCCAACGGTCCTGCACATCGCTATCCGTCACCCTCCAGACAGGGGGCTGGGTGGCGGTTGGTAGGGCAGAGCGAAGCAAGGCAAAGCAAAGCCACGCAAAGCAAAGCCACGCAAAGCAAAGCCACGCAAAGCAAAGCCACGCAAAGCAAAGCCACGCAAAGCAAAGCAACGGCTCCCGCGCTGGCGTGGATCTACGTGGGGCAAGAATCGGCCTTGGCATTGGTGACTCTCTGCACGCGCGATCCTGGTTCGGCGACAGTCGGCCAATCTCCAAGAGTCAGCATCCACTGCACTCGTCACAGCGTCAGGTGTGGCAGGTAGAGCCACGCCATGCGTGGCTGCTCTCCGTCCGCAGCGACCCTGTGTCGGGCAGGGGCCGGTGAGGGCAGGGCGGGACCGTCACCCGCATGGATGCGGGTGTCGAGCCTCCACGGACGGATTCACGGCGCGTCCCGACCTGCCCTCACCGGTCCCAGGCCACGAGGAACATACACCCCCGTCGGTTGTACTAAGCAGCGCTGCGCACTACGATCCCTTGCGTTCCGCGCAGCCGCTCCGGTGGCGCGCGACCTCCCTTTTCATCGCGCCGGTCCGCCCTGCGCCAGTCCCCTCGAGGTTTACATGGTCATCAAACCGCGTGTGCGCGGCTTCATCTGCGTCACCACCCATCCCGTCGGCTGCGATGCGGCCGTCAAGCAGCAGATCGATTACATCCAGTCCAAGCCGAAGATCACCAATGGCCCGAAGAAGGTGCTGGTGCTCGGCGCCTCCACCGGCTACGGGCTGGCCGCGCGCATCACTGCCGCCTTCGGCAGCGATGCCGCCACGCTGGGCGTGTTCTTCGAGCGCCCGGGCACCGAGACCAAGCCCGGCACCGCCGGCTGGTACAACACCGCCGCGTTCCACAAGTACGCCGAGCAGGCCGGTCTGTACGCCAAGAGCGTCAATGGCGATGCGTTCTCCGATGAGGTCAAGGCCAAGGTCATCGAGCTGATCAAGCAGGACCTCGGCCAGGTCGACCAGGTGGTGTACAGCCTGGCCGCGCCGCGCCGCAAGCATCCCAAGACCGGTGAAGTGATCAGCTCCACGCTCAAGCCGATCGGTGCGCCGATCACGCTGCGTGGCCTGGATACCGACAAGGAAGTGATCACCGAGACCACGATCGAGCCGGCCACGCCCGAAGAGATCGCCGGCACCGTCGCCGTCATGGGCGGCGAAGACTGGCAGATGTGGATCGATGCGCTGCTCGAGGCCGGTGTGCTGGCCGAGGGCGCGACCACCACGGCCTTCACCTATGTCGGTGAGGAAATCACCCAGGCGATCTACTGGAACGGCTCCATCGGCGCGGCCAAGAAGGATCTGGACGAGAAGGTCGTCGGTCTGCGCCAGAAGCTGGCCCCGATCGGTGGCGATGCGCGCGTGTCGGTGCTCAAGGCGGTGGTCACCCAGGCCAGCTCGGCCATCCCGACCATGCCGCTGTACCTGTCGCTGCTGTTCAAGGTGATGAAGGCCAAGGGCACGCATGAAGGCTGCATCGAGCAGCTCGATACGCTGTACGACATCCTCTACGGCGGCAAGGACGCGGGCACCGCAACCGAGCGCCTGCGCCACGATCTGGTCACCGATGGCGGCCGCAAGGTCGAGCTGATCGATGACGCCGGCCGCCTGCGCGCGGACTACAAGGAAATGGCACCGGAGGTGCAGGGCGAGGTGGTCGCGCTGTGGCCGCAGGTGACCAACGAGAACCTGTACGAGATCAGCGATCTGGCCGGCTACAAGGCCGATTTCCTGCGTCTGTTCGGGTTCGGCGTGGAAGGCGTGGATTACGACGCCGATGTCGCCACCGACGTGAAGATTCCGAACCTGGTCGAGATGGCCTGATCGGAAGGAGGGATGCCGACCAACGGTCGGCATCTACCGGTGTGGTGCGCGCAGATGCCCACGCGCCGCGCCGTGACGCCCATGCGGCGCAGCGGGATGCGCCGGCAGCGCACCCGGATGTCCGGGAAGCCGTAGGTCACGACCGTTGGTCGTGACACTCAGACGCTCAGCTGAAGTCGAAGTTCATCACCGGCCCCGCCGGGCCGACGAACTCACCCTGCACGTAATCCACGCCGGCACTGAAGAGCAGGCTCATCGAGTTGGCATCGGCGACGAACTCGGCGATGGTCCGGATGTTGGCGGCCTGCGCACGCGCGGTGATCTCGCTGATCTTCTCGCTGTGCTCGCGGGTGCGGGCGAAGTCGGACGTGAAGTCGCGGTCCAGCTTGAGGAACTGCGGCTGGAAGTGCGCCAGCAGCTGGAACGAATCCAGTCCTGATCCGAACTGCTCCAGACCGATCCGGCAGCCCAGCGGGGCGACCGCGGCCAGGAACTGCTGGGCATTGCGCAGGTGGGTGAACACCTTGGCCTCCGGCGCATGCAGCCACAGCTGTTCGCCCGGCACGCCCTGCGCCTCGAGTTCGCGCCGGAGCGTGGCGATCATCTGCGGGTCGTTGAACGACTCCGGGGTGATCTTCACCATCAGGTGGGTCACATGGCCCTCGCGCTTGCGCGCGGCGAGCATGCCGATCGCGTGGGTGACCACCCAGCGGTTGATGTCGGCCAGCAACCCGTGATCCTCGGCAATGCCCAGGAAGGCCGTCGGGCTGAGCAGCTCGCCGTTGTGGTCCAGGCGCAGGTAGGCTTCGTAGAGCTCCAGCGCTTCGCCCTGCAGGTTGAGCACCGGCTGGTAATGCAGCTGGAAGCCATCGCCGGCCAAGGCCTGGCGGATGCGTGCGACCCAGTGCTGGATGCGTTCTTCTTCCACGCGATCCACCGCGGCCGGATCGAATACGCGGGTGGTGTTGCCCAGCTCCAGTGCCGCCTGGGTGCACTCGGTGGCACGCGCCAGCACTTGGCCGATGCTCGCGATCTTTTCACCGACCTGCACACCGCCCACGCTGACCGTGACCGTGGCCGAACGCTCGCCGATGCTGAACACCTGCGAGGCGAATGCCTCACGGATCTGGTCGGCCAGGGCGACGGTCTGCGCGTAGGGCGCTTCGGTCAGCACGGCAAAGCTGTGCTCGCCGAAGCGCGCCACCTGTGCGGTGTCGCCCACCGAGTGGGCCAGCACGCGGGCGAGGGCGCCGATCAGTGTGTCGGCCGAGTCCAGGCCGATCTCCGGCAGCAGGCGCGCGTAATGATCCGGTTCGATCAACAGCAGACCGAACCGGCCCTCGCTGCGACCGGCCTGGGCCACGGCATGTTCGACATGCAACATGAAGGTCGGGCGGTTGAGCAGGCCGGTGACCTGGTCGCGCTGGCGCAGGTCCTCGACCTCGCGCGCCAGCTCCGGATCGAACTCCATGCGCCGGCGGAACACCACCTGCAGGCACGATTCGCCCTCATAGCTGGCCTGGGTGAACTCCATCGTGGCCGGGAACACCGCGCCGTCCTGGTTGCGCGCATCCACCTGGTACTGCGGCGGCGGCGCATCGCCCTTGCTCATGGATTTGAGCAGCTGCTTGAAGCCGTCCACATGCTGCGGGGCGACCATGTCCAGCAGCGAGATGCCTTCCACATCGTCGAAGGTTTCGTAGCCGAACATCTCCAGGTAGGCCTCGTTGGCCCGGATGTGCATGCCTTCATGGATGTAGGCGATCGGGTCGCGCGAGGAGGAGATCAGCGCATCGCAGCGGCGCTCGGTCTCGCGCATCTGCGCCTCGATCCGGCGCAGCCCGCGGCGCGCATGCAGATCGGTCCATTCGTTGCGCACTACCGCCAGCAGGTGCTCGGGGCGGTGGCGCAGGGCGATGGCGCGGATGCCATTGGCCCCGGCCTCGACCCACTCGGTTTCGTTGATCGATTCGGCCAGCAGGATCATCGGGATGTCCTTGCCGCTGGCCGCGATCTGCTGGGTCACCTGCAGCAGTGGGATGCTCTGCGCCGCGGTGACCAGCACCAGGTCGATCGGCTGGGTACCCAGTGCCTGGGCCAGTTCCTCACTGTGCTGCGGGCGCGTCGGGCGCACCGCGATGCCGCTGTTGCGCAGCGTGCTGACGATGGTCTCGGCGTTCTCGCCGCTGTCGTCCACGATCAGCAGGCGGACCGTCATGTCATTCGCGTTCTGCATTCACTACTCCCCGGACTGCAAACTTGATACACGATGCGTGTGACTACGTCCATGCGGCAAACGGTAGCCGATCACGGAACGCTGGTTTCGGCTCAGGCCACGCTCCCTGCCGCATGGCCACAGGCCCAGGCCCACTGGAAGTTGTAGCCCCCCAGCCAGCCGGTCACGTCCAGCACCTCCCCAATGAAGTGCAGGCCGGGAACCACGTGCGATTCAAAGGTACTGGAGGACACCTTCCGGGTGTCGACTCCGCCCAGCGTCACTTCGGCGGTACGGTACCCCTCGGTGCCACTGGCCACCAGCGGGAAATTCTGCAACAGCTCGGCCGCCTCGCGCAGCTGTGGCTCGTCGATCTGGCGCACCAGCCGGTCCGGGAGCCAGTGCTCGCACAGGCGCAGCGCCAGCCGGCGCGGCAACACCTCCGACAGCACCGTGCGCAGCTCGGCGGCGCCGCGTTCGGCCTTCATCCGGCGCAGCCACTCCAGCGCGTCCTGGCCGGGGAGCAGGTCCAGGTGCAGCGTATCGCCGGGCTGCCAGTACGAGGAGATCTGCAGGATCGCCGGGCCGCTGATGCCGCGGTGGGTGATCAGCATGGAGTTGCGGAACTCGGTGCCGTTGCAGCGCGCTTCGATCGGCAGGGCCACGCCGCTGAGATCGTTGAAGCGCTCCTGATGCTTGCCACTCAGGGTCAGTGGCACCAGCCCGGCGCGGGTCGGCAGGACCTCATGGCCGAACTGGCGGGCCAGCTCATAGCCGAAGCCGGTCGCGCCCATGCTTGGGATCGACAGGCCACCCGTGGCCACCACCAGCGAGGCGGCATGGAAGTGCCCCTGCGCGGTGTGCACGTGGAAGCCGTCCGCGCCGCGCTCCACCTTCTGCACGCCGCAGTCGGTGCGGATCTGCACGCCGGCGGCCTGGCATTCGTCCACCAGCATCTTCACGATCTGCTTGGAGGAGATGTCGCAGAACAGCTGGCCCAGCTCTTTTTCGTGATACGCGATGCCGTGCCGCTCCACCATCTCGATGAAGTGGTATGGCGTGTAACGGGCCAGCGCGGATTTGCAGAAATGCGGATTGGCCGACAGGAAGTTGGCCGCCGTGGTGCCGGTGTTGGTGAAGTTGCAGCGCCCGCCGCCGGACATCAGGATCTTCTTGCCAACCTTGTTGGCATGGTCGATCACCTGCACCAGGCGCCCGCGTTTGCCTGCGGTCATCGCGCACATCAGCCCGGCCGCGCCGGCCCCGATGACCAGCACATCACAGCGGATCACACTCACGCCTGCGGCTTCTGCTTGCGCCAGGTGGGGATGACGCTGAGCTGCGCCTTGTCGGACGTCAACTGCACTTCGCCGTCCTGGATCTGTACGTCCCACTGCATCGTGCGTTCGATCTGCGCGCCCCATTCGGTGACGAACTCGCCCGGCAGGTCCATCACGGCCAGCGTGGACAGCTTCTTCAGTGCGGAGGCGTTGCGGTCCCACCAGATGTCGGCGGCGCGGCCGCCGTAGGTGACCAGCTGCACCGCGCGCGCGCGGCCGGCGGCCTTGCGCAGGCGCGACTCGTCGGGCTGGCCCAGTTCGATCCACAGCTCGACGTCACCGGTGTAGTCGCGTCGCCACAGGTCCGGCTCGTCGTCCACGCTCAGGCCGCGGCCGAACTCCAGCCGGTCATCGGCGTTCAGCGCGAAGGTGAGCAGGCGCACCATCAGGCGGTCGTCGGTCTCGGACGGGTGCTGGGCCAGCGTCAGCGTATGGCTGGCGTAATAGCCGCGATCCATGTCGCTGATCTGTAGTTCGGCCTTGCGGATGGTGGCGGTGAGGGCCATGGGGATACCTGAAACAAAGAGCGCCATGATAATGGTTCGCCATGAGCCCGTCCGATCCGATCCTCGCTGCCCCCGCACCCAGCCGCCTGCAGTTGCCCCCCGGCGACTGGCCGAGCCTGCTGGAGGGACTGTGTGCGCGCTTTCCGCGCATCGACCGCGCGCAGTGGGCAGACCGCTTCGCCCGGGGGCGGGTGCAGGACGCGCAGGGCAGGCCGCTCGCGCCGGACCAGGCCTGGCAGGTGGGGCTGGAGATCGTGTATTTCCGTGAAGTGGCCGATGAGCCGGTGATTCCCTTCGCCGAGGACATCGTCCACCAGGACGCGGACCTGCTGGTGGCAGACAAGCCGCACTTCCTGCCGGTCACTCCTGCCGGCGGTTACGTGCGCGAGACGCTGCTGGCCCGGCTGGTGGCGCGCACCGGCAACCGGGATCTGGTGCCGCTGCACCGCCTGGACCGGCTGACCGCCGGGCTGGTGCTGTTCTCCACCCGGCCAGACAGCCGCGATGCCTACCAGCGCCTGTTCCGCGAGCGGCGCATCGAGAAGGTGTACGAAGCCTTGGCGCCGGCATTGCCGCCCCTGGCGTTCCCGCTGGAACGCCATACGCGACTGGTCCCCGGTGAGCCGTTCTTCCGCATGACCGAGGCGCCCGGTGAGCCCAATGCCCGAACCCGCATCGAGGTGGTGGACAGCACCGGACCGGTCTGGCGCTACCGGCTGCACCCGGTCACCGGCCGCAAGCACCAGCTGCGCGTGCACATGGCGGGGCTGGGCGCGCCGATCCTGGGCGATGATCTGTACCCAGACCTGCTCGCGGACGGGCCGGCGGATACGCCGCTGCAGTTGCTGGCGAAGGAACTGACGTTCGATGACCCGCTGAGCGGGCAGCGGCGCACGTTCACCAGCGGCCTGTCGCTCCACCTGTAGAGCCGGCCGCTGGCCGGCTGCCGGGGTGTGTGGTGGTCACCAAGCGCTACGGAGGAGCCGGCCGGCGGCCGGCACTACCGGGCCGCGACTTTCCGCCGCGCCGGACCTCGACCCGCCATCCGTCCGTTCATCTTGCCGAACGCTTGGCCAGCCAGCGGTCCAGTTGCGCGGCAAAGGCCTGCTTGTCCCGCGCATGCAGCGGCGGAGGGCCGCCGGTCTGAACGCCGGCGCCGCGCAGTTCCTCCATGAAATTGCGCATCGACAGCCGCTCGGCCATGTTGTTCGGGGTGTACAGGTCGCCGCGCGGGTTCAATGCGATGGCCTTTTTGTCCAACACCAGGGCCGCCAGCGGGATGTCCTGCGTGACGACCAGATCGCCCGGCTGGACCCGTTCCACGATCACGCTGTCGGCCACATCCAGGCCCGGCGGAACCTGGATCGAGCGGATGAAACGGGACGGAGGGGTCCGCAGCCAGTGGTTCGCGACCAGCGTCATCTCGATCCCGGCGCGCTCGGCGGCCCGGAACAGGATCTCCTTGATGACGGCCGGACAGGCGTCGGCGTCCACCCAGATGTGAACTTTAGGGGTCGGGGCATCGGTCATTTGGCTGATCTTAAGGTAGGAAAAATCTGAATAGGGGGTGCGATTTCGTGTAGGATCGCCCGACCCCTTGTCCTGTCAGGCGGGAGGGGGAGGATGGCTGAATCACCCAGCTATCGCTTTTTCGGTAAAACACGAGTATCGTCACCCACACTGTGTTTGCTAGGGTCACCGTGAATCGTGGCCTGGTGCAGTTGATCTCACGATCTGCTCATCGATCCGCTTTACCAACGCCTGCAACTCAGTCTCGGCTCCGATACGCGGCGGCCGCGATTATTTCAACTATTGTTTCAGGAGTTAGTACATGTCTGATCGTCAGCAGGGCACCGTGAAGTGGTTCAACGACGCCAAGGGCTTCGGCTTCATCACCCCGGAAAGCGGCCCGGACCTCTTCGTGCATTTCCGCGCGATCCAGGGCACCGGCTTCAAGTCGCTGCAGGAAGGCCAGAAGGTGACTTTCGTCGCCGTGCAGGGCCAGAAGGGTATGCAGGCTGACCAGGTGCAGGCGGTCTAATCGACCCCCCGCAACCGTAAGGTCGCCTAAAACGCCGGAAGCGAAAGCTTCCGGCGTTTTTTATTGGGCGGCGTCCGGCCATCGTCGACGCAGAGCCGTTGAAGACGTCATCGCAGACCCCGTTGAAGACGTCATCGCAGACCCCGTTGAAGACGTCATCGTTCCTGTTGCCCGGTTACGATGCCGCTTTGACCCTGCGGAACCCTCGATGATCAAGGTGCACCATCTGGACCACTCGCGCTCGCTGCGCGTGTTGTGGATGCTCGAAGAACTGGGCCTGCCGTACCAGGTCGTCAACTACCAGCGCGATCCCAAGACCTGGCTGGCACCGCAGGCGCTGCGCGACGTGCACCCGCTGGGAAAATCGCCGGTGCTGCAGGACGACGCCCTGGTCCTGGCCGAATCCGGCGCGATCCTGGAATACCTGGCCGACCGCTACGACAGCGGCCGCCAGCTCTCGCCCGAGCCGATGCCGGCCCAGGCCCCCGAACGCGTGCGTTACCGCTACTGGATGCACTACGCCGAAGGCTCGGCAATGCCGCCGCTGGTGATGACGCTGGTGTTTTCGCGCCTGCGCAAGGCGCCGATGCCGTTCTTCGCCAAGCCGATCGCACGCTCCATCGCCGACAAGGCGCTGAACGGCTTCGTGCGTCCGCAGGTGAAGCTGCACATGGACTGGATGGAACGCGAGCTCGGCCAGTCGCCGTGGTTTGCCGGTGAACGCTTCACCGCTGCCGATATCCAGATGAGCTTCCCGATCCAGGCCGCCGCCGCGCGCGGTGGCGACATGACCGCCTATCCACGGCTGCAGGCGTACCTGGCGCGGATCGAGCAGCGCCCGGCGTACCAGCGTGCGGTGGAGCGCGGCGGTCCGTTGAACCTCGGCGGCGGTTCGCGCTGAACTTGCGGCGCAGCCGGTCTGCCCCCATTTCATACCGATGAGCACCCAGCCCCTGCGTTTCGACAACCGTTTCATCCGCGACCTGCCCGGCGACCCGGAAACCGGCCCGCGCGTGCGGGAGGTGCGCGAGGCCGCGTGGTCTTCGGTCATGCCGACGCCGGTCGCCGCGCCACAGCTGCTGGCGTACTCGCCTGAGGTGGCCACGCTGTTGGGCATGGGCGAGGACCTGATCGAGAGCGAGGATTTCGCGCGGGTGTTCGGCGGCAATGCGCTGTATGCCGGGATGGCACCGTGGGCGGCCAACTACGGTGGGCATCAGTTCGGCCATTGGGCGGGGCAACTCGGCGATGGCCGTGCGATCTCGCTGGGCGAGCTGCTCACTCCGGATGGTGCGCATTGGGAGCTGCAGTTGAAGGGCGCCGGGCGCACACCGTACTCGCGGGGCGCCGACGGGCGGGCGGTGCTGCGCTCGTCCATCCGCGAGTTCCTGTGCAGCGAAGCGATGCATCACCTCGGTGTGCCGACCACGCGGGCGCTGAGTCTGGTTGGCACCGGCGATGCCGTGGTGCGCGACATGTTCTACGACGGTCGCCCTGAAGCCGAGCCCGGCGCGATCGTGTGTCGCGTCGCGCCGTCGTTCATCCGCTTTGGCAGCTTCGAACTGCCGGCGTCGCGCGGCGACACGACGTTGCTGCGGCAGTTGGCCGATGTCTGCATCGCGCGCGATTTTCCTGCGCTGGCAGAGGCGGGCGAGGCGCGCCATGCGCGCTGGTTTGCCGACATCTGCGAGCGCACCGCGGTGCTTGTCGCGCATTGGATGCGCGTCGGTTTCGTGCATGGCGTGATGAACACCGACAACCTCTCCATCCTCGGGCTCACCATCGATTACGGCCCGTATGGCTGGGTCGAGGATTACGATCCCGAGTGGACCCCCAACACCACCGACGCGCAGGGCCGACGCTATCGTTTCGGCACGCAGCCGCAGGTGGCGTACTGGAATCTCACCCGGCTGGCGCAGGCCTTGGCGCCGCTGTTCGAGGATGTCACCCCGCTGCATGACGGGCTGGCGCGCTTCCAGCAGGTGCACGCGCAATGCGAGCGCGCCGACATCGCCGCGAAGCTGGGCCTGGACGGCTGCCGCGATGACGACGTGGCGTTGATGGCGGCCTGGCTGGAGATCCTGCACGAGGGCGAGATGGACATGACGCTCGCGTTCCGCGGGCTGATGGCGATCGATCCTGCATCGCCTTCGGTGGCGGTGCTGGAGGAGGCGTTCTACAGCCCGGCCCGTCGCGAAGCGGTGCTGCCGTCGCTGCAGGCATGGCTGCAGCAGTACGCGGTGCGCCTGCGTTCGGATGGCCTGAGTGCACAGGCGCGTCAGCAGCAGATGGGCCGCGCCAACCCGGTCTACGTGCTGCGCAACTGGCTGGCCCAGGAGGCGATCGAGCAGGCGGAGCAGGGCGACCTCAGTGGCGTGCACACGCTGCTGGAGGTGCTGCGGCGCCCGTATGACGTGCAGCCCGGGCGCGAGCACTTCGCGGCCAAGCGACCCGAGTGGGCGCGTGTGAAGGCCGGCTGCTCGATGCTGTCCTGCAGCTCGTAGGGCGCTCGGTTACCCTATGCCACCCTTTGTGCTGTGCCGATCATGACCGAGTCTTCCGCCACGCCCGCCTGGGCCGGCCGCCTGCGCGACATCGCCGATTTCCCCAAGCCGGGCATCCTGTTCAAGGACATCATGCCGTTGCTCGCCGACGGCCCGGATTTCGCGGCCGCCATCGATGCGATGGTCGCGCCCTGGCGCGATGCCAATCTGCAGGCGGTGATGGGGATCGAGTCGCGCGGTTTCATCCTCGGCGCGGCCATGGCGCGGGTGCTGGGCGTGGGCTTCGTGCCGGTGCGCAAGCCGGGCAAGCTGCCGGGCAAGGTGCTGCGCCAGGATTACACCCTGGAATACCGCACCGACAGCATCGAAGTGCACGCCGATGCCTTGCCGGCCGGCGCACGCGTGCTGGTGATCGATGATGTGCTCGCCACGGGCGGCACCCTGCTGGCGGCGTTGTCGCTGGCCCGCCAGCTGCAGGTCGAGGTGGTCGGCGCGGCCGTGCTGGTGGAACTGGCGGGCCTTGGCGGCCGCGACCGCTGGACGGATGACGTCCCGCTGCTGGCCAACCTGGTCTATTGAGCCGGAAAACCGCGCGGGCGCGCCGCCACTGGTAGTGCCGGCCGCTGGCCGGCACCTCAAACGCCCCGACGCAAGTGCAGCCGACCAACGGTCGGCTCTACCCAATGCGTGAAGCGATCAGCCGACCAACGGTCGGCTCTACCGCTCAGACATCCATCTTGCGGACGCGGAACCGGCGGCCCTTGATCTTGCCGGCCTCCAGCTGGGCGATCGCCCGGCCGGCATGTTCGCGCGCGATGGCCACATACGAACGCGTGGCGTAGATGTCGATCTTGCCGATGTACTTGGCTGCCAGCCCGGCATCGCCGGTCAGTGCGCCGAGGATGTCGCCCGGGCGCAGCTTGTCGGTCTTGCCGCCATCGATGCGCAGCGTGGTCATCGCGGCCTGCGGCAGCACCGGCGGGCGCGCGGTGGCCAGCGGCGTCTTCTGCCAGTCCAGCGGCTTGCCCTGTGCCATTTCCAGCGCATCGGCGCGGTTGCGCTCGCGGTGCGTCACCAGGCTGATCGCCAGGCCCGTGGCACCGGCGCGGCCGGTGCGGCCAACGCGATGCTCGTAGGTTTCGATATCGGTCGGCAGCTCGTAATTGATCACCGCGGCCAGATCCTGCACATCCAGGCCTCGCGCGGCGACGTCACTGGCGACCAGCACGTTGCAGCTGCGGTTGGCGAAGCGCACCAGCACTTCATCGCGGTCGCGCTGCTCCATCTCGCCGTGCAGCGGCAGCGCGGAGAACCCGAACTGCTGCAGCGAAATGGCGACATCGTCGACATCGCGGCGGGTGTTGCAGAACACCACGGCCGATTCCGGCGTGTACTTGAGCAGCAGGCCGGCCAGCGCCTTCTGCTTCAGTGCCAGCTCGGTCTCGCAGAACAGGTGGCGGATCGCCGGCGCGTGATCGGCGCCTTCCACGGTCACTTCCACCGGATCGCGCAGCAGCACGCGGGCGATCTCGCGGATCTCATCCGGGAAGGTCGCCGAGAACAGCAGCGTCTGGCGGTCCTTGCTGGTGCGCCCGGCGATCTCGCGGATCGGCTCTTCAAAGCCCATGTCGAGCATGCGGTCGGCTTCATCCAGCACCAGGGTGGTCACGCCGCCCAGATGCAGGACGCGCTTGCGGCCCAGCTCCTGGATGCGCCCGGGGGTGCCGACGACGACCTGCGGATCGTGTGCCTCCAGCGAGGCCAGCTGCGGGCCCAGCGGCATGCCGCCGGTCAGCACCAGCAGCTTCAGGTTCGGAATGCCGGTGGCCAGCTTGCGGATCTGCTTGCCGACCTGGTCGGCCAGCTCGCGGGTCGGGCACAGCACCAGCGCCTGGGCGCGGGTCACGGACGGGTCCAGCGCCTGCAGCAGGCCCAGCCCGAAGGCCGCGGTCTTGCCGCTGCCGGTCGGGGCCTGTGCGATGACATCGCGGCGCTCAAGGATGGCCGGCAGGCTCTGGGCCTGCACGGGGGTGAGCGAGGTATAGCCCATGGCATCGATGCCGGGCAGCAGCGCTGGTTTCAGCGGCAGGGAGGAGAATTCAGACATGCGGTAGTGTCGCAGAAGTCCGCCCGGCGTGCCTCAGCCGAGCAGCGCGTGCACGCCCAGGTTGATCCCCAACCCGCCCGCCAACAGCCAGCCGAACAGCAGCAGCGCCAGCAGCAGCGGCTTCATCCCGGCCTTGCGCAGCGCCGAGGCGTGCGTGGTCAGACCGAGCGCGGCCATCGCCATCGCCAGCAACACGGTGTCCAGATCGATCGCTGCACTGACGATGGCCGCCGGCAGCACCTGCAGCGAATTGAGCCCGGCCACCGCCACGAAGCCGAACGCGAACCAGGGCACCACGATCCTGGCGCGCTGGCCGGGCGCCCCCGGCGTACCCCGGCGTGCCAACAGCATCGACAGCCCGATCAGGAACGGTGCCAGCATCATCACCCGCACCATCTTGGCGATCACGGCGGTGTCGGCCGCGGCTGCGCTCACCGCGCGCCCGGCCGCGACCACCTGCGCAACCTCGTGCACGGTCGAGCCGGTGAACACGCCGTAGACCTGCGCGCTCATCGGGATCCAGCCGTGCGCCTGATTGACCTGGTACAGCAGCGGGTACAGGAACATCGCGAGCGTGCCGAACACCACCACGGTGGAAACGGCCACCGTCACCTGCTCGGCGCGCCCGCGCACCACCGGTTCGGCCGCCATCACCGCCGCCGCCCCGCAGATCGAGCTGCCGGCGCCGATCAGCAGGGCGCTTTCCTTCTCGAGACCGAACCATCGCGTGCCGGCCCACCAGGCCAGCGCGAACGTGCTGGTCAGCACCAGCGCATCGATCAGCACCCCGCTGATACCGACCTGGCCGATATCCTGGAAGGTCAGGCGCAGGCCGTACAGCACGATGCCCGCCCGCAGCAGCCAGTGCTTGGAAAAGCCGACCCCGGCGCCGGCATGGACCGCCAGCCGCGGGTAAAGGGTGTTGCCCAGCGCGATGCCCAGCACGATGGCCAGGGTGAGCGCGCTGATGCCGTGCGCCTGCAGCCACGGCAGTGGCGCCAGTCCCATGGCCGCAGCTGCAACGGCGCCGGTCAGCAGCAGCCCGGGCAGGCGGCCGCGCCAGCGCTGCGCGGTGGTGGGTGAGGGCAGGGCGGCGGCAGAAGTGTTCACAAGGGTCTCCAGTCAAAGCACAGCCCTAGGCTGCGCGTCGCCGATGAACCTGTAAAACGCATTGTTCATGTCAATTCGACCTGTTTGGTGCGTTAATTGGCCTCATGCACCTCACCCTCCGCCAATGGCAGGTTTTCGTCTCCATTGCCGACGCCGGCACCACGGCCGCGGCGGGCGCGCAGCTGGCGTTGTCGCAGTCGGCCACCAGTGCCGCGCTCAACGAACTGGAGAGCCACCTGGCCAGCCCGTTGTTCGACCGGATCGGGCGTCGGCTGGTGCTCAATCCGCAGGGGCGGGCGCTGCTGGATCCGGCCCGCGCGCTGCTGGTCGCCGCCGCCGATCTGGAGCGGCTCGCCGGCGCAGGGCAGTCCAGCGCCGGCGTCCTGCCTCTGCTGCTGCGGCTCGGGGCCAGCACCACGATCGGCAACTACCTGCTGCCGTCCTGCGTCGCCGCGCTGCTGGCCGATAACCCGCAGGCGCAGGTGGACCTGCGGATCGGCAACAGCGCGGACGTTGTCGCGGCCGTACAGCGGCTGGAGGTCGATCTGGGCCTGATTGAAGGCCCGTGCCATGAAAGCGGCCTGCAGGTGCTGCCGTGGCAACGCGATGATCTGGTCATCGTGGCCGCGCCGGGAACGACGCCCACGTGCATGGACGTCGGGGCGCTGGCGCAGGCCCGCTGGCTGCTGCGTGAGCCGGGTTCGGGCACCCGCGAGGCGGTCGAGCAGGCGCTGCTGCCGCACCTGCATCACTTTGCCCGCGCCATGCAGTTGGGCAGCACCGAGGCGATCAAGCAGGCGGCTGCGGCCGGGCTTGGCCTGGCGTGCCTGTCGCGGCATGCGGTGGCCGATCTGCTCGCGCTGGGCAGCGTGCGCGTCGTGGAAACGCCGGTGCCGCCGATGTCGCGCCAGCTGTGGGTGGTACGCCATCCGGCCAAGCGGGTGCCCGCGGCGCTGTGGGCGCTGCTGGGGCTGCCTGCGGACGCGTTCGGTCAGGAGTAAGCGACGCGGTTGCCGTCAGACCGTACAATGGTCAGATGCCTCTGATTACTCTGCAAAACGTCGACTTCAGCGTCGGCGGCCCCCTGTTGCTGGAAAAAGCCGAACTGTCGATCGAGCCGGGCGAGCGTATCGCCCTGATCGGGCGCAATGGCGCCGGCAAATCGACCCTGCTCAAACTGCTGTCCGGCGATCACAAGCCCGATGATGGCGAAGTCCGCGTGCAGCAGGGGGTGCGCATCACCCGCCTGGAACAGGAGGTGCCGCACGGTGCCGCCGGCAGCGTCTTCGACGTGGTCGCCGACGGCCTGGGCGAACTGGGCCAGTGGCTGGCCGAATTCCATCACCTGAGCATGGCCGACGATTTCGACGGCGATGCGCTTTCGGCCGTGCAGGCCAAGATCGACGCCGCCAACGGCTGGGGCCTGGACCAGCGCGTCAGCGAAACCCTGACCAAGCTCGACCTGGATGGCGAGGCCGAATTCGCGCGCCTGTCCGGCGGCATGAAGCGCCGCGTGCTGCTCGGCCGCGCGCTGGTGTCCTCGCCGGATCTGCTGCTGCTCGACGAACCGACCAACCACCTGGACATCGAAGCCATCGACTGGCTCGAAATGTTCCTCAAGAACTGGAACGGCAGCGTGGTGTTCGTCACCCATGACCGTCGCTTCCTGCGTGCACTGGCCACCCGCATCGTCGAGATCGACCGCGGCCAGGTCACCAGCTGGCCGGGCGACTGGGCCAACTACGAGCGTCGCCGCGAAGAGCGCATGAACGCGCAGGCGCAGGAAAACGCACGCTTCGACAAACTGCTCGCGCAGGAAGAGATCTGGATCCGCCAGGGCATCAAGGCCCGCCGCACCCGCGACGAAGGCCGTGTGCGCCGCCTCAAGGCAATGCGCAACGATCGCTCGCAGCGCCGCGAACTCGGCGGCAACGTGCGCATGGAAGCGGCGCAGGCGGAGAACTCCGGCAAGAAGGTGATCGACGTCAAGGACATCTCGTTCGCCTTCGGCGAGCGCGTGATGGTCAAGGACTTCAGCACCGTCATCCTGCGCGGCGACCGCATCGGCCTGATCGGGCCGAACGGCAGCGGCAAGACCACGCTGCTCAAGCTGCTGCTGGGCGACCTGCAGCCGCAGAGCGGCGAAGTGCGCGCCGGTACCAACCTGCAGATCGCGTATTTCGACCAGTACCGTGCGGTGCTGCGCGAAGACTGGACCGCGATCGAGAACGTGGCCGAGGGCCGCGATTTCATCGAGTTCAACGGCAAGCGCAAGCACGTGCACGCCTACCTGCAGGACTTCCTGTTCTCGCCCGAGCGCGCCCGCGCGCCGATCACCCGTTTGTCCGGTGGTGAGCGCAACCGCCTGCTGCTGGCCAAGCTGTTCGCGCAGCCGTCCAACCTGCTGGTGATGGATGAACCGACCAACGATCTGGACGTGGAAACCCTCGAGCTGCTCGAAGAGCTGCTGAGCGATTACACCGGCACGTTGCTGCTGGTCAGCCATGACCGTGACTTCCTGGACAACGTGGTGACCTCCACGATGGTGATGGAAGGCGACGGCGTGGTCGGCGAGTACGTCGGCGGCTACACCGATTGGCAGCGCCATGCTGCACGCGTGGCCGCCGCGGCTGCGTCCGCACCGGTGGTGGCGGCCAAGCCGGTTGCTGCGGCCGCCGCTGCTGCCGCGCCGGCCGAGCCCAAGCGCAAGCTGAGCTACAAGGACGCGCGCGAGCTGGAACAGCTGCCGCTGAAGATCGAAACGCTGGAGAAGGACGTCGAAGGCCTCACCGCCGCGATGAACGACCCGGCGTTCTATCAGCGCAGCGCGCCCGACATGGCCGCGCACAATGCGAAGCTCGCCAAGGTGCAGGCCGAGCTGGATGCCGCGTACGCGCGCTGGGAAGAGCTGGACGCCTGATCCAGCAATCGGTGTAGAGCCGACCGTTGGTCGGCTGGCGTTGCCATACCGGTAGTGCCGGCCGCTGGCCGGCTCCAGGCAATCCAGAGGAGAGCCGGCCAGCGGCCGGCACTACCTCATGGCGCCCGGACGGAAGGCAGCCGACCAACGGTCGGCTCTACCGCCGTCACTTCAAGCCGTGCAGATCCCGCAGCTGGGTCGGCCGTGAGCCGAAATAGGCCGCCAGATCGGCGATGTCCTGATCACTCAGGTCGGTCGCCTGCGGGGTCATCAGCGCGTGCTGACGATCCCCCGCGCGGTAGGCCTGCAGGCTGTGCGCCAGGTAATCCCCGTACTGCCCACCCAGTTTCGGATAGGTCGGGTCGATCGGCTTGTTGCCGTCCGCCCCGTGGCAGTCGATGCAGCTCTGGCCGGTGGCTTTGCCCTTCACCTGGGCACGCGCCTCACCGGCGGCGATGCGGCCGGCCGGCAGGCCGGCGGAGGAGCCGGACCCGTGTTCACCACTGGCGTGGCCCGGATCGGCGGCGGAATCTGCGCTGTTCTCCACCTGTGACTGCGAGCACGCAGTCATCAGCAGGGCAACGGACAGGGCGATGGCGTAACGCTGGAGTGGCGTGGCTTTCGACATGAGCGCGCTTATTTGACGGTGGACAGGTAAACAGCGAGATCGGCGATCTCCTGTTCGCTGAAACTCATCGACTGCGCCTGCATCGTCGGATGCTTGCGCTTGCCGTGGCGGTACTCGGTCAGCGCCTGGCTGAGGTACTCACGGGTCTGCCCGCCGATCTTGGGCACCTTGTAGCTGGGGTAGGCGTTCTTGTACCCGGTGATGCCGTGGCACCCCTGGCACGTGTAGGCCAGGACCCGGCCATTGTCGAACCGGCCGGTGACGGCGGCGGGCGCCGGCGCGGTGGCGGCCGGAGCGGGGGTGGCGGGTACTGCAGGAGCGGGTGTTGCGGCCTGTGCGGCGGCCCCGAGGGGCAGGAGGACGGCCAGAACGAGACAAGCGGCGAGCGGCTGCGGGCGCATGATGTCCTTTTCCGATAAACGGGTCTGGTCGTTCCGGCGTGGGGTACGGAACTGGGCCGAGTATAGCCTGCCATTTCATCTAGCTGAAACCGGGCCCGGGAAGCCATCGCCGCAGGTCACCATGACCTTTGGGATATGGTGTGGTCGTGACGTGGTGCATTACTTTGCTACCACACCTGCCCACGCATCCTTAGGGACACGACGATGTCGCGACACACTTTCCTGCTCGGCCGCACCGGACGCTGTGCCGCTGCACTGCTGATCACCTCCACCCTGCTGCTGAGCGGCTGCGGTGGCGCCGGCCCCGCCGAAGCCAACGCTGCTGAAAAGGACGGCAAGGCCGAGAAGAAGGTCGATGCGGTACCGGTCGAAGCCGTCGCTGCCAGCCGTCGCGCCGTCGCTGCCAGCTACACCGGCACGGCCGCACTGGAACCGCGGGGCGAGTCGCAGGTGGTCGCCAAGACCTCTGGCGTCGCGCTGGTCGTTCTGGTCGAGGAAGGGCAGCAGGTACGTGCCGGCCAGCCGCTGGTGCGGCTGGACCCGGACCGTGCGCGCCTGGCGGTTGCCCAGAGCGAAGCGCAGATGCGCAAGCTGGAGAACAATTACCAGCGTGCCCACAAGCTGGTCGGCGAGCAGATGGTCAGCGCCGCCGATGTCGACCAGATCAAGTACGACCTCGACAACGCCCGCGCGCAGTACCGCCTGGCAACGCTCGAACTGTCCTACACCACGGTGGTCGCGCCGATCTCGGGCGTGATCGCCTCGCGCTCGATCAAGACCGGCAACTTCGTGCAGATCAACACACCGATCTTCCGCATCGTCGACAACTCGCGACTGGAAGCCACGCTCAACGTGCCCGAGCGCGAGCTGGCCACGCTGCGCCCGGGCCAGCCGGTCACGCTGATCGCCGACGCGCTGCCGGGCAAGACCTTCCCGGGCACGGTGGACCGCATCTCGCCGGTGGTCGATGCCGGCAGCGGCACCTTCCGCGTGGTCAGCGGCTTCGGCGAAGATGCTGAAGGCCTGCAGCCGGGCATGTTCGGCCGCATCCGTATCGACTACGACCAGCGTGCCGATGCTCTGGTGGTGCCGCGCATCGCACTGCTCGACGATGGCGAGCCGGCGGTGTTCCGCGTGCGCGAGGGCAAGGCCGCACGCGTGCCGGTCAAGCTGGGCTATGCCGAAGGCCCGTGGGTGGAAATCCGCGAGGGCCTGGCCGCCGGCGATCAGGTGGTTACGGCCGGCAAGGTGGCGCTGCGTGACGGCACCGCGGTGCAGGTGATCGGCGCCAAGCCGGCCGCCACTGCCGTCGCCAAGCCGGCGCCGGCCAAGGCGGAGAGCCGTCAATGACAGCGGCCGGCAACGACCACGGCAATGATCCGCACCAGGGCGAGCGCCCCGGTGCCCAAGGCGGCGGCCTGGTGGAATTCGCCACCCGCCGCCGCGTCACCATCGCGATGTTCACCGTCACGCTGATGCTGTTCGGGTTCATCGCACTGGGTAATCTCAAGGTCAATCTGCTGCCCGACCTGAGCTACCCGACCCTGACCGTGCGCACCGAGTACACCGGTGCAGCGCCGGCGGAAATCGAAACGCTGATCACCGAGCCGGTCGAAGAAGCCGTCGGCGTGGTCAAGAACCTGCGCAAGCTCAAATCGATCTCGCGTACCGGCCAGAGCGATGTGGTACTCGAGTTCGCCTGGGGCACCAACATGGACCAGGCCAGCCTGGAGGTGCGCGACAAGATGGAAGCGCTGAACCTGCCGCTGGAGGCGAAGTCCCCGGTGCTGCTGCGCTTCAATCCGTCCACCGAACCGATCATGCGGCTGGTGATCTCGGCGAAGACCGATCCGTCCAGCGATGCCGAGGCCGTGCGCCAGCTCACCGAGCTGCGCCGCTACGCCGATGAAGACCTGAAGAAGAAACTGGAGCCGGTCACCGGCGTGGCGGCGGTCAAGGTCGGCGGCGGTCTGGAGGATGAAATCCAGGTCGACATCGACCAGCAGAAGCTGGCCCAGCTCAACCTGCCGATCGACAATGTCATCAAGCGGCTCAAGGAAGAGAACATCAATATCTCCGGCGGTCGCCTGGAGGAAGGCTCGCAGCGTTACCTGGTGCGCACCGTCAACCAGTTCGCCGATCTGGAGGACATCCGCAACCTGCTGGTGACCACCCAGAGCAGCAACGGCAGCGCGGCCGATGCAGCGATGCAGCAGATGTTCGCCATCGCCGCCTCGACCGGCTCGGATGCCGCCGTGGCCGCCGCCTCGGCCGCGCAGAGCGCATCCAGCAGCAGCTCCACCAACATCGCCAACGGCGTGCCGGTGCGGCTGAAGGATGTCGCCACCGTGCGCCAGGGCTACAAGGAACGCGAAGCGATCATCCGTCTGGGTGGCAAGGAAGCGGTCGAGCTGGCGATCTACAAGGAGGGCGATGCCAACACGGTGTCGACCGCCGAAGCGCTGCGTGCGCGGCTGGAGCAGATCAAGGGCCAGGTGCCCGGCGATGCCGAGCTGACCACGATCGAAGACCAGTCGCGCTTCATCGAACACGCCATCAGCGACGTCAAGAAAGACGCCGTGATCGGCGGCATCCTCGCCATCCTGATCATCTTCCTGTTCCTGCGCGACGGCTGGAGCACGTTCGTGATCAGCCTGTCGCTGCCGGTCTCGATCATTACCACGTTCTTCTTCATGGGCCAGCTCGGCCTGAGCTTGAACGTGATGTCGCTGGGCGGTCTGGCGCTGGCCACCGGCCTGGTGGTGGATGATTCCATCGTGGTGCTGGAAAGCATCGCCAAGGCACGCGAGCGTGGCCTGAGCATCCTGCAGGCCGCTATCGTCGGCACCCGTGAAGTGAGCATGGCCGTCGTCGCCTCGACCCTGACCACCATCGCGGTGTTCCTGCCGCTGGTGTTCGTGGATGGCATCGCCGGTCAGCTGTTCCGCGACCAGGCGCTGACCGTGGCGATCGCGATCGCGATCTCCCTGTTGGTCTCGATGACCCTGATCCCGATGCTGAGCTCGCTCAAGGGCCGCCCACCGCTGGCCTTCCCGGAAGAACCCGCGCATCAGCCGTGGCAGCCTGACAGCCGCTGGTTGAAGCCGGTCGCCGGCAGCCGTCGTGGCGTAGGCACGCTGGTGCGCTGGATCTGCTTCGGGATGGCCTGGTCGGTGATCCGCGTCTGGCGCGGTCTGGTGGCCGTGGTCGGCCCGGTGATGCGCAAGGCCAGCGATGTGGCGATGAAGCCGTACGCCGGTGCCGAACGCGGTTACCTGAAGCTGCTGCCGGGCGCGCTGCACCACCCGGGCAAGGTGCTGGGTCTGGCCGCGCTGGCCTTCGTCGGCACGATGGCGCTGGTGCCGATGCTGGGTGCGGATCTGATCCCGCAGCTGGCCCAGGACCGCTTCGAAATGACCGCCAAGCTGCCGGCCGGCACGCCGCTGAAGCAGACCGATGCACTGGTCCGCGAGATGCAGCTGGCCCATGCCAAGGACGACAGCATCGCCTCGTTGTACGGCGTCAGTGGCAGCGGCACGCGCCTGGATGCCAGCCCGACCGAGAGTGGCGAAAACATCGGCAAGCTGACCGTGGTGATGGCCGGTGGCGGCAACGCACGCACCGAAGCGGCGATCACCGAGCGTCTGCGTGAGTCGATGCAGCAGCATCCCGGCGTGCAGGTCGATTTCGCCCGCCCGGCACTCTTCAGCTTCTCCACCCCGCTGGAAGTGGAACTGCGCGGCCAGGACATGGCCACGCTGGAAACGGCCGGCAAGGCGCTGGCCGCGATGCTGCGCAACAACCCGCACTACGCAGACGTCAAATCCACGGTGGAAGAGGGCTTCCCGGAGATCCAGATCCGCTTCGACCAGGAGCGCGCCGGTGCCTTGGGCCTGACCACGCGGCAGATCGCCGATGTGGTGGTCAAGAAGGTGCGCGGTGATGTGGCCACGCGCTACAGCTTCCGCGACCGCAAGATCGACGTGCTGGTCCGTGCCCAGGAAGGCGACCGGGCCAGCGTGGACAGCATCCGCCGGCTGATCGTCAATCCGGGCAGCAACCGGCCGGTGACGCTGGATTCGGTGGCCGAGGTGGTCGCCACCAACGGCCCGAGCGAGATCCATCGCGCCGATCAGACCCGCGTGGCGGTGGTCTCGGCCAACCTGCGCGATATCGACCTGGGCGGCGCCGTGCGCGAAGTGCAGGACATGGTTGCCAAGCAGCCGCTGGGTGCCGGTGTGGGCATGCACATCGGCGGCCAGGGTGAGGAGCTGGCCGATTCGGCGCGCTCGCTGATCTTCGCCTTCGGCCTGGCCATCTTCCTGGTGTATCTGGTGATGGCCTCGCAGTTCGAGTCGCTGCTGCACCCGTTCGTCATCCTGTTCACCATCCCGCTGGCGCTGGTCGGTGCGATCCTGGCGTTGATGCTGACCGGCAAGCCGATCTCGGTGGTCGTGTTCATCGGGTTGATCCTGCTGGTGGGCCTGGTGACCAAGAACGCGATCATCCTGATCGACAAGGTCAACCAGCTGCGCGAGGCCGGTGTGCCCAAGCGCGAGGCGTTGGTGGAAGGCGCGCGCTCCCGCCTGCGGCCGATCATCATGACCACCCTGTGCACGCTGTTCGGCTTCCTGCCGCTGGCGGTGGCGATGGGCGAAGGCGCCGAAGTGCGTGCGCCGATGGCGATCACCGTGATCGGTGGCCTGCTGGTCTCCACCCTGCTGACCCTGGTGGTGATCCCGGTGGTGTACGACCTGCTGGATCGTCGTGGCGACGCCTACTACCGCGCGCGTGGCCGGCACCTCAAGACGCCGCTGGCCGATGCCGGCCATGACACCGCACAGGAGCCGGCATGAGCATTGCCGAGTTCTCCATCCGCCGGCCCATCACCACGATCATGTGTTTTGTGTCGTTGGCGGTGGTGGGCCTGATCGCCTCGTTCCGGCTGCCACTGGAAGCACTGCCGGACATCTCCGCGCCGTTCCTGTTCGTGCAGGTGCCGTATACCGGTTCCACGCCGGAAGAGGTCGAGCGCAACATCATCCGGCCCACCGAAGAAGCGCTGGCAACGATGACCGGGATCAAGCGCATGCGCTCCTCGGCCACCTCCGAAGGTGCCAGCATCTTCATCGAGTTCACCGACTGGGACCGCGACATCGCCATCGCGGCCTCCGATGCCCGCGAGCGCATCGATGCGATCCGCAGCGACCTGCCTGACGACCTGCAGCGCTACAACGTGTTCAAGTGGTCCAGCAGCGATGACCCGGTGCTGAAGGTGCGCCTGGCCAGTGCCACCGACCTGACCGGCGCATACGACATGCTCGACCGCGAGTTCAAGCGGCGGATCGAGCGCATCCCGGGGGTGGCGCGGGTCAACATCTCCGGTGCCCCACCGAACGAGGTCGAGATCGCGATCAGCCCGGACCGGTTGACCGCGCACAACCTGAGCATCAACGAGCTCAGCGATCGCCTGCGCACGCTGAACTTCTCGATCTCGGCCGGGCAGATCGACGACAACGGCCAGCGCGTGCGCATCCAGCCGGTGGGCGAGATCACCGACCTGCAGGAACTGCGCGATCTGGTGATCGACACCAAGGGCCTGCGCCTGGGCGACATCGCCGAGATCCGGCTCAAGCCCACGCGCATGAACTACGGGCGCCGCCTGGACGGCAACCCGGCCGTCGGCCTGGATATCTACAAGGAGCGCAGCGCCAACCTGGTGGAGGTCTCGCGTGCCGCGCTGGCGGAAGTGGAGGCGATCCGCACGCAGCCCTCGATGCGCGATGTGCAGATCAAGGTGATCGACAACCAGGGCAAGATGGTGACGTCTTCGCTGCTGGAGCTGGCCGAGGCGGGCGCAGTGGGCCTGCTGTTGTCGATCACGGTGCTGTTCTTCTTCCTGCGCCATTGGCCCTCCACGCTGATGGTGACCCTGGCGATCCCGATCTGTTTCGTGATCACGCTGGGCTTCATGTATTTCGCCGGCGTCACCCTCAACATCCTGACCATGATGGGCCTGCTGCTGGCGGTCGGCATGCTGGTGGACAACGCCGTGGTGGTGGTGGAGAGCATTTACCAGGAACGTGAGCGGATGCCTGACCAGCCACGGCTGGCCTCGATCATCGGCACCCGCAACGTGGCCATCGCGCTGAGCGCCGGCACGCTGTGCCACTGCATCGTGTTCGTGCCGAACCTGTTCGGCGAGACCAACAACATCAGCATCTTCATGTCGCAGATCGCCATCACGATCTCGGTCTCGCTGCTGGCCTCCTGGCTGGTCGCGGTGAGCCTGATCCCGATGCTGTCCGCGCGTATGCAGACGCCCAAGCTGGTGCATTCGGACAGCGGGGTGATCGCCCGCCTGCAGCGCCGCTACGCCACACTGCTGCAGTGGACGCTGGAGCATCGCGGTTGGAGCGTGTTCGGCATCCTGCTGGTGATCCTGATCAGCCTGGTGCCGATGAAGCTGACCAAGATCGACATGTTCGGTGGCGAGGGTGGCCACGAGGTGTTCATCGGGTACAACTGGAAGGGTGCCTATACCTTCGGGCAGATGTCCGAGGAAGTGGCACGCGTCGAACGCTACCTGGATGACAACCGCGAGGCGCTGCACATCACCCAGGTGTATTCCTGGTACAGCGAGCAGGAAGGCAGCAGCACGATCGTGACCTTCGATACCGCGCACGCCAAGAGCATGCCGGCCGTGCAGGAGGCACTGCGCAAGGGCTTGCCGCGGTCGGCGCGTGCCGATTACGTGGTCGGCAACTCGGGCGACGGCGGCGGCGGTGGCAACAACCAGGTGCAGGTGCAGCTGGTCGGCGACTCGACCAAGATGCTGCAGGAGATCGGCGAGGAAGTGGTGCCGCTGCTGGCCCAGCGCAAGGAACTGCGCGACGTGCGCATCGACAACGGCGAGAAGGGCAGCGAGTTGTCCATCCATGTGGACCGCGAGCGCGCGGCTGCGTTCGGCTTCAATGCCGAGCAGGTGGCCAGTTTCGTCGGCCTGGCCCTGCGTGGCGCGCCGCTGCGCGAGTTCCGCCGCGGTGACAGCGAAGTGCCGGTATGGGTGCGTTTCGCCGGTGCCGAGCAGAGCAGTCCGGAAGACCTCGCCAGCTACACCGTGCGCACCGGTGACGGCCGCTCGGTGCCCCTGCTGAGCCTGGTGGATGTGGCGATCAAACCCTCGGCCACGCAGATCGGCCGCACCAACCGCCAGACCACGCTGACCATCAAGGCCAACCTGGCCGAGAAGGTCACCGTGCCGGAAGGGCGCAAGGCCATGGAGGAGATGCTCACGCCGATGAGTTTCCCGGCCGGCTACACCTTCAGCTTCGACGGCGGCGACTACGGCGACGACGACCAGGCGATGTCGCAGATGATGTTCAATCTGGTGATCGCATTGGTGATGATCTACGTGGTGATGGCGGCCGTGTTCGAGTCGCTGCTGTTCCCGGCGGCAATCATGAGCGGCGTGCTGTTCTCGATCTTCGGCGTGTTCTGGCTGTTCTGGATCACCGGCACCTCGTTCGGGATCATGTCCTTCATCGGCATCCTGGTGTTGATGGGCGTGGTGGTGAACAACGGCATCGTGATGATCGAGCACATCAACAACCTGCGCCGCCGCGGGATGGGGCGGACCCAGGCGCTGGTGGAAGGCTCACGCGAGCGCCTGCGCCCGATCATGATGACGATGGGCACCGCGATCCTGGCGATGATCCCGATCTCCATGACCGACACCCAGCTGCTCGGCAATGGTCCGCCGTACTACCCGATGGCCCGCGCCATCGCCGGCGGCCTGGCGTTCTCCACGGTGGTGAGCCTGCTGTTCCTGCCGACCATCTACGCGATGCTCGATGACATGAGCACGGCGGTGTCGCGGATCATCCGGCGCGCGCGTGGCCGCGGCGTGGATGCTCCGGTGGTCGAGCCGGGCGCAGAATCGGTTTGAGGGTGGATGGAGGCCCGTTGGGCGGGCCTCCTTTTTTCGCGGACCGCATCCACGCATGGCGTGGATCTACAGGCGGGTATGGGCGCCATCCACGCATGGCGTGGATCTGCACGTGGGGCGGTCGTGGGGGGCGCGGGGGGGGCGCCCGCCCAAACCCCCACCCCCAGCCCCGCCCCCCCCGCACCCCCCCCCCCCCCCGCCCCCCCCCCCCCCCCCCGCCACTACCCGCGGTTCCCACATGCGTGCACAAAAAAGGCCACGCATTGCGTGGCCTTTCGATTCACAGCCGGCGCGGGAATCACCCCGCGACCTTGCCCCACACCTGGAACCCGGTCAGCCACAACCCGAGCATGCTGCCCAGGTTGGTCAGCATGAAGGTCAGCACCACGCGGGTCACCCGGTTGCGGTACCAGCCCTTGACGCTCTGCGCATCGTCGCGCAGCTTCAGGAAATCCTCGTAGGCCGGTTTGCGCAGGCGCGCTTCCACCAGGGCCGAGAACGCACCGGTCGGGATGCTCAGCCGGAACGGCTTGAACGGCGCGACCACGATCGCGGTCAGGATGCTCAGCGGGTGGCTGCCGGCCAACAGGCAGCCCAGACCGGCCAGACCGCCGGTGTACATCGCCCAGACCGCCAGCAGCTCACTGCCGACACCCAGGCCACCGCGATAGAAGCCCACGCCGATACCGGTCAGCACGATGGCCAGGATCGCCAGCGTGATCCACGGGATGTTGCGCTTCTTCGGCACGTCTTCCAGCGACTCGCGCAGCGGACCCGGCGCGTCGGTGTCGGTTTCCAGGTACCTGGCCAGCCCGGCCAGATGACCGGCACCGACCACGGCCAGCACTTCGCGCTGGGCCGGATCGTGCACTTCGCGCAGGCGCGTGGCCATGTAGCGGTCGCGCTCGCCGATGATGGTTTCGTACAGGGCCGGGCTCTCGCTGGCGAACTCGCCGAAGCTGGCTTCGAGCATGTCGCCCTGCTTGAGCTTCTCGATCTCGTCTTCGCCGACTTCCTCGGACGCGAACAGGCCAGCGCCCAGGCCCATCACCAGCTTGATCTTGCCGAAGAAGCCCAGGCGCTGCGAGGCACGCCGGAACGTCAGGCCGACCTCGCGGTCGATCAGATGCACGGGCAGGTTGCGTTCGTTGGCCAGGGTGACCGCGCGCTTGAGCTCGGCACCCGGCTCGATCTCGAGCTGTTCGGCCAGGCGGCGCTGGTAGGCGGCCAAGGCCAGGTTGGCGGCGAACAGGGCGACGCGGCCCTTGCGGATTACCTCGACCAGGTCCAGCTTGGCCAGCGCATCCGGATCGGTCAGTGCCTGCAGGCGCTGGGCGTCCAGTTCGACCGCGACCGCATCGAAGCGGCCACTCTCGATCGCACGCTCTACCGCTTCCACACTGGCCTGCGAGACGTGCGCGGTGCCCAGCAGGGTGTAGCGCACGCCATCGCGTTCGACGATGCGGACGGGCTGGCCGGCGAACAACGTGTCGCCGGCGTCAATCAGGGTATCGGTCATTGCATCATTCATTCGAAGGGGCGCTGTCGGCACCATCGCCGAGCGCGCGCTGCATCTGGACGGTATCCAGCCAGCGGCCATGCTTGCGGCCGAGGCCGCGGAAAACGCCGACGGTATGGAAACCGAAACGCTCGTGCAGTTTGATGGAGGCGGTGTTGGTGGGCTCGCCGATGACGGCCACCATCTGCCGGTAACCGCGCGCGACGCAGGCATCGATCAGGCCCTGCATCAGCGCGGTGCCGACACCGCGGCCCTGGAACGCCGCGTCCACATAGACCGAGTTCTCCACGGTCCACTGATAGGCGATCCGGCCGCGGTAGGTATTGGCGTAGGCATAGCCGGCCACCTGGCCATCGACCTCGGCCACGATGTACGGAAAGCCGCGGCCAACGATGTCCTGCATGCGGCGGTGCATTTCCGCCGCCTCCGGGATCTCGTACTCGTAGGTGTTGACGAAGTCGGTCACTTCCACCGCATAGATCGCGGTGATGGCCGCGATATCGGCATCGGTGGCATCGCGCAGGTGCACGGTCACGGTGGGGTGTCCTGGTCGGTCAGTCGATGTAGCGCTTGAGCAGATCGCCGTATGCATCGATGCGGCGATCACGCAGGAACGGCCAGATGCGGCGGACGTGTTCGCTGCGCTGCAGGTCCACATCGCAGACCAGCACGGTCGGCTCGCCACCGGCTTCGGCGATGAATTCACCCTGCGGGCCCAGCACGTGGCTGTTGCCCCAGAACTGGATGCCCGAAGCACCCATCGGCGAGGCTTCATGGCCGACGCGGTTGCAGCTCAGCACCGGCACGCCGTTGGCCACGGCATGGCCGCGGTGGCTCAGCACCCACGCATCACGCTGGCGGCCCTGTTCGTCGCGCTGGTCGTCCGGGTCCCAGCCGATCGCGGTGGGATAGAGCAGCAGCTCGGCACCGGCCAGCGCCATCAGGCGCGCCGCTTCCGGATACCACTGGTCCCAGCACACGAGCACGCCGAGGCGACCCACCGAGGTATCGATCGGGGTGAAGCCCAGATCGCCCGGGGTGAAGTAGAACTTCTCGTAGAAGCCCGGATCATCCGGGATGTGCATCTTGCGGTACTTGCCGAGCAGGGTGCCGTCTTTCTCGAAGACCACCGCGGTGTTGTGGTACAGCCCGGCAGCGCGACGCTCGAACAGCGACCCGACGATCACCACGCCATGCTTCCTGGCCAGCGCGCCCAGGCGCTCCGTGCTCGGGCCCGGGATCGGCTCGGCCAGATCGAATTCATCCACCGATTCGTGCTGGCAGAAGTACGCGCCGTTGTGCAGTTCCTGCAGCAGGATCAGCTTGGCACCCTGCGCGGCCGCTTCAGCCACGCGCGCTTCGATGACGGCCAGATTGGCCTCGGCATCGCCGTGGTTGCGCTCCTGGATCAGGGCGACGGAAAGGGTGTGGCGTGAGCTCATCCGGAGACGGTCCTGCAAGGGGAAAAACGCAGTTTATCGCGGATGGGTGCACGCAGCGTGCTGGCTGCTAAATGGGCAACACCCGCACCGGTAGTGCCGGCCGCTGGCCGGCTCCGCAGGATGAACGGAACAGCGGCGGACAGGCCACAACCCTCGGTCGTGGGCTGTCGCTCTTCCGTCGGCTGCCGACCCACTGTCGAAGGCGGGTCGGAGCGGGTTTGCGGGGGTATGAGCGGCATGGATGCCGCGACGTAAGCCCCCAGGGATGGGTTTACGGCGTCCCCCGCAAACCCGCTCCGACACGCCAGGCCGAGGCGCTCACTGGTCGATCAGGCCAGCAATCCCGCGGGCAGCTGCATCGTGATGCAGTGCAGGCTGCCGTTCTGCCAGATCAGCGAACGGCACGGCACCGGCACGATCTCGCGGTCCGGATAGGCCTGGGCCAACACCGCACGCGCCGCTTCGTCGGCCGCATCGCCGTAGGCCGGCATCAGCACCGCGCCGTTGAGGATCAGGTAGTTCGCATACGAAGCCGCCAGGCGGCGGCCATCGTCGATCACCGGCTGCGCCCACGGCAGCGGGAACAGGCGGTACGGCTGGCCGTCGGTGGTACGCAGCGCCGCCAGCTCGGCACCCATCGCCTGCAGTTCGGCGTAGTGCGAATCGCCGGCGTCGTCGCAGGCCTGGTAGACGATGCTGTCGGTCGAGGCGAAGCGGGCCAGGGTATCGATGTGGGCGTCGGTATCGTCGCCTTCCAGATAGCCATGGTCCAGCCACAGCACGCGGTCCTGGGCCAGCCAGGTGGCCAGGTCGGCGCTGAGCGAGTCGCGGCTGCGGTCCGGATGACGCTCGTGCAGGCACTGCCAGGTGGTCAGCAGGGTGCCGGCGCCGTCGGTCTCGATGCCGCCGCCCTCCAGCGCGAACGGAATGCTCTGCAGCTCCGCGTTGTTGAACAGGCCCGCCGCGTGCAGGACGCCGACCAGCTGGTCATCCAGGCTGGCGTCGAACTTGCCGCCCCAGCCGGTGAAGCGGAAATCCAGCAGGCGGAATTCGCCATCGGCACGCGTGAGCGTGATCGGGCCGGAGTCGCGCAGCCAGGTATCGTCGTACTGGGCAGTCACGAACCGCACGCGGTCCGTGTCGATCCGGTTCGAACGCAGGCGCGCATCGGCGTACGCCTCCAGGTCGTCGTCGGCAACGATGATCACCACCGGCTGGAAGCGGGTGATGGCCGCGACGAGCGCGATGTAGGTGTCCTCGACGTCACCCAGGCGGTCGGCCCAGTCGGTGTCGGCGTGGGGCCAGGCGATCAGGATGGCGGACTGGGATTCCCATTCGGCCGGAAAGCGGAGCGTGTCGTTCATGATCTCAGTGCGATGGCCCGCCGGCTGGCGGGCAAAGGGAAAGGGGTCAGCGGATCGGCGGTTTCGGCCCGATCTCGTTGGCGTCGGCGCGGTTGGCGACCACGTCGATCACCTTCTGCTTTTCGAAGTACACGGTGAACTGCGGGTAGACCCAGCGGTTGATCGTGGGCCACTGGCGCTTCTGCCCGCCGCGGGGTTCCAGGCGTTCGCCCGGGTCGCCGAACTGGGCTTGGACCTGCTGCATGCTCTGGCCGCGGACGGGCAGGGCGACGGCGGGCTTTTCACGGCTGCGGTCGATCAGCAGCGTGTCGGCGTGGGCGCTGGAAACGGCCAGTACGGCCAGCAACGGCAAGGTGGTCAGGTAACGCTTCATCTCGATCTACTCCCCAGTGGTCAAGAATGCGGAAGGTCTCACGACTGCAGGTCTCACGCCCAACGGTCGTGAGCTACCTGGCGATTACACCAAAAATGGCAGCAAAAAGCCGCCCGGAGGCGGCTTTTTGTTCATCACCCGGTCCGGTGAGGGACCGATGGCGGCCGTGAGGCCAGCCGGCTCAGCGCTGGCGAGCCTTGAAGCGCGGGTTCGACTTGCAGATCACGAAGATCTTGCCGCGACGACGGACGACCTTGCAGTCGCGGTGACGGGTCTTGGCCGACTTCAGGGAAGACAGGACTTTCATTGCATACCTCGGCGTAAACGTTGGATTCGGTTGGAGCGCGGCCGCGATATGCAGATGACAATCGGCAGGTGACGCCCGTTCAAGCCCGCCATTCTACCGGCCTTTTTCCCATCCTTTCAAGTGGTTGGGCCAAAAAAGTCTCAGGGCGCCCCGGGCAGGGGCTAGAATGGGCGGTCACATCTACCGGGAAACCCATGAATCAGCTTCCATCCGTGCTCACCATCGACGGTCCTTCCGGGGCCGGCAAAGGCACTGTCAGCCGCATTGTCGCACGCCGCCTGGGCTGGCATTACCTGGATTCGGGCGCCCTGTACCGGGCGGTGGGCGTGGCCGCCAGCTGGGCTGATATCGATACCTCCGACGCTTCGGCGCTGGTGCGCTGCACCTTCGACACCCACGTGCGCTTCGTGGAATCGGCCGATGGCGGGCTGCGGGTGCTGGTCAACGAGACCGATGCCACCGACGAGCTGCGCCTGGAGACCACCGGCGCGCTGGCCTCGGCCATTGCCGCCATCCCGGAGGTCCGGGCGGCGCTGAAAGAGCGCCAGCGCGCATTCAGGATGGAGCCGGGGCTAGTCGCCGACGGACGGGACATGGGTACGGTCATCTTCCCGGACGCTCCATTCAAGGTGTTTTTGACCGCCAGCGCCGAGGAACGGGCCGAGCGGCGGCATAAGCAGTTGAAAGACAAGGGTGTTTCGGTTAACTTTGACGACCTCCTGCGCGAGATCATGGCCCGCGACGCCCGTGATGCACAGCGCACAGTGGCGCCCCTGAAGCCGGCAGACGATGCCGTCGTCATCGACACCAGTGGTATTGGCATCGACGCTGTCGTTGCCAAGGTATTGGATCTGCTTCCGGTTTCGGGTGCCTGATCCGTTGTAAAGGAGGGCCGTCAATCCATCGACGGTGTCGCACCATCGCAAGGCAACAAAAGCTCCGTCCCGCAATGATGCGTGGCGGTTTTCCTACTTAACACACGACCTGCCTTACCGGGGTCGACCAACAGGCGGGCAGTAAGCGGTTCCCTTCGGGGGCCAATGCCCATGTGTCCAACAGAGTAAATCTAATGACCGAATCATTTGCAGAGCTGTTCGAAGCCAGTCAGGCCAATCTGGCCAAGCTGAAGCCGGGCTCGATCGTCAGCGGTGTCGTTGTTGAAGTCCGCGGCGATGTCGTGGTGATCAACGCCGGCCTGAAGTCCGAAGGCATCGTGCCGATCGAACAGTTCCGTAACGACGCTGGCGAGATCGACGTTGCTGAAGGCGACGTCGTCAAGGTCGCCCTCGATTCCATCGAGAACGGCTTCGGTGAAACCGTTCTGTCGCGTGAGAAAGCCAAGCGCGCGATGGTGTGGGACGAGCTGGAAGAAGCGTTGGAAAAGAACGAAACCATCACCGGCCGCATCAGCGGCAAGGTCAAGGGTGGTTTCACCGTGGACATCAAGGATGTCCGCGCGTTCCTGCCCGGTTCGCTGGTGGATGTGCGCCCCGTGCGCGACCCGGCCTACCTGGAAGGCAAGGAGCTGGAATTCAAGCTCATCAAGCTGGACCGCAAGCGTAACAACGTCGTTGTGTCCCGTCGTGCAGTCGTCGAAAGCGAGCATTCGGAAGAGCGCGAGCAGCTGATGGACAAGCTGCAGGAAGGCGCGATCCTGAAGGGTGTCGTCAAGAACCTGACCGATTACGGCGCATTCGTGGACCTGGGCGGTATCGACGGCCTGCTGCACATCACCGACATGGCCTGGAAGCGCGTGCGCCATCCGTCCGAAGTCGTGAACGTCGGCGACGAGCTGGACGTGCGCGTGCTGAAGTTCGACCGCGAGCGCAACCGCGTTTCGCTGGGTCTGAAGCAGCTGGGTGAAGATCCGTGGGACAACATCGCCCGTCGTTACCCGGCCAACAGCCGCGTCTTCGGCAAGGTCTCCAACGTCACCGATTACGGCGCATTCGTCGAGATCGAGCCGGGCGTCGAAGGTCTGGTGCACGTCTCCGAAATGGATTGGACCAACAAGAACGTCAACCCGTCCAAGGTTGTGCAGGTCGGTGACGAAGTTGAAGTCATGGTCCTGGACGTCGACGAGGAGCGTCGCCGCATCTCGCTGGGCATGAAGCAGGTTGCCGCCAATCCGTGGGAAACCTTCGCTGCCATCCACAAGAAGGGCGACAAGGTGTCGGGCCAGATCAAGTCGATCACCGACTTCGGCATCTTCATCGGCCTGGACGGCGGTATCGATGGCCTGGTGCACCTGTCCGACATCAGCTGGAACACCACCGGCGAAGACGTGGTCCGCAACTACAAGAAGGGCGACAACCTGGACGCAGTGGTCCTGGCCGTCGATCCGGAGCGCGAGCGCATCAGCCTGGGCGTCAAGCAGCTGGAGCAGGATCCGTTCGGTCAGTACATGGCGGCCAACCCGAAGGGTTCCAAGGTCGAAGGCGTGGTCAAGGAAGTGGACGCCAAGGGCGCTACCATCGAACTGGCTGACGGCATCGAAGGCTACGTGGCCGCTCGCGACGTTGCGAACGAGCGCGTGGACGACGCGACCCAGTTCCTGAAGGTCGGCGACAAGGTGGAAGCCAAGTTCGTGGGCATGGATCGCAAGGGTCGTACCCTGCAGCTGTCGATCAAGGCCAAGGACGACGCTGAAATGCGCGAAGTGCTGGAGGAATACCAGTCCTCTTCGGCTTCCAGCGGCACCACCCAGCTCGGCGCGCTGCTGCGTGCACAGCTGAACGGCAACAAGTCCGAGTAATCGGTCTGACGCTGTCGTAGTTTCCTGGGCGGCCCGGACATCAGTCCGGGCCGTTTCAGGGTCTGAGTTCCTCCCCAAGAGCCCGTAATGACCAAATCCGAGCTGATCGAAATCCTGGCGCGCCGACAGGCGCATTTGAAGTCGGACGATGTCGATCTGGCCGTGAAGTCGTTGCTGGAAATGATGGGTGGGGCGCTGGCCGGCGGGGATCGCATCGAGATCCGCGGGTTCGGCAGTTTTTCGTTGCACTACCGGCCCGCACGGCTGGGGCGCAATCCCAAGACCGGGGAATCGGTCGCGTTGCCGGGCAAGCATGTCCCGCACTTCAAGCCGGGCAAGGAACTGCGCGAGCGCGTCAGCGCCGTGGTGCCGCTGGAAAGCGATCCTGCGTAGAGCCGACCGTTGGTCCGCTGCTTTTTTCGTTCCGGGCCTCTTTGTCCCGCTGCTCTATATTCCGCTACTCTTGAATCTCCCGGAACTGGAGCTGCTGCATGAACATCGTACGTCTGCTGATCCTGCTGGCGGTTCTGGTCGTGGGTCTCATCATCGGCGCCCTCAACTCGCAGCCGATCATCATCAGCCTGGGCTTTACCCAGATCAATTCCACCACCGGCGTGGCGATCATCATCGCCCTGTTGTCCGGTGCAATCATCGGCGGCGGCCTCGTGCTCGCCAGTGTGGTGATCCCGTTGTACGCCAAACTGCGCCGTGCGCAGAAGGCCGCGCCTGCCGTGGTCGTGGCACCCCCTTCTTCTTCTACATTCGACGGACGCTGAGCGCCGATGGAATTTGTCTCCGAGTGGTTCTGGTTCTTCCTGTTCCTGCCCCTGGCCGCGTTGTCGGGCTGGGTGATCGGGCGTCGCGGCGGTCAACGCCATGGCGACAACCAGGTCAGCCATCTGTCCAGCACGTACTTCCGCGGCCTGAACTATCTGCTCAACGAGCAGCCGGACAAGGCGATCGAGCTGTTCCTGCACATCGCCGAGCTGGACAAGGAAACCTTCGAGACCCAGGTCGCGCTGGGCCATCTGTTCCGCCGCCGCGGTGAGGTTGATCGTGCGATCCGCCTGCACCAGGGCCTGGTCAACCGCGCGGACCTGAGTGATCAGCAGCGTGTCCAGGCACTGCTGGCGCTGGGCGAGGACTACATGAAGTCCGGCCTGCTTGATCGTGCCGAAACCGTGTTCACCGAGCTCGCCCAGATCGACCAGCGCGCACCGCAGGCGCTCAAGCACCTGATCGGCATCTACCAGGCCGAGCGCGACTGGGAAAAGGCGATCGACAACGCCAGCCGCTTCGAAGAGGTCACCGGCGAGCCGATGGGCAAGCTGATCGGACAGTTCGAATGCGAGCTGGCCGAGCGTTACCGTGGCGCTGGCAAGATCGAAGAGGCCCGCGCGGCCATCGCGCGCGCCTACCAGGCCGATGCGATGTCGGTGCGGGCCGGCATCATCGAAGGGCGCCTGGAGAACGATGCGGGCAATGCCGAAGCCGCCGTGCGTGCCTTCGAGCGGGCCGCCCGCAACGATCCGGAGTACCTGCCGGAAGTGCTGCAGGCGCTGATGCAGAACTACCGCAAGGTCGGCGACCTCGGTGGCGCGCGCGCGTTCCTCTCGGAGATGACCGAGCACTATCGCGGCATCGCCCCGGTGCTGGCCCTGACCCAGCTGATGGAAGAGCAGGAGGGTGTCGCTCCGGCGCGCGCCTACCTCGGCCGCCAGCTCAAGGATCGTCCGTCGGTGCGTGGCGAGTCGGCCCTGATCGACCTGACCCTGGCCGAGGGCGCGGATTCCACCGCGACCCTGCACGACCTCAAGCACATCACCGACCAGTTGCTGGTCCGCAATCCGGCGTACCGTTGCACCCGCTGTGGCTTTGGGGCGCGCACGCATCACTGGCAGTGCCCGAGCTGCAAGGAATGGGGCACCGTCAAGCCGCTGCTCAACTACGCGGTGCTCTGAACCATGATGGTCGCCTGGATGGCGGGGCTGCTGGCGGTGCTGGCGGTATCGGCGGGCCTCACCTGGGGCGCACGCGCCTATGCGCTGCGCCGCAATCTACTGGATGAGCCCGGCGAGCGCCGCAGCCACGGGGTGGCGACGCCACGCGGCGGCGGCATCGCGATCGTGCTGACCCTGCTGCTGGCCTGCGTGGTCGCCGCGGTGATCTGGCCCACGGCCGGACTCACCCTGGCGATATTCGCGCTGGGGCTGGTGCTGGTCGCGGGCATCGGTTGGTGGGACGACCATCGGCCGCTGCCGGCGGTGCGTCGCCTGTTGGTCCATGTCATCGCGGCCGCGCTGCTGGCTGGGTTGGTCTGGCACGCCAGTGGCAATCCCTGGCAGGCGCTGCTGGCGCTGTTGTTTGCCACTTCGTTGATCAACATCTGGAACTTCATGGATGGGATCAACGGGATAGCCACCACGCAGGCGATCCTGGCCGGTCTCGCGTTCGCCCTCGTCCTGCCGCCACCATACGGGCTGGCCGGCGTGGTGTTGGGGCTGGCCTGCCTGGGCTTCCTGCCGTTCAACTACCCGAAGGCGCGCATCTTCATGGGTGACGTGGGCAGCGGGGCGCTGGGCTATGCGATCGCGGCGCTGGTCTGTCTGGTCAGTGTGCGCACCGATATCCACTGGCTGCTGTTGCTGGTGCCGCTTTCGGCCTTTCTTGTGGACGCAGGCTTCACATTGCTTTCGCGCATCCTGTCCGGACAGCGCTGGATGGAACCCCACACGCAGCATCTCTATCAGCGCGCGGTGAAAGGTGGTGCAAGCCACACTTTCGTCACCGGGATGTATCTTGTTTTTGGAATATTCAGTGCGGCAGTGTTTAATGCATGCACGAATTTGCAGCCGAGGTGGGAGGCTGCCGTGGCCATCGCGTGGTTGATCTTCGCGTCCGGCCTTTGGCTGCTCCTGCGCAAGGGAATGCGCAACTAGAAGGATTACGTTGTTTATGACGCCTTGGCAGGACCGACTTACCGGCTTGATGCCCCGCGCGGCCATCGTCGCCCACGACCTGTTCATGGTCTGGGCGTGCTGGCAGTTGCTGCACGCCGGACGCTACTCGATGCTGGTCGACGCGCCGGCGTTGCCGCTGTGGAACATCGACACCTCGCTGGTGCTGGTCATCCAGGCCGTGGTGTTCTGGCGGGTGGGCCTGTACCGCGGCCTGTGGCGCTTTGCCAGCGTCGCCGATCTGCTCAATATTTTCAAAGCCAGCTTCATCGGCCTGCTCGCCATCGTGGTGGCCTTGGCGTACAAGCGCTTTGAAGGCGTGCCGATGTCGGTGCTGGTCATCTACCCCTTCGCGCTGTCGGCGCTGCTGGGCGCGCCGCGCCTGCTGTACCGCGCATGGAAGGACTATCAGGCGCTGCAGTCCGACGTCACCGCGCGCCGTGTGCTGATCCTGGGTGCCGGCCAGGCGGCCGAGGCCCTCGTCCGCGACCTGCGCCGCTCGGGTGATTTCGAGCCGGTCGGCCTGCTCGACGACGCCCCTCACCTGCAGGGCGCCAAGCTGCAGGGCCTGCCGATCCTGGGCACCCTGGAAGATGCCCCGGCCGTGGTCCGCGAGACCGCCGCCAAGCTGCTGGTGATCGCCATTCCCTCGCTGGATGCCGTGGGCATGCAGCGGGTGGTGGCCATCTGCGAAAGCACCGGCGTGCCGTTCCGGATGGTGCCCAAGCTCAACGACATCCTGCTGGGTCATTCCTTGCCGGGTGAGCTCAAGGAAGTGGCGATCGAGGACCTGCTCGGCCGCAAGCCGATCCTGCCGGACTGGGCGCTGATCCGTGGCTGGCTGGGCGGGCGCACCGTGCTGGTCACCGGCGCGGGCGGTTCGATCGGTTCGGAGCTGTGCCGCCAGTGTGCACGCCACGGGGCAGGGCGCATCGTCCTGGTGGAGATGAGCGAGCTGCTCCTGCTCACCATCGAGGCCGAGCTGCAGCGCAGCTTCCCGGATCTGGTGGTGGAAGCTGTGCTGGGTGACTGCGGCGACCCCGCGGTGATCCGCCATGCGCTGTCGCTGTCACGGGTGGACTCGGTCTTCCATGCCGCCGCCTACAAGCAGGTGCCGGTGCTGGAGCGCCAGCTGCGCGAGGCGGTGCGCAACAACATCCTCTCCACCGAAACGGTGGCGCGTGCCTGCGTCGAAGCGCGCATCGAGCATTTCGTCTTCATCTCCACCGACAAGGCGGTCGATCCGGTCAACGCCCTGGGCGCCAGCAAGCGCTACGCGGAGATGATCTGCCAGAGCCTGGACCAGAAGACCAGCCATACCCGTTTCGTGACCGTGCGCTTCGGCAACGTGCTGGCCTCGGCCGGCAGCGTGGTGCCGGTGTTCCGCGAGCAGATTCTCAAGGGTGGCCCGGTCACCGTGACCGACCCGGAAGTCACCCGCTACTTCATGACCATTCCCGAGGCCTGTCAGCTGATCCTGCAGGCGGCCGCGTCGGCCTCGCATGGGGCGATCTATACGCTGGACATGGGCGAGCCGGTGCCGATCCGCGTGCTGGCCGAGCAGATGATCCGCCTGGCCGGCAAGCAGCCGTACAAGGACATCGCCATCGTCTATACGGGCCTGCGCCCGGGCGAGAAACTGCACGAAACGCTGTTCTATTCCGACGAAGATTATCGTCCGACCGCGCACCCGAAGATTCTCGAGGCCGGCGTACGCACGTTCGCGCGCGAACAGGTATTGGCCAATGTGCCGAAACTGCGCGAGGCGATTGCCAGCTACGATACTGATGCGATCAACAGCATTCTGTTTGCGACCATGCCGGAATTTTCTCCGCTGCAACAGGACGATCACGTCAGCTCTGCTAAAGTGCTCGCCTTTCCGGCGCGTGAGGCCACTAGGTTCTGATGAGCAAGCGTATTCGCAAGGCGGTATTTCCTGTCGCAGGGTTGGGAACGCGATTCCTTCCGGCTACCAAAACCGTTCCGAAGGAAATGCTGCCGATCATTGATCGGCCGTTGATCCAATATGCCGTGGATGAGGCGATCGAGGCGGGCTGTGACACGCTGATCTTCATCACCAACCGCTACAAGCATGCGGTCGCGGATTATTTCGACAAGGCCTACGAGCTGGAGCAGAAACTCGAGCGCGCCGGCAAGCAGGAGCAGCTCGAACTGGTTCGCCATGTGCTGCCCAATGGCGTGCGCGCCGTGTTCGTGACCCAGGCTGAAGCGCTGGGCCTGGGCCATGCGGTGCTGTGCGCCAAGGCGATTGTCGGTGACGAGCCGTTCGCCGTGCTGCTGCCGGACGATCTGATCTGGAACCGCGGCAACGGTGCGCTCAAGCAGATGGCCGACGCCAACGAAGCCACCGGCGCCAGCATCATCGCGGTCGAAGACGTACCGCATGACAAGACCGGCAGCTACGGCATCGTGGCCACCGAAGCCTTCGACGGCCGCCAGGGCAGGATCAGTGCCATCGTCGAAAAGCCCAAGCCCGAAGATGCCCCGAGCGACCTGGCCGTGGTCGGCCGTTACGTGCTCAGCCCGAAGATCTTCGAGCTGCTCGAAGCAACCGGGACCGGTGCAGGTGGCGAAATCCAGCTGACCGACGCGATCGCCGAGCTGCTCAAGAGCGAACGTGTCGACGCGTTCCGCTTTGAAGGCCGTCGCTTCGACTGCGGCACCCATCTGGGCCTGGTCGAAGCCACGATCCGCTTTGCGCTCGACAACGAGAAGCTGGCCGGTCCGGCGCGCGAGGTGCTCCAGAAGATGCTGGCTGAAGGCTGAGGACGAGCTGCCGCCGCGCGATGCAGCGGCGGTAGTGCCGGCCGCTGGCCGGCTCTTCAAGCAGCTGTGGTAGTGCCGGCCGCTGGCCGGCTCCTCAAGCAGCGGTGGTAGTGCCGGCCGCTGGCCGGCTCCTCAAGCAGCTGTGGTAGTGCCGGCCGCTGGCCGGCTCCCGGCAGAACAGAAAAGGGCAGCCGCGAGGCTGCCCTTTTCATTTCCGACCGTGCACCGACCAACGGTCGGTGCCTACCCGTTGCATTGGTGCCACCGGTTGGGCCGGTGATACCCGTTGCATTGGTGCCACCGGTAGGGCCGGTGATACCCGTTGCATTGGTGCCACCGGTTGGGCCGGTTATCCGCCGGATCGGCGCCGACCCGTGGGCCGGCACCGATCAATGCCTTACAGCGATTCGAAGATACCCGCCGCGCCCATGCCGGTGCCGATGCACATGGTCACCATGCCGTACTTCTGCTGACGACGGCGCAGGCCGTGCAACAGGGTGGCGGTGCGGATCGCGCCGGTGGCGCCCAGCGGGTGGCCCAGGGCGATCGCGCCGCCAAGCGGGTTGACCTTGGACGGGTCCAGGCCGCAATCGCGGATCACCGCCAGCGACTGTGCGGCGAAGGCTTCGTTGAGCTCGATCCAGTCCAGCTGGTCCTGGGTCAGGCCGGCCTGCTTGAGCGCCTTGGGGATCGCGGCGATCGGGCCGATGCCCATCACTTCGGGGCGCACACCGGCGACCGAGAAGCTGACGAAGCGGGCCAGCGGGGTCAGGCCGTAGTCCTTGATCGCCTGCTCGGAGGCCAGCAGCACCGCACCGGCGCCATCGCTCATCTGCGAGGAGTTGCCGGCGGTGACCGTGCCGCCGAACTGGCCGTTGCGGAACACCGGGCGCAGCTTGGCCAGGCCTTCAGCGGAGGAATCCAGGCGCGGGCCTTCGTCGGTATCCACGATCGTGTCGCGGGTGATGATGCGGCGGCCGTCGGCCAGGTCCGGCTGGCGGGTGCGCACGTCGTACGGGCTGATCTCGTCCTTGAACTCGCCGTTCTGGATCGCGGCGATGGCCTTCTGGTGCGAGGCGAGGGCGAAGGCGTCCTGCTCCTCACGCGAGACCTTCCATTCTTCGGCGACCTTCTCGGCGGTGATGCCCATGCCGTAGGCAATGGCGACGTGGTCGTTGTCGAACACGCTCGGTGCCATCGCGATCTTGTTGCCCATCATCGGCACCATCGACATCGACTCGGTACCACCGGCCAGCATCAGGTCCGAATTGCCCAGACGGATCTGGTCGGCGGCCATGGCCACGGCCTGCAGGCCGGAGGAGCAGAAGCGGTTGACGGTCTGCGCGGCGATGGTGTCCGGCAGGCCGGCCAGCAGCACGCCGATGCGGGCCACGTTCATGCCCTGCTCGGCTTCCGGCATCGCGCAGCCGATGATCGCGTCATCGATGCGGTTGAGGTCGATGCCCGGCGCCTGTGCGACCACGGAGCGGAGCACATGGGCCAGCATGTCGTCGGGACGGGTATTGCGGAACACGCCCTTGGGCGCCTTGCCCACCGGGGTACGGGTGGCGGCGACGATGTAGGCGTCCTGGATTTGCTTGGTCATTGCAGTGATCTCTCTAAAAGGGTCAGTTGCGCAGCGGCTTGCCGGTCTTGAGCATGTGCGCGATGCGGGCCTGGGTCTTTTCCTGCTGGGCCAGTTCGACGAAGTGCTTGCGTTCCAGGGTCAGCAGCCACTCTTCGTCCACCAGCGTGCCGCGATCCACTTCGCCACCGCACAGCACGGTGGCGATGCGCACGGCGATCTCGTAGTCGTACGGGCTGATGAAGCGGCCTTCCAGCATGTTGACCAGCATCATCTTGAACGTGGCGATGCCGACGTCACCGGCGACCTGGATGCGGCGGGCCGGCATCGGCGGACGGTAGCCACCTTCGGCCAGCGCCAGCACTTCGGCCTTGGCGATGTGCAGCGTCTCGAAGCTGTTGAACACCACCTTGTCGGTCGCGCGCATCAGGCCCAGTTCCTTGGCGTTGACCGCCGAGTTGGAGACCTTGGCCATCGCGACGGTTTCGAAGGTCTTCTTCAGCTCGGCGAACACGTCACCGCCTGGACCGGCGGCCTGCGAGGCGCGCACGGCCAGTTCCTTCAGGCCACCACCGGCCGGCAGCAGACCCACGCCCGCTTCAACCAGACCGATGTAGCTTTCCAGCGCGGCCACGCTCTTGGCGCTGTGCATCTGGAACTCGCAGCCACCGCCCAAGGCCAGGCCGCGCACCGCGGTCACCACCGGCACCAGCGAATACTTGATCGCCTGGCTGGTGCGCTGGAAGTTGTGCACCATCTCTTCGAACTGGTCCACCTTGCCGGCCTGCAGCAGGCCGAGCGCACCGGACAGATCGGCGCCGGCGGAGAAGGGTTCCTTCTGCTGCCAGATCACCAGGCCCTTGTAGTCCTGCTCGGCGCGCTTGATCGCTTCCTGCAGGCCGTTGAGCACGTGGTCGGACACAGTGTTCATCTTGGTCTTGAAGCTGACCACCGCGATGCCGTCGCCGTCGTGCCACATGCGCACGCCGTCGTTCTCGAACACGGTTTCGCCCGGGCTGAAGGTCTCGCCCAGCAGTGGATCCGGGAAGCGCTGGCGCTGGTACACCGGCAGCGCCGAACGCGGCAGCTTGGCATTGCGCGACGGGCTGTAGCTGCCTTCGGCGGCGTGCACGCCGTCGCGGCCATCAAACACCCAATCGGGCAGCGGTGCGCTGCTCATGCTCTTGCCGGCCACGATGTCATCGGCGATCCACTGCGCGACCTGCTTCCAGCCGGCGGCCTGCCAGGTTTCGAACGGGCCGAGCGACCAGCCGTAGCCCCAGCGGATGGCCAGATCGACGTCGCGCGCGGTTTCGGCGATGTCGGCCAGGTGGTAGGCGCTGTAGTGGAACAGGTCGCGGAAGGTCGCCCACAGGAACTGCGCCTGCGGGTGCTGGCTTTCGCGCAGCTTGGCGAACTTCTCGGCCGGGTTCTTGATCTTCAGGATCTCGACCACTTCCGGTGCGGCGGTGCGGTCCGCGGTGCGGTAGTCCTGCTTCTCCAGGTCCAGCACCACGATGTCCTTGCCGACCTTGCGGAAGATGCCGGCACCGGTCTTCTGGCCGAGCGCGCCCTTGGCGATCAGCGCGTCCAGCCACTTCGGCGACTTGAAGAATTCATGCCACGGATCGTTGGGCAGGGTGTCGCCCATGGTCTTGATCACGTGGGCCATGGTGTCCAGGCCGACCACGTCGGAGGTGCGGTAGGTGGCGGACTTCGGGCGGCCGACCAGCGGGCCGGTCAGGCCGTCCACTTCATCGAAGCCCAGTCCGAATTCCTGGGTATGGTGGATGGTGGACAGGATCGAGAACACGCCGATGCGGTTGCCGATGAAGTTCGGGGTGTCCTTGGCGTACACCACGCCCTTGCCCAGGGTGGTGACCAGGAACGCTTCCAGGCCTTCCAGCACCGAGGCATCGGTGGTGGTCGCCGGGATCAGCTCGGCCAGGTGCATGTAGCGCGGCGGGTTGAAGAAATGCACACCGCAGAAGCGGTGGCGCAGCTGCTCTGGCAGCACGTCGGCGAGCTTGTTGATGCCCAGGCCCGAGGTGTTGGAGGCCAGCACGGCGTGATCGGCCACGAACGGGGCGATCTTCTTGTACAGGTCCTGCTTCCAGTCCATCCGTTCGGCGATGGCCTCGATGATCAGGTCGCAGTCCTTCAACTGCTCCAGGCCGGTTTCGTAGTTGGCCGGCGTGATCGCCTCGGCGTAGGACTTGCTGGCGAGCGGGGCAGGGCTGAGCTTGCCCAGGTTGGCAATCGCCTTGAGCACGATGCCATCGGCCGGACCTTCCTTGGCGGGCAGGTCGAACAGCACCGTGTCGACGCCGGCGTTGGTCAGGTGGGCGGCGATCTGGGCACCCATGACGCCGGCACCCAGCACGGCGGCACGGCGGACTAGCAGGGAATTGGACATGTCGATAAGCCTTTGGTTGTCTGGAAGCCGGTCAACGCCCGGCTCTACGGGGTGGAAAGGGAGGTCGTCGAAGCGCTCGAGGCCCCGCTGGCGCGGAATCCGGCTTCGGCGAAATGAATCAGTTCCTGGGCGGCATGGGCACGATGCGCCGCTTCGGTGACACCGGCGGGTCGCTTGATCAGGCCGAAGTCGGCCATCGCGTAAGTCAGCGAGCCGGCGAGGAAATCCAGGCGCCAGTACAGCTCCTCCTTGCTCAGCTCCGGCACGCAGGCGGAGATCGCCTTGCCGAAGTCGCGCAGGACGTGGCCGTAATGGTCGGACAGGAACTTGCGCAGGTTGTCGTTCTTTTCGGCGTAGGCGCGGGCGATGACCCGCACGAACGCGCCGCCGGTCTGGCGGTCCTGGGCCATCGCCAGCGCCGGCTCGACGAAGGCGGCCAGCACCGGGCGCAGCGCGCCAGGGTGCTCACGGCGTGCAGCCTCCAGCTGGGCAAGGCGGGCCGAGGTCATCTCGTCCATGCGGCGGCGGAAGACCTCGTTGACGAGGTTCTCCTTGGAGCCGAAGTGGTAGTTGACCGCGGCGATGTTCACATCGGCCTGGCTGGTGACCTGGCGCAGCGAGGTGCCCGCGAACCCGTGCAGGGCGAACAGTTCTTCAGCGGCGCCGAGGATGCGGTCCTTGGTGGAGAAGTGGGCAAGTTTGGCCATGGGGCAGGGCAGTTCAATCAAACGATTGTTTGATATTAGACCTGCGGCTGCGGCATCGCATTGTGCGGCGCAGCAGAAATGGGCGTCCGTTCATCCGCCCCCGGGTAGCGCCGGCCGCTGGCCGGCAACCCTTCATTCCCTGAACGGGGCGAGCGATCCCATGCGGTCCAAGCCTGCCACGCAAGGCGTGGCACTACCGGAGATGGGGAGGACACGTTAGAATTGGCGCACGTATATCAGGCTAAGCCCGCGTTTTGACGCGGGTTTTTTTCATGTTAACCTCGGGCCGATCAAGTGGCCCGCCCAACGGAGTATTCCCATGGCGCTGGAGCGCACCCTTTCCATCATCAAGCCGGACGCCGTCGCCAAGAACGTCATCGGCGAAATCTACGCCCGCTTTGAAAAGGCCGGCCTGAAGGTCGTCGCCGCCAAGTACAAGCAGCTGTCGCGCCGTGAAGCCGAAGGCTTCTACGCCGTGCACCGCGAGCGTCCGTTCTTCAACGCGCTGGTCGAGTTCATGATCTCCGGCCCGGTGATGATCCAGGCGCTGGAAGGCGAGAACGCCGTGCTGGCCCACCGCGACCTGCTGGGCGCCACCAACCCGAAGGAAGCCGCCGCAGGCACCATCCGCGCCGACTTCGCTGAATCCATCGATGCCAATGCCGCCCACGGCTCGGACTCGGTTGAGAATGCCGCGATCGAAATCGCCTACTTCTTCGCCGCGACTGAAGTCGTCTCGCGCTGAGAGTGATGCCGTGAACGAGGTCGTACAGCCAACCGCCATCCCATCCGTGCTCATCTCGAGCCCGGTTGTGGCCAAGCAGAACCTGCTCGACCTCGATCGCGAGGGTCTGGAGCGCTTCTTCGCCGAGACACTCGGCGAAGCGCGCTACCGTGCCCACCAGGTGATGAAGTGGATCCACCATCACTACGTCACCGATTTCGATGACATGACCGACCTCGGCAAGGCGTTGCGCGCCAAGCTCAAGCAGCATGCCGAGGTGCTGGTTCCGAACATCGTGTTCGACAAGCCCTCCGCCGATGGCACCCACAAGTGGCTGCTGGCCATGGGCACCGACGGCAAGAACGCGATTGAAGCGGTCTACATCCCGGACAAGAACCGCGGCACGCTGTGCGTGTCCTCGCAGGTCGGCTGTGCGCTGAACTGCACCTTCTGTTCGACCGCCACCCAGGGCTTCAACCGCAACCTGTCCACCGCCGAGATCATCGGCCAGGTGTGGGTCGCGGCGCGCCATCTGGGCAACATCCCGCACAAGCAGCGTCGTCTCACCAATGTGGTGATGATGGGCATGGGCGAGCCGTTGATGAATTTCGACAACGTCGTGCGCGCCATGAGCGTGATGCGCGACGATCTGGGCTATGGCCTGGCCAACAAGCGCGTGACGCTGTCCACCTCCGGCCTGGTGCCGCAGATCGACCGCCTCTCCACCGAGAGTGACGTGTCGCTGGCGGTGTCGCTGCATGCGCCCAACGATGCACTGCGCGAGACCCTGGTCCCGCTCAACAAGAAGTACCCGATCGTCGAGCTGATGGCCTCGTGCGCACGTTACCTGCGCGCCAACAAGCGCCGCGAATCGGTCACCTTCGAATACACCCTGATGAAGGGCATCAATGACCAGCCCGAGCACGCCCGCCAGTTGGCGCGGCTGATGCGCCAGTTCGACAACGCCGTACAGGCCTCGAACTCGGGCAAGGTCAACCTGATTCCGTTCAATCCATTCCCGGGCACGCGCTATGAGCGCTCCGGCGAAACCGACATCCGCGCCTTCCAGAAGATCCTGCTCGATGCGAAGGTGCTGACGATGGTGCGACGCACCCGTGGCGACGACATCGATGCCGCCTGCGGCCAGCTCAAGGGCCAGGTCATGGATCGCACGCGCCGCCAGGCCGAGTTCAATAAAACGCTGCAGGACGGGAAAGGCCGGGATGCGGCTGCCTGATTGCCGATTGCCAGCCGTTGTTTTCCTCGCGCTGGCAGTGGTCGGCTGTGGCAAGCAAGGCATCAAACCGCCGTCCGGGCCCCTTGAGGTCGCGCCGACCTATGAGGCCCGGGACAACCCTGAGATCCGCAAGCGCGTGAACTACCAGGACCAGATGGTCCTGGCTGGCGAATCGCTGCGCGCAGGTGCCCCGGATGCCGCCGAGAAGCGGGTGCGGGCGGCCATGAAGATCGATGCGCGGCGTCCCGAGGCCTACATGCTGCTGGCGGCCATCGCCGCCCAGCGCGGCAACGAGGCCGAGGCCGGCCAGCTGTACGCCAAGGCCGCCGAACTGGGCCCGGAGCGCGGCGACGTCCTCAACAATTATGGCGCGTGGCTATGTGCTCATGGCCGGCCGGCCGAGTCGCTGGTCTGGTTCGACCGGGCGCTGCAGGCGCCGGGCTACACCACGCCGGCGTCCGCCCTGGCCAATGCCGGTGGCTGTGCGCTGGACGCAGGCCAGCCCGAACGGGCCGTGCCGGACCTGCGACGGGCGCTTGAGATAGATCCCGTCAATGCCTATGCGCTGGAGTCGATGGCCCGCAACGAGTACGCCCAAGGGCGCTATTTCGAGGCCCGGGCCTTTTCGCAACGGCGTTTGACGGCTGCACCGGCCACACGTTCCGTGTTACAACTTGCCTCTCAAATCGAGGCGCGGCTTGGCGACAGCGTGGCATCCGGTCGCTATCTGCAGCGAATTCATGACGAATTTCCGCAGGATGCGGCACCTAATCCCCGGGGTTGAAGCATTGTGATTGATGACCAGACTGTGAACGCTTTTGATACTGCGGCCGGTTGCGGAGCTCGTCTTCGCCAGGCCCGGGAAGCGGCCGGACTGACCCTGGAGGCGGTGGGGCAGCAGCTGCATATGCCGGTTCAGGTACTCAAGTCCCTCGAAGAAGAACAGTGGCAGCGTCTCGGCGCGCCGGTCTTCGTCCGCGGCCAGCTGCGCAGTTATGCCCGCCTGCTCAAGGTGGACATCGGCGAGATCCTCGAGCAGGCGCATATCGGGCCGATCGTGCCGCCGCAGCTGGTCAGCCACACCCATACCCCGCGGGCCCGGCGCATTGCCGAGAGCCTGGGGCGTCGTGTCCTGTATGTCGGCATCACCGCCGTTCTGGCCGTGCCGGTCTGGTTCGCCACCCGCGGCCATTTCGATGGCACGGCGACCACCCCGAACACCGCCTCGCTGGATGTGATCCCGGCGGCGGTACCGGTGGCCGGTGGCGACACCCCGGACCCGGCCGCACCGGTGGCGGTCGAAGCGGCCAAGCCTTCGGCACCGGCGGCGCCGTATCTGGCATCGCTGACCCCGGTTCCGCGTCCGGCCGCTGCGCCGGCATCGCAGGCCGGCGCCCTGAGCCTGCAGTTCAAAGGCGACAGCTGGGTGGATATTTCCGGGCCCGACGGCACCACCGTCGAAAAGGCCCTGATCAAGTCGGGCGAGACCCGCAGCTTCGCGCCAGGCCAGGTGGCCCGCATGGTGCTGGGCAATGCATCGGCGGTCGAGGTTCAGCAGGCCGGCACTATCGTCGACCTTTCGCCGTACCAGCGAGCCAACGTGGCACGCTTTACGGTATCCTCTGACGGCTCCGTGGTCCCAGTTTCGCACTGAACCGCGTTTCCCCAATCCAATTCAAATAGCTCCTCCTCATGGGCGGGGCGAGAGTACGCATGGCGATCGACGACCTGCTCGACGAGCACGAACAAAGTGAACGCGTCCGCGGCTGGCTGCGGAAGAACGGTGTCAGCATCCTCGCTGGCGTAGCCATCGCGATTGGTGGCATCTGGGGCTGGAAAGAGTGGCAGACCCGGCACAGCAACAGCCTGGCCGGCGCCAACGTCCAATACCAGATCGTCCTCAAGAGCCTGGAAGAAAAGGATCTGGAGCAGGCCGCCAAGGGTGTGAAGGACCTGGAAAGCGGCAAGGCCAACATCTATGCCGATCTGGCCGCACTGCAGCTGGCCAAGGCCCAGGTCGATGCCGGCAAGAACGAAGACGCGCTGGCGACCCTGCGCGCGATCAAGGCCGACCCCGAATTCAAGCCGGTGATCGAGCAGCGCGTTGCGCGCCTGCTGGTGGCCACCGGCAAGACCGAGGATGCGATCAAGCAGCTCGGCACCGCAACCGACAGCGCCAGCCTGGAAATCCATGGCGACGCACTGATGGCGCAGGGCAAGCGTGATGCCGCCCGCGAGCAGTATGAGAAGGCGCTCAAGACGCTGGACGTGGCAGCGCCCCAGCGGCGCCTGCTGGAAACCAAGTTGACGGATGCCGGTGGCACCGTCACCGATCCTGCGGAGTCGGTGTAATGAATCAGATGGTCATGATCAAGCGCGTTGCCACGGTTGCCCTGTTGGGCATGGCCCTGACCGGCTGCAGCACGATGAAGGGCTGGTTCGCCGGCAAGGATGCGGCGGCCAAGAAGGCGCTGGAGCCGGCCGAGCTGGTCAAGTTCGATGCCACCGCCAAGGTCGACAAGATCTGGACGGCCAACGTCGGCAAGGGTGAGAAGCGCATCGGCGTCCGTCAGGGCCCGGTGGTCGCCGATGGTCGCGTGTACGCGGCCGCCATCTACGGTGGCGTGCATGCCATCGACCTGCAGACCGGCAAGAAGATCTGGACCTATGAACCGGCCAAGGTGAAGAAGCAGCCCAAGCTGCGTCTGTCCGGTGGCCCGGGCGTGGGTGACGGCCTGGTCGTCATCGGCACCCTGGATGGCGAAGTCATCGCGTTGAACGCGGCCGACGGCACTGAGAAGTGGCGTGCCAAGGTGCCGGGTGAAGTGATCTCCGCGCCGGCCGTGGGCCAGGGCATGGTGTTCGTGCGCAGCAACGACGGCCGCGTGACCGGCCTGGATGCCGAAAATGGCACCCAGCGCTGGTTCAACCCGCGCGAGCTGCCGGCACTGACCGTGCGTGGCAACGCGCCGGTCGTCGCCGGCCCGGGCGTGCTGTTCATCGGTAACGACGACGGTTCCATCGCCGCGCTGGCCATGCAGGACGGCCGCACGCTGTGGGACCAGATGGTCGGCACCGGCGAAGGCCGTACCGAGCTGGAGCGCATGGCCGATATCGATGGCGCCCCGGTGCTGGAAGGCAATACGCTGTTCGTCAGCAGTTTCAAGAACCAGACCATGGCGATCGAAGGCCCGACCGGCCGTCCGCTGTGGGCACGTGATCATGGTGGCGCCGGTGGCGTGGCCCTGACCTCGAGCAATGTGTTCGTCACCGACAACAAGGGCGGCGTGTTCGGCCTGGACAAGGCCAGCGGTTCGGCCATGTGGTCGCAGACGGGCCTGGCCCGTCGTTCGCTGACCGGTCCGGTCATCCACGGCGATTACGTTGTGGTCGGTGATTACAAGGGGTATCTGCACTGGTTGCGGACCGATAACGGTGAGTTCGCGGCGCGCGCCAAGAGTGGCGGCGACGCCCTCCTGGCACAGCCGGTAGCTGCCGATGGGATTCTGCTGGTGCAGAACGTTGATGGAAAGCTGACCGCGTTCCGGTTGGCACAATAAGGAGTTACCGCGATGCTGCCCTTGGTCGCCCTGGTTGGACGGCCGAATGTCGGCAAGTCCACGCTGTTCAATGCGTTTACCCGTACGCGCGACGCGCTGGTCCATGACCAGCCCGGCGTGACCCGGGACCGTAATTACGGTGTTTGTCGTCTTGATGAAGACCACCCGTTCCTGGTGGTCGATACCGGCGGTATCGCCGGTGAAGAAGAAGGTCTGGCCGGCGCTACTGCCCGCCAGGCCCGCGCCGCCGCCGCCGAGGCGGACCTGATCCTGTTCGTGGTCGATGCCCGTGAGGGCCCGATGGACGACGAGATCCTGTCCTGGCTGCGCAAACTGGCCCGTCCGACCCTGCTGCTGATCAACAAGATCGACGGCATGAACGAAGACACCGTGCGTTCGGAGTTTGCCCGTTACGGCTTCAGCGAAATGCTGACCGTCTCGGCCGCGCACCGTCAGGGCCTGGATGATCTGCTGGACGAGGTCGTGGAACGGTTGCCGGAAGAGGGCACCACCGAGACCCTGGACACCGATCCGAACCGCATTCGCATCGCCTTCGTCGGCCGCCCCAACGTGGGCAAGTCGACGCTGGTCAATCGTCTGCTCGGCGAAGAGCGCATGATCGCCTCCGAAGTGCCCGGTACCACCCGTGATTCGATCGCGGTGGACATGGAGCGTGACGGGCGCGAGTACCGCCTGATCGATACCGCGGGCCTGCGTCGCAAGGCGCGCGTCGAGGAAGTGGTCGAGAAGTTCAGCGTCATCAAGACCCTGCAGGCCATCGAGCAGTGCCAGGTCGCGGTGCTGATGCTTGATGCCTCTGAAGGTGTCACCGATCAGGACGCCAGCGTGCTGGGTGCGGTGCTCGATGCCGGCCGTGCCTTGGTGGTGGCGATCAACAAGTGGGATGGCCTGACCGATTACCAGCGCGAGCAGGCTGAAGCACTGGTGTCGCGCAAGCTCGGCTTCGTGCCGTGGGCCGAAGTGGTGCGCATCTCGGCCAAGCACGGCTCGGGCCTGCGTGAGCTGTTCCGCTGCATCCACGCCGCGCATGCCTCGGCGACGCATGAGTTCAGCACCAGCGAAGTCAACAAGGCGCTGGAAACGGCCTACGAGACCAACCCGCCGCCGGCGATCCGTGGTCACGTGTCCAAGCTGCGCTACGTGCATCCGGGCGGTTCCAACCCGCCGACCTTCATCGTCCACGGCACCCGTCTGAAAGACCTGCCGGAGTCGTACAAGCGCTATCTGGAGAACTTCTTCCGCAAGCGCTTCAAGCTGGTCGGCACGCCCGTGCAGTTCATCTTCCGCGAGGGTGTGAACCCGTACGAGGGCAAGAAGAACGTGCTCACCGAACGTCAGCTCAAGCGCAAACGCCGCTTGATCAAGCACGTCAAGGGCAAGTGATGCAGAAAGAGCCGGCGCAAGCCGGCTCTTTTCATTTGGGGCTGCCGGCCAGTGGCCGCACGCAGCGGTAGTGCCGGCCGCTGGCCGGCAACCCGGACAAACCGGCGGCCGGCGCGCCCGTGCGCGATAATCCCCGCATGAGCACGATCCCCGAACTCACCCCTGCGCAGGCCCGCGAACGCCTCGCCCAGGGCACACTGCTGATCGACGTCCGAGAGGCGCACGAGCGTGCCACCGGCATGGCCGAAGGCGCCCTCGGCATCGCCACGGGCGATCTCCAGGCCGAACCTGGCACGCACCTGCCGGCCATCGACCGCGAGGTCGTCCTGATCTGCCAGAGCGGCAAGCGCTCGATGGAGGCCGCGAACGTCCTGGCCGGTCTCGGCTATACGCATGTCGCCTCCGTCCACGGCGGGACGTCCGCGTGGCGCGCTGACGGGCTGCCGTTGGTGCAGCCGATGCAGAGCGACGCCGAGCGCGATTTCAACGAACGGTACTCGCGTCATCTGCTGTTGCCGCAGGTGGGTGTCCAGGGCCAGAAGACGCTGCTCGCCTCGCGCGTGCTGGTGCTCGGCGCCGGCGGTCTGGGCGCACCGGCCAGCTTCTATCTGGCCGCGGCCGGGGTAGGGCACCTGCGCATCGCCGACGACGACGTGGTGGATCGCAGCAACCTGCATCGGCAGATCATCCATACCGATGCCAGCGTCGGCGAGCCCAAGGTGCGCTCCGCCCGCGCGCGCCTGCTGGCGCTCAATCCCTCGCTGGATGTGGAGGCCGTGCAGGCGCGGGTCACCTCGGACAACATCGATGCGCTGCTCGAGGGGGTCGACGTGGTGCTGGATGGCTCGGACAACTTCCCGCTGCGTTATCTGCTCAACGATGCCTGCCTCCAGCACGGCATCCCGCTGGTGTATGGCGCGGTGGAGCGCTTTACCGGCCAGGTCAGTGTGTTCGATGCCGGTCGCCAGCGTGGCACTGCGCCGTGCTACCGCTGCCTGTTCCCGGAGCCGCCGCCGCCCGAGTTCGCGCCCAACTGCTCGGAGGCCGGGGTCCTCGGCGTGCTGCCGGGCATGGTCGGTCTGCTGCAGGCCACCGAAGTGCTCAAGCTGCTGCTCGGCATCGGCGAGCCACTGATCGGGCGCCTGCTGACCTTCGATGCGCTGGGCATGCGCTTCCGCGAGACGCGGCTCAGGCCGGACCCGGCCTGTCCGCTCTGCGCGCCCGGGCGCGCGTTCCCTGGGTACATCGATTACGCCGCGTTCTGCAGCGGCGCGTAGATCCACGCCATGCGTGGATGCGGTTCGCCGGGACGCTATGCGTGGATGCCGTTGTCGACGGGCCGCCGGGTGAGCGCAGCCACGCGTGGCGTGGCTCTACCGGTGGGTTCGGTGGCGATTTCGGGACGATGCGGCATCCAGATTCGATATCGTTCTGAATTCAGCACGATAAAACGCATCATCCGCGCTATTGCCCTTCACCGCTTTGCCCTATCGTTGACCCATCTTGTGTAGTCCGGGGAAACAACCGCATGGCGGTGGAAGCAGGTGCCAGTGAACTGGTGAAAGTCGTTGCTCTGCTGGGTGCGGCAGTGGTCATGGTGCCGCTGTTCCGCCGGCTCGGGTTGGGCTCGGTGCTGGGCTATTTCGCCGCGGGCCTGGCCATCGGCCCGTTCGGGTTCGGCTGGTTCTCCGATCCGCAGGCCATCCTGCATACCGCCGAGCTCGGCGTGGTGATGTTCCTGTTCGTGATCGGCCTGGAGATGCGGCCCTCGCACCTGTGGAGTCTGCGCAACGAGATCTTCGGCCTGGGTACGCTGCAGATCGTGGTCTGCGGCGCGGTGCTGACCGGCGTGTGCATGCTGCTCGGCTTCCCCTTGCCGGTGGCCTTCATCGGCGCCGCCGGGTTCGTGTTGACCTCCACCGCGGTGGTGATGCAACTGCTCGCCGAACGCGGCGACATCGCGCTGCCGACCGGCCAGAAGATCGTCTCGATCCTGCTGTTCGAAGATCTGCTGATCGTGCCGCTGCTGGCGGTGGTCGCGTTCATGGCGCCGGTGCACAGTGATGCGGGCGAGAGCTCGCGCTGGGTCACCGTGGGTATCGCTGCCGGTGCGATCGTCGGCCTGGTGCTGGTCGGCCGCTTCCTGCTCAATCCGTTGTTCCGCATCCTCGCCGCCGCCAAGGCGCGCGAGGTGATGACGGCCGCTGCCCTGCTGGTCGTGCTCGGCGCCGCGCTGCTGATGCAGCTGGGTGGGTTGTCGATGGCGATGGGCGCGTTCCTCGCGGGCGTGCTGCTCAGCGAATCCACCTTCCGCCACCAGATCGAAGCGGACATCGAGCCGTTCCGCGGCATCCTGCTCGGCTTGTTCTTCCTCAGCGTCGGCATGGCGTTGGACCTCACCGTCGTGGCCAACAACTGGCCGCTGATCGTCTCCGGCGTGTTCGCGCTGATGCTGGCCAAGGCGGTCTGCATCTACGTGGTCGCGCGCATCCTGGGCAGTGATCATCGGCAGGCGCTGGACCGTGGCGTGGTGATGGCGCAGGGCGGCGAGTTCGCCTTCGTGCTGTTCTCCGCCGCGGCGGTGGCCGGTGTGATCGACGTACAGGTCAATGCCAATCTGACCGCGATCGTGGTGCTTTCGATGGCGCTGACGCCGCTGTTCGTGCTGCTGCACGACAAGCTGATGCCGGACCGGGAAGTCTCGCTCGATGGTGTCGAAGAAGCCGACGGCTTGTCCGGCAGCGTGCTGCTGATCGGCTTTGGTCGCTTCGGCCAGGTGGCGAGTCAGTCGCTGCTGGCGCGCGATGTGGATGTGACCATCATCGACAACGACGTGGACATGATCCACAACGCCGAGCGCTTCGGGTTCAAGATCTACTACGGCGACGGTACCCGGCTGGATGTACTGCATGCGTCCGGCGCGGGGTCGGCGCGTGCGATCGCGGTGTGCGTCAACAGCGACCAGGATGCCGATCGCATCGTCGAGCTGGTCACCCACGAGTTCCCCCAGGCCAAGCTGCTGGTGCGCTCGTTCGATCGCGAGCATTCGCTGCGCCTGATCCATGCCGGCGTGGACTTCCAGATCCGCGAGACCTTCGAGTCGGCGCTGCAGTTCGGCCAGGCCGCGTTGATGGAGCTGGGTGCCGATCCGGACGATGCGCGTGAGATCGCCGAGCAGATCCGCGAGCGTGATGCGGAACGCTTCGAGCTGGAGATGGCGGGCGGAGACCTGCGCGCCGGGGCGCACATGGTGTTCGGCACGGCGCTGCCCGGCGTGCCCACGCCGACCCCGTTCACCGCGCCCAAGCGCAAAGCGCGCACGCTCAACGCGGACGAGGTGCCGGAAGAGGAATGAGGCTCCGGTAGTGCCGGCCGCTGGCCGGCACCCAGGTGGGCCCATCCCACGTGCCGGCCAGCGGCCGGCACTACCGGTGGGCGGGGCGGGCCGAATCAGGGACAATAGCCGACCGTCGCCCCCACGCCTGCCGCCCTCGATGAGCTCACCGACTTCCGACACCGCTTCTTCCGCCCGCATTCTCGACGGCCGCCGCATCGCCGAAGACCTGCTGGACAGCCTCAAGGTCCGGGTAGATGCCCGCCTGGCTGCCGGTGGCAGCCGTCCGGGCCTGGCCGTGGTGCTGGTCGGTGGCGATCCGGCTTCGACCGTGTACGTGCGCAACAAGCGCCGCGCGGCCGAGAAAGTGGGCATCGAAGCCTTTGATTACGATCTGCCGGCCGGCACCACCGAGGCCGAGCTGCTGACGTTGATCGACCAGCTCAACGCCGATCCGAAGATCCACGGCATCCTGGTCCAGCTGCCGCTGCCGGGCATCCCGGACGCCAATCGCCTGATCCACCGCATCGACCCGCGCAAGGACGTTGATGGCTTCCACCCGGAAAACGTCGGCCATCTGGCCCTGCGCGAATTCGGCCTGCGCCCGTGCACGCCGCGCGGCATCGTGACCCTGCTGGGCCATACCGACCAGCCGGTGCGCGGCCGCAACGCCACCATCGTCGGCGTCAGCAACCACGTCGGCCGCCCGATGGGCCTGGAGCTGCTGATCGCCGGCTGCACCGTGACCAGCTGCCACAAGTTCACTCCCAAGTACGTGCTGGAGCAGTCGGTGCGCAACGCCGACATCCTGGTGGTCGCCGTGGGCCGCCCGGGCATCGTCCCGGGTGAATGGGTCAAGCCGGGCGCCGTGGTGATCGACGTGGGCATCAACCGCCTGGATGATGGCCGCCTGGTCGGCGATGTCGGCTTCGAGGCCGCCGCCCAGCGCGCCAGCTGGATCACCCCGGTCCCGGGCGGGGTAGGGCCGATGACCGTGGCCACGTTGATGCAGAACACGATCGAGGCCGCCGAGGCGTTCTGACCGCCCTGTGCCGACCCACGGTCGGCATCTCCCGCGGCCGCGCGTCCGGGCCGACCGACACCTGCCGCCCCTGGTAGAGCCGACCGTTGGTCGGCTGCTGTTGGCGCGGTGGCAGGGCGATCCAGGCGTAGCCGACCAACGGTCGGCTCTACCGGATCCAGGCGCAGCCGACCAACGGTCGGCTCTACCCGATCCAGGCGCAGCCGACCAACGGTCGGCTCTACCCGATCCAGGCGCAGCCGACCGACGGTCGGCTCTACCCGATCCAGGCGTAGCCGACCAACGGTCGGCTCTACCGGGTTCGTCGGCGCGACACAGCGTCGCACCTGCCCCCTGCCAAAGACGCCCGAATCAGGGTAAAATGTCGCGCTTCCCCACATCTCGGGTATGCCGATGCTGCGCATCCAGGCTGAAGCTCTCACCTACGACGACGTCTCCCTCGTCCCCGCTCATTCCATCATCCTGCCCAAGGATGTCAGTCTGGAAACGCGCCTGACGCGCGACCTGCGGCTGAAGCTTCCGATCCTCTCGGCTGCCATGGATACCGTCACCGAAGCCCGCCTGGCCATCGCCATGGCCCAGCTCGGCGGCATGGGCATCATCCACAAGAATCTGAGCGTCGAGCAGCAGGCTGCCGAAGTGGCCAAGGTCAAGAAGTTCGAGGCCGGCGTCATCCGCGACCCGATCACCGTCGGCCCGGAGACCACCATCCGCGACGTGCTGGCCCTGACCCAGGCGCGCAACATCTCCGGCGTGCCGGTAGTGGACGGCGGCGGCCAGCTGGTCGGCATCGTCACCCACCGTGACATGCGCTTCGAGACCGAGCTGGACGATCCGGTCCGCCACATCATGACCAAGAAGGATCGCCTGATCACGGTCAAGGAAGGCGCGGCCTCCGATGAAGTGCTGCAGCTGCTGCACCGCAACCGCATCGAGAAGATCCTGGTCGTCAACGATGAGTTCGCCCTGCGCGGCCTGATCACCGTCAAGGACATCCAGAAGAACACCGATTACCCGAACGCCGCCAAGGACACCGCCACCCGCCTGCTGGTCGGCGCGGCCGTCGGCGTCGGTGGCGATACCGACCGTCGGGTCGAGGCGCTGGTCGCCGCCGGGGTGGACGTGCTGGTGGTCGACACCGCGCACGGCCACTCGCAGGGCGTGCTGGACCGCGTCAGCTGGGTCAAGAAGCACTTCCCGCAGGTGCAGGTCGTCGGTGGCAACATCTGCACCGGTGAAGCCGCACTGGCGCTGCTGGACAGCGGCGCGGACGCGGTCAAGGTCGGCATCGGCCCCGGCTCGATCTGCACCACGCGCGTCGTCGCCGGTGTCGGTGTGCCGCAGATCACCGCGATCGACCTGGTCGCCGAGGCGCTGCAGGACCGCATCCCGCTGATCGCCGACGGCGGCATCCGTTACTCCGGCGACATCGGCAAGGCGCTGGCCGCCGGTGCCTCCACCATCATGATCGGTGGCCTGCTGGCCGGTACCGAGGAATCGCCCGGCGAGACCGAGCTGTTCCAGGGCCGCTCCTACAAGAGCTACCGCGGCATGGGCTCGCTGGCCGCGATGGAGAAGGGGTCCAAGGACCGCTACTTCCAGGACGCCTCCAGCGCCGACAAGCTGGTGCCCGAAGGCATCGAAGGCCGCGTGCCGTATCGCGGCCCGGTCGGCGGCATCATCCACCAGCTGATGGGCGGCCTGCGCGCCACCATGGGTTACGTGGGCTGCGGCACCGTCGAAGACATGCGCAGCAAGCCGAAGTTCGTCAAGATCAGCGGCGCCGGCCAACGTGAGAGCCACGTCCACGACGTGCAGATCACCAAAGAGCCGCCGAACTACCGCGCCTGACGCGGCATGAGCAAAGAGGAACGAGGAAGCTGATTCCCGTTCCTCTTTCTCTATCGGCCGCCGGTAACGACGCTGTGTTTCCCGTATTTACTCCTGCATTGCCCGGGCACCATGACCAACATCCATAACGACAAGATCCTCATCCTCGATTTCGGCGCCCAGTACACCCAGCTGATCGCGCGCCGCATCCGCGAGCTCGGCGTGTACTGCGAGATCTGGGCATGGGACCACAATCCGGCCGACATCGCCGCGTTCGGCGCCAAGGGCATCATCCTGTCCGGTGGCCCGGAATCGACTACGCTGCCGGGTGCGCCTGCCGCACCGCAGGAAGTGTTCGACAGCGGCCTGCCGATCTTCGGCATCTGCTACGGCATGCAGACCCTGGCCGCGCAGCTCGGTGGCGCCACCGAAGCGGCCGACCAGCGTGAGTTCGGCCATGCCGAAGTCAACGTCGTCGCCCCGGATGCGCTGTTCAAGGGTCTGAGCGACCACGGTGGCGAGCCGAAGTTGAATGTCTGGATGAGCCACGGCGACCACGTCTCCGTCGCGCCCCCGGGCTTCACCGTCACCGCCGTGACCGATCGCATCCCGGTGGCCGCGATGGCCAACGAAGAGAAGCGCTGGTACGGCGTGCAGTTCCACCCGGAAGTGACCCACACCCTGCAGGGCCAGGCGCTGCTGCGCCGCTTCGTGGTGGATGTGTGCGGCTGCGAGACCCTGTGGACCGCCGCCAACATCATCGACGACCAGATCGCCCGCGTGCGCGAGCAGGTCGGCGATGACGAAGTGATCCTGGGCTTGTCCGGCGGCGTCGATTCGTCCGTCGTGGCTGCGCTGCTGCACAAGGCGATCGGTGACAAGCTGACCTGCGTGTTCGTCGATACCGGCCTGCTGCGCTGGCAGGAAGGCGACCAGGTGATGGCGATGTTCGCCGAGCACATGGGCGTCAAGGTGATCCGCGTAAATGCAGCGGACCGCTACTTCAGCAAGCTCGAAGGCGTCAGCGATCCGGAAGCCAAGCGCAAGATCATCGGCAACCTGTTCGTGGACATCTTCGATGAAGAATCCACCAAGCTGAAGAATGCCAAGTGGCTGGCGCAGGGCACCATCTACCCCGACGTGATCGAGTCGGCCGGCAGCAAGACCGGCAAGGCCCACGTGATCAAGAGCCACCACAACGTCGGCGGCCTGCCGGAGCACATGAAGCTGGGCCTGGTCGAGCCGCTGCGTGAGCTGTTCAAGGACGAAGTGCGTCGCCTCGGCGTCGAGCTCGGCCTGCCGCGCAGCATGGTCTACCGCCATCCGTTCCCGGGTCCGGGCCTGGGCGTGCGCATCCTCGGCGAAGTGAAGCGCGAATACGCCGAACTGCTGGCCAAGGCCGATGCCATCTTCATCGATGAACTGCGCAAGGCCGATCTGTACGACAAGACCAGCCAGGCGTTCGCGGTGTTCCTGCCGGTGAAGTCGGTGGGCGTGGTCGGTGATGCGCGTGCGTATGAGTGGGTGATCGCACTGCGCGCGGTGGAGACGATTGATTTCATGACGGCGCATTGGGCGCATCTGCCGTATGAGTTCCTGGGCACGGTGAGCAACCGGATCATCAATGAGCTGCGGGGAGTGTCGCGGGTTGTTTATGACATCTCGGGGAAGCCGCCGGCGACGATCGAGTGGGAGTGAGTCAGCGTCCAGCCCTGGCTGGTATCAAGACACACGGACGTACACGGAAGCCCGCAGAAATGCGGGCTTTTCTGTTCTCTTCGGGTGTACGGGGTCAGAGGTGGTCGCGCATCAGCGCGATCACATCGCCAGCGGCACGTCGCACCGGCTTCCTGCGCAGCCACACCAGGTGCACCGGCATCGTCACGCCGTTCTCCAGGTTGTCGAACGCCAGCACTTTCACGCGTCCAGCAGAAACGGCGACCTCAACGACATCCGCCGGCAGGTTGGCCCAGCCAGCACCGCGTTCCACCAGCCCCAGCGCAGCCTCCACAGAGTCCACATGCCAGCGGGCGTCGGACACCAGCAGCCGACGATCTGCGACGTCGTCGTCTGGCCCAGCCACCACGATCTGGCGGCTGCCGCTGAGATCCTCCAGACGCCGAAGGCCCGCCGGGAGACCGGGCGTGTCCGCCGTGGCCGAAGCGACGGCGATGAAAAGAACGTTGGTGACATAGGTGAAGGCCTCTTCTCGATCCACCTCCGTGGAGACGGGCAGCAGGACCAGATCGGCCCGCTCCTGGTGCAGCATCTCGCGAACCTGGTCCTGGGGCAGTCGAAGCAGGTTCACCCGCAGCAGAGGGTACCGACAGCCCACCCGGGCGAGCGCCTCCAGCAACGTCTGGTCCGGAACGCCGGCGGCGACAGCGACGGTCAGAGTGCTCTCCAGATTCTGCGAAAGCTCCACGGCATGGATCTGCAACAGCCGCAACCTGCTGGCGACGGAGCGCGCGTGGGGCAGCAGGGCCAGTGCTTGTGCGGTCGGCAACGCCTCGCGGCGCGAGCGGTCAAACAGTGGATAACCCAATCCGGCCTCGATGTTTGCGATGCCCATGCTTACTGCGGAGGGCACCCGACGCAGCGCGCGGGCCGCGCCGGAGAAGGAGCCGTGGTCGATCACAGCGAGGAAGAGATCGATGTCATCGCTGGAGAGGGACATATATCTTTCAATAATTCTGAAAGGAGATGACTTTTTCAGTCAGTGATTCTGAATATAGCATCACACCCTTCGCCAGTGACCAAGCAGGAGGATGTGATGCAGGGCGTAAAGCGCAAGGTGATCTACGTCGGGTGCTATGAGCTTCTGGGACTCGCGGTGGGAACGATGGTCATGACGGTGCTGACCGGCAAGTCACCGGCCACGACCGGACTGCTGGCGCTGATGATCACGGGGATAGCCACGGTGTGGAACGTGAGCTTCAACTACCTGTTCGAGGCATGGGAGCGGCGCCAGCGCGACCGCACCCGCACGGTACGCCGACGTGTGCTGCATGCCGTGGCGTTCCAGCTGACCCTGGTGTGCTTTCTGGTCCCGCTCATCGCATGGTGGCTGGGCATCACGTTGACGCAGGCGTTCGTACTGGACCTGGTGTTCATCGTCTACATCCCTTTTTATACGTTCGCCTACAACTGGGCGTTCGACCGGTGCTTCGGCGTTCCCAGTTCCGCAGTGAATCACGAGGAGAACCCGCATCTTGGCTGATCAGAAAATTGTTTGACAGATCGGAAATTGCTTTGTAATCCTGTGAAGGTCCCCTTGCTGGATTGCCCCAGTGCTCCTTATCCCGCGCCTCTGCAGCTTGGCGAATGACCTAGACCACAGGGTGCGCGCATGAGCGCGCTCCGGTCATCCCGTGGCGTCGCACGCTACACGCTGCCACTGCTGCTCCTCAGCATCGCCATCGCCGCATGGTCCGCCTGGAGCGCGCAGAAAACCCCGCCGCCACAGCCCGCCAGCATCGCCACCGCCGAGTTCTCGGCCGCACGCGCAATGCAGCACCTGAGCTGGATCGCAGCCGAGCCGCATCCCACCGGCTCAGCGGCCGCGGCAAGGGTTCGCGACCAACTGGTAAACCACCTGCAGCAGGCCGGACTGCAGGTGGCCGTGCACCGCGGGCACGCAGCCGCCGAGTACGGTTCGGGCGACGGACGTGGTGTGCGCGCGGCCAATGTCGAGAACGTGGTCGCGGTACTGCCGGGCCGCGATCGCAGCCTGCCGGCGGTGCTGCTGATGGCGCACTACGACACCGTTCCGCATTCGCCCGGCGCGGCCGACGATGGCCTTGGCGTGGCGGTGATGCTGGAGATCTCCCGTGCGCTGCAGAGCGACGCGCGGCAGCGTGACGTGGTGTTCCTGTTCACCGATGCGGAGGAGGCCGGCCTGCTTGGCGCGCGTGCGTTTTTCGCCTCGCATCCGCTGTCGTCGCGTATCGGCACGGTCGTCAATCTGGAAGCCCGCGGCAGCAGCGGCCGTGCGGTGCTGTTTGAAACCGGGCCGGGCAACGCGGCGCTGCTGGGCACGTTCGCCAAACTCGCGCCGCAGCCGCTGGGCAATTCGCTGACCGGTTTCGTCTACCGCTACATGCCCAACGGCACCGACTTCACGGTGCCGGCGCAGAAAGGTATTCCCGGCCTCAATTTCGCGATCATCGGCAGCCAGATCGACTACCACGCCGCGACCGCGAGCGTGGCCAATCTCGACCCGGGCAGCGTGCAGCACATGGGCGCGCAGGTGCTGCCGCTGGTGCGCCGGCTGGCGACCTCGGCGACACTGCCGACCTCCACCCAGGATGCGATCTACAGCGATCTTCCTGGCGGCTGGATGATCAGCGTGCCGATGTGGTCAGGCTGGTGCGTGCTGGCGGTCGGGCTGCTGGTCATTGTCGTGGTCGCACGGCGTGCCACGTTCAACCTGGGCGGATGGCGCGGCGTGGTCAGTGGTGTGGCCTGGTGGCCGCTGGCACTGCTGTCGGTCGCGCTGGCGGTGCGTGTGTCTTACCGGTTGCTGGGCGGTGGCGATGCCACGCTGGTGATCAATCGCGACCTGCTGGCGGCATTCTCGACGCTGGCGGCGGGCGAGGGGCTGTTGTCCATCGGGGTGGTGGTGGGGTTGGGTGCGTTGCTGGCCTGCAAGGCTGCGCGCAAACCGGCTGCCGCACTGGCGCTGCTGGCCGGTGCGTGCGCCTCACTGCGGGGTGGGTTCGATGTGATCGGGCTGGTGCTGGGCGTGCTGGTTGCGCTGCTGGCCTGGACAAGCGCGGGAACCGCTGCACGCGGTGAAAGCGTGCGGCTGGGCGCCTTGCTGGTGGGCTGGATCATCGGTGCAGCCGTGCAGGTGCTGGCGCCGGAGCTGGCGCCGTTGCTGCTGTGGCCGCTGTTGGCGATGGCGGCGGTGGTCTGGCTGCTGCCGGCGCATGCGCCGCTGTCCGCATTGCGTGTCCTTGTCGCGGCAGTGATCACCGCGTTTGCTCTGGCGCACGTCTTCCACTTTGCCCTGCAGCTGTTCGAGGCGATCGGCTTCGGCACGCCGGAGGTGCTGGCGTTGCCGTTCGCGTGGCTGGCCGTATTGCTGCTGCCGTGGGTACGTATAGCCGAGGGTGGACGCGGGTTCGCGATCGCTGCGCTCGTGACGTTGCTGGCGGCTGCGGGTGTACTGGCCGCCGCGTCATTCACCGAGGCGGACCGCACGCGCTACCCCGAGCTGTCCCAGGTGCTGTTCGTTGCGGACCCAGACAACCAGCACTACCACCGCGTCAGTTCACTGCCGCAGCTGTCTGACTGGAGCCGGCGTGCGTTGGGCGGCGCGCAGGCTGAACCTGCCCGCCTGCCGATTCCTGCGATGGATCTGACATCTGTCTGGGCAACGACGGCGGACGCCATTGCGGTGCCAGGGCCGGTGCGTTTCGAGCGCTCCTACGATGCCGATACGGGCCAGGCGATATTGCGCGTGCTGGCACCAGCAGGCACGCGCGAACTCCGTGTACGGCTCAAGAGCGGGGCAATCGTGCGCAATGTGCAGCTGCAGGGCGAGGATGCGCCCCTGCTGGACGAGGCAGGTCGCTGGTCACGACTGCGTTGGCAGGCGCCGGGCCCGGACGGGATCGAGCTGCGCTGGCCGGCAGACAGTGGCCCGGTCGAGGTGCAGGCCGCAGCCGGGATCGATGGCTGGCCCAGGGATGCGGCGCCATTGCCTGCGCGGTCTGCGCACATCGTGCCGTGGTCGACCTCGGACATGACCTGGATTCTGGGCGCGACGCGCGTGAGCCGGGAGGGCGGCGCGCACCAGGGTGGGCGCTGACGCCCGACGGGATGGAGGGCGTGTGGCCCCTCCGTCACGGCCAGCCTCCACTGCTGCCCGTTGCGATCTACCAGAACCGATGCAAACAAACGGCCCGCAGTGCGGGCCGTTTGTTTTGGTGCTGCAAAGCGTCCGAGCATGGCTCGGACCTACAGACCTGCCTCAGATATGCAACGCATGCCCCAGCGCACGCAGCGCCGCTTCCTGCACCGCCTCGCCCAGCGTCGGGTGAGGGTGGATCGTGCCGGCGATGTCTTCCAGCGTGGCGCCCATCTCGATGGACTGCACGAAGGCGATGGACAGTTCCGAGACCTGCACGCCCACGGCCTGCCAGCCGAGGATGCGGTGGTCGCTGCTGCGCGCGACGACGCGCACGAAGCCATCGGTGGATTCCAGCGACATCGCACGGCCATTGGCCGCGAACGGGAACAGCGCGACCTTGGTCTCGATGCCCTGTGCCTTGGCTTCGTCCGGCGACAGCCCGACCACCACGATTTCCGGATCGGTGAAGCACACCGCCGGAATCGCGGCCGGCACGAAGTGCCGCTTCTTGCCGCTGACGATCTCGGCCACCAGTTCGCCCTGCGCCATCGCCCGGTGCGCGAGCATCGGCTCGCCGGCGACATCGCCGATGGCCCACACGTTGCGCATCGAGGTCTTGCACTGGTCGTCGATCTTGATCGCCTTGCCGGTCAGATCCAGCTGCAGCGATTCCAGATTGAAGCCGTCGGTCTTCGGGCGACGGCCGACTGCGACCAGGATCTGGTCGGCGTCCAGCGCGATTTCGTTACCGTCCTTGTCGCGCACGCGCAGCTGGCCGTTGTCGGCCAGGCCAAGCACGCTGTGGCCGGTCAGCAGCTTCACGCCGGACTTCTCCAGGTGCGTGGCCACCGGCTTGGTCAGCTCGGCGTCGTAGGCCGGCAGGATACGTTCCTGGGCCTCGACCACCGTCACTTCGCAGCCCAGCTTGCGATACACCGTGCCCAGCTCCAAGCCGATGTAACCGCCACCGACGACGATCAGCTGCTTGGGCAGTGAGGTCGGCGAGAGGGCTTCGGTCGAGGAGATGACCTTGCCGCCGAACGGCAGGAACGGCAGTTCCACCGGCACCGAGCCGGTGGCCAGCAGCAGGTGCTCGCAGGTGATGCGCAGCGTGCCGCCGTCTTCGGCGGCACCGGCGATCTCGACGGTCTTGCCGTCGACGATCGTGGCCCAGCCCTTGATCAGCTGCGCGCCGTTCTTCTTCAGCAGTGCACTGACGCCACCGGTCAGCTTCTTGACGATGCCGGCCTTCCACGCCACGGTCTTGGCCAGATCCAGCGACGGCGCCTGCACGCTGATGCCCAGCGGCGAGGTGCCTGCGGCATAGGCGGTGACCTTGGCGAACTCCTCGGCGGCATGGATCAGCGCCTTGGAGGGAATGCAGCCGATGTTGAGGCAGGTGCCACCCGGATTGACGCCCTCGACCACGACGGTCTTGACGCCGAGCTGGCCGGCGCGGATGCCGGCGATGTAACCGCCGGGGCCGCCGCCGATGATCAGCAACTGGGTTTGAAGGGTATTGGACATCGCTTACTCCACGAACAGCAGGGCCGGGGTTTCCAGGCGCGTACGGATCGCCTGCACGAACTCGGCCGCATCCATGCCATCGACGATGCGATGGTCGAACGAGGACGACAGATTCATCAGCTTGCGCGCCACCACCTGGCCCTCGCGGAACATCGGGCGTTCGATGATGCGGTTCACACCGACGATCGCCACTTCCGGATGGTTGATGATCGGGGTCGACACCACACCGCCCACCGCACCGAGGCTGCTGATGGTGATGGTCGAGCCGGAGAGCTCCTCACGGGTCGCCTTGCCCACGCGCACGGCATTGGCCAGGCGCGCGATCTCGGTGGCGGTCTGCCACAGATCCAGCGACTCGGCATGCGCGACCACCGGGACCGACAGGCCGACCTCGCTCTGGGTCGCGATACCCAGCTGCACGCCCTCGTAGCGGGTCACGATGTTGGCCTGGTCATCAAAGCGGGCGTTCATCTGCGGGAAGTCGCGTGCGGCCAGCACCACGGCGCGTGCCAGCAGCGGCAGCAGGGTCAGCTTGCCGCGCTCCTTGGCCCAACGTTCGTTGAGCTTGGCACGCAGGGCTTCCACTTCCGTGACGTCGATTTCTTCCACATAGGTGATGTGCGGAATGGTCGTCCAGGACTGCTGCATCTTCTGCGCGATCTTGCGGCGCAGGCCGATGATCGGCACCTGCTGCTCGCCGGTGCGGCGCGCGTAGCTGCTGCCGCCGGCACTGCCACCGACCGGCTGCGCCTTGCCACCGGCGGCGGCGTAGGCATCCAGATCGGCCTGCAGGATGCGGCCGCCCGGGCCGGTGGCCGGCACGTAGCGCAGCTCGATGCCCAGGTCCCAGGCGCGGCGACGCACGGCCGGCGAGGCCAGCGGGGCTTCACCGGCGTTGAGCACGCCGTTGGTGACCGCGCCACGCGCGTCCTGCTTGGCGGCGCAGGCAGGTGCGGAGGCAGCGGCGGCCTTGGCCGGCGTCGCAGCCGGTGCGGCCTCGGCGGCGGTGGCAGGTGCAGCGGCCGGTGCAGCCGCCTTGGGTGCAGCAACCGGTTCGGCCGGCGCGGCAGCAGCCGGTGCACTGGCAGCACTGGCATTGCCGGCGCCTTCCACTTCCAGGCGGATCAGCTCGCTGCCGACGGCCATCATCTGGCCGGGCGTGCCGCCCAGCGAGACCACGGTGCCTGACACCGGCGAGGGGATCTCGACCATGGCCTTGTCGGTCATGACCTCGGCCACGACCTGGTCTTCGGCGACCGGGCCGCCGACCTCGACCTTCCAGGTGATCAGTTCGACTTCGGCGATACCTTCACCGATGTCCGGCATCTTGATGACGTGATGTCCCATGGTTCAGTCCTCCAGCACGCGCTGCATTGCATCGATGACCCGGGACGGACCCGGGAAGTAGTCCCATTCCTGCGCGTGCGGATACGGGGTGTCCCAGCCGGTTACGCGTTCCACCGGGGCCTGCAGATGGTAGAAGCAGTGCTCCTGCACCAGCGCGACCAGTTCGGCGCCGAAGCCGCAGGTGCGGGTGGCTTCGTGCAGCACGATGCAGCGGCCGGTCTTCTTGACCGAATTGACGATGGCGTCCAGGTCCAGCGGCCACAGGCTGCGCAGGTCGATCACTTCAGCATCGATCCCGGCATCTTCGGCGGCGGCCTTGGCCACCCACACGGTGGTGCCATAGGTGATGATCGTCAGTGCCTTGCCTTCGCGGGCGATGGCGGCCTTGTCCAGCGGCACGTTGTAGTAGCCCTCCGGCACCAGGTTGTCCGGGTACTTGGACCACGCGGTGACCGGGCGGTCGTGGTGACCATCGAACGGGCCGTTGTACAGGCGCTTGGGCTCCAGGAAGATCACCGGATCGTCGTTCTCGATCGAGGCGATCAGCAGGCCCTTGGCGTCGTACGGGTTGGACGGCATGACCGTGCGCAGGCCGGTGGCGTGGGCGAAGATCGCTTCCGGGCTCTGGCTGTGGGTCTGGCCACCGTAGATGCCACCGCCGCACGGGGTGCGGAACACCAGCGAGGAGGTGAAGCTGCCGCCGGAGCGATAGCGCATGCGCGCCGCTTCGGACACGATCTGGTCGTAGGCCGGGTAGATGTAATCGGCGAACTGGATTTCAGCGACCGGGCGCAGGCCGTAGGCGGCCATGCCGATCGCCGCGCCGGCGATGCCGTTCTCGGAAATCGGCGCATCGAACACGCGCTGCTTGCCGTACTTGGTCTGCAGGCCGTCGGTGCAGCGGAACACGCCGCCGAAGTAGCCCACGTCCTGGCCGAAGACCACCACGTTGTCGTCGCGTTCCAGCATCACGTCCATCGCCGAGCGCAGCGCCTGGATCATGGTCATCGGCGTACCGCCGGTGTTGTTCTGTTCAATCCCGCTCATGTGTTCAGACTCCCAACTGCTGACGCTGGCGACGGAGGTGTTCGGGCATGTCCTTGTAGACGTCTTCGAACATGAGGGCCGCGCCGGGACGGTTGTCGCTGCCGAGCAACCCGTGGGTCTCGGCTTCCTTGAGGGCACGCAGGATCTCGGCATCCAGTTCGGTGCGCAGTTCGTCGTGCTGCTGCTCGCTCCACAGGCCGCGCTTGATCAGGTGCTGCTTCAGGCGGTCGATCGGATCGCCGAGCGGGAACTGCTGGGCATCATCGGCGGGGCGGTACTTGGACGGATCATCCGAGGTCGAATGCGGCCCGGCGCGGTAGGTCACCCACTCGATCAGGGTCGGGCCGAGATTGCTGCGGGCGCGTTCGGCGGCCCAGCGCGAGGCGGCGTACACGGCCAGAAGATCGTTGCCGTCCACACGCAGCGACGGAATGCCGTAGCCCACGCCGCGCGCGGCGAAGGTGGTGTTCTCACCGCCGGCAATCGCCTGGAAGGTGGAGATCGCCCACTGGTTGTTGACCACGTTGAGCACGACCGGCGCGCGGTACACGTGCGCGAAGGTCAGCGCGGCGTGGAAGTCGCCTTCGGCGGTCGCGCCATCACCCACCCATGCGGTGGCGATGCGGGTGTCGCCCTTGATCGCCGAGGCCATCGCCCAGCCCACCGCCTGGATGTACTGGGTGGTCAGGTTGCCGGAGATCGAGAAGAAGCCGTAGTCCTTGTACGAATACATGATCGGCAGCTGGCGGCCCTTCAGCGGGTCGGCCGCGTTGGACAGCACCTGGCAGATCATGTCGACCAGCGAGACTTCCTTGGTGATCAGGATGCCCTGCTGGCGGTACGTCGGGAACTGCATGTCGTCATCGCGCAGCGCCAGGGTCTGGCCGACGGCGATCGCTTCCTCACCCAGGCACTGGATGTAGAACGAGGTCTTCTTCTGGCGCTGGGCGATCAGCAGGCGGGCGTCGTAGGCGCGCGTCTTGAGCATGGCGTGCATGGCACGCAGCAGCACGGCGTCGTCGATGTCGGCGGCCCACGGGCCCACGGCGTCGCCGTTGTCGTCCAGCACACGGATCAGCTGGCCGGTCAGCGGTGCGGTCTGGCTGGCGCTCACATCCACGGGCGGCTTGTCGACCGCGCCGGCGGGGCTCAGCTTCAGATAGGAAAAGTCGGTGGCCTCGCCGGGACGGGCGCTGGGCTCGGGCACGTGCAAACGCAACGGTTCACGCGTGGCGGGGATCTGGGGTGATGACATGTCAGGGGCCTCGCTGGGCTTGGGTCATGGAGCTACAGGCATACCGCAGGCGGGGGGCAACGGTAATGGCGATGTTGGCGCGCCGACATCCGGGCGGGATCTCGTCGCGAAGCGGGTAAGGGCCAGCGCTTGCAAGGCGGCTGGGGCCATGGCGCATTGCACCCGGTGTGAAGTCTAGAGGCACAGCGGCTTATCGTAAATTTGTTTAATTGCGTATGAGGTATTGTTTATTCAGATATCTTCATTCCGTGGGAGCCCGTGCATGCAAATCCCCGCCAACATGACCCTGCGCCAGCTGCGGTACTTTGCCGAAGCGGCCGAGTTGGGGCAGTTTTCGCAGGCTGCGCGCAAGCTGCACGTCTCCCAGTCGGTCATCACCACCGCGGTCGCCCAGCTGGAAACCTCGCTGGGGCTGAAGCTGTTCGACCGCATGCCGCACGGGGTCGGATTGACCGCCGAGGGGCACCGCTTCCACCAGCATGTGCGGCACATCCTGGATACGTTGCAGGACGCGCTCAGCGAGCCGATGTTCCTGGCCAACACGCTGCCAGGCCGGGTGAGGATCGGCGCCTCCTACACGGTGCTGGGCTATTTCCTGCCGAGCCTGCTGGCGCGCTTCAAGCGCTCCTACCCGCAGGTGGAGGTGGATCTGGTCGACATGGACCGCGCGGCGATCGAACAGGGCGTCAGCAGCGGTGAGCTCGATTTCGGGCTGTGCATCATCTCCAACATGGCCGAGCCCTATGTGCTGCGGCGCCAGGTCCTGATCCGCTCGCGCCGCCAGCTGTGGCTGGCCGAGTCGCATCCGCTGCTGCAGCTGCCGGTGATCAGCCCGGCCGACGTCGAGCCGTACCCGTACATCATGCTGATGGTCGACGAAGGGCAGGAGTCGGCGATGCGCTACTGGCGCTCGGTCGGGCGCGAACCCAACGTGGTGTTCCGCACCTCGTCGCTGGAAGCGCTGCGTGGCATGGTCGCCTACGGCTTCGGGGTCAGCATCCTGTCGGACATGGTCTATCGACCGTGGTCGCTGGAGGGGCGCCGGATCGACGTACGCACCCTCACCGATGCGGTGCCGCCGATGGAAGTCGGCCTGGTCTGGCGCCCGGACGAAGACCTGTCCGCGCCGGCACGCGCACTGCATCAGTTCCTGGTCTTCGCCTGTGGCGGATGAGCGCCGATAGCATCGGCCAGCGCGGGGCGCGGACCGGGCAGTTCACCCACGGGCGCGGTGAAGGCCTGCCCGCGGCGTGACCAGATCTGCCACACCGAATAGGCCAGCAACGGCACCACGTAGGTGGCCAGGATGGCGTAGGCCAGCAGTCGGTAGCCCTTTGCGATCAGTGCGACCAGGCCGATGCCATCGGCCATGAACACGGCCATCAGCAGGATCGCCACGATGATCGCCACGCGGACCCCGCGCTTCGGTGCGGTACCGGTGCGTTCCTTCCAGTTGACGCTGATGCGGCCGTCCACCGAGGCCATCAGGGTGACGCCGGTTTCGACCAGGGCCACCATGATCATCAGGCGGAACAACAGCTGGAACCACGGCAGGCCGAGCTGGCCAAGCATGAGGTCCGACGGCAGCGGCGCGTCGGCGATGTCCGGCAGGAACGCGATCATGCAGACGTAGAACACGATCGCCGGCAGGATCGCCAGCGGGCCGGCCAGGGCGCCTGCGATCACCGCATCGCGTCGGCACAGCAGGTGGCGCACCACCAGCAGGATCGAGACCGCCGCGAACATGTTGTAGCCGGCGTAGGTCACGCCGTTGAGCACCCAGTCCTTGCCCAGTTCATGGGTGTTGGAGAGCTGTGCCATCGCGCCGCCACCGAAGCGGTACAGGATCAGGCACGCGGCAATGGCGTAGACCAGATACATGAAGGCCGACATCAGTTTGAACATACGTTCGACGGCATTGGTGCCGGCCTGCACCACGCCGGTGATGATCGCCACCAGCAGCAGGGTGCCCACGATGCGCGGCCAGCCGAACATGGTCGCGGCCAGTTCGCCGGCGGCGGCGCCGAACACGGCCAGCACCACCACGATCAGCGCCAGGTAGGCCACCTCGAAGGTCCACCAGCCACGGCCGAGCAGATGCCGGAAGAAGGTGCGGTAGTCGTTGGCACGGATCGCCCGTGCCAACAGGAACGTCAGGATGCAGATCACGCTCCAGATCAGCATCGACAACACCATCGCCGCCAGGCCGCCCCAGGGGCCCGAGGGCAGGAAAAACTCCGCCAGCTCACGGCCGGTGGCGTAGCCGCCGCCGATCACGGCCGACTTGAACGCCAGACCGGGCAACAGATACCGCTGGAACCGGCTGGCGGCGGCGGTCACTTGCGGGCGGCCGTGGGCTGCAGCAGGTAGAAGTCACGCACGGTGCGGGCGATCTCGGCGATCACACGCTCACGTTCGCTGCGCGGGGCATTGCTGGCTTTGACGAACACGGAGATCGCGAACTGGCTGCCATCGGGCAGGGTGACCACGCCCACATCGTTGACGGTGCCGGCCACGGTGCCGCTCTTGTCGGCCACCTTGGTGCCCGGCGGCAGGCTGCCCCGCAGGCGTGCACTGCAGGTGCGGCAACGTTCCATGATCTGCACCAGCACCTCGGTGCTGGCCGGACTCAGCGCCTTGCCGGTGAACAGCTGGGTCAGCAGGGTCGACATCGCCCGCGGCGTGGAGGTGTCGCGCGGATCCTTGTCGAAGGCTTCATTGCCGGATTTGGTGCGCTTGACGACCTCGGGGTCGAGGGTCAGTTCGGCCACGCGCTCCTTGGTCAGCGGCTCGTCACCGAGGCCGAAGATATCGCTGAGCAGCTGCCGGGTGTTGCGATCCAGGCGCTGGCCTTCAATGCCCTGCGCGCGCAGCCAGGCAGTGACCGCAGCCGGCCCGCCAGCCTGCGCCACCAGCACGTCGGTGGCGGTGTTGTCGCTCTGGGTCAGCATGACCTCCAGCAGGTTGTGCACCGACAGGCTCACGCCGTCGTGGATGAAACGATCGGCGATCACTTCCGAATCGACATAGAACGATTTCGGCACCGGCACCATCGTGGTCAACGCCAGTTCGCCGGCATCGACCTTGGTCAGGATCACGGCCGCCACGGCGACCTTGAACGTGCTGGCCATCGGGAATGCTTCGTCGGGATTGAGATGGACCTGCGCCCCCTTGCCATCCAGGCGCCACGCCGAGACACCCACCTTGCCGTCGACCAGGGTAGCCAGGCGCGCGACTTCGGTTTCCACCGGGCTGGTCTTGCTGGCGCTGAACGCGGCGAGCGGACTCAGGCCCAGCAACGCGGCAACGCACAGGCTCAAGGTACGGGATGTCATCTTCATGCGATGCAGGCCTCCAGCAAACGGTTGAATTCCCCATCTTGCCGCATCGGGTCGGCCACCGGCAGACCAAGACGCGCGCTGACCTCGGCACAGGCGGCCGATGCCGCGGCCTCGGTCATGCCATGGGTGTTGAGACTGACGCCGACGCAGCGGATATCAGGATTGGTACGGCGTCCCAGCTGTACGGTCAACGCGATCACCTCTTCGATGGAGGGCAGCGGATAGTCCGGATACCCCAGCACGTGCTTGCGCCCCGGCTGGTGGCAGACCACGAACACATCCGGCTGGCTGCCATGCAGCAGACCGAGGCTGACGCCGGCGTAGGCGGGATGGAACAGCGAACCCTGGCCTTCGATGACATCCCAGTGATTGTCGGCCGCATTCGGGCTGAGCAGTTCGGCGGCACCGGCCGAGAAATCGGCGACCACCGCGTCCATCGGAATGCCGCTGCCGGCGATCAGGATGCCGGTCTGGCCGCTGGCACGGAAGTCGGCATCCACGCCGAGTCCACGCAGGCCGCGTGCCAGCGCCAGCGCGGTGTATTTCTTGCCCAGCGCGCAGTCCGTGCCGACGGTCAGCACGCGCTTGCCGGTGCGCTTGCGGCCGTTGCCAACCGGGATGCCGCGCGGCGGCACGCGCACGTTGATCAGCTCGCGTCCGTGGCGTTCGGCCGCGGCAGCCAGTTCCGGAATGTCATCCAGCTTCTGGTGCATGCCACTGACCAGGTCCAGGCCGTTTTCCAGTGCGTCCACCAGCGCCGGCAGCCACTGCGAGGGAATCACCCCACCGCCGTTGGCCACGCCGATCACCATCGCACGGGCACCGGCGGCGCGCGCCTGCGCGGGGGTCATGCTCGGCAGGCCGGTGGTGATCGGGCAGCCGGGCAGGCTCCACTCGGCCACGCACACTTCCGGCGCCCAGTCGTGCAGGCCGATCGCGGTCTTGGCGAAGCCCGCTTCGGTGGTATCGCCCAGGAACAGCAGGTACGGCTGGGGGAGGGCGGCGAGAGCCTGTACGGCAGCGGTGGGCGTTGCGCTCATGAGGGATCCAGTAGTCGGCGGAGAGAAGAGAGGGGAGGCATTCACGACGAGGGGCTCGCAGTTGTTAGACCTGGTTGGATCTGTATAAGTCCTAATCAGGGAATATGCAACCCAATCAGGATAATCCTTTAGTCTCTTCCGACGGTGGGCCCGGCGACGGCGTGCGCAACACCGGGCACGGCGCTACGGCACTCAGTAGCGATAGTCGATCGACATGCCGATCGTGCGGGGCTGCAGCGGCACGCCGGTCACCGCGACGTAGCGGTTGAGCGCGTCCCGCACCGAGCCGGTGGAGACGTAGGCACGCTCGTCGGTGGCATTGCGGGCGTACAGGCGGACCGTCCAGGTCATGTTGGTCAGCTCGGCATGCAGGTCCAGCGCGTTGTAGCTGTCGATGTCGTACGCGCCGGCCACGCGCTCGCCGGTGACCCGGTAGCCGGCGCCGACCCGGCCCTGCCACTGGTCGCTCACATCGAAGTCGTAGTCGATCGTGCTCGACCAGCTCAGGCGCGGCGTCATCGGCATCCGGCTGCCGGACACCAGTCCGCTGGACGGCGGTACATCACCGATCTTCGAATCGATGTAGGCGGCATTGAGGCCGATCGTCAGGCGCTCGGCCGGGCGGACCATGAAGCTCAGTTCCGCCCCCTGGCTGCGCGCGCTGCCGGCGTTGCCCATCCAGCTCAGGCCGTTCTCGGAAACGCGCACCTGGATGTCGTCCCAGTCGATCCGGAACAGCGCCAGGTCGATCATCGCGCGGCGGTCCCAGAAGTGCGATTTGAAGCCGAGCTCGAGGTTGTCCAGCGTGTCGGCCTTGGTCATCGGCACCACGCCGGAGGTCGATACGTTCGGTCCACCCGGGCGATAGCCGGTGGCGTAGCGCGCGTAGATCATCGAACTGTCGTTGAGGTGCCAGCGCGAGGCCAGCTTCCACGTGGTCACGCTGTCATCGGCGGAGTCGGCCAGATCGATCGGCCGCGGGCCGTACAGCAGCCCGGTGCTGTGCTGTTCGAAATCCTGCTGGTTGCGCGCGTGCCGCACACCGGCGGAGACATCGAAGCGTGGGCTGAACTTATACGTGACGTCGGCGAAGATCGCCTGCTCGTCGTAGGTGCCGGGCAGGCTGGCGGCACCGGGGTTGAACGGCAGCGGGGCGCCGTTTGCATCGTAGGCACTGACCTGCTGGCGGTTGGTGTTTTTCTCGCCGGTGAAGAAGGTGCCAAGCAACCATTCGAAGCGCTCGTTCTCCTTGGAGTTCAGGCGGAACTCCTGGGTCCACTTGCGCGTGCCGAGGAAGACATCGAACTGGGCCTGGCCGGCCGGGTACGGGGTCAGCAGCGGCCAGGCCACGCCATAGACCAGCGTGGAATCCTGCACTTCGTCCATGCGGGTTTCGGAGAAGCTGGTGGCGGAGACGAAATCGACGTTGCCCAGATCCCAGTCCAGGATCGCCGAGTAGTAGTCGGTTTCCATCCGGTACGGCGTGGCGCGCTGGAGGATGCCTTCGAGCGGGCCGCGGATCGGCTCCAGCGTGGGATAGGTCAAGCCCACCGCACTGGAGTTGTCGGCATCCACGATCTGCGACAACGCCTGCACGCGCAGGCTGGCGGTGTCGCTGATGCGCCAGGTCAGCGCCAGGCGGGAGGCCAGCTGGTAGTAGCCGTTGCTGTCCTTGGCGTCCTCGCCGGTGAGGTCGGGTTGATCCACATAGCCGGGCGTGCCCTGGCGCGAAAGGCTGGCGCGCAGGCCCAGCTTGCCTTCGATCAGCGGCACGTTGAACGAGGTGCGCACGCCAGTGCCCACGTCGCCCGCTTCCTTGGTGGCATTGACGTCCATGCCGGCGCGGAACTCGAAACCATCCGGATCAGCCGCCTTGGTGACGTACTTGAACAGGCCGCCCATCGAGCTGGCGCCGTACAGCGTGCCCTGCGGGCCGCGCAGCACTTCCACGCTCTGGATGTCATACGGCAGCAGATCCAGTGCATAGGTGGTCGCGCGCTGCTTGTTGCTGCTCGGGCCGATCGGGGTGTCATCGATGTAGGTGCCGATGATCGAGCCACCGCCGAGGGGCGCGACACCGCGCAGTGCCATCGTGGTCTGACCCGGTGCGCCGCCGCTGTCGACCTGGAAGCCCGGTACGTAGGCGGCGAAGTCGTTCAGGCGGGTGGCGCCGAACGCCTCGAGACGTTCTTCGCTGATCACGCTGACCCCGGCCGCCACCTCCATCACGTTCTCGGCGCGCTTCTGTGCGGTCGCCACCACGCGATCAAGCTCCACCACATCGGGTGTGCTGCGGCTGCCATCGGCGTCGGCATCCTGGGCCATCGCCGCGGTGGCAAGGCCCATGCAGCACAGGGTGACGGTGGAGGCGAGGATCGAACGTTTCATCGGCTTGCGCATGTGGCGGGCTCTCCGGAATCAGCAACGGGGTCAGGCAGGAAAAACGACGGCCGTGCACGGCGGTAACCGCCGTGCAGGGGTAGGGACGCGCGCGCTGTCGCAGCCGCGCCGGGTTGGCACGTCGGTAAGGGGAGGGGGCGTGGGGGAAGGAAACGGCAGGTAACGGGCGTTGGCAGGTGCAAGGCCGTGTTGCTGGCCAGCGGCGAGATGGGCGCGGAAGCCGGCGGTCAGTGCGGGCGCGCGGGCATACCGGCGGCTGGGGTCGTACGGAAACTGATCGGGCATTTCGACATCCCTACAAATCCTATGCAAGGAATATTTAGCCTGATCAGGCATATGTCAAGCGCAATCAGAAAACATCGTCCCATTGCGGACTATTGCGCTGCAACAATTCAGCGGGTGCCGAACGGCGTTGCCGGGCGGCCTGATCTGTCCCAGGGGCGTACGCCGGGAAACGGGTCGCTATCGGCCGCGATCGTCGCTGCGGCCGATCGCGATGCTCAACGCTGCCGGCTCAACCCGACGTCACGGCACCGTCGGCCGCGGCGGCACGCTGTGGTGCAGGTGCAGCATTGCCGGCGAGCAATGGTCGGGCACGTCGCTCCAGGCGCAGCATCAGCACCGCAACCAGCATGCAGGTGCCGGCCATCAGCGAGAAGAAGACGGCACTGGAGAGCGTTGACCACAGCGTGCCGACCGCGCCGGCCAGCAGATTGCCGCCGAACGAGGCCAGGAACCAGAACGCGATGATCGTGGCACCAAAACCGACCGGCGCCAGCCGTGCGAACAGGCCCAGTCCCACCGGCAGGATGAAGAGCTCGCCGAAGGTGAAGATCGCAAAGAACAGGACGGCCCACAGCCAGCCCACCTTGGCCGACGGTTCACCGCCCAGCATCGCCACCAGGGCAAAGGACAGGCCGACCACCGCAGCACCGATCGCCATCTTGGTCAGTGCGGCCGGCTCGCGGCCGTTGCGGGCCTGGCGGGTCCAGTGCTGCACCAGCATCGGCGTGATCAGGAACACCAGCAGCGGATTGAGCGAGAAGAACCAGGTCATCGGCAGGGTGAAATCGGCGGTGAGCACGCGGTCCACGCCGGTATCGAGCCAGATCGCGATGGTGTTGCCGATCTGCTCGTAGGCCAGGCGGAACACCACGATCAAGCCGGCAATCATCGCCATCACCTGCAGCAGCGGGCGGTAGGCTGGCTGCCACAGGGCGGAGAAGGGCAGCGTGGCGCGCTCGCTGCGCGGCGGATCCGGCGGCAGATGGCGGCGGCCGGTGATGTAGATCACCAGGCCGAGCAGCATGCCGATGCCGGCCGCGGAGAAGCCAACGTGCCAGCCATACACCTCACCCAGCGTGCCGCAGATCAGCGGGGCGAGAAACGCACCGAGGTTGATGCCCACGTAGTACACATTGAACGCCGAGCCACGGCGCGGATCATCGCGCTGGTACAGATCGCCGACCTGGCCGGGCAAGGTCGGCAGGAACAGCCCGTTGCCGAGCACGATCGCCAGCAATGCCGGATACAGCAGTGCATCGAAGGCCATCAGGAAGTGGCCGAACGCCATGATCGCGCCGCCCAGGATCACGGCCCGCCGCTTGCCCAGCCAGCGATCGGCGAGCATGCCGCCGAACACCGGGCTGAGGTAGGCCAGCGCCGTGTACAGGCCGTAGACCATCGAGGCCTGTTCCTGCGAGAACAGCAGCTGCTTGGTCATGTAATAGACCAGCAGCGCCCGCATGCCGTAATAGGAGAACTTCTCCCACATCTCGGTGAGGAACAGGATGGTCAGGCCTGGCGGTTGCCCGAACCAGGCCTTGCGCGGTGCATCGAGGGTCATCGGGCAGGGCGTCCGTAGGTCAGAGCTGCAGACCGGTGCTGATCAGGCGCTGGGTAATGGCGACGAACGCCACCACCACGCCTGCCAGTGCGACCACCCAAGCACCATGGCGGCGCACACGCGGCCAGCTGGCCGGCGCACGGACCGCCACCCACACCAGGGCCACGGCGGCGAACACGCTCAGCCACGACAGCGCCTGCACCAGGATCAATGGGCCGTTGGTGTACGACGAGATCGCGCCCGGGCCAGCGATCGATTTCACATACAGCGCCCAGGCGACGACGGTGCCCAGCTGCGTGGTGATCGACAGCGTCTGCAGCCAGCGCAGGCCGCGGCGTTCTGCCGGCGCGCCGACACGGTAGTAGCGGCGCACGAACACGCCCCCGGTGCGCAGCACGGCCGACAGCGTCAGCAACCCGAGCGCGACGAACAGCGCCGGGCGCAGCCACGCCGGCGAACGCCAGCCCGGAATCGGTTCAAAGCCGAACACCGAGGCGAACGGGCCACCGGAGAAGTACACCGGCCGGCCGTCCTTGACCTTCACTTCCAACAGGCCGCGGCCGTTTTCCTGCTGCCACAACCACGGCGACACCTCGCGCCAGCGCAGCAGCTGGCCGTTGAGGCCCTTCTGGCCATCCACGGTGATGGTGCCGTCATCCTGCGGGTGCACACGGATCGGTGCGAACAGCGTCAGCATGCGCAGATAGGAACTGTCCGAGCGGCGCGTGCTCTGCCAGCTCGTCCCGGCCAGCGCAGCGGCGTGCTCGCGGGCCGTGGCAGCATCCACGCCCGGGCCGGCGCGTTCGATCGGCAGGGTCGGCAGGAAATTCTCGACGAAGCGCTCCCACACCTGGGCGCGCAGGGCAGAACCGGCCGCATCACGCCCCACGCTGTTGGTGGACACGAAGACGCCGATGTTGCGTTCCGGGATCATCCACAGCCACGAGTAGAAGAACAGCATCGTGCCGCCGTGCGAGCGCGTGTCGTAGCCGCCGGTGTCCGAGGCCATCCAGCCCAGGGCCATGCGCGGCAGATGCGGCAGGATCGCCGGCTGCGGGGTCAGCATCTGTGCGTTGGTCTCGGCGCGCATGATGCGCTGGCCGTCGAGCTCACCATGATTGAGCGTGGCCATCATGAAACGTGCCATCGCCGAGCCGGAGGCATACAGACCGCCCACGCCCGGCGCGGTGTTCTTCTCGGCCGGATAGCTTTTGCCCGAGCCCAGCAGATAGCCCTTGGCGGCGTGCGGCAGCAGCTCGGCCGGCAGCTTCTGTTCGAAGCTGGCGTACTGCATGTCCAGCGGCTGCAGGATGTGCTGCCTGGCGTAGTCCTCGAAGCGCTGGCCGCTGACCCGCTCGACGATGTACGAGGCGATGCCGGTGGCGTAGTTGGAATACGCCGGCGTGGTGCCCGGTGCGGAGATCTGGTTGGGCACCCATTCCTTGAGGTAGTTGTCGCGGTTGGCCGGATGGTCCGGGCCGAGCACGATCAGGTAGCGCATGCGCTCTTCCAGACCGCTGGTGTGGGTCATGATCTGGCGCAGCGTGATCGGCTCACCCTTGGCCGGGACCTTGATGTCCAGGTAGGTGTTGATGTCGGTGTCCAGGTCCAGCTTGCCCTGTTCCACCAGCTGCATCACCGCGGTCCAGACGAACAGCTTGGAGATCGAGCCCGGGCGGAACAGGGTGGTCTTGGGATCCACCGGCGTGCGCTTTTCAACATCGGAGAAACCAAAGCCGCGCTCGGTGACGACCTTGCCGTTTTCGACCACGGTGACCACGGCGCCGGCGAGATCGCCCTGCGCCATCAGATAGGGCACCAGGCCATCCAGGAACGTATCGACACGGGCCGCATCCAGCGTGCCGGTGGCGGCCGGTGCGGGCGTGAGGGTGTCCGGCGTCTCGGCAGCCACCGGTGCGGCGGGTGTCGCGACGGGCGTGGGTGCCTGCGCATGCAGCGGCGAGAACGCGGCGGTGGAGGCCAGCAGCAGGCCGCAGATCAGGGGGCGCCAGAGACTCATGCCTGCACTCCCTTGCCCCACACGGCATCTTGGCAATGCACCAGGCCCTCGTCGTAACGCAGGCCCGGCACGCGATCGTCGCGCAGGAACAGCGGGCCATCCAGATCCACCACGTCGCAATGCTGGCCCACGATGAAGGCCGGGCCCATCGCCCAGCTGCTGCCGATCATGTTGCCGACCATCACCTGCATGCCCAGCGAGCGCGCCTTGCCGACCATCGCCAGGCTTTCGGTGAGGCCGCCGGCCTTGTCGAGCTTGATGTTGATGACGTCGAACAGGCCTGCCAGCGCTTCGATCTCTGAAGCGTCCTGCACGCTTTCGTCGGCGGCGAACGGCAGCGGCCGCGCAAAGCCCTTGAGCTCGGCTTCGCGACCGCGCGGCAGCGGCTGTTCCAGCAGCTTGATGTCGTTCTCCAGCAGCACCGGAATCAGCGCATCGAGCACATCCACGCTGTAGCCCTGGTTGGCGTCCACGCCCATCCACACCTCCGGGCGCACCTTGCGCACCGCGCGCACGCGCTCGATGTCGATATCCAGGTCACCGCTGAGCTTGAGCTTGAGTGCCTTGGCCGGCGCATAGCGTCCGGTGGCGATCGACTGCATCGTCGCCGGGTCATCGGCGCCCAGCGTCCAGGTGGTCAGCAGCGGCCGGGTCTGTGAGAGTCCGGCCAGCGCCCAGGCATGCTTGCCGGTGCGGCTTGCTTCCAGATCCCATAGCGCGCAGTCCAGCGCGTTGCGCGCACCGCCGCGGGGCAGCAGCTGCTGCAGTTCGGCGCGGGTGATGCCGGCTTCGATCCGCGCACGCAGCAGTTCCAGCGTGGCCAGCATCTGCTCGGGCGTGTCATTGAAGTAGTACACGCCGCTGGCTTCGCCACGGCCGCGATGGCCGTCCTCTTCCAGTTCCACGCGCAGCACCGGCGCGTTTTCGAACACGTAACCGCTGATCCGGAACGGGGCCAGCAACGCAAGCGAGTCGATCTGCAGGGTCAGTTTCACAGGATGTCTCCAGCCCCACGGCGGGGCCATGGGTCAGTAGTTGAGAGCGAAGTCGGCCAGGCCCATCAGGACCAGGGCGTAAGCGAGCACGCAGGCCGACAGCAGCAGCAGCGCGGCCCACAGGCGCGCCAGCCAGCCGCGTCCAGCGCGGACCGTCTGCACCAGGTTCCAGGCCGTTGCGCCGATTCCGCCGATGATCGCGATCACCGTGGCGATGCCCAGCCCGATCACCGCCGGATCCAGACGATCATCCAGGCGCGCGAAATCGGCCGACGCCCAGGCCATCACGGCCATCGCGGCGGCAGGCACCAGCAGCAGGAGCCAGCAGGCGGCGCGGCTCAGGCGATAGGCCAGCACGGTGCTGCGCGGCCAGCCCAGCACGCGACCATGGCGGCGGCGGACGAACGCGGCGATCGGCCACGCCAGCGCGGCCAGTGCCAACACCGCCACCGCAGCGGTCAGCAACGGCTTGAGCCACAGCGCCGAGCGGAAGCCTTCCGCGACCAGGAACACGTTGAACGGGGAGGAGGAATCCACCGCGAAGCCGACCGGCTTGCCGTCCTTGAGGATGGCGGCCAAGCGCAGTTCGCTGTTGTTCGCCTGCCACAGCCACGGTCCGATCGGCTTGAAGGTGGTCGGCTGCCCGTTGGGCTGCTTCAGGCGCGGCAAGCGCAGGCTGCCATCGTCGAGGGCTTCCAGGCGCGTCTGGGTGAGGATGCCGGTGCGGCCGATGCCGGTCTCGGCGCGACGCGAATCGAGATAGCTCGGTGCGGCCAGCTGGCGGGCCTGCGCCTTGGCCAGCGCCGCGTCGACGGCCGCTGCCGGGGCCGCGGTGCCCGCCGGGAAGTAGCGGTCAGCGAAGTTTTCCAGCAGTTCACGCCGGATCGGGCCGGTGATGCCATTGGCGCCGGCGCTGTTGAGCGAGACGAACAGGCCGACATCGTGATCGCGGAACAGGAACAGCTGTGAGTGGAACGAGTAGGTGTCACCGGCGTGTGACACCACGCGCTGGCCGTTGACATCGATCTCGTAGAAGCCGAGCGCCATGGTGTTCAGTGGCGGCGCGAAGCGGGTCTGCGGGGTCAGCATCAGCTGGCTGGTCGCGGCCTTCAGGATGGCGGTGTCGTGACCGCCGGCCGCACTGAGGTGCGCGATCATGAAGCGCGCCATGTCGCTGCCGGTGGCCGAGAGGGCGCCGGCCGGCGCGGACGGGGTCACTTCGAACTCACGCGGCTTGCCCGAGCCGAGGGCATAGCCCTTGGTGACCAGGGCGCGCAGCGCCGGCGGCAACGGCTGGCGGAAGCTGGCGTGCTGCATCTGCAGCGGCACGAAGATGTGCTGCTCGACATACTCGGCGAAGGGCTGGCCCGACACGCGCTCGACGATGTAGCCGGCCAGGCTGGTGCCGTAGTTCGAGTACGCGGGCACGGTACCGGGCGCGAAGATCTGCGCCGGCACGCGGCGCTTGAGGTACGGCCCCAGTTCAATGCCACCGGCTTCGGCCACGGCCTCGCTGGTCCACATGTACTTGATGTTGGCCTCGAAGCCGCCGGTATGCGTCATCAGCTGGCGCAGCGTGATCGGCAGGCCGCGTTCGGGCACCTTGAAATCCAGGTACTGGTTGATGTCCGCGTCCAGATCCAGCTTGCCCGCTTCCACCAGCTGCATCACCGCGGTCCAGGTCATCAGCTTGGAGACCGAGGCCATCCGGAACAGCGTGCGGTCCGGATCCACCGGCGTCTGCTTGGCCACATCGGAGACGCCGTAGCCGCGGCGGACCAGGATCTTGCCGTCCTTGACCACGGTGACCACCGCACCGGCGATATCGCCGCGCGCGATGGCATACGGCATGAAGCCATCCAGCCAGGTGGTCGCATCGTCGGCGGTCAGCCGGGCAACGGAATCCACGCCGGCAGGCGGTGTGGCCGCCTGGGGTGGGGAGGATGGCCGCTGTGCGTCGGCCTGGAAAGACAGCAACAGCCCACAGCACAAGCCGACAAGCCCTGACAACGCACGCATGTGACGATCCCCTTCAAACCATCTCAATCAGACAACAATATTCCTGATCAGAGAAATGTCAAATGCGCGTGATCGCGATTGGATCGCGCAAACCGGGCTGAATGTGACGATTGGATGCCCAGCGCAGGCCGTTTTTTGACCATTGAGAACGTTTTCAGGGCGCAGAGAAGCGCTTAACGCGGCGAACGCGACAAGAAAGCATCCTGATCAGGATGGCATTCATCTCTACGTAGTATCGTATCGGCAACTTCACCAGCAATAGCCCAAAGGTCCTGTCGATGAGCCCCAAAAGCCCGACGCTCGGAACCCTGCTGCGCGGTCTGCGCACCCGCCAGGGATGGACGCTCAAGGAAATGAGCGAGCACACCGAAATTCCGCTGTCCACGCTGTCCAAGATCGAGCATGACCGCTTGACCTTGACCTACGACAAGCTGCAGCACCTGTCCCAGCGCTTGAACCTGCGCATGTCCGAGCTGTTCTCCGAGCCGGAGACCGACAGCGCGCCCAAGCCGGTCACCGCGCGGCGCAGCCTCGGCTCGCTCGACAAAGCGCTGCGGGTGCAGACCGACAACTACGATTACTACTACCTGTGCACCGAACTGCGGCGCAAGCGGATGATCCCGATCCTCACCAAGGTGCGGGCCAAGACCACCGCCGAGTTCGGTGAACTGGTCCGCCACCCGGGCGAGGAGTACGTGCATGTGATCGAAGGCCGCATCCAGGTTCACACCGAGTTCTACGATCCTGTGGTGCTGGAGACCGGGCAGGGCATCTACATCGACAGCCAGATGGGCCACGCCTACATCGTCGATACCGGCTGCGAGGAAGCGGTGCTGCTGGCCGTCTGTGCCAGCGCGGACGAGGATCTGATGGAATCGCTGATCACCCTGCATGAGCAGGAGGGCGGGGTCTGACGTTCCCCAGTCTCACCACGTCGCCTCCAGCCGGCGGAACGGCTGCGTGAGCAGTACACCGCGTGCGTCGTAGTCAGTGAGCCTGCGCCCATCCACCCGCACGGACGTCGGGCGTGTCCGGCTCGGCCACCACACGCGCACCGCGGTGTCCTTGCGCAGTCCCTTGCCCAGCGTGACCTGCAGCGCTCCGTCGCGCTGCCGGGCCTGCAGCGCCAAGGTGCCATAGGCGGTCGGCAGGCGATCCACGGCCAGCCCATCGCCGACCAGCCATGACGGCGGGGTGCCCGGCAGCAGTGACAGTGCGTCATCGTCTTCGCGCATCAGCATCCCGAACAGCGTGCGCCCGTATTCGGCACCGATCCAGGTATGCGGCATGTCGCCGAGGTAGCGCGGAAAGCGCAGCCGCGAGTGCACCACCTCGGCCAGTACCTGCCATTCCAGCGGGCGGCGGTCGTGCAGCAGGCCCTGCAGCAGTTCGTCGGCCGCCTCGGGCTGGTCCAGGTGCACGTAGCTCAGCACGTTGCGGATTTCATACGGCGTGTAGGCGTACAACGCGCCCGGCTCGCCGCGCTTGCGCACATCCTGCAGATACCGCGCGAACGTGGTGCGCAGTGCCTCCGCCGGCAGCACATCCTGTGCGCCGGTCGGGTCGAGCGCGATCGACACACCGGTCGGGTCGCCATCGCCAAGGTCGGCCGAAGAGGGAATGAAGTCGATGCCCTTCCACGCCATCGTGGCGCGGATCGAAGCAGCCAGCGCATCGTGCAGGGCTGCGTACTGTTCGCGCGCCCATGCGGCGGTTTCGTGATCGCCGAGGGATTCGGCCAACCACGCGCCGTCATGCCAGCCCTTCAGGCCCCAGTAGTCGTCCCAGTAGCTGTGCGTGGGCGACGGGTAGCCCTCGTGGCTGATCGATGGCGCCAGGATGCCGGCGAAGCGTTCGGGCGCGGGCTGGCTGGCCATGTAGCCCGGCACCAGCGTGCGCTCGCGCAGTTCCTGCAGGAAGCGCATCGCTGCTTTCACCTTGGGCAGGTAGGGGCGCACCGATTCCGGGCCGCCATCCAGCCGCGCGACGTCGGCGACCAGACTGATGTACTGGCCTTGGCTGTCGTACTCGATATCCGAGCCGAAGCCGGTGTTGACGCTGCCATCGTCGTTGAGGATCGGCGAGACCAGCCCATTGGCGTGTACACCGTGCTCGCTGTACCAGGCCAGGTAATCGCGGGCGACCTGGGATTCGCCCATGCGCAGCAGCACCGCCGAGGTGGCCATGCCGTCACGGATGAAGGAGCGGTTGTAGTTGCGCGGGCCGGGCTGCATCGCCGGGCCGGTCTGGTTGATCAGCATGTAAGCGGCCTGCGCGCGCAGCATGTCCACCAATGAGGGATCAGGCAGGCGCAGGCCGACCTGGCCCAGGCGCGCCTGCCAGTCGTCCGACGCACGTTTGGCCAGCGCGTCGTACGCGGCATCGGGTGCACGGGGTATGCCGGAGAGACCCAGCGCGGGCGCATCCGGCAGGGAGCCGTCTTTGGCTGCTGCCGCGGTGCCGAGCGGGAAGGCGACCACCACCGAGTGGCTGGCACCGGGCGCAAGCTGCACGCGGTAGGCCAGCGCCGCGGAGGCCAGGCCATCGGCATCGCGTGCCTGCATGGCGGCGGGCAAGGTGCCGCTGGCGATCGCCGCGGTGATCTCGCTGCTGCCGTCCGGGCCGAACGGTGCCGCACCGGCCGCATCCACCGGCGTCAGCGATTGGAGAAGGGCGCGACCGTTGATGCGCACACGTTGCCCTTCGATGGCGACCTCGCGGATCGGTGAGAGGCCACCGTTCTGCCACGGCGGATTCATCTGCATCGGCCGCACCGCCAGGGTCAGGGTGCCGTCGACGGGCGCACTGCCGGTGTTGCGCAGGCGGTGACGCATGAAGGTGACCGGCTGGCCATCGAGCTCGACGGCGAATGCCTCGCTCTGCAGTTCAAGCCCGGGTTGTGGCGACCACGTCGCCGAGGGCATCGGCTTCCAGTCGTCGCGCAGTGCGTGCTGCACCGGTTGGTCGGCGGCGCCTGCGGCAACACCGTCGGCATTGCGCCAGATCGGCTGCACCAGCGGCGCGCCCTTGAAGGCCTCGATGTTGCCGTACTCGTCAAAAATCGATTTCTGCCGGCCGGCATGGATGCCGACTGCGGTCCAGTAGGTCTGCTGCAGGTGCAGCGAGGCCGGGAACAACGCGCGCTGCGCGCCACTGGCGGCAATCTGGTAACGCTTCATGGGCGTCATCACCGCCTTCGGCCCCAGCAGGCGCAGGCGGTCGACCTGTGGCGCGTCGCCCTCCACCGTCAGCCGCAGCGCCGTGGCGCTCACCGCCGCAGTGCCGGCCAGCCAGCTCTGCTGGCGTGAACCGGCCTGCGGATCGCGCGCAAGCTCCATCCAACTGCCCTGCGCATCACGCGCCTGCAGCCGTGCGGCGCCATGCGCGCCTGTCCACTCCACGGCCAGGCCGGTGGTAGCCACGGCACGCGGCAAGGTGATCTCAAGCGTGTGCGTACCGTCCTTGCCACGTGGAATCGTGACCGCGCTGCCGCCTTGCCACAGCGCCGCGGCCTGGGCTGCGTCCACCCCGGCCACGCGCGCACTGATGGTGCTGTCCAACGGCTCCAGTTCGAAGATCGACACGCCCCAGTCCGACGTGCGCTCCGGGCTCGCCAGACGAAGGTAGCGGGCCTGGCGCGGCGCGAAGTAAAGCGTCTCGATACCGCCGAGCGAATCGCGCATGGTGTAAGCCGGCTGCCACTGCTGGCCGTCCAGCGAGGTCTGCAGGCTGTAGCCCTCGGGATTGGAAACGTCCCAGGTGATCTGCGCGCCGCTGAGCGTGCTCGGCGTGCCCAGGTCCACCTGGAACCAGTGCCCGGGGCTGAAGGCGCCGCCGGTCACCGTCTTCGGGTCGCCATCGATCAGGTGGCTGACCGCCATCGCCGAGACCTGCTGCGAGGAACTGCTGGCCTGCCACTGGCTGCGCGGCGGCAGGGTCTGGGCGGCAGCGCCGAAGCTCAGCGCGAGCGCAGAGAAGAGCAGGGTAGCGGCCATGACGCGGCGCGGCCGGTGCACAACAGTCGAACGGTCAGCATGCAGCCCCATCAACGTGCTCCTGATCTGAAACGACCCCGACGGCGGGGTAGAGGTCACGCTAGCAGGGGCTGTAACCGTTTACATGACGCGTCGCAATATCGAACGCGGCATCAGGTGAGTGGATTTGCGATCGGCTCGCGCGCGTCAGCGAATGTCCGTGCGCAGGCTGCCGCGGATCTGATCGCGCCAGACCCCGGCGACGCCGGCCTCGTCGGCAAAGTGCGGCCAGCGCAGCACGCTTTGCCGGACCTGCTCAATGATGTCCCGGGCGCGGCGGGCATTGATCGAGGCGGTGGCGGCGCATGCGGCCAGGTCGGCCACGTCGAACCCCTCGCGCTTGCCGTTGATCGACATCTGGTGCCGGGCCGTCCAGTCGCCGTCCGGGTTGTACGCCCAGGTGATGTCGAACGCCGGGGACAGCGACCATTGGCCCTGCCGGTCCATCAGGTAGGCGATGTTCTTGACGTGGTCGTCCTGGTTGCGCGCGATCACGTTGAACACCATCCGCCGGAACTGTTCCTCCAGCTGCGCCATGGGCAGGCGCAACTGACGCATGACCAGCAAGGCCTGCTCGTAGGAGTAGGCAGTGGGATCATTGAAGTCGAAGTGGGCCATCGCCGCCAACGACTGCATATGGCGCTTGCCCCCTGCATCGGTGCGGTCGAAGCGTTGGGTCATGAAGTGGCGGCGGCCGCCTTCCTCGAGCAGCCGGCACTCGCTGATCTGGATGCCCGCATCACGCGCCATCAGCGCGTACGCGTACTCGACCACGCCGTAGCCCTTGGGGTCCGCCAGTTCCTTGTCGCGGTTGTTCTGCACGCCATCGAACTTGAGCAGCCAGTAGCTGAAGCCTGGCGCCGCCGCGGCCTGGCCCGATCGGACCTCGCCGGTGCCTTCGTTCCAGGCGATGACGGCCTTGGCCCGTGCGCCACCGGCCGAGGTGCCCACGCGCAGAATATCGCGCAGCGCATCGGCGCGTTCTTCATCGCCGAACGAGGCACGCAGGTTGTCGCGGTTGCTCAGGACCTCGGTGGCCAGCGCGACCAGGGCATCGATCTGGATCTTGTGTGCCGTGCGGACGCGCGGCCCATGCACAGGCGAGAATTCCAGCGCCCCCATGCCGCGCGTGCCGGTATAGCAGAGCCGCTCCACCGCATTGAAGCTGTCCGGCGTGCGGCCCTGGGTCGCCAGCCACGCATTGATCAGGGTATTGCCGTACTTGTCCGGCAGGGCGTCGGCGAGCAGGCCGGGCAAGCCATGGAAGCCGGAAGGGTTGAGGGAGGGGAAACCGTAGATCCGATCCGCCGCGAGCGGCATGGTCAATGGGGCGACCTCAATGCTGGAACGTGCGAAGGCCGGGTCGTAGGCAAATTGTGCGATCCGCTCGCCGTCGGCCAGCGTTACCGCGCCGATCCGGCTGCCCCACAGGCGCACCTCGGCCGTGGTGCTCATTGCTCATCGCCCCAGGTCCACGGCTTGGCCGGTGCCGCCGCGGCCGCCCCCGGTCGCGCGCGCTGGCGCGGGTGGCCGCGGCGCTTCAGCAGATCGAGCGGATTGGGGCCGTCGCTGGGCAGCATCACGTCCAGCGCATCCAGCCTGCCGAGGGCCCGCAGGCAACGGATCAGGTTGGCCAGCTGGGCGGGCGTGCCGTCTTCGAGCCGCTGTACGGTGCGCTTGGAGACGCCGGCCGCATCAGCGAGCTGTTCCTGGGTGATGCCCTGCGACAGGCGCATGCGGGCAAGGCGGTGCCCGAGCTCCACCAGGACAGCCTCGTCGGTCATCAGATGTGTGATCGTCATAAAGTGGCCCTCTTGACGCTTTATCATCCGCTATTTGGATGCGGCGTCAAGAATGACGCTTTGTGTCATTTACATTAGATTGATATAAAGCGTCAAAGATGGCGTTTTAATGGCCTAAATGCATATAAAGCGCCACAAATGACATGTAAAGAAACCTATGTTCACGAAGGCCATTGGGACCCCGAAACCCGGAGCTCGCACGATGGGCACCGGCCAGGCAGCGGCAATCACAGGAATCGGGTCGAAATGCCGCCCACCTGCGCCGGCGTTCAGTGCACGGCGTTTGCTAAAATTCGCAGTTCACTCTGGACGCTGTAAAAAAAGGACCTTGAATGAAGATTGCCGTCGCCGGTACCGGGTACGTGGGCCTGTCCAACGCGGTGCTGCTCGCACAGCATCACGAGGTGGTGGCGCTGGACATCGATCCGGCCAAAGTGGCGATGATCAATGCCCGCCAGTCGCCCATCGAAGATGTCGAGATCGAAGACTTCCTCGCCAACCGCGCGCTGAATCTCACCGCGACGCTGGATCCGGCGCAGGCCTATGAGGGCGCAGATTTCGTCATCGTCGCCACGCCGACGGATTACGATCCCAAATCGAATTACTTCAACACCGGCTCCGTGGAGGCGGTGATCGGCGATGTGCTGCGGATCCATCCGTCTGCCGTCATCGTCATCAAGTCGACCGTGCCGGTCGGCTGCACGGCCGCGTTGCGGGCCAAGTTCAACACCGACGCCATCCTGTTCTCGCCGGAGTTCCTCCGCGAAGGCCGCGCGCTGCATGACAACCTGCACCCGAGCCGGATCATCGTCGGCGAGCGCTCCGAGCGCGCCGCGGTATTCGCCGAACTGCTGAAGGAAGGCGCGATCAAGAAGGACGTGCCGGTGCTGTTCACCGACGCGACCGAGGCGGAGGCGATCAAGCTGTTCTCCAACACCTACCTGGCAATGCGGGTGGCCTACTTCAACGAACTGGATACCTACGCCAGTTCGCACGGGCTGGATACGCGCCAGATGATCGAGGGCGTCAGCCTGGATCCGCGCATCGGCGGTCATTACAACAACCCGTCCTTCGGCTACGGCGGCTACTGCCTGCCCAAGGATACGAAGCAGTTGCTGGCGAACTACAGCAAGGTGCCGCAGAACCTGATCCACGCCATCGTCGAGTCCAACCGCACGCGCAAGGATTTCATCGCCGATGACATCGTGGCCCGCAATCCGAAGGTGGTGGGCATCTACCGGCTGGTGATGAAGGCCGGCTCGGACAACTTCCGCGCCTCGGCGGTGCAGGGCGTGATGAAGCGGGTCAAGGCAAAGGGCATCGAGGTCATCGTCCACGAGCCGGTGCTCACCGAGCCAACGTTCTATCGCTCCCGCGTGGTGAACGATTTCGCGGCGTTCCTTGCCGAGGCGGACATCATCGTCGCCAACCGGCTGACGCCGGAGCTGGAGGGCGTGGCGGACAAGGTGTACACGCGGGATCTGTTCGGTTCGGATTGAGCCTGGAGAGCATCCACGCATGGCGTGGATCTACCCGCAGGCGACCGTTTGTCGCGGTAGGGCCACGCCGTGCGTGGCCGACTGCTCCGGGCCCCGCATCACCCCATGCGGGGGCTATTCCCCCGGCTTGGCGGCCGCTGTGACTGCCTGTGATTTCGCCCGCCGTGCCAGCGTCGCTTCGCGGTGGGCGATGTAGGCGTTGGCGCCGAGGATGATGCCGGCGCCGATCACGGTCCAGCGGTCCAGCGCCTCATTGAACAGCAGCCAGCCCAACAGGCTCACCAGCGGCAGCTGCATGAAGCTGATCGGGGTCAATGCGGAGACCTCGCCCAGGCGCAGCGCACGGGTCCACAGCAGCTGGCCCAGCGTGCCGAGCACGCCGGTCGCGACCAGCCAGACCCACGCCAGGCCGGTCGGCCAGACCCATACGAACAGCGCGGGCACCAGCGACAGCGGCACCCAGAACACATAGGTGTAGAACACCACCGTATCGGCACTGTCCACGCGGGTGAGCTGCTTGATCTGGATCGCCACCAGCGAACTCAGCACTGCGGCGCCCACGGCGACCAGGGTGCCGGGGGTGAAGCTGGTCGAGCCCGGACGCACGATGATCAGCACGCCGATGAAGCCGATGATCACCGCCGCCCAGCGGCGCATGCGCACGGTTTCGCCCAGCCACAACACGGCAGCGATGGTGACGAACAGCGGCGTGGAGTAGGAGAGCGAGATCGCCTGGGAGATCGGCAGATGCCCGATCGCCCAGAACGCGCACAGCATCGAGGCCAGCCCGATCGCACTGCGCAGGAAGTAGCGCGGCAGCTGCTGCGTCTTCAGCGGTGCACTGCCGGGACGGATCAGCATCGGCAGCAGCGCCAGCAGGCCGAAGGCGTTGCGGAAGAACGCAACTTCCTGGGTCGGCACGTACCGGGTGGCGTAGCGGATCGCAATCGCCATCAGGCCGAAGGCCAAGGTACTGCCGAGCATCAGCAAGGCGGCCCGCAACGGCGTGGCCACCGGTAACGCGGGGGCGGGGTTCACCACTGTGCGCCGATCAGCCTGGGCTCCGGTTCGATCGGCACGCCGAACTTCTCCAGGACCGAGGCGGAGATCCGCCGCGCCAGCGCGAGCAGTTCTTCACCGGTGGCCTGGCCATGGTTGACCAGTACCAGCGCATGGCTTGGCGCCACGCCGGCATCGCCATCGCGATAGCCCTTCCAGCCGCAGCTTTCGATCATCCAGGCAGCGGAGATCTTGCGGCGGCTGTCGTCGTCGGCCGGGAACACCGGCAGCTCGGGGAAGTGCTGCAGCAGCACCTCCACCTGTTCCAGTGGCAGGATCGGGTTCTTGAAGAAGCTGCCCGCATTGCCGAGCACGTCCGGATCGGGCAGCTTGCGGCGGCGGATGTTGATCACCGCGTTGGCCACATCGGCGGCCACCGGCAGTTCAACGCCCATCGCCTCCATTTCTTCGGCGATCCCGGCATAGCCCAGGCGCAGGCCATGCAGCAGCGGCAGCCGCAGTTCGATCGCGGTGATCAGGTAACGGTCCGGGTCGTGCTTGAAGATGCTGTCGCGGTAGGCGAACTGGCAGCCTTCCGCATCGAAGCGCACCCAGTCGTTTTCGTGTCGGTCCCAGGCATCCACGGCCTGGATGAACTCGCCGACCTGCGCGCCATAGGCGCCGATGTTCTGGATTGGTGAGGCGCCGGCGGTGCCCGGGATCAGGGCCAGGTTCTCCAGGCCGGACAGGCCGTTCTGCAGCGACCACATCACCAGCCCATGCCAGTTCACGCCGGCACCGGCGCGCACGATGGTGTGGTCGGCGCGGTGCTCCAGGATCTCGATGCCGCGGTTGGCGAACACCAGCACGGTGCCTTCCACGTTGTCGGCGATCAGCACATTGCTGCCGCTGCCCAGCACCAGCAGCGGCTGCTCTGCGACGCGTGGCAGGGCCAGCACCTCCGGCAATACGGAGGGATCGAACACCTCCAGCAGCTGCGCTGCCGTGGCGTCGACGTGGAAGGTGTTGAGCGCCTTCAGCGAGGCGTTTTCAGTGATGGCCCAGGCAGTCATGGCGTCGTTCACAGTGGTGCCACCGCGCCGCGGCTGGGCGCCTCTCTGCGGCGGCGGATCGCCTCCACGCAGTCATGCACCAGCTCCGGGCCACGGAAGATCAGGCCGCTGTAGCACTGCACCAGTGCGGCGCCGGCCGCCATCTTGGCCACCGCATCCGCGCCGGATTGAATGCCGCCCACGCCGATCAACGGCATCGACTCGGGCAGGCGTGCACGCAGGCGGCGCAGCACCAGGGTCGACTGGCCCAGCAGTGGCGCACCGGACAGGCCGCCGGCTTCGTTCGCCCGCGGGTCACCGGCCACCGCACTGCGGTCGATGGTGGTGTTGGTGGCGATCACGCCGTCCACCTTGAGCTCACCGAGCACGCGCGCGGCGGCATCGATGTCGCGGTCGCTCAGGTCCGGGGCCACCTTGACCAGCATCGGCACGCGCCTGCCGTGCTGGGCGGCCAGGCTTTCCTGGCTTTCGCGCAGCTGCGAAATCAGCTGGCGCAGCGCGGTCTCTTCCTGCAGCTCGCGCAGGCCGGCGGTGTTCGGCGAGGAGATGTTCACGGTGATGTAGTCGGCCAGCGGATACACCTTCTGCAGGCAGTGCTGGTAATCGTCGAACGCCTGCTCGTTGGGGGTGTCCTTGTTCTTGCCGATGTTGATGCCGAGCAGGCCGGTGCGGCGCTTGGCGCGCTCGACATTGCGGACCAGTGCATCCACGCCCAGGTTGTTGAAGCCCATGCGATTGATGATGGCCTGGTGGTCCGGCAGCCGGAACAGCCGCGGCTTCGGGTTGCCCGCCTGCGGGCGCGGGGTGATCGTGCCGATCTCCACGAAGCCGAAGCCCAGGGCCAGCAGCGCATCGATGTGCTCGCCGTTCTTGTCCAGGCCGGCGGCCAGGCCCACCGGATTCGGGAAACTCAATCCGAACGCGGTGGTCGGCAGCGGGTCGATGCGGCGGCCCATCAGCGGCGTGGTGCCGGTGCGATAGGCCAGGTCCAGCGCGCTCAGGCCAAGGCCGTGGGCGCGTTCTGCATCAAGGGCGAACAGGAAGGGGCGGGCAAGCGAGTACATGGCGTTCAATCAGTCCAGCGTGCCGACAAAGGCACGGGTTTGGTATTCAAAGGCAATCTGGCCGTCCACCGCATGGGCGTCGAACAGCTGTTGCAGTGCATCGAGCATCGCCGCGTGGCGCGGGTGGCCGGCCTGCGGTGCATAGGAAGAGGACAACAGGCGCCCGCGCAGGCCGTCGTAGTCCATGCGCTGCACGTTCGGCAGGCGGGCCATGCCGCGCAGGCCTTCGCCGAACCACGCGCGCATGGTGTCATCGTCCTGGTAGCGCTCGGCCACCTCGGTGTAGTCGGTGCCGAACTCCAGCAGCAACTGTTCGTAGCCGATCAGGAACGGCGAGGCATCGAGCAGGCGCGAGTTCCAGAACACCAGCGCCATGCCTTCGGGCTGCAGGATGCGCGCCCATTCGCGGCGCACCGCGGTGGTGTCAAACCAGTGGAAGGCCTGCGCGGCGGCGACCAGGCCCACGCTGTTGTCGGCCAGGCCGGTGGCCTCGGCGGTGCCGTCGGCGACCTTCAGGCGCAGATAGTCCGGCGCCAGCAGCTGCTCGGCCGCCTCGCGCATGGCCGCGTTCGGCTCCACCGCGATGACCGGGTGGCCAGCGGCCAGGAACAGCCGGGTGGAAATGCCGGTGCCGGCGCCGATGTCGGCGACCAGGGTCTCGGTGGGTACACCGATGTCCTGGTGCAGCCAATCCAGCAATGCCGGGGGATAGTCGGGACGGTAGCGGACGTAGTCGGCCACCCGACTGCTGAAGCGTTCGGTCGAATCCGAGCGGCTCATGTGCACCTCACGATTGGGTAGCGGCAAACCAGGCCAGTCCGCCGAAGAACAACAGCACCACCACCAGGGCAAGCAGACTGCCGATCACGATGATCCAGCCCAGGATCAGGCCGGCCAAGGCCATGCCGTCGCCTTCCAGCTCCAGTGGGCGGCGGCGGATCTCGGCGCGGGCCAGGTGGCCGGTGATGATCGCCGCGACGCTGCCGATGAAGGGCAGGGCGGTCCAGCCGAGGATGCCCATGATCAGGCTGACCACGGCCATGGCGCTGGTTTGTCGGGGCGGAAGGCTCATGCAGGTCCTGGTCGCGGTGGGGTGGTTCGATGATAGGGCCAGCGGCGGGTTTATCCCATCAGGACCTGGCCACCATCGACATTCAAGGTGTGCCCGGTGATCCAGCCCGCCAGTGGCGAGCACAGGAACAGCGCGGCGTTGGCGACGGCCGCCGGCTCGCCGAAGCGGCCAAACGGAATCTTCGCCAGGGTGTTTCGATACAGCGCCGGGTCCTGTTCGCGCCGGCGCGCCCACAGCCCGTCCTCGAACTCGATCGAGCCGGGGGCGATGGCGTTGACGCGGATTCGTTGCGGCGCAAGGGCCAGGGCCTGCGAGGTGGTGTAATGCATCAGCGCGGCCTTGGCCGCCGCATACGGTGCGCCACCCGGGCGCGGCTGCTGGGCGGCGATCGAAGCCAGGTTGAGAATGCAGGCATCGCTGGACTGTTGCAGCCAGGGCAGCGCCAGCCGCGAGGCACGCACCGCCGACATCAGGTCGACGTTCAAGCTGGCCTCCCAGCCCGCCTCATCGTCGGCCATGCCATAACCGGTCGCGTTGTTGACCAGCACGTCGATGCCGCCCAAGGCCTGCGCAGCATCGGCCAGCCAACGGCCGATGTCGTCCAGCCGGGAGAGGTCGGCACTGACCGTATGCACGGCCAAGCCGAGCGCCCCGGCATCCTCACGCAGCGCGGCCAGACCGGCCTCACCGCGTGCGCAGACCGAGACGCGGGCGCCTGCCGAAGCAAACGCCAGCGCCATGGCGCGCCCGATGCCCTTGCTGCCACCGGCAATCAGCACCCGGCGCCCGGTGAACTCCAGGCGCGGGCCGGCCGGCAGGTGGGGCACGGGATCCATCACAGGTCGAACTTGATGCCCTGGGCCAGCGGCAGCGAGTCGGAGTAGTTGATGGTGTTGGTCTGGCGGCGCATGTAGACCTTCCAGGCATCCGAGCCGGACTCACGGCCACCGCCAGTGTCCTTCTCGCCGCCGAACGCACCGCCGATCTCCGCACCCGAGGTGCCGATGTTGACGTTGGCGATGCCGCAATCCGAACCGGCTGCCGACAGGAAGCGCTCGGCGGTTTTCAGGTTGGTGGTGAAGATCGAGGAAGACAGGCCCTGCGGCACGCCGTTCTGCATGTCGATCGCCTCGTCCAGCGTGCTGTACTTCATCACGTACAGGATCGGGGCGAAGGTCTCGTGCTGGACGACCTCGTCGCTGTTCTTCAGGCCGGTCACGATGGCCGGCAGCACGAAGTTGCCGGCGCGGTCGATGCGGGTACCGCCGGTCTGCACGGTGCCGCCGCTGGCCTTGGCCTTCTCGATCGAGGCCAGGAACTGCTGCACGGCGCCGTCGCTGTTGAGCGGGCCCATCAGGTTGGCCGGGTCGGTCGGATCGCCGATCTTGCCTTCCACCTGCTTGTACGCCTTGATCAGCGTGGCCAGCACGTCGTCATGGATGGATTCGTGCACGATCAGCCGGCGCGTGGTGGTGCAGCGCTGGCCGGCGGTGCCGACCGCGCCGAACACGATGCCCGGGATCGCCAGCTTCAGATCGGCGGTTTCGTCCAGGATGATGGCGTTGTTGCCGCCCAGCTCCAGCAGGCAGCGACCCAGGCGGTGGGCGACCTTTTCGGCGACCTGGCGGCCCACCTGGGTGGAGCCGGTGAAGCTGATCAGCGGCACGCGCTTGTCGGCCACCATCTTCTGCGACAGTTCGGTGCCGGCATCGTTGATCAGGAAGAACAGGTCCGGGAAGCCACCGTCGCGCAGCGCCTCATTGCAGATGCGCATGGAGGCGATCGCGGTCAGCGGCGTCTTGTTGGACGGCTTCCACAGGCAGATGTCGCCGCAGATCGTGGCCAGGAACGAGTTCCAGGCCCACACCGCGACCGGGAAGTTGAACGCACTGATGATGCCGACCAGGCCCAGCGGCTGGTACTGCTCATACATGCGGTGGCCCGGGCGCTCGGAATGCATGGTGTAGCCATAGAGCATGCGGCTCTGGCCCACGGCGAAATCGGCGATGTCGATCATCTCCTGCACTTCGCCATCGCCCTCGGGCTTGCTCTTGCCCATTTCCAGCGCGACCAGGGAGCCCAGGGCGTCCTTGTTGGCGCGCAGGGCTTCGCCACACAGGCGCACGGCTTCGCCACGGCGCGGGGCCGGGGTGGTGCGCCAGACCTTGAAGGCCTCCTGGGCGCGGGCGACGATGGTTTCGTAGTCGGCGTCGGTGGTCGCGTAGACCTTGGCGATGGCTTCGCCGGTGGTCGGGTTCACCGGGGTGATCACACCGGCATCGGTGGCCGAGGACCACTCGCCGTTGCCAAGGTAGGTGCCAGCGTTGGTCGCGTCGAGGCCGAGGGCCTTGAGCAGGTCAGAGGACATGCAAACTCCTGTTGCGTTGCGTTTGTAAGGCGCTGGCCGCTGGCAGGGTGGGGGGCGGCAAGCTGAACATTGAATGGTAACAGAGCCAGCAATCGGACCTGCCGGGACTTTGACGCGCAAGCGTACGGGCGACAATGGACCTTATGTCATTGATTTTAATGGGAGAGTGAATAAGTTCAGGTTGCCGGACGGTCATCTTTGTGAGAAGTCTGTAAGATTGGCGCCGGTTTAGTGACCAGACATTCGCTCAAGGTCTTGTGAAACGACGGGGAGGTCGGTTGCACAGGCTGGAACGGGAGGACGTCCCGGCGGTCATCCCTGATGGAGAAATTGCCTTTGCTACATGGATCCGTAGAAGAGTTGCCCGCGCGGCGTGGACGCCAGCGTGTGACTGCCGAGGCTCGGGCTGCACTCGATGTGTGGCTGCGAGTGGGAGATTTGCTGTTGGTGCCAGGCGCCGCGGCGTTGACCCATATCGTCACTTACGGCTGGCTGGTGCCTACGCATCCGCAGCGGGTGGTGTTCGGCGCAGTGCTGCTATGTGCCCTCGTCTGCTTCGGCGTGGCGCCGGTCTACCGCGATTGGCGTAACCGCGGCCTCCTCGCCGATTTGTGGACTCTGTTCCTTGGCTGGACGGGTGTATTCGCTCTGTTCTCCATGTACGCGGTCCTGATCGATATGGCAGACACGGTGCCCGCTTCATGGCTGGTCGGCTGGTACTCGTTGGCCCTCGTTGCCATGAGTGCCACCCGTTTTGGCATTCGCTTGCGGCTGCACCGCTTGCGTGAGCGCGGGCTGGATCGCCAGCGTGTGCTTCTGGTTGGCCTGCGTGCACCGGCGTTGAAGGTGCATCGATTGCTGCGCAGTCGGCCGGACATCGGCAAAGAGGTGATCGGCTACTTCGCCGGCCCGGACGACATTGCACTGCGTAGAGAGGGGGCGGATGCGCCAAAATATTTGGGTGATCTCGATGGTCTCGAGGCCTATCTCGACGCGCATCGCGGCCAGATCGAGCAGATCTGGGTGTCGCTTCCGCTGGGTGGCCGTGCGCGGTTGAAAGGCGTACTGCGTTTGCTGGAGCGCTATCCCGTGCAGGTGCGGCTCGTGCCGGATATCACTGGCTTGGGGGCGCTCAATCCAGGCGTGCATCAGGTCGGCAACGTGCCGATGATCGGTGTGCGCCAAGGTGTGGTGGAGCCGCGTTTCCTCATCATCAAGCGTGTTGAGGACTTTCTGGTCGCTGGCATTGCCGTCGTCCTGCTGTCGCCGCTGTTGGGCGTCCTGGCCCTTGGGGTCAAGCTGAGTTCGCCTGGGCCGATACTGTTCCGGCAGAGGCGCCATGGGCTGGATGGCAAGGAATTCTGGATGCTCAAGTTCCGGTCGATGCGCGTGCATGCCGAAGCGCCTGACAAGGTGACGCAGGCTATTCGCAACGATCCGCGGGTCACCCGGTTCGGTGCGTTTCTGCGTCGTAGCAGCCTCGATGAGCTGCCGCAGTTCTTCAATGTGTTGGGTGGAAGCATGTCGGTAGTTGGGCCGAGGCCGCATGCGGTCCAACACAACAATCAATACGAGCGGCTGATCGAACGTTACATGCATCGTCACTACGTCAAGCCCGGCATCACTGGCTGGGCTCAGGTCCACGGGCTTCGAGGGGAGACGCCCCAGTTGCGGCAGATGAAAAAGCGCGTGCAGTACGACATCGACTACATCCGGCGATGGAGTCCGTTGCTGGATGTGCGGATCATTGCGCTTACGGTGTTGAAGGTGTTGGGGCAGAGGACCGCCTACTGACCGTCGGCAGTCAAATTTGCGATGTAAATCAATGAAATAATCTTCAAATGCCGCGCGCAATGGAATTTCGTGCGGTACCCTGTGCCGCCGCTGACGTCCCCACGGACAGCGTTGTGTGCACGGCTGGTTACAGGATCGCGTTGTGTTCAAAAATATTCTCTTCGTGTGTGTTGGAAACATCTGTCGGAGTCCGTCAGCTGAAGTGATGCTGCGTCAGCTGGTGGCAGGGAAGGGCATCCAGGTTTCCTCGGCAGGTCTGGGTGCGTTGGTGGATCACGGCGTGGATCCCACCGCGCAGGCGTTGCTGCTGGAGCACGGGCTTGACGGCGCGGGGCACCGCGGCCGGCAGATCAGCGGCGGCATCCTTGGGCAGGCTGACCTGGTGCTGACGATGGAGCGCAAGCACGTGCGGCGCATTGCCGAGATCGCGCCGGAGGCATCCGGCAAGACCTTCCTTCTGGGTAAATGGCAGCAGGACCGCGAGATTCCTGATCCGTATCGCCAGCAACGTCCGGCGTTCGAACATGTCTACAGATTAATGGCTGAAGGCGTGGAAAGCTGGTCGCGTCATCTTTGATCTCAATTTCCGCAGATCCTGAAACTCACTTTGATGTGGCAAGGCAAAATGAAAAACATTACCCGACTTAATAGCGAAGAAGGCTCGGACGAAATTGATCTGCGTCAGTTTCTCGGGACGCTGCTTGATCACCGTTGGTGGATCGTCGGTACTACTGCGCTGTTCTTTGCGCTAGCAGCAGCGTATGCAGTTCTTACTCCGCCTGTTTATCGCGCGGACGCAATCGTGCAGGTTGAGTCCAAGATGCCGTCCATTCCCGGACTCACCGACTTGAGTCAGTCGTTGGGGTTGGGCTCAGGATCAGGTGAGGCAACTACGGAGATCGCGCTGATCAAATCGAGGGCGGTCATAGGTAGTGCAGTGAAAGCACTTCATATGGATACGGAGATCCGGCCTCGTCGCTTGCCAATCATCGGTGGGTTCCTCGCGCGACGTGCTGACGCTCAGTATTCAGAGACGGTAGCGGCCCCGATGTTCGGGCTCAACAGCTTTGCTTGGGGGGGTGAACGCCTAACAGTCGATCGTCTGCAGGTGCCCCGTGCATTGATCGACGAAGACCTCACCCTGATCGCTGCCGCGAATGGGGGCTACAAGTTGCTGGACCCCAATGGCGACGTGCTTGTTGATGGCAAGGTAGGCGAGACGTCGACCCGGTCGGGGGTTCTTATCGAAGTCTCCGAGCTGGCGGCCAATGAGGGTACGCGTTTCAACGTAATGAAGCGCCGTGAGCTCGCTGTAGTGAATGAGCTTCAGGACCGAATTGGCATTGCCGAAGTGGGCAAGGACTCAGGTATCTTGGCGCTGTTTTTTGAGGACAGTAGCCCGAAATTGGCAGAAGATTTTCTTCACCAAGTCGCGCTTGCATACGTTCGTCAGAACGTCGATAGGAACTCCGCGGAGGCCTCCGCGCAGTTGACCTTCGTCAAGGAGCAGCTGCCAGGCATAAGGATGCAGGCGGACGCCTCTCAGAAGGCGCTCAGCGACTTTCAGATGAAGGAAAACTCGGTTGATCTGTCGCTTCAGACTAAGGGCTTACTCGACCAAGGCGTAGCTGTAGAAACCAGTATTCAGCAGTTGCGACTTCAACAAGCGGAGATGGACCGCAAGTTCACCCGCGATCATCCGGCATATCAGGCGTTGTTGAAGCAGATTTCCGGAATGGAGGCCAGGAAGAACGGCTTTCAAGGCGAGGTCAAGCAATTGCCCAAAGCACAGCAGGAGCTGCTCCGCCTCACGCGCGATCTGACAGTCGCCAATGAGATGTACACGGTGATGCTCAGCCAAGCCCAGCAGCTCGACGTCGCGCGTGCAGGTACCGTCGGCAACGTGAGGATCGTTGACAGCGCGAAAGTTGATGACAGCACACCAGTCAAGCCAAAGAAGAAGATCATCGTGCTGATTGGGGCGCTGGCAGGTCTTCTGCTAGCTGTGATGGCCGTGATGCTGCGGCACATGTTGAGTCGCGGTATAGAAGATCCGGCACTGATCGAGGAGCTCGGGCTACCCGTTTATGCGTCCATTCCAGCCAGCGTGAGTCAGGAGACGGACTCCGTACGCGGCAGGTTCAAGCAGGATGGAAGGATTCACGTCCTCGCTTTGAAGGATCCTGCCGATCTGGCCATCGAAGCCATTCGCAGCCTACGCACGAGTCTGCATTTCGCTCGACTTGAGGCAAAGAACAATATTGTGCTGATCTCAGGCGCAAGTCCTAACGCGGGTAAGACGTTCGTATCGACTAACTTAGCTACGGTGATCGCGCAAGCAGGACAACGCGTGCTGGTCATCGACGCCGACATGAGAAAGGGCACGTTGCATAAAGCGTTTGGCGTCAATCAACGACCTGGCCTTTCTGAGCTGATCTCTGCAACGGCGACGACGTCCGATGTAGTACGCAACTTGGATTCTTTGCCGAATCTCAGCTACATCGCACGCGGAGAGATTCCGCCAAATCCTTCCGAGCTGCTCATGCATCCCAACATGACCGCTCTGCTGCAGCAGGCTTCGCAAGATTTCGATCTGGTGATTGTCGACACGCCGCCGATTCTGGCAGTGACCGATGCTGCGATCCTGGCAAATCACGCAGGAACTTCCCTGCTTGTGGCTCGCTTCGGCCTAAATCAGCAAAAGGAGATTGCTTTGGCGAAGAAGCGCTTTGAGCAGAACGGCGTCAAAGTAAAAGGCGCGATCTTTAATGCGGTCCAACGTAGAGCCGCAGGCTATTACAGCTACGGATACTACGAATACAAGTCGGCTGACTGAGTTTGGCATTGCTGCGTACTGCTTGATGCTCAATCTTCGCATGAGTCCGATGTGGTTCAGCTCACTCTGTACTGCTGCTGCCGGCATCCTTGCCGAGCTTTTGGAGCACGGGGCACCAGCTCGGTGCCCGAAGCCGTAATGTGGATGAAATGAATATTTTGCGATGCGCCTGAGCGATAATATTAAATGGACGGCACTCGCCCAGCTTTCAAAGCTGTGCGCTCAGTTTGTTGTCGTGTTCGCGCTTGCACGCCTGCTCCCTCCGTCCGAGTACGGAGTGGTGGCGATCGTGACAATCGTAGTTAACTTCTCTCTGATGTTCAGAGATGTTGGTGTCGGCGCGGCCGTTATCCAGAAACGGGATCTACTGAACTCTGACATGGATGCGGCCTTCAGAATCTCGCTATCCATTGGTGCATTCGTAGCGGCTGCTGTGGCGCTGGCTTCGCCTGTAGTTTCGGCGTTCTTCTCATTGCCCAAGCTCATTGGACTCTTGGTAGCTGTCGGCCTCAGTTTTCCGCTTGCAGCTTCATCAACGGTGCATCAGGCGCTGTTGGAGCGCTCGGGTCGGTTTCGTACCATCGCGAGAATCGAGGTAGCTAGCAATATTGCCGGGGCTGCAATTGGTGCAGGTTCGGCATTTGCAGGGCTGGGTGCCTGGAGTCTGGTTGCCCAAGTGATTACTATCAGTGCGCTGTCGTCGTTGCAACTTTGGCATGCCTCAGGCTGGCGTCCCTCGCTGAAAGCGGTCGATGGCTATCACAGCTTGGTCAGCTTTGGTTCCGGAATTCTTGGATTCAATCTGGTTAACTACGTGTCCCGCAATGCAGACAGCATTCTCGTCGGAAAGTTCTACTCTTCTGCAGTCCTTGGTAACTACTCGTTGGCCTATAGGATTATGCTCTTTCCGCTTCAGAGCATAACCTTGGTGACTGCGCGTTCGCTTCTCCCTGTGCTCTCACGGCTGCAGAACAGGCCTAGCGAGCGTTTGCGCGTATATCTCACCGCTGTGGCCGGTGTAACTTTCATCGTCGCGCCGATGATGGCCGGGCTTTTTGCATTACGTTCGGACTTCATTTCATTGTTCTTTGGGCGTGATTGGACACTTACATCTCAATTGCTCGCTTGGTTTGCACCGACAGCCGTGCTGCAGGCTGTAATGAGCACAACAGGCGTTGTGTTCATGGCAACCCGGGAAACGTCTCGGCTGATGTGGCTGGGTGTCCTGGGCGCGGTACTGCAGGTAACTGCGTTCGGGGTCGGCATCTCGTACGGTGTCGTACTCATGGCCAAGCTCTACCTCGTCGCGAACGTAATCAACTGTGTACCCGTCGCGATTTCGTGTATGCATGCGCTTGGCGGGCGCGCTCTCGACATGCTGGTTGCTGCCTTGCCTGCGGTCATTGCCGCAGGCGCGATGGCGGGCGTGCTCCTCGTGGTAGAAAGGGTATGGGGTCCCTGCAACGGTATTGGTGAGTTGGCTCTGCGGGCAGTTTTTGGTTCGATCATCTATCTGATGTTGATACTAGTGTGTTCTAGAAAATGGAGGGCGAGAGTTGGTGCTCTTGCCGGAAAAATCAATGTTTAATGAATCGGCGCACTGCGCGGCTCGCTTCTGGTCTCGCACCAGAAATATGCGTCAGACAGAGGCAAGAGTGTCATGAGAATCGTGGGAGTCCATCAGAGTTCTGAGCTTTACGGTTCTGACAGGAGCTTTTTGTCTGCCATGGAGGCCTTGGTGGTCCAGGATGAGCGCACTATCGACGCCTTGGTGATCCTTCCGGAGGAAGGGCCGCTAGCCGAACTGATGGAGGCTGCCGGCATTCCTGTCAGCTACGAGCCGTACGGCTACCTTCGGCGTGATGTTCTCAAGCAGCCAATCTCTTTCCTCGTGCGCACCATCACAACCGCCCTTAGGCTCAGAAGCCGATTCGTTCGGTCAGACGTGGTGTACGTAAATACGCTGGTCTGTGCCTCGGCCTTGATCGCCTGCGCGTTGCTTGGAAGTCGCATTCGTCGCTTCGTGCATGTGCGTGAGATTCCGGGCGCTCAGGAGCGCTGGCTCTTCAAGCTGCTGATCAGGATTGCGCGAGCAGACGTCATCTACAATTCTAGGGCCACCATGGATGCGTTGGGCATGCGTGGCGTCGTTATTTACAACGGCGTTTCTGAGCCTGTTTCGGACATTGCAGAATCCACGGAGTCCGTCGAACTACGATTGCTGATGATAGGCCGTATCAATGCCTGGAAAGGACAGGATCTCCTCCTTCGTAGTCTGCTTGCCTGCGAGCGGGCGGTTTCTCTCAGGATTGTCGGATCGCCGATCTCTTCGCAGCTCGGCCTCCTTGATGATCTTCATTCTCTGGCAGCTCGTTTGCCGAACAACGTAACGTGCGAGTTCATCGATTTCTGCGACGACCCCACTGACCACTTTCTGTGGTCAAGCCATGTCGTAGTGCCTTCGATCAAACCCGAGCCATTTGGTCGGGTGGCAGTCGAGGCGTTGTCGTACGGCCGCCCGGTCATTGCAGCGCGTCACGGCGGGCTTCCAGAGATAGTCGACGAGGGGGTGAACGGAGCGCTGTTCGATCCTGGATCCGAGCCAGCGTTGTTGTCTGTATTGGTCGCTGCTTCCCCACCCGGTAGTGCCGCGTACCACGCCTTGTCCAGCAACGCGCGTCGTAAGTTTTCCACCTGTTTCTCTCTTGAAAGCTACAAGGCGCAGATAAGGAGTTCGCTGTGCTACTAGCGGCCACTCTCACAGTTTCCCATTCAAGCTTCTCGGTTCATGCGGTGTCTGGCCTGTATCGACGATCAAATCTTGGCTTCGGGTCCAACGCGGAGGTGCAAGCGTGGTCTTCATACTTGCTGCGTTAGGAGCATGTTGCCTGATCTTCGCGCTGCGGAGAACGGTTCTGTTGATGCCCGCATGGATGCTACTGACACCCAAGGCGCTCTTGCTGATTGATATCGAATCTCTTCCCGTACTCAGCATGTACAGATTCATGTGCATGGTGATGTTGGCGATGTATATCATCACCGTCGCGCTTGCTAACGGAGGCGCGGTCCGCAAGGGGCCCTTCTTCACTGCGCTGTTTCTTTTTCTCGGCACCGCATTGGTGTCCGTTCTCGTGAATTTTGGAGGCCAAAATGCCGGTCTGCTGACCTGGTTGGCTCTTCTTCTCGAGATCGCCATCCCGGTATTTGTGTTCTGTCACTTTGCGAGTAGGCTCAGCATCTCTGAGATGACACGCCTTATCAAGATCTATATCGCTGCCTACATAGCTGTTTGTCTGTACGCAATCGGTGCTTACCTGATTGGCATCAACCCTTATATCGATTTCATAAACACGACCACTGAGACCGGGAGGGTAATGGCACGGACGTACTCAGATACGCTCCGTGGTGCTCGCGCGCAAGGTACGGTGTCTCATCCCATCACCTTTGGCGCGCTTATTGTGTTGATGCTTTTGACCGTCTATGTGGTCAGGCTTGCCGGTCGCTTCGGCGTGCGGAAAGTAGTCTCGATCGCTATGACGTCGATTGTCATCCTGACTGCGGCGCTTCTCACGAACTCACGCAGCCCATTGATCCTCTTCTTCGTCGCCGTACTGGCATTTGGCTTATCAGTAGGATTTGTTCGGTCAATCAAGTACGTGGTGCTTGGGCTGCTCCTCCTTGCTGTGCTGCTCTCCACGTCGGACTTGTTCCTTGAGAAATTTCTTTCCGTTGTCAATATTTTCGACTCAAGTGTCGGTGTGGAGCAGAACGGGTCGGACTTGGCGATGAGGGGAGGCCAGTTCCTGGTCGCATTGGGCTATTTCTGGCAATCTCCCATGTGGGGGCATGGACTTGATGCGACCCGCATGATTGTATCCTCCGGCTCGACCTCCGACCTTTATGATGCCGAAAGTGTCCTGTTTAAACTCATGATCGATCAGGGAATTCTAGGCTTCATCGGGTTCTTTGGTCTTCTGGCTTTGGTATACAGGCGGGTCTCAGCTGTGCTGAGCGGGTTGCTTGCGAGAAGGATGTATCTCGGTATGTCCGCTGGTTACACGATCTTTGTAGTGTCCACCGGAGTAATGGACACATTGCAACTGTTTCTTCTTCTCAGTGGTTTTATTTACTATTATGGCGCTGCAGTTAGCTCCGAGGAATCTTCGCAGGTGAGAATGGATGTTGGGGAGCTGGCAGGTGCTAAATTGGGCGAGCCGCGTGAGATCAAATCACATGAGTAAGCCTACGCTTCGCATCCTCGGTATCCGCGGAGTGCCCGCGGCTCACGGCGGCTTTGAAACGTTCGCCGAATACCTCGCAGTCCATCTTGTGGCGCGTGGGTGGCGCGTCGTCGTCTACTGTCAGGAAGATGGCCAGGGCAAGCTGTTCACTGATACGTGGGAAGGCATAGAAAGAGTCAGGATCCCCGTGGGCGTACGAGGTGCCGCTGGAACAATCCTGTTCGACTGGCTTTCGACGCTGCATGCCTCACGTTCTCAGGACCTCTGCCTGACGCTTGGCTATAACACGGCGGTGTTCGCCGCAGTGCTCAAGCTCAAAGGGGCGCCGAACGTCATCAACATGGATGGCATCGAGTGGGCGCGTGCGAAGTGGGGCACCGTCGCCAAGACCTGGTTTTATCTGAACGAAAGGGCGGGCTGCTGGCTTGGAGACCACTTGATTGCGGATCATCCTGAGATCAAGGCGCACCTCGCTACCCGTACGCGAGCGGATCGTATCAGCACCATTGCGTACGGGTCAGAAAGGATAGATTCTGCTGACAGTTCGATTGTAGAAGGCTTGGGTCTGGTTCCAGGAAATTACCTGACTGTCATCGCTCGTCCCGAGCCTGAAAATTCGATTCTCGAAATCGTCGATGGATTCTCGCGGCGATCCAGATCACTAAAGTTGGTGGTTCTGGGCAGTTACAGCGACTCCAACTCCTACCACCAAAAGGTACGGGCGGCTGCCGGGACGGATGTTGTCTTTGTCGGTGCAATCTATGAGAGATCGGTCGTCCACGCGTTGAGATTCCACTCGGCCGCCTACGTTCATGGTCATCAGGTCGGAGGAACAAACCCGTCGCTCGTTGAAGCCATGGGCGCGGGAAACCCGATCATCGCACACGACAACAGGTTCAATCGTTGGGTCGCTGGAGAGGGTGCGCAGTATTTTGATGGTGCGCTTTCATTTGCGCGGATCATCGATCAGATCGAAGCGGACTCTGCGCCTTTGGCCACCATGGCACAGGCTTCGCTGGTCCGTTTCGAACAGTGCTTTACATGGCCCAAGATCCTGCAGGACTACGAGGAGCTCTTGTCAAAATGGATCGATGGAGGTCGCTCGGACGTTGCGTCCGGTAGGCTCGAACCTGACATCGGCGGCCGCAAGGTGGACGACGTATGACCTTTCACATCCTTGTCGTCCTCTACAGACTTTCGCCGCACGAATCACGGACCCTACAGACGCTTGCGAGGGGCGCGCGGCTATCCTCGCATGCGGCGGGGGCACTGACCATATGGGATAACAGTCCCATACCGTGCGGGTCAGAGGAAACTGATGCGCTCGATTTTGGTGCCCTTGACGTAACATACGTCGCGTGCCCCGAGAACAAGGCATTATCAAAGGTCTACAATACGGTTCTGGAGAATGTGCGGCATGATTTTGCGATCATTCTGGACCAGGATACGGATATTCCGGTCGAGTATTTTGATTGCTGCGTTGATCAGATACGCCAGTTTGAGGGGCAGGATCTGTTCCTGCCGATTGTAAAATCAGACGGATTGATTGTCAGTCCTGGGAAGCTGATGTGCTTCAAGGGACGGCATGTGCCAGATCCCGTGTTGGGCAAGCGCAGTGCTGAGCGCGTACTGGCGATAACCAGCGGGATGATGATATCCAAGAGATATCTTTCCCGGCCGCGATTTGACGAACGCTTGAGCCTGTACGGCATTGATACTAAGTTCATGCTGGATTACGCAGAAGTCGAGCGTTCCATCGTGGTAATGCCTTTCGTGCTCCAGCACGATACCGCGTTGTGGTCGGATATCGATGCCGATTCCATGCTGTTCAGGGCAAGCTCGTTGACTGCGTCTTGGCGCATAGTGTTCGAGGGACGGCCATTCGCCTCCTTCATGGCGGTCCTCTATGCGCGTTGGATGATGATCAGGCTCGCGGTGAGGTATCGCGATTCCAGGTTTTTGTTGGCTTGATGTATTGCTGGCCCATGACTCTCTCAGGTAGGTGTTTACCAGATGTCTTTGTTCACTCGCGTAGGGTCCGTTCTTTCGCTGCGCTTCAAGCTCGATGAGCGCATTCCGCTGGGGTACAAGATCGGTCTCGCGGTGGAGTATCTAACAAGCATGCTGCGCGGTAGTTTGAGTCTGGGAGTGCGTAAGCGACGACTGGTACCTTTCTTTCGCGGGAAGGGCGCGACGGTGCGCTGCAGCTCATTGATCAAGGTGGGGCGAGGTGTACGTCTTGGCCGATACTCGCACGTTGATGGGCTGAGCTTGAATGGAGTGTCTTTCGGAGACGGCGCCAAGTTGGGGGACTTCAGCAGGGTAATCTGCTCTGGCAGCTTGGAGAAGCTGGGTGTCGGCGTTGAGATCGGGAGGCGCGTGGGGATTGGCGAGTATTCCCGGATCGGTGGCTCTGGGGGTGTTGTGATCGGTGATGACACAATCATCGGGCAATACTTCAGCGCGCACCCAGAAAATCATCTTTTCCAGGATAAAAGCATGCTGATCCGCCTGCAGGGAACGCAGCGGGCTCAAATCGTCGTGGGATCAAACTGCTGGATCGGCGCCAAGGTGACACTGCTGGCCGGTACCCAGATCGGTGATTCTTGCGTCGTGGCTGCCGGCAGTGTTGTGAACTCCAGTTTCCCGGCCTACTCGGTAATTGGCGGCGCCCCGGCCCGCTTGCTCAAGAGCTACTGAGCAGCTTTGAAGGACGGTTCCGGCTGGTCAGTCATGACCAGCCGCTGACGTATCAGTCAGTTATTTCACCGATGTTCTCGAAGAAGTATCTCTGGTCGCGCTCGCCAGTCAGATTGTACAGCTGATGTTTTCGCGCAAGCATCGCGGCGCCGTCTCGGACCAGGGGATTCCACGTGATTGTCGCCCGTGCCCCGGTTGAGCGAGGAAGGACATTGTCGAGTGGGATGCTGAAATAGATTCCCTTGTCAAAACTTCCTTCGCCGAACTCGCGTGAAGAGACGTTGGTCTTCGATGCGAACGCGCCCATGGTCATTCCGTTGGGGAATACCCGCGCGAGGTTCAGGGTGGCACCGTAATCGCCGGCAAGATACCGGCCAGCGCTCAGTGAAGCGATTACCCGCTCTTCCCTGTCAAATGAGTAGTAAAGCGTGGCGTGACCGGTGGTGGTCGAATAATCCCTCAGCCCAAAATGCTGATCATAGTCGCGTTGCTTTACCCAGTTCAGGTTTGCGCCGAGTGCCCACGGTTCTCCGATCGGCCTATACAGCACCTCGCCGCCGAAGCCGGCATACATCCATTCGAGATAGCCTGCATAGGCGATTCCGTATAGATCGCGCCCCAGGCGGCGCGAGATGTTTATCTGGAGATTCGGAAGGGTAAGCTCGGATGTGGTCATGTACTGCCTCAGGTCAGTCCGAACTCTGGGCAAGAAGCTTGGCGCCTCGTATTTGAACTTATCGTAGTTGTTGAGCAGGTTCTGGCTGACGGTTCCAGTGACCCACACGTCGGGTGCAAAGAACAGGGTGGCGCTGTAGTTTGCTGCGACTTGATACAAGATGAAGCCGTCAGGTCCGCCGATATTCTGGCGATAACCCACGCTGAATCCCCCTCCGAAGGGTTTTGCGACAGGCTTGTAAAGCTCTGTGCGTTTGAGCGCGTCTGGGGTTGAAAAGTCGACACTACGCTTGAGTGACGGTTTATCGAGCGTGCCATCGAGATAAGATTCAAACGATTCACGGCGTATGGAGGTATCGACGATGGGCAGCCCAAGTCGCACGGTCTGCACCGTATACCAGTGATAACGAGTTCCAAGTTCGGAAGACAACACGCGCGAAACGCGGCCAAGACTCTTGGCGGGGTTCATGAAACGTGTCTGGTACCCGCTGACGATAAGCTCTCCATCGCGTTCTGCGATTGCATCCACACGGAATGACGCATTGCTTCCCAGCTTTTCCGTGATAGCTGCCCAGTCAGGCTCATCAGCGACGGGCGGATCAATACCTTGATCACGCCGAAGGTGGACAGCGTCAGCGTCTGTCACCGCGTCGCGCGAAATGCTCATCGGTGGGGGATCGAATGGCTTCGGTGCGGCGGTCGCGCGTCCGGGATTTCCCCTTAGTGAGATGGAGAACATGGCGGCGTCGCCACGCTCCCATGCCGCCGTGACCTCTACGTGTTGGTTGGGTCTGTAAACCAGGCCAACGTTGATAGGGGTAGTTTGACGGAGATTGCTCCCTCGGGGCTCGTTCCTGTAATCATTGCCGTCGTATTCAACCTTGGCGATGATGGCGTCCCAAGGTGTCTGGTAAGAAATGCCACCGAACACTCCCACCGGGCCCCGGAACATCGCACTTGCCCCGAACTTGCCGGCGTTGACGATAGCGCTCGTCGGCACAGGACGAGTCTTGAAGCGGTCGTCGATCGCGCCGAGCGGATTGGAGAAATCTCCACGATTGCCGATGTAACCCGTGGCAAGACCGATCGAGGCATCGAAACGCCCGATGTTCTTGTTCGCCACGATATATTCGCTTGAGAAAAGGCCTGTTCCGCCAACGTCGCGCACACCGAACGCCAAGGCGGGCACCCACCTCGACTCTTGTAGAAGCCGGATCTTGAAATCGATCGACTTGTCTTTGTAGTTCTGGTCACCACTGACGGAGGGTACGCCGTATCGTAGATTCGACACATTGATGTATCGAAAGGATCCCTCCAGCCAGGGGAATGGCTGCATGGTGATGTTGTAACGGCTGTAGGGCGAGTTATGCGAAGCGGTAAACGCAAACGTTCCGTCATCCGCCATCCTTGCCGTTGGCGTCTGCAATAGGCCAATACCGCCCCACTCACTGGCAGTCGGAGGCGGGGCCTCCTGTGCATGCAGGCTGGGCATTGAGGCCAGGGAGAGAACTATTGCTGCAGACAGGCGTGCTCGGCTCGGCAAGCTGGACATTGAGCGGTGTTTCATCACGGGTTGATGGGCTGAGTAGCGATGAAGGCGGCAAATTCTTCGTTGAAATCCTGATCAATCCCTTGAAGCGCGCCCGCAGCAACTGGCACGTAAATCGTGCCCCCTGGAGAGACCGCCTGGGGATCGGCGCGATTCCAGGCCGCTACACCGAGCTTGGTGATCAGGCCATCGGCTTGAATAACGTATATGTTGTCTGGATCCCTCGTGGGCCGAGCGGCACATTCAGTGACGTACTGAAGGGCGCCTTTGCGCGCTTCGTGCGCGAGCGCACAAGGGGCTGAGACCGCGCCCACGACATTTACGGTCGCAGGGCGTGTGGTGAAGATCACGCTGTCTCCATCCTGGACTTCTGGGTTGTTCCTCGGCTGGACCTGCATCAGGTGCACGTCGATCGACTGCACTACGCGGCCCGTAACAGGTCTTTGTTCAAGCCATGTCGCAAGCTGTTCCGCCGTTTCCTGCACGCTCACCGATTCGTGACGCTCAAGGACGCCCAGATCATGGAGCAGGCCAGCTTTCAGCCGGCGCTGTAGCTGCTTGGCCGCATCCCGGTTGAACGTGGTGCCGAGCAGATAAGCATCGTGCCGGGGTACGGCGGCGGCGATGGCATCTGCCAGGCGCGCCGAAGCTGGCAGCTTCAGGGTTCCTGGATGGTCGACGGCGCCTTGGACGCTTATCTCAGACGCGCCGCCTGTCGTCGCAGGCGCGGCCAGCGCGAACGCCAGCGCGAACAAATAGGTCATTTTCATCGCCTACTTTCTCGATGGACGGTAGGGCTTGAGTTGAATCAGATCAACGCTGTAGCCGGGCGCGAGGTACTGCTTGCTTTTCCAGATGAAACCCGTTCGAGGGTCAGTCCAGTAAATACTCGTCTCATTGAGCCCAGCACCGGTGAGGTGCTCTTCGAAGCGAATCAACTTCATGCTGCGTCCCAAGATTTCTACCGATTCCTCACGCTTCCGCATGAGGCGTCCATTCACTTCGGCGCCCAGTTCGTAGGCTGGAAGCCAGTCGAACTCTCGGCGCACCTCAACTACTCCGGTAACCATGTTCAGGTTGTCGAAGGGTGAGTCGCCGACGATACGGGTCTCGTAGGTGCGGCTCAGTCCGGCAGTTCCAGTCAAAAGCCCATTCGGCGTGGTGTAGAAGATCGCCTCGCTGCCCGCGTACCAGGCCAAACGCTGATCGTCGACGTGGCCCAGCACAGCAACCGAACTCAGGTCATTGGCTTTAAGTTGCAACTGCGGATACGGGATGGAGGCTACCTGCTCCGCGTTAGCCTCGACATTCCTGTTCAGAAACAACCTGAATGCGTCACTCGTCGCGCGGCTACCGGTTGTGCATCCACTCATTGAGGCCAGCGTCAGGACGCAGAAGAGAAGGGTTGCCCGCTTGCGACTCGCGCGTCGTAACGACGCCGCATTTGCCAACACTGGTTCCATATCAGTTGGTGTCTAGATCATTGCGCGCGCTGGCGGCATTGCTGATGATGGAAGTGAAGGGCAGGAGCTGATTGACGAAGCGGCTCCAGCGAGTGACACCTGCGGCGCCCACGAAGACAACGTCTCCCGGAAGCAGCTTGAACTGGCTGCCCACTGCGAATGCCGCTGGAGATCTGGCGGTCAACTGATAGATGATGGAAGGCTGGGCGAGCAGATCCTTGGAGCCTCGTATCACATAGACGGCATTGCCGTCGGAGGTGGTCTGAAGCAAGCCGCGTGCGCGACCTAGTGCTTGGTTGAGCGAGACGTCGCCCGTGCGGAAGCTGAACGCACCAGGTTGACCTACCTCGCCGACCACGAAAATTTCTTTGCGATCCAGGAATGGTACGTAGATCGAATCGCTTGGTTTCAGGTACAGCTGCTGCCCGCCGTACTGGCTCGCCAAGGCCTCAAGATCGATGGTGTAGGTGACGCCGTCGCGGCTCAGCTGAACCCCTGACAGGTCGGCACCTGCAGCGCTGAGCCCTGCCTGGCTTATGGCGTCAGCCAAGGTCAGTGGCGAGGTTCCAAGCGATACCGGCGTCGACTGCTGGGCCGCACCTGTGACCCATACGCGCTGGCTCCCGAAGGTCAGGACCGACACATCAACCTGCGGCGATTCGATGTACTTGGCGAGCCGCCTCTCGATTTCTTCTCGGAGTTCCCCTGGCATCTTGCCAGCCGCTTCGACTTTGCCAATGTAGGGGTAGAAGACGGTGCCGTCGCTCTGCACTGCGCGACCAGCTAGGTTGGGCGTCTGCTGCGGCCCTGCCGGAACAGTTAATTCCGGATGGTCCCAGACAGTGATGTACAGCGAATCGCCCACTCCAACGCGGTAAGCGTCTGGTTTGAATGAAAGCAGCGCGGCAGGCAGATTGCGCGCCTGCTCACTTGCCGCGTTCATTGCGATGAGTTTGGGCGTTATGTCGACCAGCTCCAAACGTCCATCATCGCTGACTCCTCCTTGGCGCGTCACATCGCCCTGGCGCAGATGCTGACCTGGAGCCCAAATGCAGCCCGGCAGGAGGGTGGCTGTCAGGATGGCAGCAGCGATGCTAACGCGCTTCGTTTTCATTTTTTTCCAGATTTTCAGCAGGCAAAAAAAACCCTCGCCAAGCAATGCCCGGCGAGGGCTCGTTCGGTACAGAAGACTATTATCAGCCGCCAGTGCCGCCAGTACCACCCGTGCCGCCGGTACCACCCGTGCCGCCGGTACCACCCGTGCCGCCAGTGCCACCGCCGCCATTGCCGCCACCGTCGCTCGGGCCGCTGGTGCTATCGCCACCGACGCTGTACAGAACCGCTGCCGTTGCAACAGCAGCCACCACCGTGCTTGCGATAGCTACCGTCGAATAGCCAGCAGCGCTCGTACCGGCGACTTCACTGCTGGTCGCCACTACTTCGCTCGGCGCCTGCTCAACCTGAGCCAGGGCCGGGGAGGACAGACCCACAAGGGCCATAACCGCAAAGATCTTCTTCATAGAACGGGGTCTCCTACTCCGTCTGGGGGATTTATCGCCCCTATGGTCACCGGTAGTGGCTTTTGAAGTCAAGGAATTCATGACACGAATTCCTGATTCACAGACATTTTCATGAGCCGCGTCGCGGTTCGCCGCCACTCCAGATGCTGCGATCGAACTCCTTCGCCGTGCCGGACAGTGTTTTAGCCAAGGCCACCACCATCTGATGGGTGCGGATCTGCGGGAACGCCAAGGGCATGCAGATACCCATGCCTAAGGCGAGCACAAGCCACCTGCAGCGCAGACCAAGCACTGGCTGTGCGCCACGCAGCACCAAACTGCTTGCCACTGCACCGAGCAGCCAGCCGCTGATTACTTCAGACCAGGAATGTGCGTTCAACGGCAGTCGAGAATAAGCGACGGCCCCTGCCAATGAGAGGCCGAGCAGCGCCATGAGCCGACGAGAGCGATCCCCAGGCATCGCGATGTAGCAGACCATTGGCCAGACGCCGGCCGCCATGGCGGCGTGCCCGCTGAATCCAGTGAAATCCCACCGTGCCACGCCGATTCCCCATCCCAGGAAGGCCAGCTTCGAGCCCAACACCAGCAGGCCGACGACGGTCAGCGCACTGGCCCAGCGCCAATGCCACGAGCTGTGTGCTCGCCAGCCGGCAAACATCAGCACGGCGGCTGTGGGCAGAAGCAGGCGGCTGTCGCCGAGCATCGAGAGGAGGTGCCAAGTCTGGGGCATTAGGGCGGGGACGGGGACGGGGACGGCACGACAGCATACGGCGTCGGCATGCGGTGCAGCTGACCGTCAGCCGTCCGGAGTAGTCCTGCGCGTTGCCAGGCTGTATCCTCCACACCCTCGATCTGGCCCCGTAGCTCAGCTGGATAGAGCGTCCCCCTCCTAAGGGGAAGGTCGCCCGTTCGAATCGGGCCGGGGTCACCATAGATTGCTCATGTGCCACTGGAACTATGGGGCCGGTGCACTTGGGTGCCCGCAGACGCATGAATTGAGCTGTCGTGCCTCTTCCTATTGCGTGATAAGCGATCGACTAAGTTCTTAGGAAAGGTGCCGGCATGTTTGAGCTGAGTTCATTGACGGCGGGCGGTGTCTATCTGCCAGTGTTCGCGTTCATCGCGGGGCTGGTTGCCTTTGTAGCCTTCGTGCCGTTGTCTCGATTCGTGCCGCAACCAGTGTCGGGTTCGCGCTTCCTCGCCATCGATGGCTTGAGGGGTTATCTGGCTCTGGCCGTGTTGGTTCACCATTCTTCCATCTGGTACGTCTACGCGCGAACTGGAAAATGGTCTGCCCCACCGTCTGCCTTGTATGCCCAGTTGGGTGAGGCAGCCGTCGCCATGTTTTTCATGATCTCTTCCTTCCTGTTCTACAGGATGGTCATCGATAGCGCTGGCGTGGATTGGCTGCGTCTGTATGTCGGTCGCTTTCTGCGCATGTTTCCGCTTTTTCTGGTCAGTTTCTTTGTACTGCTCGCTTTGATCTTTTACTCAAGCGGTTTCCTGCTGGTAGAAGCTCCAGTTGCTCTTGGTATGAAAGTCATCCAATGGCTGTCCTTCACGGTGCTCGGTGCTCCAGACATCAATGGCGTGGTGGGAACCCGGTACATCATGGCTGGAGTGGTCTGGTCGTTGCCCTACGAATGGGTCTGGTATGGCGCACTGCCATTGATCGCCATGCTGGTTGGATCACGGCCCTCCAAGCGCATCTTGTTGATTTCCGCGCTGGCACTGCTATACGCCGCCTTGAGGCTGGAGCTTCTTCTGCTTCTGCCTTTTGCAGGCGGAATCGTAGGCCTTCACGCTTGCCGCAGCCCGAGAATCAGTGCGGCGCTTAGGCAGAGTTGGGCTACGTTGCTCGCGATCGCGTGCGCTGTTTCGTCTGTTGTTTTCTTTGAGTCCGCCCGGCACCCGGCCGCTGTCATCCTGTGGACGTTCGTCTTTTCATCCATTGCATGTGGAAATGATTTCTTTGGAGTCCTCTCCAACAAGGTATCGGTGGCGATGGGCGAAGTCTCGTATGGCATCTACCTTTTCCATGGCTTTTACCTGTTTGGCGCGTTCGAACTGTTGGGCCGAAGTGCCTACACTGCACTTTCGCCAACGCAGCACTGGCTGGTTACGTTCTGCCTCATCCCGGTCCTGCTGATCACCTGCGTTGTCGCGTACCGGGTTGTTGAACTGCCCGCGATGCTGTCCAGGTCGAGGGTCATGGAGGCCCTCGGCCATGCCAGGGGCTACCTGTGTGGCATGGCTCGACGCGTCGTCCCTGGACGCGCCTGATCCATGGGGAGCTTCAACTGCACTCACCCCACCTCGACCCGCATCCAACCTCAGCGCCCGCATCACCTTGACCACCGCATCGAAGTACCGCTGCCGCGTGCCATTTAACTGCCGGCGCAGCGTGATGGGGCTGACCCAGCACTCGCGTGCGATCCCGCTCATCCCGTCCAGCTCCGCGATTAGTAGTAGCGCACGCGCCATGTTCGCTTCACTGCGATCCTGCCCGCTTAGGCGCATGTCCAGACAAACCGCCCGCTCTGCTGCCCGCGGAGCCGCCTCCTCAATGCGCGAACCGCTTATGCGAAGGGCCTCTCCGACACGATGCAATCCAAGCAAGGGAGCTCAGGCCGCCCCAGTCGGGCGATGCCGAACCATGCCCCAAGCCCCATCAAGCCTCGGAATATTGGGCCAAGATGGCACACGTTCAGCACAGCAGCCTTGGAAGCCCTTGCGGCACATAGCCGGCAAAGCTCCCTCCTAAGGGGAAGGTCGCCCGTTCGAATCGGGCCGGGGTCACCAATCACATTCGCTGTGTACCCGCGCCCAGCTTATGGCCCGGGCGGAGCTACCCGGGTCCCGGGCCCCTCAGGTGAGCAAGGGTGTGATCAGAAGAGCTCCCCGGTCATGGGTAAGCCCCCCCTGATCCCGATGATCATTCCCGGCGCTGCCTTTGCAGGGCCTCGCTGGCATTTACACCTTCCCCGGCCGCTCATAGTCCTCAGGCGTAGCCCCATGCTCCGCCTCCGGCATGTCCTTGTCCTTCCAGCGGGCGTCATCGTTCCTCAGCTTGTCCGGCGTGTGGCTCTTCTGCTGGTCGTCTTCTTTCGTGGCGGGCGCTCGCGGTGCAGTAGTCATGACAGGTCCTCGTTCGGTCAGCGATCCAACGTCTGCTTGCCAGACGTACCACCCTGCCCAAAGTTCGGCTGGGTGATGCCGTCATCCTCGCGGACGCCATCCGGTTCCCCTTCACCGGCCTTGCCACCCTTGCTGTGGCCGCGCTGGTTGTAGCCTTCGTTCTCCGTCTTCAGCCGCGCTGTATCCGGACCTTTCTCATCCTTGTCATCCTTCGGCGGCTTGGCCGCAACGAACGGAGAAATCGGGTCACTGGCCGGAAACGTCTCTTCCAGCGCCTCGTCGTGGTTCTCCGAGGTGCGCTGCTTGTCGACCGTGCCTTCCGCCGGCGGGCAGTTGTGCGCGGCGTGAGCGTCTTCGGTGGAGGCGGGCGGGGTTTTGTCGTGCTGCATGGTGTGTCTCCTGCGCGAACGGGTAGGGCGGTGATGCCTCGACGCTAGCCCTGCCGCTGTTACGAAGGAGCGGGGGTGCCGTGAAGGGCGGGTGCTCCCATCGGCTTCACTCGGGAGTTCCTATCGTCCAGACCTCGCCACACGGAGGCTGCCGCGATGCATGAGATGTTCGAGCTGGGAATGGAATGGTGGGAGTTCGTGGTCCGCGCGGTTGCGGTGTATGTGGTGGTCCTGTTGCTGACCCGCATGAGCGGCAAGCGTTCGATGGGGCAGTCCACCCCGTTCGACATCCTGGTGATCGTGCTGCTGGGCACGGCCGTGCAGAACTCGCTGATCGGTGAGGACACCTCGCTGCCCGGCGGGCTCATCCTGGCCGCGACGCTGATCGGTCTGAACTGGTTCGTCGGCTTTCTGGGGGCGCGCAGCAAGCGCCTCAACGAGATCGTGGAGGGCGTGCCGGTGGTGCTGGCGCGGCACGGCACGATCTACTGGGAGCAGGTGAAACGCTGCAATGTCAGCCCGGCGGATCTGGAAGTGGCGATGCGCGCCAACGGCTGTGAAGGTTTCGGGCAGGTCGACCTGGCAGTGCTGGAAACCTCCGGCGAGATCACGGTGAACAAGCGCCGTGCTGAAGGCGATGACTGAGCGGGAGCGCTCGTCGGTCACGCTCGCGCTCGCTGGATCTTGACGGTGCGCCGCGTAGTGTCGGGCGCAGTCCCACAACAGGAACACACGCGATGTACATGGCACTGGACAGTGAAACGATGGCCCCATTCGATGATGTGATCGCCCAGGTGCCGGACCCGACCCCGGAACCCGTGCCGCCCGCGCCGCCGGTGGAAGAGCCCGGCCGTGGCCATCCGCCTGCGCAGGAGCCGCCGCAGGAAATCCCACCGGAGGGCGACCCCGCACCCGCATCGCCGCCGCAGGAACTGCCGCCGGACCCGGAGACGCCTTCGGCGCCCTCGGTGGAGTAAGCGACCGTCGCGTGCGGCGCTCGCCGCGCGCGCAGAATGAATGATTCAGTCCTCATGCGCTGCGCAGCGCCATGCGCGCCAGCCTCTGCAGGGCGGCGCGCTGATCCGGATAGACACGCCGCACACGGTGCGGTCACGACGCTGCCACGCCGTACCACGTACCACAGAGGTACTTGGATAACGGAGTCTGCTATGCGCGCACTGACTTACCACGGCAGCAAGGATGTACGGGTCGATACCGTGCCCGATCCCGCGCTGGCCGCCCCGGATGACATCCTCCTGCGCGTGACCGCCACGGCGATCTGCGGCTCGGACCTGCATCTGTACCGCGGCAAGATCCCGGATCTGCATACCGGCGACGTGCTGGGCCACGAGTTCATGGGCGTGGTGGAGGAGGTGGGCGCGGGGGTGATGGATCTGCGCCCGGGCGACCGCGTGGTGATTCCATTCGTGATTGCGTGTGGTGAGTGCTTCCATTGCCGCCTGGCCGAGTTCGCGGCCTGCGAGACCACCAACACCGGCAAGGGCGCCGCGGTGAACCAGAAGGGCATCCGCCCGCCGGCAGCGCTGTTCGGCTACAGCCATCTCTATGGTGGTGTATCCGGCGGGCAGGCGGAGTTCGTGCGCGTACCGAAGGCCAATGTCGGGCCGTTGCGTATTCCGGATGCGCTGTCCGATGAGCAGGTACTGTTCCTCTCCGACATCCTGCCGACCGGCTACCAGGCCGCGATCAACGCAGGCGTGAAGCCGGGTTCCACGGTGGCGATCTTCGGTGCCGGCCCGGTCGGGCTGATGAGTGCGGCCTGCTGCCGCCTGCTGGGGGCGGAGACGATTTTCATGGTCGACCACCTGCCGTATCGCCTGGCCTTCGCGCAGCAGACCTACGGCGTGACCCCGATCGATTTCACCCAGGTGGAGGATCCGGCGGAATACATCATCACCCAGACCAACGGCCGCGGCGTGGATGCCACGATCGAAGCGGTCGGCTTCGAGGCCGAGGGCAGTGCGCTGGAATCGGCGCTGACGACGCTCAAGGTGGAAGGCAGCAGCGGCGTGGCGATCCGCCAGTGCATCGCTGCGACCCGTCGGGGTGGCACGGTGAGCATCCCGGGCGTGTATGCGGGCTTCATTCACGGCTTCCTGCTCGGCGATGCGTTCGACAAGGGCCTCACCTTCAAGATGGGGCAGACCCATGTGCAGAAGCTGATGCCAGAGCTGCTCGACCATATCGGCGAAGGCCGGCTGGATCCGGGCGTGATCGTGACCCACCGGCTGTCGCTGGAAGACGCGGTGCGTGGCTACGAGATCTTCGACCGCAAAGAGGAGGATTGCCGCAAGGTGATCCTGACGCCCTGACATGAATGCCGTGGCTTCTCTTGTACCGCCGGCGGCACCGCAGCCGGTGAGCGATGGCGACGACCTGCAGGCGCAGGCCCGCGCTTGGATCGAGCATCAACCCTCCTTGCCGCGCCCTGGCAGCGGGGGCACGCTGCTGCGCTGGCAGGCGCTGGCGCATATCGCCGCGCGGGATCTCTGCCTGGCCAAGGTGCTGGAAGCCCATTACGACGCGCAGGCGATCCTGGAAGAACTGGGCGCCGCGATGCCGGACCACGATCAGCTGGGCGCGGTATGGGCGGCCGAAGGGCCGGCGGCGACCCTGCGCTTTGATCGCGCCAGCGGCACGCTGTCCGGTGACAAACCGTGGTGCTCCGGTGCCGGCTGGGTGGACCATGCCCTGGTGACGGTGCGCGATGACGGGCGCTCGCGGCTGTTCCTGGTGCCGGTGCGCCGGGCCAACGTGCGTTTCCTGCCGCAGACGTGGCAGGCCACGGGCATGGGGCGGGTGCCGAGTGGGACAGCCTGTTTCGATCAGGTGCCGGCCGTCGAGATCGGCGCGGCGGATGCCTATCTGCAGCGTCCGGGGTTCTGGCATGGTGGCGCAGGCATCGCGGCGTGCTGGTTCGGCGGGGCGAGCGCGTTGGCCGAGCCATTGCTGCACAGCGCGCGCGCGGACGAACCGGGCACGGCGGCCGGCCTGCTGGGTGAGATCGATCTGGCGCTGTCGCCATGCGCCTCACTGCTGCGCGAGCTGGCCGCGCTGATCGATGCACAGCCCGACCAACCCCATCAGCGTGAGATCGTGCGAGCGCGCAGTGCGGTGGAGCGCGCCGCCTCCGTGACGCTGGATCGGGTCGGCAGGGCGCTTGGGCCGGGCCCGATGTGCATGGACCCGGCGCACGCCCGGCGCTGGGCTGACCTGACCGTCTTCATCCGCCAGAGCCATGCCGACCGCGACTGGCAGCATCTTGGCAACCTGATGCATCGCGAGGGGCGTACGTGGACGCTGTGAACCGTCAGATCGAAGGCGGCGGCGTGACCGAGGCGCAGTGGGCAGCATCGCCGTGGTTGCAGTCGCTGCCGCTTGCGTCCCCTGCGGCGCTGTTCGGCGATGCGCGTCGGCTGGTGGTGGTGTCGCCGCACCCGGACGATGAAGTGCTCGCCTGCGGCGGCCTGATGTCGCTTGCGCACCAGACAGGGCTGGCGGTCACGGTGGTCTCGGTGACGGACGGCGAAGCCTGCTATCCCGATCAGCCTGCGTGGTCGCCCGAGCGGCTGCGCGTGGCCCGTGCCGCTGAGCTGGACGATGCGCTGCGTTGCCTGGGCTTGGCGAGCGCAGCGCGGATTGCCTGGCACATCGGCGATGGCGCCGTGACGGCCAGCGAAGCATGGATGGGCGAGCAGCTGGCGGCTTTGCTGCAGCCGGACGATCTGGTGCTGGCGCCGTGGCGCTTCGATGGGCACCCGGACCATGAAGCGGTCGCGCGTGCCTGCGTGAAGGCCTGCACCGCGCGCGGCGCCGCGTTGAAGGAATACCCGGTGTGGGGCTGGCATTGGCTGGACCCGCAGGCGGCACCGTCCGCTTGGGCGCCGGCGACGCGCTATGCGTTGGAGGACGACCTGCTGGACCGCAAGCGCGATGCGATCCAGCAGTTCGTGACCCAGACCGGCGCAGTGGCGGGGCTCGAGTGCGAGCCCATCCTGCCTGCCGCTGTGCTGCAGCGGTTTGAACGGAACTACGAGGTATTGATCGGATGAGTGATGTCGCCTACTTCAACGCGTTGTATGAGAAGGAGGACCCCTTCCAGTACCGGACCCGCTGGTACGAGCAGCGCAAGCGCGCGCTCACCTTGGCCAGCCTGCCGCGCGAGCGCTTTGGCCGTGGCTGGGAGCTGGGGTGCTCCAACGGCGTGCTGACCGCGGCCCTGGCCGAGCGCTGCGATCACCTGCTCGCCACCGACCTGAGCGAAGGCGCTGTCGCCGCGGCGCGCGCGATCACCCGGCGCCAGGCGCACGTTTCCGTCGAGCAGGCGCGTCATCCACACGACTGGCCAGCAGGCAGGTTCGACCTGATCGTGGTGGGTGAAATGGGTTACTACCTCTCACAGGACGACATGCGTCAGCTGGCGGCGCAGGTGGTTCAATCGCTCACGCCGCAGGGCGTGGTGATCGCCTGCCATTGGCGCGTGCCGTTCGAGCAGGCGCGCTGCAGCGCCGCGTTCGTGCACGCGCAGTTTGATGACAGCCTGCCACGCCTGTTCTCGTATCGCGACGAGGACATGCTGCTGGAAGGCTGGTCGGCCGAGACCACCTCGGTGGCCGAACGCGAGGGCCTGCGATGATTGCCGTGACCGTTCCCGCGCACAACGAAGAGCAAATGATCGCGGTCTGCCTGCAGTCGCTGCAGGTGGCGGCGCTGCATCCGGCCCTGCGCAACGAGCCGGTGGTGATCGTGGTGGCGCTGGATCGGTGCCGTGATGCCACGGAATGGATCTGCCAGCGCATGGGCGTGGAAGTGGTCAGCGTGGACGCCGGGTGTGTCGGTGTCGCACGGGCGGCGGCGAGTGAGCGCGCGTTGGCGCTGGGGGCCCGCTGGATCGGCTGCACCGACGCGGACAGCGTGGTGCCGCCGGACTGGCTTGCGCGCCAGCTGCAGTGTGGTGCGAATGCCTTCTGTGGCGTGGTGGCGGTGGGTGACTGGTTGGACTACCCGCAGGCCGTGCGCGAGCAGTTCGTGCAGGGCGAGCATGCAGTGGATGGGCATCCGCACGTACACGGCGCGAACATGGGTTTCAGCGCAGTGGCGTATCGGCAGTCCGGCGGCTTTGCGCCGCTGGCCACCGGTGAGGACGTCGCGCTGATCCAGGCCATGCACGGGGCCGGCATGCAGGTGGCGCGGCTGGCCAGCCCACGGGTGATGACCAGCGCACGCCGGCACGCGCGTGCACCGCACGGTTTCAGTGACTTCCTGCGCCGCCTGGAACAGCGCGTTGGCTTGGCGGCAGATGAGGTGGCGGGCGACGTGGCGCCGCTGTCACTGCTGGCGCGCTGATGGCGCCCATTGATCTGCTCGGCTGGGCGGCGACCGCCGTGCTGATCGCCACGCTGTGGCGGCAGATATGGAAGCAGTGGACGGCCAAGGATGCACAGGCGGTATCGACGTGGTTGTTCGTTGGCCAGATCACGGCCTCCGTGTTGTTCATTGCGTACAGCGCGGCGACCGGCTCGATCGTTTTCGTGGTGACCAATTCGCTGATTCTGCTCACGGCGATTGCCGGGCAATGTCTGGCCTGGATCAAGCGCAGACGGGCAGGGAAGTAACACGCATTTCGCGCCTCGACGACGCGCCGTGCACATCTGTCGCGCAGTGCGTTGAGCTCGCTGAACACTCGCATTTCAGTGTCACGCCGACTTCATGGCCGATGCGGAAAAGTCGACTCACCCCGACAACAACACACGGGCCAAACCGGACCAACAGGAGTACATCGCAGTGAATACCGAATCGAAGACCGCGCATAACTTGAACGACCTGATCGAAATCGCCCGCGATGGCCAGGAGTTCTACACCGAGGCCGCAGGCAAGGTCGAAGATGCCGAGTTGGCGGCGCTCTTCACCCGTATCGCCGGTGTCAAGAATGAGATCGTCCGCTCGCTGAGCGCCACCGTTGTCGCCGCGGGCGGCAAGCCGGCCGACCATGGCACCTTCGTCGGTTCCATGCAGCAGTTCTACGGCAAGGTGCGCGCCACCCTGGGCGACAAGCAGTACGGCTACGTGGCCGAGCTGGAAGAATCCGAAGATCGCCTGCTGAAGGCGTTCAAGGACACCCTGACCGACGCCGACACCTCGCCGGCCGCGCGCCAGGAAGTCCAGCGTCTGCTGCCGCAGGTGCAGGAATGCCATGCTGTCATGCGCGACCGCAAGCACGCCATGAAGCACTGAGTTTCAGACAGGCGGTGCGCTGGCGATTCCCCACGGTTGCCAGTAGTCCGCTTCCTGGAGCGGTACCCGAACAGCCCCGGCCCCGCAGGGGCTGTTCGTTTTTGCCCGACACTGCCGGGTGGCTGCCAGCGCACCGGACGGCCCCGAACGGTAGTGGGGGAATTGGTGCATACTCGGGACAAAGAGCCGCTTGGATTTGTCATGGAACACATGCGTTGGCTGACGCTTCGTCTCAGCAACAATCAATCCATCGGCCCGAAGGTGCTGATGGACCTGTGGGCCAACGCGTGCGAGACCAATCAGTCCTCGGTGACCCGCGAAACGCTGCCCGGGAAATCGACCTCCTACGCCCTGCACGCACCGACCTCGCTGGCCTATCCCAAGCGCGCGGAGCTGCGCATGCGCAAGCTGCTGGAAGAGGCCGGATACACGTTCACGCTTGGCTCGCTGGCCGACCGCCCGGCACCGCAGCCGGTGCGCTTCCGCTGACGCCGTTCACCGGCGTCGCATTCATTCTTCAACCAAGGTGCCGCAACCGCGCGTTCAGTCGACGCGGTCGGCGGCCACGCTGCGGACCATGATCCGGACCGGCATGCCCGCGGCATGCTGCAGTGATTCCAGCGGTGCCCAGCCCAGCCGGCGATACAGGCCCCCATCATCGGCTTCGGTCTGCAGGTAGAGATCGCGTACGCCAAGCGCGCGACCGCGCACCAGCAATTCGTCGATGACTTTCTCGGCCAGGCCGCGCCCGCGGTGCGCCGGATGGACATAGACGCCGCCCAGCCAGTGCAATCGTTCGGGGCGCTCGGTCCGCTCATGGAACTTGAGCTGCGCTGCGGCGACCGGCACCGCGTCATCCAGTGCGATCAGCAGCAGGGGCAACTCGTCGTCCTGCAGGAACACTTCCAGCCGCTGCTGCTGATCGAGCAGGGTCAGGTCCGGCACGTGGCGTCCCCATTCCTGGAAATACCACTCGGCCAGGATCGGCAGCAGGTCGGGGCGGTCACTGAGAGGAACGATGGTGCAGGCCACGGTGAACGCTCCATGTTGGACGGGTCGGCTGCCATGGTACGCGGATGCGCGGGCGTTTCGCCGCCGCTTGCAGCGGCCTTCACCCAGCGCGCAGACTATCCCCATGCACGCCAGCGCCTGCCACCTGCGGTGTTACGGAACGTCCACCGATGTGGACCGGCATGACTTTGCGCAATGGGTGCTGCCGCTGCGCGGCGATCTGGAGGTCGAGGTCGATGCGTTTGGCGGCCGCCTGGATGTGCTGCAGGGGGCCTTCGTGGCGCCCGGCGAGGGACATGCCCAGACCGGCGATGGCGATCATCTGATGGTGATCGTCGATTGCCCGGCGGGGGTGATCGATGACCACACCCTGGAGCACCTGCGCCGGCAGCGTTGGCTGGCACTGCCGAAGGGAGTGCGCCAGCGCCTGGCCGGTGCGCCCGCACACGGCAGTGAGGGTCTGCTCGCGACCCTGCTGCAGCAGTACGCGCCCGCTGGCAGCGCGGCACGCCTGCATGCCCTGTGTACCCGGCTCTCGGCCAACCCCGGCGCGGACTGGAACGTGGCCCGCATGGCCGCGCTGGTCGGCATCAGCGGCAGCCGCCTGCATGCGGCCTTCGTCCAGGAATTCGGGGTGCCTCCCCAGGCGTGGCTGAGTGCCTGCCGGTTGCGCTGGGCCAAGCACCGGCTGCTCACCAGCAGCGACAGCATCGCCACGATCGCGCTGGATGCCGGCTATTCCGAGCACAGTGCGCTGACCCGAGCCCTGCGCCGGGAAACCGGGCTGACCCCGCAGGCTTTCCGGCGGCAGTAGCCTCGGTCAAGACGTCGCGGTGCGCGGCTTCTACACTGCGCGGCCAATGCATACCGCGTGAGCCGCAATGAAACGATCGATGGGAGTGGGCATCGCCAACGGCATTGCCGCCGGCGCGCTGTGGGGCGTGGTGTTCCTGGCCCCGGCGATGCTGCACAGCTTCAACGCGGTACAGCTCTCCGCCGGCCGCTATCTGGTCTACGGCCTGATTGCCGTCGTTCTGCTTGCGCCGCGCTGGCGGCAGCTCAAGGAGCGGCTGGCCTGGGCCGAGTGGCGGGGTCTGTTGTGGCTGAGCCTGGCCGGCAACCTGGTCTACTTCCTGCTGCTGGCCAATGCCGTGCAATGGGCCGGTGGTGCGGCCGCCTCGCTGATCGTGGGATTGATCCCGGTGGTGGTGACCCTGGCCGGCGTACGCGAGGAAGGCGCGGTGCCACTGCGTCGCCTGGCCCCGGCGCTGCTGCTGTGCCTGCTTGGCGTGGCGCTGGTGGGCTATGAAGCCTTGATGGCCGAACATGCGCAGGGCTCGGCCGGGCGCCGGTTGCTCGGGCTGCTGTGCGCGGTCGGCGCGTTGCTGTCCTGGGCGGTGTACTCCATCGGCAACAGCCGCTGGCTGGCGCGCCGGCCGGATCTGTCCGGGCATGACTGGTCGCTGCTGACCGGCATCACCACCGGCGGGCTCGCGCTCGTGCTGGTGCCCAGTGCGTTTTTGACCAGCGCGACGGTGCATCCGCCGGGCGAGTGGCTGAACTTCTGGCTGATCAGCGCGGGCGTGGCGGTGGTCGCCTCGGTGCTCGGCAATGCCTCCTGGAACCGCGCCAGCCGCAACCTGCCACTGACCCTCACCGGGCAGATGATCGTCTTCGAAACCCTGTTCGCCCTGCTGTATGGCTTTGCCTGGCAGCAACGCTGGCCGACGCTGATGGAAACGGTGGCCATCGTCTGCCTGGTGTCGGGCGTGCTGATGTGCGCGCACGCGCATCGGCCCCCTGCGGCGGTGGCGGAGCATGTGGGGTAGGGCAGGCCTTGCCCCGCCTGGATGGTCACAATCGCAACTTGTTGGCCGACGATCGCCGCGATTTACGTGCCGCGATCTTTTGCAGCGCAGCACTTGACAAGCAGGGCGGTGGCGTAGTTTTCTTGATCCATGGTCATCACCGCCGCCCACGCCTACCTGCTCGTTCCCGCCTTCGCGGGCGGCCAGGCCGTGTCGACCGGTACCACCATCATTACCACCGCCACCACTCGCCCGGTGCGGCCCGTCGTCTTCGCGTAATTTCCGAAAACCACGGCCCCGCACCCAGATCAGGTGGCGGGGGAAACTCTCAAACCTGATGTGACGCGGGGCCTCCCATCGAGGTCAGCATGTCTTCTGTCGCCGCTTCCGCTCCACCTTCCGCCCAGCCCGCCGTCTCCGTCGCCGCGCGGGCCGGCGTGACCACCGTGGTCCACAAGTTCGGCGGCACCTCGGTGGCCGATGCCGAGCGCTATCGTCATGTGGCGCAGCTGCTGCTGGCGCGTGAGGAGACGATGCAGGTCACCGTGGTCTCGGCGATGAAGGGCGTTACCGATGCACTGATCGGGGTGGCCACGTTGGCCGCGGAAGACGGCTCGGCCTGGCGCGAACAGTGGCACGCCTTGCGGGCACGTCATCGCGGTGCCGCCGTTGCCTTGCTCGGCGAGCACGCCGGGGCGACGGTGGAGTGGCTGGACCAGCGCTTCGATCAGTTGGCCGAGGTGCTGGGTGCGCTGGCGGTGATCGGCGGCCTGCCCACCGAAGTGCTGGACCGCGTGCAGGGCATGGGCGAGGTGTATTCGGCGCAACTGCTCGGGACGTACCTGCAGACGCTGGGCGAAGACTGCGCGGTGCTGGATGCGCGCGATGTGCTGGTGATCGAGCGCGGTGAACTGGGCGTGGACGTGGACTGGGCGCGCAGCGCCGAGCGCCTGGCCCAGTGGCGCCTGCAGCATCCGCAATCGCGCATCGTGGCCACCGGCTTCGTCGCCCGCGACCGCCAGGACCGCATCACCACGCTGGGCCGCAACGGCAGCGATTACTCCGGGGCGATCTTCGCCGCCTTGTTCAACGCCGACGAGCTGCACATCTGGACCGATGTGGACGGCGTGCTCTCGGCCGACCCGCGGGTGGTGCCCGAGGCGGTCCAGCTGGAAGCGCTAAGCTACGACGAAGCCTGCGAGCTGGCCTACTTCGGCGCCAAAGTGGTGCACCCGCAGACGATGTCGCCGGCGATCGAGCGTGGCCTGCCGATCATCATCCGCAACACCTTCCACCCGGATCATCCAGGCACGCGTATCACTGCCGAGCGCACCGCGTCCGGTCCGATCAAGGGGCTGACCCTGAGCCCGGACCTGGCCGTGATCAACCTGGAAGGCACCGGCCTGATCGGCGTGCCCGGCACGGCCGAGCGCGTCTTCGCGGCGCTGCGCAATGCGCATGTGTCGGTGGTGATGATCTCGCAGGGCTCCTCCGAGCACTCGATCTGCTGCGTGGTGAAGCAGGCCGAGGCGGTGCGGGCGCGCGAATCGCTGCTGCAGGCCTTTGCCCATGAGCTGAGCCTGGGCCAGGTGCAGCGCGTGCAGCTGACCGACAACGTGAGTGTGCTGGCCGCCGTGGGCGATGGCATGGCCGGCCAGCCCGGCGTGGCCGCGCGCCTGTTCGAGTCGCTGGGCCGCGCGCAGGTGAACATCCTGGCGATCGCGCAGGGCTCCTCGGAGCGCAACATCTCGGTGGCGGTCGACAGCCGCCATGCGACCAAGGCGCTGCGCGCGGCGCATGCCGGGTTCTGGCTGTCGCCGCAGACGTTCTCGGTCGGTGTGATCGGCCCGGGCAATGTGGGTGCGGCGCTGCTGGACCAGCTGCAGGCGGCCCAGGTACAGCTGCTCGGCCGCGCCAATGTGGATCTGCGCCTGCGTGCGGTCGCCTCGCGCAGCCGCATGGTCCTGGACGAGCGCGGACTGAAAGGTGACTGGCGCGCGGCGCTGTCCGGCCCGGCGCAGCCGAGCGATCTGGACGCATTCACCGAACACCTGGTCTCCGCCCATCTGCCGCACGCCCTGATCATCGATTGCAGCGGCAGCGCCGACGTGGCCGACCGCTATGCCGGCTGGCTGGCCGCAGGCATCCACGTGGTCACCCCGAACAAACAGGCCGGTGCCGGCCCGCTGGAGCGCTATCACGCGATCCGCGAGGCAGCGGCTGGCAGTGGCGCGCGCTTCCGCTACGAAGCCACGGTCGGTGCGGGCCTGCCGGTGATCACCACGCTGCGCGACCTGGTCGACACCGGCGATGAGGTGCTGGCGATCGACGGTATTTTCTCCGGCACGCTGGCGTGGCTGTTCAACAAATACGACGGCCAGGTGCCGTTCTCCGCGCTGGTCAGCCAGGCGCGTGGCATGGGCTATACCGAGCCGGACCCGCGCGATGATCTTTCCGGCGTGGATGTCGCGCGCAAGCTGGTGATCCTGGCGCGTGAGGCGGGCCGTGAGCTCAGCCTGGCGCAGGTGCGCGTGGAAAGCCTGGTGCCCGAAGCACTGCGCCAGGCCAGCGTGGACGACTTCATGGCGGGCCTGCCGCAGATCGATGTGGTGTTCGCCGAGCGCCTGGCAGTCGCCAAAGCGGACGGTGCGGTGCTGCGCTATGTGGCGCGCCTCACGCCGGATGGGGCTGAGGTCGGCCTGGTCGCGCTGCCGGCCGGGCATGCCTTCGCGAACCTGCGCCTGACCGACAACGTGGTGCAGTTCACCACGCGCCGCTACTGCGACAATCCGCTGGTGGTGCAGGGCCCGGGCGCCGGGCCGGAGGTGACCGCCGCCGGCGTGTTCGCCGATGTGCTGCGCGTGGCGGTGGGCGAAGGAGCACGTCTGTGAGTGAGGGCAGGAGGACGGAAGCACGCGCATTTGCGCCGGCCTCGGTCGGCAACGTGGGGGTCGGGTTCGACATCCTTGGGCACGCCATCGAGGGCGTTGGCGATACCGTGACAGCGCGGCGGATCGACGAGCCCGTGGTTCGCATCCACGCGATCCGCGGCACCACGGTGGATCTGCCACGGGTGGCCGAGGACAACACCGCCGGTGCGGCGTTGATCGCGCTGCGTGCCGCGCTGGATCTGCCGTTCGGCTTCGAGGTGGAGATCGACAAGGGCATCGCGCTGGGCTCGGGCATGGGCGGTTCGGCCGCGTCGTGTGTGGCCGCGCTGGTCGCGGCCAATGCGCTGTTGCCGCAGCCGTTGTCGCGCGAGGCGCTGTATCCGTTCGCGCTGACCGGCGAGGCGGTGGCCAGTGGTGGCCGCCATGGCGACAACCTCGGGCCGATGCTGCTGGGCGGGCTGGTACTGAGCACGGCGGACCGGCTGGTACCGGTGCCGGTCCCGGCGGCGTGGCACAGCCTGCTGGTGCATCCGAACGCGGTGCTGGAGACGCGCCGCGCGCGCGCCGCGCTGCAGGGGCATTACGCGTTGGGCGAGTTCGTCGCGCAGAGCGCGAATCTGGCGCTGGTGCTCAGTGGCTGCTTCACCTCCGATGCCGCACTGGTCCGTGCCGGCCTGCGCGACGTGCTGGTCGAGCCGCGTCGGGCCGGTCTGATCGCCGGGTTTGCGGCGGCCCGCGATGCTGCGTTGAATGCCGGGGCGATGGGCGCCAGCATCTCCGGTGCGGGGCCGAGCGTGTTTGCCTGGTTCGAGCAGCGCGATGCCGCGCTTGCCGCGCAGGCGGCAGTCCAGCAGGCGTTCGCGGACGCGGGCTTCGACAGCCAAGGCTGGGTGTCACCCTTGAATGCGCCCGCCGCGCGCGTGCTGTGACACGTCCACTCTTTCTACTTTGGGATATCCGATGAAGTTCGTTTCCACGCGTCACGCCGCGCCCGCCGCCTCGCTCAGCCAGGCGCTCGCCGCCGGCCTTGCCCCGGATGGTGGTCTGTACGTTCCCGAACACCGCCCGCAACTGCAGAGCTGGTCAGCGCAGGGTTCCTTCGCGCAGACCGCCGCGGCGGTACTGGCCCCGTATTTCCATGACGATGCCCTGGAGAGAGCACTGCCCGAACTGTGCGAGCAGGCCTTCGATTTCGATGCGCCACTGCGCCCCCTGGCGACCGCTGATGATCATGTGCTGGAGTTGTTCCATGGCCCGACGGCGGCATTCAAGGATTTCGGTGCGCGCTTTCTCGCGGCGTGTCTTGCCCGCCTGCAGCAGGGCCGTGAGCGACCGTTGACGATCGTGGTGGCGACCTCGGGCGATACCGGGGCGGCCGTTGCCGCGGCCTTTCATCGGCAGCCGGGGATCCGCGTCGTGGTGCTGTACCCGGATGGCCGCGTCTCGCCGCGCCAGGCGCATCAGCTGGGGTGCTTCGGCGACAACATCCACACACTGCGCGTCGCCGGGTCGTTCGACGATTGCCAGGCGATGGTGAAACAGGCGCTGGGCGATCGCGAGCTGCAGCACGCAGTGCCGTTGAGCTCGGCCAACAGCATCAGCCTGGGTCGCTGGCTGCCGCAGATGAGCTATTACGCCCATGCGGCCCTGGTGCATCAAGCGCAGACCGGCCACGTGCTCAATCTGGTGATTCCGACCGGCAACCTGGGCAATGCGATGGCGGCGATCCTGGCGCGGGCGATGGGCCTGCCGCTGGGGCAGATCGCGCTGGCGACCAATGCCAATGAGGTGTTGCCGCGCTATTTCCATGGCGAGGCCTACCAGGCACAAACCAGCGTGGCGACGATTGCCAACGCGATGGACGTGGGGGCGCCCAGCAATTTCGAGCGGCTGCGCTGGCTCTACAACGACGATGACGTGGCACTGCGGGGCGCGTTCACGGCCGAGGCCGTGGATGATGCGGCGATCCGCGAAGTGATCAAGCGGCGCCATGACCTGCATGGCGAGGTGTTTTGCCCGCATACGGCGACGGCGGTGGCGCGCCTGGAGCACCTGCGGGCCGCGGGCGCACAGGGGCATTGGGCGGTGGCGGCGACTGCGCACCCGGCCAAGTTCGAATCGGTGGTGGAGCCGTTGATCGGGCAGGTGCTGGACGTGCCGCCGGCCTTGGCCGCACTGCTGGAGCGGCCCGCGCAGGCCGAAGCGTGCGCACCGGAGTATGGGGCGCTGCGTGAGGTGCTGTTGCGCGGGTGAGGCGGGGTCAGTACGACTCGTCGGCCGCCAGCTTCTGCAGACCGGCTTCGTCCAGGATCTCGACGGTGTTCAGATGGGGCAGGGCGATCAGGCCCTGCTGGCGCAGCTTGGTGAAGGTGCGGCTGACGGTTTCCATGGTCAGGCCGAGATGGTCGGCGATGTCGCCGCGGCCCATCGGCAGGGTCACGCGCAGCCCCGGCTCACCGAGCAGCGCTTCGCGCGCGGCCAGGCGCAGCAGGAAATCGGCGACCTTCTCGGCCGGCTGCAGCCGGCCCAGCGCCATGGCGGCATCCTGCGCGGCATCCAGCTCCTGGCAGGCGCGTTGCAGCAGCTTGCGCTCAAGGTGCGGGAAGCGCGAGCGCAGGTCCTTCATCTGCGGCAGGGCCACGCGGCAGACCCGGCTGTCGGCGATGGCCTCGATGTCATAGCGGTGGTGATCGCTGCCGCTCAAGCCCAGGAAGTCGCCGGGCAGCACGAAACCGCTGATCTGGCGGCGGCCATCGGCCAGCGTGCGGACCAGGCGCAGCGCACCGGCCGTAATCGTATAGACATGTTGGCGCGGCTCACCCGCACGGGCCAGGGTGGACCCCAGCGGCAGTGCCTGGGACACGGTGACCCGCTCCAGCGCCTGCACTTCATCCGGCGACAGCGCCGAGCAGACCGCCAGGTGCCGTACCGAGCAATGCAGGCAGTCGCGCAGCGGCGAGCAACCGGGGGCGGCGGGGTCTTCAACAGCGGAAAGCGCGGTACCGGAGTGGGGCCGGGTCATGTCAGGTCAGCAAGCGGGACCTGCCTATGATACGTCATGCCGCCATTGGCCCGGTCCCGATGCCCGGATGCGGCTCGTTGCGCTGGCTGCGGCTAGAATATGCCGCTCGCTCATCCCCCCGTTTCCGCAGGAGTCCCGCAAGTGATCAAGCCCCGTACGCCGCCCGGCATCATGGAATTGCTGCCGCGCGAGCAGATCGCGTTCCAGCGCATGCTGGACGTCATCCGCCGCAACTACGAGCGGTTCGGGTTCCTGCCGGTGGAAACCCCGGTGTTCGAGCTGTCCGATGTGCTGTTGACCAAGTCCGGCGGTGAAACCGAGCGCCAGGTGTATTTCGTGCAGTCCACCGGCGCATTGGCCAACGCGGCCGAAGCCGGCGACAAAACGCTGCCCGAGCTGGCCCTGCGCTTCGACCTGACCGTGCCGCTGGCCCGCTACGTGGCCGAGCACGAGCACGACCTGACCTTCCCGTTCCGTCGTTACCAGATGCAGCGCGTGTACCGCGGCGAGCGTGCCCAGCGCGGTCGCTTCCGCGAGTTCTACCAGTGCGACATCGATGTGATCGGCAAGGACGCGCTGAGCATCCGCTATGACGCCGAAGTCCTGGCGGTGATCCATGCGGTCTTCGCCGAGCTCAGCATCGGCGCCTTTAGTATCCAGCTCAACAACCGCAAGCTGCTGCGCGGCTTCTTTGAAAGCCTGGGCGTGGCTGATGGCGAGCGCCAGCTGGCGGTGCTGCGCGAAGTGGACAAGCTGGACAAGCGCGGCCCCGACTACGTGCGCGAGACGCTGGTGGGCGAAGGCTTTGAGATCCCGGCCGAGCAGGTCGAGCGGATCCTGGCCTTCGTGGCGGTCCGCTCCAGCAGCCACGCCGACGCGTTGGCGCAGCTGGACGCGCTGCTGGCCGATCCGGCTGCCAGCGAGACGCTGAAGGTGGGCGTGGCCGAACTGCGCGAAGTGCTGGAGCTGGTCAAGGCGCTGGGCGTGCCGGAAACCGCGTACTGCCTGAATTTCTCCATCGCGCGCGGCCTGGATTACTACACCGGCACCGTGTACGAAACCACGCTGACCGACCACCCGCAGATCGGCTCGATCTGCTCCGGTGGCCGTTACGAAGACCTGGCCAGCCACTACAGCAAGTCCAAGCTGCCGGGCGTGGGCATTTCCATCGGCCTGACCCGTCTGTTCTGGCAGCTGCGCGAAGCCGGCCTGATCGCCGGGATCGAAGACAGCAGCGTGCACGCGCTGGTGGCGCTGATGGACGACGCCAGCCTGCCGCAGTCGCTGGATATCGCCCGCCGCCTGCGCGCCGGTGGCATCAACGCCGAAGTGCAGATGGAGCCGAAGAAGATCGGCAAGCAGTTCCAGTACGCGGCCAAGGCCGGCATTCGTTTCGTGGTGCTGGCCGGTGACGACGAGCTGGCGCGTGGCGTGGTCGCGGTCAAGGATCTGCTGCGCGAGCAGCAGTTCGAGGTCTCGCGCGAGGAACTGGCCAGCACCCTGCAGGTGGAACTGGAGCAGGCCAAGGTCATGCCGTGAGGCGGCTGGGGGTGGCGGCAACGCTGCTGCTCCTGCTGACCGCGTGCCGGACCGATCCTGCGCTGCATGGCCAGCGGATCGGTCCGGGCCAGTACCGGCTGACGGTCGACCGCTGCCACGTGATCGACCGGGAGCAGCTGCAGCGTGACCTGCGCGGATTGGCCGGGAAGAAGTGCCCGGACGGGGCAGGGGAGCTGCAGGCCGTCCAGTCCATCCCGAGCCGCCAGGGCAGCCTGTTCGGCGAGTGCCTGCGCAGCGGCGCCCTCCGCGCCGAGGTAACGTGCCGGTAGGTACCGACCGTTGGTCGGTACGCCGATGAGCGTAACGTGCCGGTAGGTACCGACCGTTGGTCGGTACGCCGTTGAACGCCCGATACCCACAACAAACGCCCGCTCCGCGGGCGTTTTTCGTTCCCGCCCCTGAACCAACCTGATCCGAGCAGCGACCCGGTTTGACCCTGGAGCTTCGTTTGCGCTAATGTAATAGCACGCTATTACATTGATACGATGAAACTACGCCCCGTCCCCCGAGAAAAAGACGCCCAGGCCGATCTGGCCTGCCTGGCTGCGGCCTTCGCCGCGCTGTCCAGCGCCGAACAGGTCACCGCATTCCTGCGCGACCTGTGCACCCCGGCCGAGCTGGAGGCGCTGTCGGACCGCTGGAAGGTGGTGCCGCTGCTGCAGCAGGGCGTGCCGTATCGCGAAATCCACGAACTGACCGGCGTCAGCGTGACCACCACCGGGCGCGTGGCGCGTTCGCTGGAGCATGGCCACGGCGGCTATGCCGCCGCCATTGCCGCCACGCCGTCCTCCCCCGAATCCGAGTAAGTGAGCCTCCCCATGAGTGCAACCCAGACCGCCCCGGCACGTGACCGGCTGCGTATCGCCATCCAGAAGAACGGGCGGCTGGCCGAGCCCGCCCGCAGCCTGCTGACCGCCTGCGGGCTGAGCTGGCGGCAGAGCCGCGACAAGCTGTTCTGCTACGGCGAGTCGCTGCCGGTGGACCTGCTGCTGGTCCGCGATGACGACATCCCCGGCCTGATCGCCGATGGCGTCTGCGATTTCGGCATCGTCGGCCGCAACGAGCTGGACGAGCAGGGCGCCGCCCGCCGCCGGATCGGCCTGCCGGATGCCTACCAGGCGCTGCGCGGGCTGAACTTCGGCCAGTGCCGGTTGATGCTGGCGGTGCCGGAGGAGTGGGAATGGACGGGCGTGGAGCAGCTGGCCGGCAAGCGCATCGCCACCAGCTACCCCGCGATCCTGGCCGACTGGCTGGCCGCGCGCGGCGTGGATGCCCAGGTGGTCGAGCTGTCGGGTTCGGTCGAAATCGCCCCGCGCCTGGGCACCGCCGACCTGATCTGCGATCTGGTTTCCAGCGGCGCCACCCTGGCCGCCAACCAGCTCAAGCCGGTCGAAACCCTGCTGGAAAGCGAGGCGGTGCTGGCCGGCCCGGTCCGCACGCCCGATGACGCCCGCGCCGGTCTGATGGCGATGCTGCTGCGTCGCCTCGATGGCGTGGTGAACGTGCAGGACAGCAAGCTGCTGATGTTCCGCGCCGCGCTGGACCGGGTCTCCGAGTTGACCCGCCTGCTGCCCGACGCCGATCCGCTGGTGCAGTTGCCCGATGACGGCGGCCACCTGCGTTTGCAGACCATGTGCCACGGTGCGTTGACCTGGCAGCGGTTGGAGGACCTGGAGCGCGCGGGCGCGCAGGGCTTGATGGTATTGAGTGTGGAGCGTTCGCTGGCATGAATCGTTTGACGTGGTCCCAATTGGATGCCGGCGCCCAGGCGCAGGCGCTGCAACGCCCGGTCCAGGCCGTGGCGGCGCGCACCCGTGAGTCCGTTTCCGCGTTGATCGCGGCAGTGCGCCAGGGCGGTGATGCCGCACTGCGTGAGATCACCCTGCGATTCGACGGCGTGGCACCGGCGACCTTCGAGGTCAGCGAGGCGGAGTTCGCCGCCGCCGAGCAGGCCGTCTCCGCCGAGCTGCGCCAGGCGATGAACGATGCCGCTGCGCGCATCCGTACCTTCCACCAGGCCGGCATGAGCCAAGGGTATGCGGTCGAGACGGCGCCCGGCGTGCGCTGCGAGCGCGTGGTGCGGCCGATCGGTCGGGTGGGTCTGTATGTGCCGGCCGGCAGCGCGCCGTTGCCGTCCACCGCGCTGATGCTGGGGGTGCCCGCACAGCTGGCCGGCTGCCGGGAAGTCGTGTTGTGCACGCCGCCACGCAAGGACGGCAGTGCCGATCCGGCCGTGCTGGTGGCCGCACGCCTGACCGGCGTGCACCGCGTGTTCAAGCTGGGCGGCGCCCAGGCGATCGCGGCGATGGCGTATGGCACTGACAGCGTCCCGGCCTGCGACAAGCTTTATGGCCCGGGCAATAGTTACGTGACCGAAGCCAAGCAGCAGGTTGCCCAGGACGGTGCCGCGGCGATCGACATGCCGGCCGGGCCGTCCGAAGTGCTGGTGATTGCCGATGCGGGTGCCACGCCGGCGTTCGTCGCCGCCGATCTGCTCTCGCAGGCCGAGCACGGCCCGGATTCGCAGGTACTGCTGCTGACCGACGACGCGGCGATGGTGGACCGGGTCGAGGCGGCGGTTGAAGCGCAGCTGGCGCAGCTGTCGCGTGCGGAAATCGCCGCGCAGGCGCTGGCGTCCTCGCGCCTGATCCTGGTCGATTCGCTGGACGACGCCTTCGCGATCAGCAACCGGTATGCGCCGGAGCACCTGATCCTGGCGCTGCGCGAGCCGCGCGCGTGGTTGGACAAGGTGGAAGCGGCCGGGTCGGTGTTCCTGGGCGACTACACCCCCGAAGCGCTCGGCGATTACTGCAGTGGCACCAACCACGTGCTGCCGACCGCCGGCGCTGCCCGCGCCTACAGCGGCGTCAGCGTGGCCAGCTTCCAGAACCTGATCAGCGTGCAGTCGGCCACGGCCGCTGGCATCGCGGCGATCGGCGAGTGTGCCCGCGTGCTGGCCCGCGCCGAAGGCCTGGACGCCCACGAAAACGCGGTGACCCTGCGCATGGAGGCGGCCGCATGAGCACTGCCTCCATCCTGTCCCTGGCCCGTGCCGACCTGCAGGCGTTTGCCGGCTATTCCTCGGCGCGCAGCAGTGCGCTGGTCGGGGATGTCTGGCTCAACGCGAATGAATCGGCCTGGGCCAATCCGGCCGACGTCGACGGTGGCGCGCGCCGCTATCCCGACCCGCAGCCAGCGGCGCTGCGTGATCGCCTGGCCGAGCTGTACGGCTGCTCGTCCGAACAACTGCTGATCGGCCGCGGCAGCGACGAGGCCATCGATCTGCTGGTACGCGCGCTGTGCGAGCCGGGCCGCGATGCGGTGGTGACCACGCCGCCGGTGTTCGGCATGTATGCCGTCTGCGCGCGCCTGCAGAACGCGCCGTTGATCGAGGTGCCGCTGGTCGATCAGGGCGATGCGCTGGTCGCCGATATCGATGCCGTCATTGCCGCGGCGCTGTCGGGCAACGCCAAGCTGGTGTTCCTGTGCTCGCCGTCCAATCCCGCGGGCAGCGTGATCACCCTGGCCGAGATCGAGCGGGTGGCCACGGCATTGCAGGGCAGGGCGCTGGTGGTGGTGGATGAGGCCTACGGGGAGTACGCCGAGCAGCCGTCCGCGACCACGCTGTTGAGCCGTTACGAGAACATCGCCGTGCTGCGCACGCTGTCCAAGGCGCATGCGCTGGCGGCCGCCCGCATTGGCAGCCTGATCGCCGATGCCGCCCTGATCCAGCTGCTGCGCCGCTGCCAGGCGCCATACCCGGTGCCCGCGCCCTGTGCCGAGTTGGCATTGGCCGGTCTCGGCGCCGAGAGCCTGGCCGTGACCACCCGGCGCATCGCGCAGATCAAAGCCGAACGTACCCGCCTGCAGTCCGGCCTGGCCGCGCTGCCCGGTGTGGTGCGTGTCTATCCCTCGCAGGGCAACTACCTGCTGGTCCGTTTTGCCGACGCCCAAGGCGCGTTTGATGCGCTGCTCGCGGCCGGCGTGGTGGTGCGTGACCAGCGTGCCGCGCCGCAGCTGGGCGATGCACTGCGCATCACCCTCGGCAGTCCGGAACAGAACGACCGCGTACTCGCCGCCCTGATGGCCCGGAGGGCTGCCGCATGACCCCGATTCTGTTCGTCGACCGCGACGGCACCCTGATCGAAGAGCCCGCCGATTTCCAGATCGACGCCTACGAGAAGCTGCGCTTCGTGCGCGATGTGATCCCGGCGATGCTCAAGCTGCGCGATGCGGGCTATCAGTTCGTGATCGTCAGCAACCAGGATGGCCTGGGCAGCGAAGGCTATCCGCAGGCCAGCTTCGATGGCCCCAACGACCTGATGCTGCAGATCTTCGCCAGCCAGGGCATCACCTTCCGTGACGTACTGATCGACGGCACCTGGCCGCAGGACAACGCACCGACCCGCAAGCCGGGCATCGGCCTGATGCTGCCGTATCTGCAGGACCGCAGCATCGACTGGGCACGCTCGGCGATGGTGGGCGACCGCCTGACCGATATCCAGTTCGCCGAGAACATGAAGATCCGCAGTTTCCAGCTGCGCACCGAGCAGTTCGGCGGCGACTGGGACTGGACCTCGATCGCGCACGAGCTGGCCGATGCGCCGCGCCGCGCCACCGTGCAGCGCAATACCAAGGAAACGAAGATCCGGGTTGACGTCGATCTGGACCGCACCGCCGAGCCGCAGACCCACACCGGGCTGCCGTTCTTCGATCACATGCTGGAGCAGATCGGCAAGCACGGCGGCTTCGCGCTGAGTGTGCAGGCCGAGGGCGACCTGCACATCGATGAGCACCACACCATTGAAGACACCGGCCTGGCGCTGGGCCAGGCCCTGCGCGAGGCACTCGGCGACAAGCGTGGCATCGGCCGTTACGGCTTCACCCTGCCGATGGACGAGACCCTGGCCAGTGCCGCGCTGGATTTCAGCGGCCGCCCGTATTTCGTGTTCGAAGGCGAGTTCAAGCGCGAGCGCGTGGGTGACATGCCGACTGAGCTGGTGCCGCACTTCTTCCGCTCGCTGTGTGATGCGGCCGGGTTGAATCTGCACCTGAGCGTGCGCGGCGACAACGACCACCACAAGGTCGAGGCCTGCTTCAAGGCGCTGGCGCGCGCGCTGCGCCAGGCCTTGCCGCGGCAGGGCACCGCGCTGCCGAGCACCAAGGGGGCACTGTGACCGAGGTTGCGCTGATCGATGCGGGTGGGGCCAACCTCGGTTCGGTCCGCTATGCGCTGGAACGGCTGGGCGTGCAGGTGCGGCTGGTGCGCGATGCGCAGGGGCTCGAAGGTGTCTCGCGGGTGATCCTGCCCGGCGTCGGCGCGGCCCCGCACGGCATGGCGCGTCTGCATGCGCAGGGTCTGGTGCAGCCGCTGCGCGAGCTGCAGGTACCGCTGCTTGGGATCTGCCTGGGCATGCAACTGCTGTTCGATGGCTCTGAAGAGGGCCATGTCGAATGCTTGGGCCTGTTGCCCGGGGTCGTTCGCCACCTGCGTCCTGCCACCGGCATCCGTGTGCCGCACATGGGCTGGAACCGGCTGCTGCCCCTGCGCGCGTCGCCGCTGCTGGCGGGCGTGCCGGCCCGGGCCAGCGCGTACTTCGTCCACAGCTACGCCGCCCCCCTGGGCGAAGACACCGTGGCGGCGTGCGATCACGGCGGGCTGTTCGCGGCCGTCGTGCAGCGCGGCCGGCACAGTGGCGCCCAGTTCCACCCGGAGCGCTCGGCCGATACCGGCGCGCGCATCCTGCGCAATTTCATCGAGAACGAACCGACATGAGTTTCATCGTCTATCCCGCCCTGGATATCCGCAAAGGCCGCGTGGTACGGCTGCTGCAGGGTGACTACGCGCAACAGACCACCTACGGCGATGACCCGCTGCCGCGCGCGCAGGCCTTTGCCGCGGCGGGCGCGGGCTGGATGCACCTGGTGGATCTGGATGCGGCCCGTGCCGGTGGTTACACGCTGGCACCGCTGCTCTCCTCGATCGCGTCGCAGACCGGCCTGAAGGTGCAGACCGGCGGCGGTGTGCGCTCGCGCGATGACGTCGCGCGCATCCTCGACGCCGGTGCCTCCCGCGTGGTGGTCGGCTCGGTGTCGGTGCGCGAACCGGCGACGGTGATCGGCTGGCTGCGCGAGTTCGGCCCGGACCGGCTGACCATCGCGCTTGACGCGCGCCAGGCCGAGGATGGCCGCTGGCTGCTACCGGTGCATGGCTGGACCGAGACCGCCGAGGACACGCTGGACGTGTTGGCCCAGCGCTACGCCGAGGCCGGCATGCAGCACCTGCTGTGCACGGATATCGCGCGCGACGGCATGCTGTCCGGGCCGAACATCGATCTGTACCAGCATCTGGCTACACTGCTTCCCGGCGTGGCGGTGCAGGCCTCTGGCGGCGTGCGGGATGCCGACGATGTCGCCCAGGCCAAGGCGGTCGGCTGCGGCGGGGCGATCCTCGGCAAGGCATTGCTCGAGGGGCGCATGTCCCTGGAAGGAGCGCTGGCATGTTGAGCCGCCGCCTGATTCCGTGCCTGGATGTGCGCGATGGTCGCGTGGTCAAGGGCGTGCGCTTCCGCGATCACGTGGACATGGGCGATATCGCCGAACTGGCGATGCGTTACCGCGACCAGGGCGCCGACGAACTCGTGTTCTACGACATCGGCGCCAGCCCGGAAGGGCGCGCGGTGGACGTGGCCTGGATCGAGCGCATCGCGCGCCTGATCGACATTCCGTTCTGCGTGGCCGGCGGCATCAGCGATGTGGAGACCGCACGGCGCGTACTGCATGCCGGCGCCGACAAAATCTCGATCAACTCGCCGGCCCTCGGTCGGCCCGAGCTGATCGAGGAGCTGGCCGATGCCTTCGGCGTCCAGTGCGTGGTGGTCGGTATCGATTCGGTGCGCGAGGCGGACGGCGAATGGCGGGTGCGCCGCTTCAGCGGCGATCCGGACAAGACCCAGGCGGTGGCGGTCCGTACCCTGGACTGGGTGGTGGAGGCACAGCGCCGGGGGGCCGGCGAGATCGTGCTCAACTGCATGGACAGCGATGGCGTGCGTCGCGGCTATGACGTGGCCCAGCTGCGCCAGGCCCGTGCGCTGTGCCAGGTGCCGCTGATCGCCTCCGGCGGCGCGGGCGAGATGCAGCACTTCGCCGATGTGTTCGACCAGGCCGACGTTGACGGCGCATTGGCCGCCAGCGTGTTCCACAGTGGGGCCATCGCCATTCCCGCGCTCAAACAGTTCCTGCGCGAGCAGCAGATCGAGGTTCGAGATGTCTATTGAAGTGGGTTTGATTGACGTGCAGCCGTCGCGCGAGGCGCTGGCGCAGCTGGACTGGGGCAAGGGCGATGGCCTGCTGCCGGTGGTGGTGCAGGACACCGACACGTTGCGCGTGCTGATGCTCGGCTATGCCAATGCGGCGTCGCTGGAGCAGACCCTGGCCACGGGCCATATGACCTTCTTCAGCCGCAGCAAGCAACGGCTGTGGACCAAGGGTGAATCCTCCGGCAACGTGCTGGCGGTGACCGCCGTGCGGATCGACTGCGACAACGACACCCTGCTGGTGAGTGCGCGCCCGGCCGGGCCGACCTGCCACACCGGCAGCGAGAGCTGCTTCCCGCAGGCACCGGGCAACTTCCTGGGCCGCTTGGATACCGTGGTGCGCGAGCGCGAACAGCAGCGCCCGGCCGGCAGCTACACCACCTCCCTGTTCGAGGGCGATATCCGCCGGATCGCACAGAAGGTGGGCGAGGAAGGGGTGGAGACCGCGCTGGCCGGCGTGGTGCAGGACGATGGGGCGCTGCTGGGCGAGTCGGCCGATCTGCTGTTCCATCTGACCGTGCTGCTGCGTGCGCGTGGGCTGTCGATGGATGATGCGGTCGCGGTGCTGGCGGCGCGCCACGCCGGGTAGGGCAGGGCTGCACATCGTTTAACGTCGGTGAAACGCGGTGCAGGCGATGATGTGCGGCTCTACAATTCCCCACCCCCGACCGGACCGCCCCCGATGACCCGTACTGCCGCCTGGCTGGCTTGCCTGCTGTTGATGACTTCGCCTGCCTGGGCTGCTGAAACGACCGTCACCGGCAAGGTCTATCAGGAGCGCGACGGCAAGCCCGGGCGCGGCCCGACCGATCCCGGGCTGGCCGGTGTGCAGGTCTCCAACGGCGAAAGGATCGTGCGCACCGCCGCCGATGGCAGCTACAGCCTGCCGGTGCGCGAGGGCCAGACCGTGTTCGTGATCAAGCCGGACGAGTACCGCTTCCCGGCCGCCGCCAACGGGTTGCCCTCGTACTGGCGCCACTACGCGCCGCAGGGATCGCCGAAGCTGAAGTACGACGGCATCCGCGCCACCGGCGGCGCCACCCGCAACTGGGATTTCGCGCTGGAACCGGCCAAGGGCACCGATGCGGCACGCAACGGTTTCGAGATGCTGGTGTTCACCGATTCGCAGACCGCCAGCCGCCAGGACATCGGCTACTACCAGCGCGCCATCGTCGAGCCGATCATCGGCAAACACCCGGCGCGACTGGGCACGACCCTGGGCGACATCGTCAATGACGACCTGGGCCTGTACCCGGACATCAACAAGGTCACCGCGCAGCTGCAGGTGCCGTGGTTCCACGTGCCGGGCAACCATGACCTGGACATGGACGCCGGCAACGATGCGCACTCGCTGGACAGCTGGCGCGCCGTGTACGGCCCGGATACCTATGCGGTCGAAGAGGGGGGCGCGAGTTTCGTGTTCCTCGATGACGTGGTCTACGACCCCAAGGCCAAGCCGAGCTACGTGGGCGGCCTGCGCGCGGACCAGTTCACCTTCCTCGGCAATTACCTCAAGGGCCTGCCGCGTGATCGCCTGATCGTGCTCGGCATGCACATCCCGCTGTTCGATGCGGCACCCGGCCGGGAGACGTTCCGCCATGCCGATCGCACGCGCCTGTTCGCGCTGCTCAAGGACTTCCCGAACGTGCTGGTGCTCAGCGGCCACAGCCACACCCAGCAGCACTACTACCACGGCGCGGCCGAAGGCTGGCAGGGCAGCAAGCCGCTGCACGAGTACAACGTGGGCGCGGCCTGCGGGGCATTCTGGTCGGGCGTGAAGGACAGCAGCGGCATCCCCGACGCAACCATGAGCGATGGCACCCCGAACGGCTATGCGGTGCTGTCGGTCAAGACCGGTGGCGACTACGGCCTGCGCTATTACGTGGCGCGTGCACCGGACGATTACCAGATCGCCCTGCATGCGCCGAAGGTGCTGCGCCAGGGCGCGTATCCGGCGTGGGGCGTGTACGCCAACGTGTTCATGGGCCAGGCCGATTCGCTGGTGGAGTACCGCGTGGACGATGGCGCCTGGCAGCCGATGAAGCGTGTCGAGCAGCCCGATCCGCGGCTGCTGCAGGAGAACGTCGCCGACGATACCGCCGAGCGCCTGCGCGGTTTCGACCGCTCGCCGGAAGCCACGCCGTCGCCGCACCTGTGGCGCGGCGCGCTGCCGACCAACCTGCCGGTAGGCGAGCACAAGGTGGAGGTGCGTGCCGTGCAGGGCGATGGCCCGACGGCCACGGCCAGCACCAGCTACCGCCTGCAGACCGCCAAGCCCTGATCACGGCGCCGTGGGTTCAGTACGGCGCTGTATGGCGCAGGCGGCTTTGCATTCCCCCGGCGATGCCTGAGAATCGCCGGGATTCAATCGATTCAACCAAGGCAAGCGAGTGAGCGCAGCGGTACCGGTTCCGGCTCAACCTGATGTGGCGCGGACCGCGGCCCACCGGGATTCCTCCCCTGATACGCTGATCGTGGCCGATGTGGGCGGCACGTTCGCCCGCGTCGCGTTGGCCACCGTGCGGGCGGGCGTTGCGCCACAGCTGAGCGGCCTGCAGCGCTATGCCTGCGCCGAGCACCCCAGCCTGGCCGCGATCCTGGCCGCTTTCATCGCCAGACTGCCGGCAGCGCCAGACAGTGCCGTGGTCGCGATCGCTGGCCTGCTGGATGGTGACCACCTGGTCAACACCAATCTGCCGTGGCCGGTCTCGGTCGCCCGGACCCGTCACGATTCCGGGCTGGCGTCGCTGGCGCTGATCAACGATTTCGAAGCGGTGGCCTATGCGATTCCGCACGTGGCCCCGGACACGCTGGTGGCCCTCAACGGGGACGCCGATGCTACCCCGCGCTGGCCGGCGCTGGTGCTCGGCCCGGGCACCGGCCTGGGCGCAGCGCTGCGCTTCGAGGGCGGCGAGCGGCCGGTGCTGGCCAGCGAGGCCGGCCATGCTGCATTGAACGCGTGCAACGGGCTGGAACTGGAGGTGCTCTCGCGCCTGCTGCAGCGCTGGGAGCACGTGGACAACGAGCGCGTGCTGTCCGGTGGCGGGCTCATGAACCTGTATCCCTGCCTGTGTGACATCCGTGGGGTCACACCGCACTGGACCAGCACCGAGGCCCTGATCGCGGCCGCCCACGAGGGCGTGGATCCGGTGGCGGTCGAGACGCTGGAGGTGTTCTGCGCCTGGCTCGGCAGTCTGGCCGGCGACCTGGCCACGACCTTCGGTGCGCGCTCGGTCTACCTGGCCGGCGGGATCTCCACGCGGGTGGACCGGTTCCTGCGCGATGGCCGTTTCCGCGCGCGGTTCCTGGCCAAGGGCGTGATGCACGATGTGCTGCGCCAGGTGCCGATCTGGCGGGTGGACCACGGCGAGCTCGGTGTTCTTGGCGCGGCGGTCTGGCATGCGGAGCATCGCTGTATCGTCGTGTAATTCCCTCTTTGTCCGTTCACTGGAGACGTACCCATGACTGACCGCAGGCGATTTCTCCAGGCCAGTGCCCTGGCCGCTGGCGCCCTCGCGCTGCCGACGTTGCAGGCGCGTTCCGCCTCCGGTGCGCGCGTGGTGTCCACCTGGGATTTCGGCGTAGGGGCCAACCAGGTCGCCTGGAAGACCCTCTCAACCGGCGGCTCCGCGCTGGATGCGGTGGAAGCCGGTGCGCGCTGGGCCGAGAGCGACCTGTGCAATCCCACCGTCGGGCGCTGCGGCAATCCGGACCGTGACGGTGTGCTGAGCCTGGATGCCAGCATCATGGACGGCGATGGCCGCTGCGGTTCGGTGGCAGCGCTGAGCGATATCGCGCACCCCGTCTCGGTGGCGCGTCGCGTGATGGAGCAGACCCCGCACGTGATGCTGGTGGGCGAGGGCGCGCAGCAGTTCGCGGTGCAGCAGGGCTTCGAGCGCAGGAAGCTGCTCACCCCGGAAGCCGAGAAGGCCTGGCGCGAGTGGCTCAAGACCGCGCAGTACACCCCCGAGATCAATGCCGAGCGGCGCAGCCGTCCCGGTGACAGCAGCAACCACGACACGCTGGGCATGCTCGCCATCGATGCCCAAGGGCGTCTGGCCGGTGCCTGCACCACCAGTGGCATGGCCTGGAAGATGCACGGCCGCGTGGGCGACAGCCCGATCATCGGTGCGGGCCTGTACGTGGACAACGAGGTCGGTGCGGCGACGGCCTCGGGCGTGGGTGAGGAAATGATCCGCAACGCGGCCTCCTTCCTGGTGGTCGAGCTGATGCGCCAGGGCCGCTCGCCGGCCGAGGCCTGCCGCGAGGCGATCGCCCGGGTCGTGCGCAAGCGCCCTGAGGCAAGCAAGACCCTGCAGGTGTGTTTCCTCGCGTTGAACAAGCACGGTGAGGTCGGCGCCTACGCGCTGCATCGCGGCTTTGTCTACGCGGTCTGCGACAAGGACCGACAGGACGACCTGCGCGATTCCGCTTCGGTGTACACGAGCGAACAGACGTGAGCGCGCCGCGCCGGGTGCTGGAGATCGCGTCGAATTCGGTGGCCTCTGCGTTGGCCGCCCAGCAGGGCGGCGCGGATCGGATCGAACTGTTCGACAACCTCGCCGAGGGCGGCACCACGCCGTCGCAGGGCAGCATCGCGGTCGCCCGTGAGCGCCTGCAGATTCCCCTGTTCGTGCTGATCCGGCCGCGTCCCGGCGATTTCCTCTACACCGCGCTGGAGGCCCAGATCATGCTGCGCGATATCGCGTACTGCCGTGCGCTCGGCTGCGACGGTGTGGTGATCGGCGCTCTGGATGCCGACGGTGGCATCGACATGGCGTTGTGCCGGGAACTGGTGTCCGCAGCAGGCCCACTCGGCATCACCTTCCACCGTGCCTTCGATGCGGCGCGTGATCTGCCGGCGGCACTGGAGCAGATCGTGACGCTGGGCTGCCAGCGCATCCTGAGTTCGGGCGGGCAGGCCAGTGCACTGGCCGGTGCCGATATGCTGGCCGCCCTGGTGGCGCAGGCAGGCAACCGCATCTCACTGATGGCCGGTGCGGGAATCACGGCGGCCAACGCCGTGGAGGTCGCCGAGCGCAGTGGGTGCACCGAACTTCACGCCTCAGCGAAGACGACGCAGCCCTCGGCGATGCGTCACCACAATCCCGCCCTGATGGGACTGTCACCGGACTGGACCGCCACCGACGTGGCGCAGGTCAACGCACTGCGCGCGGCGCTGGATTAAAAAAAAACGGCAGCCGCCTGTGCAAGCGCAGCTGCCGTGGAGGACCGTTGCCCCGCCCGGAGGCGGGGGCGGGTGACGCTTAGAACTTCCAGTTCACGCCGAAGTACAACTGGCGGCCGGTGTAGGTGTTGGACACCAGGCGGGCCTTGGTGTCGTTGCCCAGATGGATGCGCTGCTCGGACTTGGTCGCGTTCAGCACCGAGGCGGTGAAGGTCAGTGCTTCGGTGAAGTTGTAGGCCACGTTGAGATCCAGCTGGTCGTACGGTTCGGAGTACTGGCTCATGCCATTGACCGGACCGCCCACGACTTCACCGCGGCGGTTGTACGACGCGCGTGCCAGGAACGTCTCGTTCTCGTAGAAGATGGTGACGTTGGCCTGGTTCTTGGCGCTGCCCACCAGCGGCGAGGAACCAATCTCTTCGCCATCGAGCACGATGGCGGCCAGGTTGGTGTCGTTGTAGGTGTAGTTGGCCTGGATACCGAAGCCCATGTCGAAGGTGTACTGACCGTACAGCTCCACGCCCTGGGAGACGCCATCACGACCGTTGGCCTGGGTCTCGTACTTCTGCACCGTGACCGTTTCGCCACCGACATTCATCTGCTGGTCGCGGACCACCGGGACCGTGAAGTTGTCCACGTTCTTGCGGAACAGGCCCAGGCCCGCCACCGCGCCGGGCTTGAAGTACCACTCCAGGCCGACGTCGAACTGGGTCGCTTCGAACGGCTCCAGGTTCTTGTTGCTGCCATAGCCGTACCAGCCGGGCGTGTCCGTGCCGCCGGCAACGCGACGGTCGTTGCTGTACTCCTCGCTGATGTAGTTCAGCGCGCCGGGGGCGGCGATGCTGGTGTAGCTCGGGCGTGCGATGACCTTGGAGGCCGCACCACGCAGCACCAGCGTATCGGTGATGTCCCAGGCGATGTTGAAGCTCGGCAGGAAGTCCGTGTAGGTCTTGTCCATCGAGGTGAACGCGTACGTTTTCTCGCGCGCCAGGCCGTCCGGCAGGCGCACGAAGCCGCTCTGGCAGACGTAGCCGGTGTTGGAGGCGATCAGCGGCGCTGCAGCAGGATCGTTGCAGCCCATCGGCGAGCCGGCGGCGTTGTCCTGGAAGTAGTCGTTGAACTTCTCCACCGAGTCGCTGGATTCGGCGAACTGCTTGGTCCGGACCACGCGCACGCCGACGTTGCCGCGCAGGCGCTCGGTACGGAAGTTGGCCTGGAAGTAGCCCGAGTAGATCTTCTCGTTGACGTTGTAGACGAAGTCCTCTTCCTTGCGGCTGTGCGACCCGCCGTACTTCTCGTTGAGGTAGTTGATGTAGGCGGGATAGTTGATGCCCGGGAACACGTTGGCGTTGAAGCCGCCGGCGATGTTGCTGATCGGGTTGGACAGGAAGAAGCCCGGCTGGGCGACACCGGCGGTGGCATCGCAACCGGCCTGGTAACGGTTGTTGTCGTAGTCGGCCGGATCCTTGCCCTGGCACACCCAGTAGGTGTTGCCGGTATTGCGGTGCACATCGCCGTCGCGGTACTTGGCACCGAACTGGATGGAGTCCAGCCAGCCGCTTTCAAACAGCTTGGTGAAGTCGGCCTGGAAGTAGTTCTGCTTGACCTCGGTCTGCATCCACGACGAGCCGGTCGAGCCGGTGTCGATCTCGGCGATGCCGGCCATCAACTGGTCCTGCAGGTTCGGCGAGAAGGTGGCGCTCGGCGTACCGGTCAGATCCCACGCGCTGTACGAGTTGCCGGACTGCCAGACCCCGTCGACCTGGCGGCGCGGCTTGGCGGACATGCCGAAGTTCATCGACGGGCCGCCTTCGGACCAGGTACGGCCACCGGTGAAGGAGGCCTTCCACAGCGGGCTGATATCCCACTCGACGGTCAGGTCGCCGGTCTGCGAGAGCGCCTTTTCCTTGCTGTAGGTACCGGTCAGCTGTGGGGTGGGGATGGTGCAGTCGTCCGGACCCCAGCCGCCCGGTGCCATGCCGGCGGCCGCGGCCTGTTCTTCGCTGCAGTAATACGTCTTGCCGGCCAGCTTTTCGTACTGCGCGCCGGTCACGATGCTGCCGGAGGGGTCGAAGTTCAGCCCGTTGAGCAGGCGGCCACCGTCCCAGTTGCCATCGCCGTTGAAGCGGGCGAGGTTCCATTCCGGGATCTTCAACATGTTCTGGGTGTAATTGCCTTCCAGCTCGAAGCGGAAGTAATTGGCGGTCAGCGTCAGGTTGTCGGTCGGCTTGAACTGGAAGGTCAACTGGCCGCCGGTGCGCTCGCGCTTCTCTTCCTTCACGGCGAAGTTCACCGAGGTCGGCATGAAGAACTCGCTGTAGTTGCGGCCGCTCTGGTCATTGAAGCCGGACTGGCCCCACCAGTAGTGGATACCGTCCTGCAGCTGCGGATTGCCGTACGCATCCACCGCGTCGGTGCCGTTGCCGTACCACTGGTAGTCCTCGGTGCTCGCCTGCATGGTGCGGCTGGTGCGGGTCTGCTTGGTCGCGCCGACCAGCACGCCGAAGCGCTCATCCTTGCTGTGCCAGGAGTACAGCGCCGACGCCTGCGGATCCACGTCGTGGCTGGTGTCCGAGGAAGTGCCCTCCAGGTTCACGTAACCGGAGTTGGCTTCCATGTCGAGCGGACGACGGGTGTGCAGGATCACGGTGCCGCCGATGCCGCCTTCATCCAGGCGCGCCTCCGGCGATTTGAACAGCTCGGCGCTGGAGAGCATGTTGGCCGGCAGCAGCGTGTAGTTGAACGAACGGGTGGCCTCGTTGTTGGTTTCCGAGGTCGCCACGTAGTTGCCGTTCAACTGGGTCAGGGTCAGGTCCGGGGCCAGGCCGCGGACACTGACGGTCTTGCCTTCGCCGCCGCTGCGCTCGATGACCACGCCCGGCACGCGCTGCAGCGCGTCGGCCACGTTCTTGTCGGGGAACTTGCCCACGTCTTCGGCGGTGATCACTTCCACCACGGCGTTGGCGTCGCGCTTCTGTTGCAGACTTTTTTCGATGGCGTAGCGGTAGCCGGTGACGGTCACGCTGTCGAGCGTGGTGGCATCGGGTGTGCCGGTGGCCGGGGTGGCTTGTTGCGCGAACGCGGCCGGCACGACGGCCGTGGCCAAGGCGCTGGCAATGGCCGCGGACAACGCAACGCGGCGGTGCATGCGTGACATCTTCATTCCACTCTCTCCCTCTCCTGGATTGAAACGGTGGCGATACGAATTCTTTGAATCGATCTAATGGGTGGAGCCAAATTCTCTCGAGCGTCGAGTTGCCTGGCGCGTCCCGCATGCATCGCGTGGGCAGTCCCCCGGCTCCCCACTTCCGGCAATCGTGACCGTTTTAAGTTGGATCGATCTAAACGATTGGCGGGGGATTTTTAGCACGACCGCGCAACGGAAGCATGCTGCTCCGCAATATGGACACGGGGCGTGCTTTCGGTTGACCCCGGCCGATCCCGCGACGTTGCTGGGTCCGGGGCGTTAGCCCGGTATATCGACCGATGAGGCGGGTTGTCGGCTGTCGGCAGCGGGCACTGCCAGGCACTGCGCAGCTTGGGGCAGGGTCGGGTACTGGCGATCAGCCATCGATGTTGCAGCGCAGAATGCATCCGTTGAAATCTCCGTGCTTTACTTAAATCGATCTAAATTCACCGGGGTGTGGATTGGGTCGCCCCAGTCCAGGGAACCAGCGGCGCCCGCCGCCACTGGTTCGCGCTGCCGCCACGTCCGCCAAGGAGTCCGTGTCCGTGACCCGTTTTTCTCAACGTCTTTCCGTTGTTCCCGCCGCCGGTGCCGTCCGGGCCCGCCGCCGCCCGCTGGCTGGGCTGGTCTGCCTGCTGGCGCTGAGCTGCGCGCCGCTGTTGCTTCAGGCCGCGCCTGCGGCGCTGGAGCGCGAGGTCAACACCTTCATCGGCAGCAAGGACGATGGCAATACGTTCCCGGGTGCCTCGGCGCCGTTCGGCCTGATCCAGGTCAGCCCGATCGGTGAGCACTACGCTGGCTGGCGCTACGACGATCCCAAGATCCGCGGTTTCGGGCATTCCTTCCTGTCCGGCGCGGGCTGCTGGGAGCAGGGCGGCCAGGTCTCGGTCCTGCCGGTGACCGGCAGCATCGGCCCGGGCGGTGACTTCAATACCGACGACGCCAAGAGCTTCGACCACAAGCGCTACGCCTCCAGCTACACCCACGAGGGTGAAGTCGGGCAGGCGGGCTACTACAAGGTGCGCCTGACCAACTACGGCGGCATCGATGCCGAGGCCACCGCACGCACCCGTGCCGCAGCCGAGCGTTACACCTTCGCCGCCGATGCGGGCACCGGCCACGTGCTGGTCAACCTCGGCCAGGCCAACGAGCGCCATTCGGTGATCGGCAGCGTGGTCGATGTCGTCGGCGACCGTGCGGTGGAAGGCAAGCTGGTCACCAAGAGCTTCTGTGGCGGGCATCAGTACACCACCTGGTTCCGCATCGAGTTCGACCGCCCGTTCAAGGCGTTCGGGACCTGGGGCGAGGGCGGCGGCCTGCCGGGTGCACGCCATGGCATGGAAGGCGAGCTCAAGCCCAGCGGCGCCTGGCTCAGCTTCGATCTGGCCAAGGGCCGTGCGGTGACCGCGGTCAGCGCGATCTCCCACGTGGATGCCGAAGGTGCGCGCGCCAATCTGCGCAGCGATGGCATGCAGGGTGAGCGCCTGCTCGGCTTCGATCAGATGCGCCAGATGGCCCAGCAGCAGTGGCGCAAGGAATTGGCGGCCGTGCGTGTCCAGGGCGGCAGCAGCGACGACCGCACCGTGCTGTACACCGCGCTTTACCACGCGTTGCTGCAGCCGCTGACCGGCAGCGATGCCGACGGCCGTTACCGTGGCTACGACGACACCATCCATCGCGCTGACGGCTGGACCTACTACGAGTACTTCTCGCTGTGGGATACCTACCGGGCGCAGAACCAGTGGCTGGCCCTGACCAAGCCGGAGGTCGCGCGCGACATTGGCCGGACGCTGCTGGCCATCGAGGAGCAGGGCGGTTGGCTGCCGCGCTGGGGGTACGCCAACTTCGAAACCAACGTGATGACCGGCGACCCGGTGACGCCGTTCCTGGTCGACCTGTGGCGTTTCGGTGCGCTCGCCGGCCGCGAGGGCGAGGCCTACACCGCGCTGCGCAAGAACGCCTTCGAAGTGCCGCCGATGAACTCGCGTCACGCGGGTCGTTCGGGCAACCCGAGCTACCTGGCCAACGGCTACGTGCAGTACGACCGCGCCTTCCCCTCCAAGGGCATGGACGTGGACCCGCACCACGGTGGCTCGGCGACGCTGGAGTACGCACTGGCCGACTGCGCGCTGGCACAGATGGCCGATGGCCTCGGCCATGCCGCCGATGCCGGCGTGCTGCGTGAGCGTGGCCGCAACTGGCACAAAGTATGGGACCCGTCGGTGCGTGACGAGGAGGGCGATTTCAACGGCTTCCCGCGGCCGCGCATGGACGATGGCGCGTGGTACCTGCCCGCCGATGGCAGCTACAGCCCGCGCTCGCACCATGGCTTCCATGAAGGCACCGCGTGGCAGTACCAGTGGCTGGTGCAGCAGGACGTGCCGGGCCTGGTCCAGGCCATGCACGGCCGCGACCAGACCGCGCGGCGTCTGGATACCTTCTTCGCGTACGACGCCCTCGTGACATCGCCGCTGACCGCCGCGCGCAAGGAGTGGGTGGTCGGGCCGTACAGCTATTACAACCAGTTCCGCTACAACCCCAACAACGAGCCGGACCTGCACGCGCCGTGGATGTACACGCTGATCGGGCAGCCGTGGAAGACCGCCACCGTGGTGCGCGCCGCGCAGCAGCTGTTCACCAATGCGCCCAACGGCGTCACCGGCAACGATGACCTGGGCACGATGTCGGCCTGGTACCTGTTCAGTGCGCTGGGCCTGTACCCGGCGGTGCCGGGCAGCGGCGAGTTCCTGTTGCATACGCCGCGCTTCGCCCGCGCCGAGATCGATCTGGGCCAGGGCAGGACGCTCACCCTGAAGGCGCCGGGCGCCGACGGCCGCCAGCTGCAGTATGTCCAGAACGTGCAGGTGGATGGCCGCGCGCATGCGCCGGTGTGGCTGGACTGGGCGCAGCTGCAGCGCGGTGGCACCATCGCCTTCGCCCTGGGCAGCACCGCGCAGGAGAACGGCTGGGGTACGCAGGCCGAGGCGCTGCCGGCGTCCTTCTGCGCCACCCCCGGCGCGGTACTGGAATGAGCCACGCGCCGGCCCGCGCCGTGGCCAGCCCACCGGGGTTGACCGTCGGCACGGGCACGGACCGCTGGTCAATGCGATCGTTTAGGCTTGCACCTTGCTTGAGGAACCCGACGACCCGATGAAAGACAAGGCCACCCCCGCCGGCAAAGGCACGCGCGCGGTCACCGTGACCGACATCGCCGAAGCGATCGGCGTGTCGCGCGCGACCGTCTCGCTGGTGCTGCGTGGCAGCCCGCTGGTGAACGTCGACACCCGTGCCAAGGTGGAGGCCGAACTGCGACGCCAACGCTACGTGTACAACCGCGGCGCGGCCAATCTGCGTCGCCGCACGTCCTCAAGCGTGGCCTTGGTCATCAACGACCTGTCCAACCCGTTCTTCGCCGAGTTCGCCTCCGGGGTGGACGAAGCGCTGGGCGGCAAGGGCTTCGTGACCCTGCTCGGCAGCACCGGTGAATCGCCGGAGCGGCAGCAGGCGGTGCTGACCACGTTGATGGAGCACATGCCTGCCGGGCTGATCCTGTCGCCCGCCGAAGGCAGCGATGCCGGGCAGCTGCGCCAGGTGCTCGGGCACGCCAACGTGCTGCTGTTCAACCGCGAGCTGCCCGGTGCCGACTGGGACTTCCTGACCCTGGACAACCAGCAGGGCGCTTACCTGGCCACGCGTCATCTGATCGAGCAGGGCCACCGCCGCATCGCGTTCTATGGCGGCCATGCGGTCTCCAGTTCCTGCCATCAGCGCCGTACCGGCTATGCGCAGGCCCTGGTGGAAGCTGGCATGCCGGTGCAACCGGAGTGGCTGATTGAAACCTCGCCCAGCCGCCTGGATGCGGCCGCGCGCACCGGGGAGCTGTTCGGCCTGGATGCCGTCCCGACCGCAGCGGTCTGCTACAACGACAGCGTCGCGCTGGGTCTGATGCTGGGCCTGGCCTCGCGTGGCGTGCAGCCGGGCCGCGACTTCGCGGTGACCGGTTTCGATGATATTTCCGAGGCCTCGGTGGCATCGCCGCCGCTGACCACGCTGACCGTCAACCCGCGCGAGCGCGGGCGACAGGCCGCCGAACTGCTGTTGCTGCGTCTGGATCATCCCGACGCGGCGCCGGCCCGTACCGTTGCACCGGTCCAGCTCCGCGTTCGCGAGAGCAGTGGCTCGATGACCGTCTGATGGCTCCCACAATCACCTGCTCGCGCACTGAGGCGCGTACCTGAATGCCCATCTCTCCTACGCCCCGCCTCCCATCCTCATCCGCCGCCGCGCCCGTGGTGAACACGCGCATGGCGCTGGCCGTGGCGACCACGATCTTCTTCATGTGGGGCTTCCTCACCTGCCTCAATGACATCCTGATCCCGCATCTTAAGGCCGTGTTCGATCTGACCTACGCCCGCGCGATGCTGGTGCAGTTCACCTTCTTCGGCGCGTACTTCCTGATGTCGGTGCCGGCCAGTCGCCTGGTCGCACGGCTGGGCTACAAGAACGGCATCGTGGCCGGTCTTGCCATCGCCGCAGTGGGCGCGCTCGGCTTCTGGCCCGCAGCCGAGCTGCGCGTGTATGAAGCCTTCCTGGGTGCGCTGTTCGTGCTGGCCACGGGCATCACTGTCCTGCAGGTGGCGGCCAATCCCTACGTGGCGCTGCTCGGTCCGGAACAGACCGCGTCGAGCCGACTGACCCTGGCCCAGGCGCTTAACTCGCTGGGGACCGCGATCGCGCCGATCTTCGGTGGGCTGCTCATCCTGGGCAACACCGTCAAGAGTGCGGACGAGATCAATGTGCTGCCGATAGCTGAACAGCTGGCCTATCGCACCCAGGAAGCCCAGTCGGTGCAGGGCCCGTATGTCGGCCTGGCAATCGCGCTGGTCCTGCTTGCCGTGTTCGTCTATCTGTTCCGCCTGCCGGCACTGAATGAGACGACCGAGCAGAACAGCGGCGACAAGCACACCCTGATGGAGGCGCTGCGTCACCGCCACGTCCGGTTCGGCGTGCTCGGCATCTTCTTCTACGTGGGTGCGGAAGTGGCGGTCGGCAGCGTGCTGGTGAACTACCTGTCGCTGCCGAACATCGGCGGCTTCAGCGAACAGCAGGCCACGCATTACGTCTCTGCGTACTGGACGATGGCGATGATCGGCCGCTTTGCCGGTTCGGCCATCATGACCCGCTTCTCGCCGCGCCTGCTGCTGACCCTGTTCGCCAGCATGAACGTGGCGCTGCTGGCGCTGACCATGCTCACCCAGGGGCAGGTGGCGCTGTACTCGGTGGTGGCGATCGGCCTGTTCAACTCGATCATGTTCCCGACGATCTTCGCGCTGAGCATCGAACGCCTGGGCACGCTGACCACCAAGGCGTCGAGCCTGCTGATCATGGCGATCGTCGGCGGGGCGCTGATCCCGGTCCTGCAGGGCAAGCTGGCCGACCATATCGGCCTGCAGCCGTCCTTCATCCTGCCGCTGCTGTGCTACGGCTACATCATCTTCTACGGCCTGTGGGGCTCGCGCCCGGCCGCTGGAATCCGCCAGGGAGCTTGAGGCCACGATGTCCAAGATTGTTTGTTTCGGCGAGATTTTGATCGATCTACTTGCCCAACCGCCGGCCACCCCGGACACCCCGCGTGCCTTCCTGCAGTATGCCGGCGGTGCGCCCGCCAACGTCGCCGTTGCGGCGGCGCGGCTTGGTGCGGACACCCATTTTGCCGGGATGCTCGGCCAGGACATGTTCGGCGATTTCCTCGCCGAGAGCCTGGCCAGTGCCGGCGTGGCGACCGACTGCATCGTGCGTACCGACGCGGCCAAAACCGCGCTGGCGTTCGTGGCACTGGATGCCAGCGGCGAACGCAGCTTCAGCTTCTACCGCCCGCCGGCGGCCGATCTGCTGTTCCGCAGTGCGCACTTCCACCCGAACTGCTTTGAAGGCACGCGCAGCTTCCATGTGTGCTCCAACAGCCTGACCGAGGCCGAGATCGCACAGGCCACGTTGGAGGGCATGCGCCGCGCCCATCAGGCCGGTGCGATGGTCAGCATTGATCTCAACCTGCGCCCGGCGCTGTGGCCGACCGGTGTCGACCCGTTGCCGCGGTTGTGGGAAGCGCTGTCGCTGGCCGACCTGGTCAAGCTCTCGCGTGAAGAACTGGAGTACCTCGCGGCCGCGGTGCCGGGCGGTGACGCGGCCGTGATCGAGCGGCTGCTGGGTGCGCAGGCGCAGGCGGTGGTGATCACCGACGGCGCCGCGCCGATCCGCTGGCATACCCGCCACACCCACGGCGTACTGACCGGTTTCCGCGTGACCACGGTTGATTCCACCGCGGCGGGCGATGCCTTTGTCGGCGGCCTGCTGTTCGGCATCGGCGAGCGCGGCGGTGACGGCACTGGATTTGGCGCGTTCTGCCAGGACCCCACGGCGCTGGTGGATGCGATCCGTTTCGGTGCGGCCGTCGGTGCATTGGCCGTGACCCGCAAGGGTGCCTTCGCCGCGATGCCCAGCCTTCATGAAGTCCAGCAACTGCTGCAGCAACAACAGGATGACGCCGCATGACCACGCCGGTTCCGCCGACCCCCGACTTCCGCTCGCCCGCGTTCCTGCGCGCCCACATCGCCCAGACGATGGCGTTCTACCAGCCGCATGAAATCGACCCCAACGGCGGTTTCTTCCACTACTACCGTGACGATGGCAGCGTGTACGACGCCAGCCACCGCCATCTGGTCAGCAGCACCCGGTTCGTGTTCAACCACGCCATGGCCTACCGCGAGTTTGGCAAGCCGGAAGATCTGGCCGCAGCCGAACACGGCATCCGCTACCTGCGCGAGGTGCACCGCAATCCGGCGACCGGCGGTTATGCCTGGACGCTGCGCGATGGTGTGGTCGAAGACGCGACCAACCACTGCTACGGCGTGGCGTTCGTGCTGCTGGCCTACAGCTGCGCGCTGAAGGCCGGCATCAACGACGCCCGTACGTGGATGGACGAGACCTGGCAACTGCTGGAGACGCGCTTCTGGGAGCCGGCGTTCGGCCTGTACAAGGACGAAGCCGACGCCGATTGGAACTTCAGCGATTACCGCGGCCAGAACGCCAACATGCACATGTGCGAGGCGATGCTGGCCGCGTTCGAGGCCAGTGGCGAGCAGCGCTACCTGGATCGTGCGCTGCTGCTGGCCGACCACATGACCCGCCGCCAGGCGGCGCAGGGCGATGGCCTGGTGTGGGAGCACTACGACACCCAGTGGCAGATCGATTGGAACTACAACCGCGACAACCCCAAACATCTGTTCCGTCCGTGGGGTTTCCAGCCCGGGCATCAGACCGAGTGGGCCAAGCTGCTGCTGATCCTGGATCGCCACGTACAGGCCGACTGGCTGGTGCCGACCGCGCGGCATCTGTTCGATGTGGCGGTGGAACGCAGCTGGGATGCCGAGCGTGGCGGGCTGTATTACGGCTTCGCGCCGGATGGCAGCGTCTGCGATGACGACAAGTACTTCTGGGTGCAGGCCGAATCGCTGGCCACCGCCGCGCTGCTGGCCAAGCGCACCGGCGATGCCGTGTACTGGGACTGGTACGACAAGCTGTGGGGCTACGCCTGGCAGCACATGATCGACCATCGCTACGGTGCCTGGTATCGCATCCTGGATGCGGACAACCGCACGTACAGCGACGAGAAGAGCCCGGCCGGCAAGACCGATTACCACACCATGGGCGCGTGCTACGAAGTGCTCAACGTGGTGCGTTGAATCCGGTAACGCCGACCGTTGGTCGGCTGCCCCAAAACCCCGGTAGCGCCGACCGTTGGTCGGCGGCTCCCGCAGCCAGGCAGGTCCCCATGCGCGCGCACAGCCGTCTCCATGTCGTTGCACCGGCCAGCTGGCTGTTGCTGGTCCTGCTGGCAGCATGGGCACTGCCCGTGGCCGCCGCCCCGCTGGCGGCGGAGTGGTCATTCCGCCTGCTGCCCGGTGACGCGCGCGGTGCCGCGCACCCTGACCTGCAGCAGTGGCGCCCGGCGCAGGTGCCCGGGGCCGTGCATACCGATCTGCTGGCGCAGGGGCAGATTCCCGATCCTTACGTGGGTGCGCCGGAAGCCGGGCTGCAGTGGATCGGCTTGGCCGACTGGGAGTACCGCGCACGATTCGATGTGGATGCGGCAACCGTGGCACGCGCGCACGCCGAGCTGGCGTTCGAAGGCCTGGATACGTTCGCCACCGTCACGCTCAACGGCCAGCCGCTGCTGCAGGCCAACAACAGTCATCGCACCTGGCGTGCACGGGTGGACGGCAAGCTGCGGCCTCGCGGCAATGACCTCCGGATCGTGCTGCGTTCGCCGATCCGCAGCCTGCTGCCGGACGTGCAGGCGATGCCGCACAAGATCGCCGGCAACTACCCCTCGCCGTATGGCGATGAGCCCAAAGACGCGATGGTCGGCAATTTCGTGCGCAAGCCGGGCTACCACTTCGGCTGGGACTGGGGCCCGCGTTACGTGACCGCGGGCATCTGGCGGCCAGTGACACTGGAGAGCTGGGACGCGCAGCGGCTGACCGCGCTGGCCGTGCAGACCCGTACGCTGGATGCGACCCGGGCGGATCTGGAGATCACGGTCGAGATCGAGAGTGCCGCGGTCGGCAGCGCTGCGGTGCAGATCGAGGTGCTGGATCCGGAGGGCAGGCGCGTGGCGCGCATCGACCGCAAGCCGGTGTTCAAGGCCGGGGACAACCGCATCGCGGTGCCGGTGGCGCTGCAGAAGCCGCGGCGCTGGTGGCCGGCCGGGCAGGGCGAGCAGGCCCGCTATACCGTGCGTGCCACCCTGGCGCCTGAGACAGCGAAGGCGACGCACATCGAGCAGCGCGCCGGCCTGCGTACCGTCGAGCTGCGCCGCGAAGTGGATCGCAACGGCGGACAGGGCTTCGCGTTCGTGATCAACGGGGTGCCGATCTTCGCCAAGGGCGCCAACGTGATCCCGTTCGACATGTTCCCCGCGCGCGTGGACGCGGCGCGGATCCGTCGCGAGCTGACCGCTGCGCGCGATGCCAACATGAACATGCTGCGCAACTGGGGCGGCGGGTATTACGAAGATGACGTGTTCTTCGACATCGCCGACGAACTCGGCCTGCTGGTCTGGCAGGACTTCATGTTCGGGGGCGGCATGCAGCCCGGCTACGATCCGGCGTTCCGGGCGAATGTGGTGCATGAGGCGCGCGACAATGTGCGCCGCCTGCGCCATCACCCGAGCGTGGTGCTGTGGTGTGGCAACAATGAAGAAGAGACCGCGTGGAAGGACTGGGGCCATGGCCGTGACCTGACCGCCGCCGATCCCGCGTTCGCCGCGAAGGTCTGGCAGGGCTATGTGGACCTGTTCGGCAACGATCTGCGCCAGGTGGTGGCCGACGAAGGGCTGGGCGTGCCGTACTGGTCCAGCTCGCCGAGCAATGATCTGGACGAGAAGGCCAACGATTCCACCCGCGGCGACAAGCACTACTGGCAGGTATGGGGCAATCCGGCGCTGCCGGTAACGGCGTACCTGCACGAGACCCCGCGCTTCATGTCCGAGTACGGCCTGCAGGCCTGGCCGGTGCTGCGCACGCTGGACGGCATCATTCCGGCCGCCGAGCAGCAGGTGGACAGCGCCACGGTGCGCGCCCACCAGAAGTTCATGGCGGGCGAGGGCAACCAGCGCCTGCTCAAGTACATCGAGGAGGAGTACGGCACGCCGCGTGACTTCCCCACGTTCGTCTACCTGAGCCAGGTCATGCAGGCCGACGGCATCCAGCTCGCCGCCCTGCATCACCGGGCCTCGCGCCCGTACACGATGGGCTCGCTGTACTGGCAGCTCAACGATGTGTGGCCGGGTGCGTCGTGGTCCAGCATCGACTACGCCGGCCGTTGGAAGGCGCTGCATTTCCACGCCAAACGTTTCTTCGCCGATCACGCGGTGGCGGCGTTGCGCGACGATGGGGTCACCCGGGTGAGCCTGCTCAATGATCGTCAGCAGGGCCTGCAGGCCACATGGCGGCTGCGCGTGCTCGATCTTGATGGCACCCAGCGCAGTGAGCAGCGGCACACCGTGGCCTTGCCGCCGCTGTCCGCGCTGGAGGTGGGCCGGTTCGCCGATGCAGACCTGTTGAAGGGGGCCGATCCTGCGCGGACCGTGGCGGTGCTCGAGCTGTTCGATGGCGCGACGCTGTTGTCGCAGCAGGTGGTGTATTTCGTCCCGGCCAAGGCGCTGGCGCTGTCACCTGCGACGATTGATGCTGAGCTGCGCGCCGACGGCAACGGCGACGGCGACGGCTACGTGTTGACGCTGCGCTCGCCGAAGCTGGTGCGTGCGCTGTGGATCGACTTCGACGGCGTGGATGCCACCCTGGACGACAACGCGCTGGACCTGGTGCCGGGCGAGACCGTCACCATCCGCCTGCGCAGTGAGGCGGACCTGGACACGCTGCGTGATGCGCTGCGCTTCACCTCGCTTGCGGATACGAAGGCAAGGTAACGCAACGGGCGACCGGCATGGCGTCAGCCGATGGGGGTAGAGGCGATCGGTAGAGGCGATCGGTAGAGCCGACGGTAGAGCCGACTGTTAGTCGGCTGCTTTTCTTCGATCGGCATGGCGTTAGCCGACGGTAGAGCCGACTGTTAGTCGGCTGCTCTTCTTCGATCGGCATGGCGTTAGCCGATGGTAGAGCCGACTGTTAGTCGGCTGCTCTTCTTCGATCGGCATGGCGTTAGCCGACTAACAGTCGGCTCTACCGTCGGCTCTACCTTCGGCTCTACCCTTCGGCTCTACCGGTCGGGTTTACCCATCGGCTCTACAGCGTGATCTGCTGGAAATTCTCGACGCGGTCGTGCCCGTGTGTGGCCTCGCCGCTGCGTGGCAGCGGGTAATCGTCCAGGCGGTCGATCAGGCGCGTCTGCAGACCGGCGTCGCGCGCGGCATCCAGCTCTTCCACCACATCGGACAGGAACAGAATCTGCGCGGCCGGCACATCGATCGCCTCGACAATACGGCGGTAGCTGTCGGCCTCACGCTTGCCGCCCACTTCGGTATCGAACCAGCCCGAGACCAGCCCGGTCAGGTCACCGGCTTCGCTGAAGCCGAAGAACAGCTTCTGCGACGGCACCGAGCCGGAGGAATACACGTACAGCGGCTTGCCCTCGGCATGCCAGCCCTTCAGTACGGCGGCCACTTCCGGATAGAAATGCGCCTTGTAATCGCCGTTGCGGTAGCCGGCTTCCCAGATCATGCCCTGCAGCGCCTTGAGCGCGGTGTGCTTGCGATCCTGGTCGATCCAGCCCTGCAGCGTCTCCACGATCAGGCTGTCCTGGCAGGCGCCACCGATCTCCACCGCTACCGCGTCCAGCCAGCGGCGCACCTGCGGCTCCTGGCCATGCGCGGCGACAAACGCCGGCAGTGCCTTGCGCGCATATGGGAACAGCACGTTCTTGACGAACGAAATGCTGCTGGTGGTGCCCTCGATATCGGTGAGGATGACGGTCGGTTGCGGCATGGATCAGTCGGCCTGGTGCTGTGCGGGGTGGTAACGCGGGAAGGTCTGGGCGATGTCGCTGCCGGTGAAATGGCCGACCCAGCCATCCGGCTCGGTGAAGAAGCGGATCGCCACGAAACTCGGCTCCTCGCCCATGTCGAACCAATGCGTGATGCCATCGGGCACGGCGATCAGGTCGTTCTTGACGCACTCGATCTCGTAGACCTTGCCGTCCACGTGCAGGGTGAACAGCCCGGAGCCGGCGACGAAGAAGCGGACTTCATCTTCCTTGTGGAAGTGCTCGTCCAGGAACTTCCTGCGCAGCTCGGCGCGGTTCGGGTTGTCCGGCGCGATCGAGGCGACATCCACGCTCTTGAAACCGTGCGTGGCGACGAGACGGTCGATATCGACCTTGTAGGCGGCGAAGACCTCGTCCTGGCTGGCGCCCGGCGCGACCTCATGGGCCGCCTGCCAGCGCTCGAACGTGACGCCGATCCGCTTGAGTTCGGCAGCGATCGCCTCGCCATCCCGGCTGTCGAACAGCGGGACATCCGGGGCGGTGTCATCAAAGATACGGAGTCGGCTCATGGCGGCGGCATCGAGGCGAAGAGGGGAAGGAAAGGGTACCAGTGCGGCGCCGGGGTGGGGGCGACGCACTGATGCCGATGCGCGGAATACAGATTCTCTTCAGGAATCTGAGCGCGATCAGCCACGCAGCTTGCGCAGCTCCAGCTCACAGTGCAGCAGGAATTCGAACGCTTCCATGTGGCGGCGCGCCTCGGCCATGGTGCGGCCCCACGCGTACAGGCCGTGGCCGTCGATCAGATAGCCCCACAGCGGCTGGGTGTCGAGCAGGGCATCGACCTGTGCCGAGAGCACGTCCATGTCCTGGGTATTGGCGAACACCGGCACGTCGACCGCCATCTCGTGCGTGCTGTTGCCGTGGAAGGCCTTCAGCAGCTCGTAGCCCTCCAGGCGGATGTGGCCCTGCGGCGCATACAGGCGCGAGGCGATGGTCTGCACCGGTGAATGGGTGTGCAGCACGCAGCCGATCTCCGGGAAACGGCGGTACAGCTGGGTGTGCAGCAGCGTCTCGGCGGACGGGTGCAGCGGGCGGCCGACGGCCTGGCCGTCGAAATCCACCACCATGATGTCGTCCTCCACCAGCCGGCCCTTGTCCTTGCCGGACACGGTGATCGCCGCATGGCGGTCATCCAGGCGGTGGGAGAAGTTGCTGCTGGTGGCCGGGGTCCAGCCGGCGTGGGCCAGCTCGCGGACGTTGTCGATCAGCAGCTGGGCCAGTTCGCTCAGGCGCGCGGTGTCGTACGGGAAGGTGGGGGTGTTCATGGGGGCTATTTTCCGGCGCTTCCATCGATTTCGCGCGGCCCGGGGTCGGGCCGGCCGCGGGCCGGCTCCGCCGGAGCGTCCTGGGGGTCCGGGGCGCCGGTCAGCGGCCGGCACTACTTGCGCAGGCGGCTATGGCGATACCCATAACTGAAGTAGATCGCGAAACCGCCCAGCGTCCAGAAGCCCATGAGCATCCAGTTGTGCGCCGTCATCGCCGTCAGCAGCGCGATGCAGCTGAGCACGCCCAGGCTGCAGATCAGCCACGCCATCGGCATCCGGAACGGACGCGGCAGGTCCGGCTGGGTGCGGCGCAGGATCAGTACGCCCGCGCAGACCGCCGCGAACGCGATCAGCGTGCCCATCGAGGTCAGTTCACCGAGGACATCGAGCGGGAACACCGCCGCCAGCAGCGCGATGCCGATGCCGGTGATCACGGTGTTGATGTGGGGGGTGCGGTACTTGGGATGGATCTTGGTGAACAGCGGCGGCAGCAGCCCATCGCGGCCCATGATCATGAAGATGCGCGGCTGCGCGATCACCATGACCAGCACCACCGAGGACAGCCCGATCAGCGCGCCGATTTCCACGACCACGCGCAGCCAGCCCAGCTGCGGATGCGCCGCCACGGCGGTCACCACCGGCTCATCGGTCCCCAGCAGCTGGTACGGCACCAGTCCGGTCATCACCGCGGCCATGGCGATGTACAGCACGGTGCAGATCACCAGCGAGAGCATCATGCCGATCGGCATGTCGCGCTGCGGCTTGTGCGATTCCTGCGCGGCCACCGAGACCGCCTCGAAACCGATGTAGGCGAAGAACACCATCGCCGCACCGCGCAGCACGCCATCGAAGCCGTACTTGCCCGGGCCTTCGTTCTCCGGAATGAACGGGGTCCAGTTGGCCGGATCCACGTACTTCCAACCCACCACGATCACCAGCAGGATCAGCGCAGTCTTGAGTACCACCATCGCCATGTTCATGGCCGAGGATTTGCTGATACCCACGTAGCACAGCCAGGTCAGCAGCAGTACCAGCACGGCGGCCGGGATGTTGGCGATGGCGCCGGTCGGGCGCAGCTGGCCATCCAGTGGCGCGCTGACCAGCGCGGCCGGGAGATGGATGTCGAAATGGCTGAGCAGACTCAGGAAATAGCCGGTCCAGCTGACCGCCACGGCCGAGGCGGAGACGCCATATTCGAGCACCAGCATCCAGCCGATGAACCAGGCCGAGAGCTCGCCGAAGGTGGCATAGGTATAGGTGTAGGCACTGCCGGAGACCGGCACCATCGCCGCGAATTCGGCGTAGGCCATCGCGCAGAACGCGCAGCAGATCGCGGCCAGCACGAACGACAGCATGATCGCCGGGCCGGCGTGGTTGGCCGCGGCCTGGCCGGTGATCACGAAGATGCCGCCGCCGATCACCGCACCGATGCCCAGCGCGGTCAGGCCCCAGGGGCCGAGGGTACGGCGCAGGCTCAGGCCGTTGGCGTCTTCATGGGCGGCGTGCGGATGCTTGGTGGCCCACAGTTGCTTGAACATGGTTTGATTTTTCTTCTCAGGCGCGACGTATCAAACGACCGGGCCGGCACTGGGCCGGCCCGGCAGCACTCAGGCGTTCTTCTTGTTCAGCTTGCTGTGGCGGATGCCGTAGCCGAAGTAGATGCACAGACCCAGCAGGGTCCAGGCCACGAACAGGTGCCAATGCACCACGAACGCCTGGTAGAACAGGAACAGACAGGCGATCGCGCCCAGCGGGCAGATCACCCACACCAGCGGCACGCGGAACGGTCGCTCCAGTTCCGGGCGCGTGTAGCGCAGGACAAGCACGCCGATGCAGACGGTGGCGAAGGCCAGCAGGGTGCCCATGGAAACCAGCTCGCCGAGCACGTTCAGCGGCACGGTACCGGCCAGGGTGGCAGCGATGGCGCCGACGACGATCGTGCTCCAGTACGGGGTACGGAAGCGCTTGTGCACCTTGCCGAAGATCTTGGGCAGCAGGCCGTCGCGGGAGATCGTGTAGGCGATGCGGGTCTGGCCCATCATCATCACCAGCACCACCGAGGAGAGGCCGGCGATCGCCCCGATTTCCACGGCGGTCTTCAACCAGGACAGGGTCGGGTAGGGCTCCAGCGCGGTGGCGACAGGCTTGTCCGTGCCCAGCAGGTGGTACGGCATCATGCCGGTCAGCACGGCGCAGACGATGATGTAGACGATGGTGCACACGGCCAGCGAGCCGAGCAGGCCGATCGGCATGTTGCGCTGCGGGTCCTTGGTTTCGCCGGCGGCGGTGGAAACTGCATCGAAGCCGATGTAGGCGAAGAACACGATGGTTGCCGCACGGAACACGCCGCTCCAGCCGAACTCGCCAGGCACGCCGGTGTTCTCCGGGATGAAGGGAGTCCAGTTGGCCGGATCCAGGTGCGCTGCGCCGAAGCCGATGAACAGGCAGATCACGGTGACCTTGATCGCCACGATGATCGCGTTGACGAAGGCCGACTGTGTCACGCCGACGTACAGCAGGCCCGAGACAGCTGCCACGATCAGCACCGCCGGCAGGTTGAACAGCTTGCCGGAGGAGATGAACTCATGGCCGGTCCAGGCGATGGGTGCGGCGCTGAGCGCGTCCGGGAAGGGCATGTTCAGCGTGGTGGTGATGAAGCTGATCAGGTATGCCGACCAACCCACCGCGACCGAGGCCGAGGCGAACAGGTATTCCAGCACCAGGCACCAGCCGATGAACCAGGCCATGCCTTCGCCGAGGGTGGCGTACGAATAGGAATAGGCGCTGCCGGAGACCGGCATCATCGCCGCGAATTCGGCGTAGCACAGGCCGGCCAGCGCGCAGGCGAAGCCGGCGAACACGAACGACAGCATCACCGCCGGGCCGGCATGGTTCGCTGCGGCCTGGCCGGTAAGCACGAAGATACCCGCACCGATCACCGCGCCGATACCCAGCAGGATCAGGTGTTTCGCTGTGAGGGTCCGCCTCAGTGTGGGCTCGCCGTCCAGGCTGCCTTCGATGGGCTCGCCGGCATCGACGTGCGGTGCCGGTGCGACCGGTTTGACCCTCAACAGAGACTTCAGCATGCAGTGCTTCCCTAAATGAACAAAGGTGAGGCGCGCGGTACATTGCCGCACGCCCTGATGGCGACTGGGCGCCCCAGCGGTGCGGGGCCCGCTGTACCTTAGCCAAAGCTGAAGCCGCTGTACAAGCACAATTGCAGCATGGCCGAGCGATAATCGGCCAAATCCGCACGATGCCTGCACCTGCCATGTCGCTGAACCCCGAATCCGTTGCCATTCCTGACGCCGCCCTGCGCAGTCAGCTTGATGCTTACGCTCGCCGGCACCCCGAGCACGCGGCATTGGCTGACGAATTCAGCACATTGCTGGATGATCCTGAAAACCCGTTCCTGCGCGAGCGCCTGGCCGGGCACTTCACCGGCAGCGCGTGGCTGGTGAGCGCCGACGGGCAGCGCGTGCTGCTGACCCACCACCGCAAACTGGACCGCTGGCTGCAGTTGGGCGGCCACGCCGATGGCGAGCGCGATCTGGCCCAGGTGGCGCTGAAGGAGGCCGAGGAGGAATCCGGGCTGACCGCGCTGGTGCTGGAGGATGGCGAGTTGTTCGACATCGACAAGCACTGGATTCCCGAACGCAAGGACGTGCCGGGGCATTGGCACTACGACGCCCGCTACGTCGTGCGGGCGCTGGGCAGTGAGCAGTTCGCGATCAGCGAGGAATCGCTGGCGTTGGCCTGGCGCGAGATCCGTGACGTGGCCAACGCGGCGATCGAGACCCCCGATGGGGATGACTCCCTCCCGCGCATGGCCAAGCGCTGGCTGGCGCGGCGATAGCGCATTCGCGCCGTTGGCGCGCCCCCCTTGACTCAAGGGGGGCTCCACACCAGATGTATGGCGCCGTGGAGCCGCACCATCAACTGATGACGCACGTTGTCAGCGAAGCTGAATCAGTACAGCACGCGGGTGCGCAACGTGCCGGGGATGGCCGCCAGTTCGTCGCGCACCGCGCCGGCCTGGGCTTCGCTGGCGGTGATGTCGATCACCACGTAGCCGACCTTGGGGTCGGTACGCAGGAACTGGCCGTCGATGTTGACGTTGTGGCGCGAGAAGATCTCGTTGACCTTGGAGAGCACGCCCGGCACGTTCTGGTGGATGTGCAGCAGGCGCAGGCTCTCGGCGTGCTCGGGCAGGGTCACTTCCGGGAAGTTGACCGCCGACAGGGTGCTGCCGTTGTCGCTGTAGCGCACCAGTTTGGCCGCCACTTCCACGCCGATGTTGTCCTGCGCTTCCAGCGTGCTGCCGCCCACGTGGGGGGTCAGGATCACGTTGTCGTGGGCGGTGAGCGGGGAGACGAACGCATCGCCGTTGCCCTTGGGCTCGACCGGGAACACGTCCAGCGCCGCACCGCCCAGGTGGCCCGAGCGCAGCGCTGCATCCAGCGCGTCGATGTCGACCACGGTGCCGCGCGCGGCGTTGATCAGGTGCGCGCCGGGGCGCATCCGGGCCAGTTCATCGGCGCCGATCATCCATTGGGTGGCGGGTGTCTCGGGCACATGCACGGTGACGATGTCCGCACGTGCAAGCAGGTCGTCCAGGCTGATCGCCGCACGGGCATTGCCCAGCGACAGCTTGGTTTCCACGTCGTGGAAGATCACCTGCATGCCCATCGCCTCGGCCATCACGCCGACCTGGGTGCCGATGTGGCCATACCCGATGATGCCCAACGTCTTGCCGCGCACCTCATGGCTGCCGGCGGCCGACTTGGACCAGCCGCCGCGATGGCATTCGGCGTTCTTCTGCGGGATGCCGCGGGTCAGCATGATCGCCTCGGCGATCACCAGCTCGGCCACGCTGCGGGTATTGGAGTAGGGCGCGTTGAACACCGGGATGCCGGCCAGTTCCGCTGCCTCCAGGTCCACCTGGTTGGTGCCGATGCAGAAGCAGCCGACCGCCATCAGGCGCTTGGCGTTGGCCAGCACGTCCGCGCTGAGCTGGGTGCGCGAGCGGATGCCCACGATATGCGCCTCTGCGATGCGCGCCTTCAGTTCATCTTCCGGCAGCGCCTTGCTGTGCAGTTCGATCTGCGAATAGCCGGCCGCGGTGAACACGTCGATCGCGGTCTGGCTGACCCCCTCGAGCAACAGTACGCGGATATCCTGCTTCGGGAACGAGGTCTTTTTCGGCGACATGGGCGGCGTGCGACGTGTGGCGGCGGGAGCCCTCAACTATGCCAGAAGCCGGCCGCGATGGTGCGGTGCGCCAATCGATGTTCAAACGGTTTCAGATGCACCTATTTGGGCGAGGCCGACGCGCCGCGAGAACAGGGCCCGCTACTGGACGCGGCCCGGAGGGGCTGGCAGGCTTGCGGGCTCCCCCGGCACCACCAGACGCCCCATGACCGATCCGCGCCTCGATTCGCTATTGCTCGCTTGCCCCGGGCTGCGCCTGAAGACCGATTCAGCCGATCTGGAGCACTACGGCCGCGATTGGACCCGGCGCTGGACCCCGGCACCGTTGGCGATCGCCTTGCCGGGCACGGTGGAGGAGGTGCAGGCGATCCTGCGCTGGGCGAGCGCCCAGGGCGTGGCCGTGGTGCCCTCCGGTGGCCGCACCGGCCTCTCCGGTGGCGCGGTGGCGGCGCACGGCGAACTGGTGCTCAGCCTGGAGCGGATGAACAAGCCGCTGGCCTTCGATGCGGTCGACCGCACGCTGACCGTCCAGGCGGGCATGGCGCTGGAGGCGGTGCACAACGCGGCGCTCGAGCATGGCCTGATCTACCCGGTGGATTTCGCCGCGCGTGGTTCGTGCTCGATCGGCGGCAACATCGCCACCAATGCCGGTGGCATCCGCGTGATCCGCTACGGCAATACCCGCGAGTGGATCGCCGGCCTGAAGGTGGTGACGATGGCCGGTGAGCTGGTCGAGCTCAACAAGGGCCTGATCAAGAATTCCAGCGGCTATGACTTCCGCCAGCTGCTGATCGGCTCGGAAGGCACGCTCGGCGTGATCGTCGAAGCCACCTTGAAGCTCACCGATCCGCCGCCGGCCAGCAATGTGATGCTGCTGGCGCTGCCCTCGTTCGAGGTGTTGATGCAGGTATTCGCCGCCTTCCGCGAGCGGCTGCAGCTGCAGGCCTTCGAATTCTTCACCGACCGGGCGCTCGAGCACGTGCTGGCGCATGGCGCGCAGGCACCGTTCGACGAGGTCCATCCGTATTACGTGGTGACCGAATTCGCGGCCGGCGACGAGGCGCAGGAAGCCGCCGCGATGGCTGCCTTCGAAGACTGCATGGAGCACGGCTGGGTCAGCGATGGCGTGGTCAGCCAGAGCGATGCCCAGGCCGCGCAGCTGTGGCGCCTGCGCGAGGGCATCACCGAAGCGGTGGCGCGCTACAAGCCCTACAAGAACGATGTCTCGGTGCGGATTTCGGCGATGCCGGCCTTCCTCGCCGAAACCCAGGCGCTGATCGGGCAGGCGTACCCGCAGTTCGAAGTGGTCTGGTTCGGCCATATCGGCGACGGCAACCTGCATATCAACGTGCTCAAGCCGGACGAGACCGCCGACGCCGAGTTCCTGACCCAGTGCGAGCACGTCACCAAGCTGCTGGCCGGTGTGCTGGCCCGCTTTGACGGCAGCATCTCGGCTGAACACGGGATCGGCCTGGTCAAGAAGGGCTATCTGGACAGCACGCGCAGCGCGCCGGAAATCGCCCTGATGAAGGCGGTCAAACGTGCGTTTGATCCCCAAGCGCTGCTGAATCCCGGCAAGGTCTTTGACCTCTGAGACAAGACAGGATTTCACGCAGCCTATACGCTCTGTGTTTTCCACCGCGAACGACACTCCGATGATGCGTCCGATCCTGCTTGTTGCCGTGCTCGCCCTGCCGTTGTCGGCGATGGCCTCCAGTTTTGCCGGCAGCTCTGCCGGCTCCGCGTCCGGTGCGTCCTCGGCCGGTTCGTCCAGCTCGGGCGATGACAAGATCGTGCTTGATGCGCGCGATGATGCTGCCGCCTTCGTGGCCAGCGACGGTGCGATCCGTGGCGCCCGTCTGGAAGCGGCGCTGCTGCACCTGCGCGAGCAGGGTGTCGCGCAGCAGCAGGCCAGTGACATGGCGCTGGCCAGGACCCTGCTGGCCCGCTGATGCAGCCCTCTGGTCAGGTCCGCCGCTGGCGCTGGGCGGTCCTGATCGCGTGGCTTGCCGCGCCCTTCGCACAGGCGGCCCTGCAGCTGGAGCTGCAGCCGCAGGGATTGAACGCAGCGCAGATCGTGGCCGCCGAGCGTGTCCTGAAGCAGGTGCACACGCGCCTGCCGCCGCCGTGGCAGGCACGTTTCCAGCACCCGGTGCAGGTGCGCTGGTCGGACTCGCTGCCCGCGCACGTGCATGGCCGGGCCCGCAACGGCACGATCACCCTGCAGCGCGCGTTGCTGGACGCCGTGCAGGACGATCAACCGCTGCCACGCCCGCTGGAAGCCGCGCTGATCCATGAATTGACCCATGTGCTGGACCGTTCGCCGCAGGGTGGCTGGTCGCGCGATGCACGTCTTCGCGATCTGGCCGGCTGGCAGAGACGCCCGTGGAAGCTGGGTCGCACGGCGAACGCCTTCCGCGAGCGCAGTCCGGACGATTACGAACGCACGCGACCGGCCGAGTTCCTGGCGGTCAACGCCGAGCACCTCCTGCTCGATCCGGATTACGCCTGCCGCCGGCCGGCCGTCGCTGCGTGGTTTGCCGCGAACCTCGGGCCGAACGACCAGGCCGTGGGATGCGACAGCCGCCTGCCGTTGATGCAGGCCGAAGAGGAGGTCGGCGCGGCGACGCTGCTCGAGCTGGATCCGGCCCGGATCTACGCGGTGGACTACCTGCTTGCCGAAGGCAATGACCAGCTGATGAGCCGCTGGGGCCACAGCATGCTGCGCCTGGTGATCTGCGCGCCCGGCCGGCCGCGTGGGCCGGCCTGCCGGATGGATCTGTCCCATCACCGCGTGCTGTCCTACCGTGCCTTCGTCGGCGATGTACAGATCTCCAGTTGGCGGGGGTTGACCGGCGCCTATCCTTCGCGCCTGTTCGTGCTGCCACTCAACCAGGTCATCAACGAATACACCCAGGTGGAACTGCGGGGGCTCTCTTCAGTCCCGTTGGCACTGGATCCGCCGGACATCGCCAGCCTGCTGGAGCGTGTCGCGCAGGTGCACTGGAGCTATGACGGGCGCTATCTGTTCGTCAGCAACAACTGCGCGGTGGAGACCGGCAAGCTGCTGCAGGAAGGCGTGCCACGGCTGGCGTCGCCGGGGTTGAACCGGCTCACGCCGCGCGGGCTGCTGACCCGCCTGGCGCGCCAGGGCGTGGCGGACGCCAGCGTGCTGGCCGATCGCGGGCAGGCGACGCGACAGGGCTACTACTTTGCCTCCGCCGAGGATCACTACCAGCAGTTGTTCGATGCGGCGCGCCAGCAGCTGCCGCTGGGCACGACATCGGTCGGCGAGTGGTTGCGGCAGCGGGCCAGCGAGCGTGCACGCTGGGTAGAGCAGGGTGATCTGCGCGCCACCGCCGCCCTGCTGTTGCTGGAACAGGCCGCCCTGCGTCGCGAAGAGCTGCGCGCACGCGACGTGTTGAAACGGCTGCTGGGCGATCCGGCCAGGGACGATGCGGCGGCGCGCGACGCGCTGCGCGCGTTGCTGGAGGACACCGGCCAGCTGATCAGCCCGGCGGCACTGGTGACGGGGGCCGGCTACGGGCTGCCTTCGGCGGACGAGCGGGTGCAGGCCAGCGAGGCGGCGGCGCGGCTCAGCGCACAGGGGGTGCCGGCCTGGCAGGCGTTGCAGCTGCAGCTCAAACACCGCCTGCCGCAGGCACAGCAACGCGAACTGGCCACGATCGACCGCAATCTGGCCCGGCTGGGTGTGCGGATGCGCGAACTGGCCCGGCAGGACGGTGTTACTGCCGGGGCAGCTCGATGACGAAGCGCGCTCCGCCCAAGGTGCTGGCGCCGCAGGCGACGTGGCCGCCATGCGCATCGGCGATTGCCTTGACCACCGCCAGCCCCAGCCCGCTGCCACCCCGCTGACGCGAGCGCGAGCCGTCGCCGCGCAGGAAGGGATCGAAGATCTGCTCGCGCAGCGCCGCATCGATGCCGGGGCCTTCATCGTCGATGGCGATCTGCACATGGGTGGCGGTGTCGTGCACGGCAATGCGGACCCGGCCGGGCGTTGCATAGCGGCGCGCATTTTCCAACAGCGCCATCAGTGCCTGGCGTACCCGGGTCGGGTCGCAATGCGCGGGATGTTCCTCGCGGGAGGTCTCCAGTTCCAGCACGAAGCCGCTGCTGCGGAAACCCGGATCCACCAGGCTCATCACCGAGTGCACTTCCTGCACTACGTCATTGCGGGCACGGCAGACATCCAGGCGCGCGCTGTCGGCCAGGCTGAGCACGCGCAGGTCCTCGATCAGCCGCGACAGCCCCTCGACCTGCGCCAGCAGGCTGCGGAACTGGCCTTCGTCCGGCGCAAACACGCCTTCGGCCAGGCCCTGCAGCCGACCGCGCAGGATGGTGACCGGCGTGCGCAGTTCATGCGCGATCGCCGCGTGCCACATCACCCGGTCGGCCTCGATGTTCTGCAGCCGCCGCGCCATCGCGTTGAAGTCGTCCACCAGCAGCGCGACTTCGCCGAGCGAGCGGTCACTCACTGCCGCACGTGCGCCAAGATCGCCATCGGCCAGCCGGCCAATGCTGTCCACCACCGCGTTGAGCGGGGTCAGGATGCGCTGGGACAGGCGCACGGACGCGGCGACCGCCAACGTCAACCCGATCAGGGTCACGCCGACCATCCAGACCAGTTCCGGGCCACTGGGCACCCAGCTGACCGGCTCGTCCACGCCGCCGGGATAGAAGGCCACCAGCACCGCGTACAGCAGGTAGGAGCTGAGGATCACCATCACGATGACCGCCAGCACCATCATCGACATCGACAGCACGATGTGCCGGCTCAGGCCCGAGCGGCGCATCAGTGGTCCGCCGCCAGCCGGTAGCCGACGCCGCGGACGCTGGCCGGGACATTGGCCAGGCCCACATCATCGAGTTTGCGGCGCAGCTTGCTGACGTGGCTGTCCACGGTGCGCTCCAGTGCTTCGCTTTCCGGCAGGCACTCGTGCATCAGTTCGCTGCGGCTGAAGATGCGCATCGGCGCCAGCGCCATGCAGTGCAGCAGCTTGTATTCGGTCAGGGTGAGCAGGAGCTCGTGACTGTAGCCATCGCCTTCGACATGCACCGTGTGGTGTTCCGGATCGATCACCAGGCTGCCCACGCGCAGGATCTCCGGTGCGCTCTGGCGCGGCGCATTCAAGGTGCGCCGCAGTACCGCACGCACCCGTGCGGCCACTTCCGCCGGGTTGAACGGTTTGACCACGTAGTCGTCCGCGCCCATCCGCAGGGCGGTGAGCTTGTCCAGGTCCTGGTCCAGCGCGGTCAGCATGATCACCGGCGTATCGCCGCGCTGGCGCAGGGTGTTGAGCACGGTCCAGCCGTCCATGCCCGGCATCTGCACGTCAAGCAGGACCAGGTCCGGCCGTGCGCTGCGGTGCAGGGCCAGGGCGTTCAGGCCATCCTGCGCGCGCAGCGTGCGCAGGCCCTCGCGGGCCAGGTAGGCCGCGACGATATCGGCGATCTCGGGTTCGTCCTCGACGATCAGGACCAGGGCGTTGAGCGAATGATCCCAGCGCGCGGTGGGGGCGCCGGGTGAATCGGAGGCGGGCATGCAGGGCAGGGCCGTAAGGTGCTTGAGCTCCATCGTATCTCCACACTTCCTCCATCGAAACCCCACCGAGGCCGCGCAGACTGCCGCCATCGTGATTTCGGCCGGTATCCCGGCAGCTGTGCTGCAGATGAAGAGCAAGAACAGGCATGCCGCCCCGGTGGCGGTGATCCAGGCGCTGCGCGCGCACAGCGAAGTGCCGCAGCGACGATGGCAGGTGCGCACATGAGCGCGGTACTGCAACCGGCACACGTCGAGGCGGCCGAGGCACGGCTGTGGGATGCGCTGATCCAGTGGCAGCCGCAGCCGCTGAGCGCACTGCTGTCACCGGCACTGTTCCTGACCGACCTCGACGGCCAGCGTCAGGATGCCTCCCCGTTGCTGGCGGGCTGGAACGCGCGGCGCATCCGCATCGCCGCGATCGAGCGGCAGCAGACCGAGCAGCTGGCCTGCGGCGCGATGGTGCTGGTCACCGGCGAGCTGCGCATCCACCTCGATGGCGAGCACGGCAGGCAGCTGCATGCGATGCGCCTGCTGCGGGTCTGGGCGCGCTGCACGGGCGCGCCGGGCGTCCATCTGCTCTCGCTGTGCATGCTGCCGGCGGCGCCGCGTCCGCACTGAACCGCGTGTTCAGCGATGCCTGCGAGGTCAGTATCGCTTCACCTGTTCTCACGGCGCGGCAGGTACGATCAAGTGTTGTCGACGTTATCGCAAGGAGTACCTCATGCGCGCATCTCCCTGGTTGTTGAGCCTGGCCATTACCGGCGCACTCGCCGCCTGCCAACCGGCCAGCCAGAGCAGCCCCGCCGCCAATGGCAGCGAAGCGCCGCCCCCGAGCGATGCCTCCACCACCGATGAGCGCAGCTATGCGTTCCGCTGTGGCGAGCATGAAGTGCATGCCACTTACCGCGGACAGGATTCGGCGACGGTGGTGGTCGATGACCGCACCTTCGCGATGTCCTCGCAGCCGGCGGCGTCGGGCGCGAAGTATGGCGATGGGCAGGGCAACGAATTCTGGACCAAGGGCACCACCGACGGGATCCTGATCCTGAAGGGCGAGCCGGACCGTACCTGCACCGGCACCGGCGAACAGGGCGGCGAAGCACCGCCGGCCAATGCGACCACCAATGCGGCTGCGCAGGCCGATGCCGCAGGCGGGTTCCGCGCGACCGGCAATGAGCCCGGCTGGCTGGCCCAGGTCGGGGCGGGTGCCACGCCGGCGCTGCACATCGAGATGGACTACGGCGAGCGCACGCTCGAGATTGCCAGCCCCACGCAGGGCCGTGACGGTTGGTCCGGTACCGCCGCCGATGGCACCCCGGTCAAGCTGACCTTCCAGCGCACGGTGTGCCAGGACGACATGAGCGGCCAAGCCTTCGGTGCCACGGCCATGCTCACGGTCGGCGCGCGTCAGTACCACGGCTGTGGTGATTTTGCCGGCGCGCCATCGTTGGCGGCCAAGCCCTGATCCAGCAAGCTCGGATCCCGTTGAAGGCACCGGATGCGCGCATGCGCGTCCGGTGAATCATCACATGCCGCGCGGGCAGGGGTTGGGCAGCGCCCGGCTGTCGGCATCCAGGATCAGTTCATTGCGGGTGCCCAGCAGCATCAGCTCGGTGTGCACCAGGCAGTTGTCGGCATGACGGTGCAGGAGCTGATTGAAGAGCCTGGCACGGTCGTCGCAGCTCTCGTGGATCGCGTACGCCAATTCGCGCGCACGGTCTTCGTCGTACGCTTCTTCGCCAGCGAAGTGCTGGCAGGCGCTTTCGCGCGCCAGGAAGGCCTGCACATCGCCGGGCATCGCGCAGTACATGCGGATGTCCTCGGCCACGAACACCTCCGCTGGCACGTCGCAGCGCGCCCCGCTGGCGGTATCAGCCAACGGGGCAGGTGCGCGCGGGGTATCCAATGTCTCACGCTCCACTGCCCGCGGCGAGCACGCCGCGAGCAGCAGGAACAGGACGATCAGTGCGGACCGTTTAGTCGGCACGGCCGGCGAATTCACCGGTGGTGGTGTTGACCAGCACACGTTCGCCGTTGGCGATGTACTCCGGCACCATGATTTCGATGCCGGTGCTGAGCTTGGCCGGTTTCGGGCGCTTGGTGGCGGTGCCGCCCTTGAGCTCCGGCGGCGTCTCGACCACTTCCAGCACCACGCTGGTCGGCAACTGCACGCCCACCGGGGTTTCGTCGATCACCTGCACGTAGATGCCGGTCAGGCCATCGGTGATGTAGCCGGCGTCATCGCCGAGCACATCCGCATCGACCATGTACGGGGTGTAGTCCTCGTCATCCAGGAAGACGAAGGCGTCGCCATCCATGTACGAGTAGGTCGCCTGGCGGCGCAGCAGCTCGACTTCCGGCAGGTTGTCGTCGGCATCGAAGCTGGAATCGAGCTTGTTGCCGCCCGGCACGCTGTACATGATGAAACGGAAACGGACATTGCCGCCGCGGCCCTGCGGGGAGCTGCGTTCGATGTCGCGGATCTGGTAGACGCCGTTGTTGAATTCGACGACGTTGCCTTTCTTGATGTCGCTGGCTTTCATGGGAATGAAGGTCGGTTCGTGGAGGTGGCGGGTGCCGGAACCGGGCACCCAGCGGGTTGCGTGCTCGCTTACTTCGGCGCCAGACGCACGGCGCCGTCAAGGCGGATGGTCTCGCCGTTGAGATAGGTGTTGCCCAGGATATAGGCGACCAGGCCGGCGAAATCTTCCGGCTTGCCCAGGCGCGGCGGGAACGGGATGGAGGCGGCCAGCGATTCCTGCACGGCCGGCGGCATGCCATCGACCATCGGGGTCCAGAAGATGCCCGGGGCGATGGTCATCACGCGGATGCCGAACCGCGACAGTTCGCGGGCCATCGGCAGGGTCATGCTGACCACGCCGCCCTTGGAGGCGGCATAGGCGGCCTGGCCGATCTGGCCTTCATAGGCCGCCACGCTGGCGGTGTTGATGATCACGCCGCGCTCGCCATCCTCGCCCGGGGTGTTGTGCTGCATGCGGTTGGCGGCGGCCTTGGCGACGTTGAAGCTGCCGACCAGGTTGACCATCACCGTGCCCTGGAAGTTGGCCAGCGGCATCGGCGCTTCCTTGCCAAGCACGCGGCCCGCGCCCAGGATGCCGGCGCAGTTGATCGCGGTGTTCAGCCCGCCCAGGAAGTCGCAGGCGGCATCGATCTGCGCGGCCACGGCGGCTTCGTCGCTGACATTGGTGCTGTAGTAGCGCGCGTTGGACTCGCCAAGCGCGGCCACGGCGGCCGCGCCCTTGTCGTCATTTAGATCGAACAGGGCCACCTTGGCGCCGTGGGCGACCAGGTGCTGGGCCACGGACAGGCCAAGGCCGGAAACACCGCCGGTGATGACGGCGCGGACAGAAGACAGCTGCATTGCACGATCCCGCTGGTTCAAGAACCGCCGATTCTAGCGGAAGCGGCCGCCATCACCGTTGTGCACTGCCCACGGCGACCTTGGCACGCAGCGCCAGCCGCCGGGCGAACTCGTCCGCCGCCAGCCCCGGCGCGAACAGGAAGCCCTGGCCGACCGAGACCCCCAGCGTGGTCAGGAACTGGCGCTGGGCCTCCGATTCGATGCCCTCGGCGACCAGCCCGAGGCCCAGGCTGCGCGCGATGCCGCAGACGGCCTCGCAGACCGCCACGTCCGAACGGTTGGTCGGCACGCCCTCCACGAACAGCTGGCTCAGCTTGAGGCCATGGATCGGCAGCCGGCGCAGATAGTTCAGCGCGCTGTAGCCTTCGCCGAAGTCGTCGATGGTCAACAGCACACCCATCTCGCGCAGCTGCGCGAAGGTACGCAGGGTATCCGGGGCATCTTCGATCAAGACCCGCTCGGTGAACTCCAGCTCCAGTGCGCTGCCGGGCAGGTGGAATTCGTCCAGTACGGCGCGCACGTTCCGGGCCAGATCCTCGCCAACGAACTGCCGGTAGGACACATTGACCGCCACCCGCACGATGCCCAGCCCGTCGTCCTGCCACTGGCGCACCTGTCGGCAGGCCTCGCGCAGCACCCACAGGCCGATCCGGACGATGTCGCCGGTACTCTCGGCATGGCCGATGAAGATGTCCGGGCGCAGTTCGCCCAGCTGCGTGTTGCGCCAACGAATCAGCGCCTCGGCGGCGATCAGCTGGCCGCTGTGCAGGTTGACCTGCGGCTGGTAGACCAGGTGGAACTCGTCGTCGTCCAGCGCCCGGTGCAGCCGGCTCTCGATCTGCAGCCGATCATGCTGGCGCTGCGCCAGCGCGGGCGAGAACACCTGCCAGCCATTGCGTGTGCGCCGCTTGCAGTCGTACATGGCGATGTCCGCGTTCTGGATCAACTGCTGCGGGCGCAGCCCATCCTGCGGCGCACGCGCGATGCCGATGCTGGTGGTCACCGGGAATTCGTCGGCACCGAAGCGGAACGGGGTGCTGAACGCACGGGTGATCGCATCGGCCAGCCGCTCGGGCTGATCGGCCTGGTCGCGGGTATCGCAGACCACCAGGAACTCATCGCCGCCGAACCGGGCCAGCAGCCCCTCGGTACCGATCGCAGTGGCGATGCGGCGGGTGGCATCGATCAGCAGCTCATCGCCGGCGTTGTGGCCGAGCAGGTCGTTGACGATCTTGAAGCGGTCCAGATCGATGTACAGCACGGCCACCCGGCAATGGGTGGGGTTGGCCATGCGTGTGGCCAGGTCATTGAGCACCGCATCGCGGTTCATGATGCCGGTGAGCGGATCGGTGCGCGCCTGGATGCGCAGCGTCTCTTCGGCCTGCTTGCGCGCGGTGATGTCCTGCACGGTGCCAGCGATGCGGGCGGCATCGACATCACCGGCCTCGGCTTCGCCGATCATGCGCACCCAGAACGAGTGGCCGTCGCTGCGCTGGCCCTGCAGCTCCAGTTCGAAGGACACCTGCCGGTCGATCACCTCCAGCAGCGCCTGCTGCAGCAGCGCGCGATCATCCAGGCGCAGGCACTCCAGCAGCTCGGCCATGTCGTGCATCGGCAGGTTCTGGCCAAGGATGCGGGTCGCTTCGTCGGTGAGGTACAGGCGCTGCAGGCCGCGGTCCCACTCCCAGCCGCCGATGTGCGCCAGCGACTGCGCGCGGTCGAACAGGGTGTTGTTGCGCTTGAGCTCGGTGATGTCGCTGAACAGCCCGAACACGTGGTCCGGCGCATCGCGCCCGTTGCCGTACACCGGCACGTTGGTGGTGGAGATCCAGATCATCCGGCCGCGCGGGCGGTGGTAGAGGCCGACGATGGTGCTGCGCACGATGCGCCCGGTCTGCAGCGAGACACTGGCGGGCCATTGGTCGCGGGTGAGCGGGTGGCCGTGCTCGTCCACGCTGATCCAGTCCTCCGGCGCCAGCATCGCCTGCAGGCTGCCGCCATTGCCGGCGGTGCCCAGAATGCGGTGCGCGGCCGGGTTGGCCGAGACCACCCGCAACTGGCGGTCAAACAGGATCACGCCCTTGTCGATGGATTCCATCAGCAGCCGGTAACGCGATTCGGCCTGCCAGCGGCTGCTCAGGTCGCGCGCCACCGCCACGATGCAGTGCTCGCCCTGGTGCTCGAAGCCGGCCGAATGCACCTCCACCGGGAAGCGGCTGCCATCGCCGCGCATATTGGTGACTTCGATGACGTAGGTCTCGCCCCGATGCAGGGCTTCCCAGACCGGGTCCAGGTGGTCGCCGGGCAGGTCCGGGTTCAACAGTTCGATCGGCTGGCCGACGATCTCCTCGCGGGGGCGGCCATAGGCACGCACGCCCGCCTTGTTGAGGTCCAGTACCACGCCGCGTTCGCTGAGGATGCTGACCGGGTCGGGGACGGCATCGAACAAGGCGGCATAGCGACGCAGGGCCAGCTGCCGCTCGTCCATCGCTTCCTGCAGGGCCTGCTGGACCTTCACCAGCAGGCCGCGCAGGTCGCCCGGCGAGTGGGCCAGGGCGCGTTCCAGGGCAGCCAGCGCGTGGACGTGGGGGGTGAGGTGATCACCCACCGCAGCGTCCTTGCGCGGGCCGCCACTTTTCATGTCGCCGCCAGCGCCCTGCCGGTCTTGCTGCCGGTCTCGCGCCCCAGCCGTGCGGCCAGCCAGCGCCCGGTGGCGGCCAGCGCCGGCAGATCGATGCCGGTGCGCATGCCGATGCCATGCAGCATGTAGACCACGTCTTCGCTGGCGACGTTGCCGCTGGCGCCCTTGGCATACGGGCAGCCACCCGCACCGGACACCGCCGAATCGACCACGCGCACGCCTTCTTCCAGGCAGGCATCGATGTTGGCCAGCGCCTGGCCATAGGTGTCATGGAAGTGCACGGCCAGCGCGGCCATCGGCAGTTCGCTGGCGACCGCGTTGAGCATCGCGCGTGCCTTGCGCGGCGTGCCGACGCCGATGGTGTCGCCGAGCGAGATTTCGTAACAGCCCATGTCATGCAGCGCGCGCGCGACACGGACCACCTCGCTCACCGCGACCTCGCCCTGGTAGGGGCAGCCGAGCACGGTGGACACATAGCCACGCACCTTGACCCCGTCGGCTTTGGCCCGCGCCAGGATGGGCGCGAAGCGCGCCAGCGACTCGTCGATGCCGGCATTGGTGTTGGTGCGGTTGAAGGTTTCCGAGGCGGCAGTGAACACCGCCACCTCCTGCACGCCCACCGCGCGTGCGCGGTCGTAACCCTGTTCGTTGGGCACCAGCACCGGGTAGTCGATGCCCGGGCGGCGCTCGATGCCGGTGTAGACCTCGGCGGCGTCGGCCAGTTGCGGCACCCAGCGCGGGCTGACGAAGCTGGTCGCCTCGATGGTGCGCAGGCCGGTCAGCGAAAGCTGGCGGATCAGTTCGATCTTGTCGGCGGTGGCCACCGGCTGGGCTTCGTTCTGCAGCCCGTCACGCGGGCCGACCTCGACGATGCGGACGAAGTCATCCATGTGCCAGCCCTCCGCGAACGGAGCGACGGACGACCAGCAGGGGGCGGGGCGGGGTAGAGATCACGGAGATTCCTGTCAGACGAAAGGCGGCCCACGTTCCCCGGCGGGCCACGAAAGGGGGATACGCGGGATGGGCGACAAAGCGGCCATCCCGCCGGCGATGGGCGGTCAGCCCGGGAGGTGGCAGACCGCTTCGATGTTGTTGCCATCCGGGTCGAGCACGAACGCCCCGTAATAGTGGGGGTGGTAATGCTCGCGGATGCCCGGGGCACCGTTGTCCGTGCCGCCGGCTGCCAGTGCGGCGCGGTGGAAAGCGTCCACATCGGCCCGGCTGCCCGCGCTGAAGGCGACGTGCACGCCGCCATGGGCGCCCGGGGCGTTGCCGATCCAGAAGTCCGGCTTGCCGCTGCGGCCAAAGCCGGCATGGTCATGGTCGCCGGTCTGCGCGGCCGAGACCTGCATCACCACCGAGATGCCCAGCGGGGCCAGGGCCTGCTGGAAGAACGACAGGCTGCGCGCGAAATCGCCGCAGCGGATGCCAACGTGGTCGAGCATGGTACGTCTCCTCAGTCCTGGGTGACCCAGTGCGGGGCACGCTTGTCCAGGAAGGCGCCGAGGCCTTCCTGACCTTCGGCCGAGACCCGCAGGCGGGCGATCAGGGCGGCGTTGTCGCGGTCGGTGGCGTCGCGGTCGCGGCCCAGTGCGACCCGTCGGACCAGCGCCTTGGCAGACGAAGCGGCCACCGGACCGGCCTTGTCGAGCAGGCCGAGCTGGCGCTGGACGGCCTCGTCGATCCGTTCAGGCTCGATCAGCTGGTGGACCAGGCCGATGCGCAGGGCGGTCTCGGCGTCGAAATGCTCGCCGGTGGCGAACCAGCGCCGCGACTGGCGTGGGCCGATCGCGTCGATGACATAGGGCGAGATCACGGCGGGCAGCAGGCCCAGGCGGCTCTCGGTCAGGCCGAAGCGGGCGCTGGTGCTGGCGATGGCGATATCGCAGCAGGCCACCAGGCCGACCCCGCCACCGAAGGCGGCGCCCTGGACACGGGCGATGGTCGGCTTGGGCAGCTCATCCAGGGTCCGCATCAGGCGGGCCAGGGCGAGGGAGTCCTGGCGGTTGTCCTCCTCGCTGGCGGCGGCCATGCCACGCATCCACTGCATGTCCGCGCCCGCCGAGAACGAGGCGCCTTCGCCGGCCAGCACCACCGCCCGGACGTGGTCGTCGCGGCCGGCGGCCTCCAGGGCGGCCGTCAGCTGGGCGATCAACGAGGCGTCGAAAGCGTTGTGCAGGGCCGGGCGGTTCAGCCACAGGGTCAGCACCGAGGCGCTGCGTTCAATCCGTAGTGCATCACTCATGGGTCGGCTTGCTCCAGTATATGTACAGATCATAGCGGGCCATCGGTCACGGGCAATGGCGCGGCGCGTCGATGGTAGAATTGATAACCATTCCTATCATCGAGAAGGCGCTCCGTGACGTTGTCCGATCTGGCGCTGTACAGCTCCGCCGTGGTGGAGTCCGTGCAGGAAACACACGCAAACGATGCGATCGCCCGCCGACTGAAGGAGCTTGGCTTCGTCAAAGGGGAAGAGGTGCGTCTGGTCGCCCGTGGTCCCGTCGGCGCCGAGCCGCTGCTGGTGCAGGTAGGGTTCACGCGCTTCGCGCTGCGCCGCAGTGAAGCCGCCCGCATCGTGGTGACCGCGCTGCAGGCCCAGCAGGCCCGCGCATGAGTACCGCCAGCAACGCCCTGCGCATCGCCCTGGTCGGCAACCCGAACAGCGGCAAGACCGCGCTGTTCAACCAGCTCACCGGCAGCCGCCAGAAAGTGGCCAACTACACCGGCGTCACCGTTGAGCGCAAGGAAGGTCGCCTGCGTGCACCGTCCGGGCGCGAGTTCGCCGTGCTCGATCTGCCGGGCGCCTACAGCCTGCAGCCGGCCAGCCTGGACGAAGCCATCACCCGTGATCTGTGCCGGGGCTTTTACCCGGGCGAGGCCGCGCCGGACGTGCTGCTGTGCGTGATCGATGCGACCAATCTGCGCCTGCACCTGCGCTTCGCGCTGGAGCTGCGTGAGCTGGGCAAGCCGATGATCGTGGCGCTGAACATGGTCGATGCGGCGCAGCGCCGCGGCATCAAGATCGACGTGCAGGCGCTGGAACAGGCCCTGGGCGTGCCCGTGGTGGAGACCGTGGCGGTGCGCCGCAACGGCGCGGCCCAGCTGGTCGAGCGCCTGGATGCGATGGTGCCGCACCTGCAGGCCCCGGTGGCGGTGCCTGCCGCCGAGGCCGATTACCACGCCCAGGTGCGCGACATCCTGGCCGCTTCGGTGAGCATGCCGACACGTACGGCGAAGATCGATGACGCGCTGGATCGCTGGCTGCTGCATCCGGTGTTCGGTCTGCTGACCCTGGCCGTGGTGATGTTCCTGATCTTCCAGGCGGTGTATGCCTGGGCGACGCCGGTCATGGACCTGATCGAGGCCGGTACGGCGGCACTGGGCGGCTGGATCGGTGGCGCGCTGCCGGAAGGCCCGCTCAACAGCCTGCTTACCGACGGCATCATTGCCGGCGTGGGGGGCGTGATCGTGTTCCTGCCGCAGATCCTGATCCTGTTCGCCTTCATCCTGGCGTTGGAAGAATCCGGTTACCTGCCGCGCGCGGCTTTCCTGCTGGATCGCATGATGGCCGCGGCCGGTCTGTCCGGGCGCTCGTTCATCCCGTTGCTGTCCAGCTTCGCCTGCGCGGTGCCGGGCATCATGTCCACCCGCAGCATCCAGGACCCGCGCGACCGGCTCGCCACGATCCTGGTGGCCCCGCTGATGACCTGTTCGGCGCGCCTGCCGGTGTATGCGCTGCTGATCGGCGCCTTCATCCCGCAGAAGCAGATCTGGGGCGTCTTCAACCAGCAGGGCCTGGTCCTGTTCGGCCTGTACGCGGCCGGCATCCTCAGCGCGCTGCTGATGTCCTGGACGATGAAGAAGTGGCGCCGCGACAAGAGCGAGCATCCGTTGATGCTGGAACTGCCGTCCTACCGCATCCCGCACCCGCGCGATCTGGCGGTCGGGCTGTACGAGCGCGGCATGATCTTCCTCAAGCGTGTGGGCGGCATCATTCTGGCGCTGACCATCCTGCTGTGGGTACTGCTGTCGTTCCCGGGGGCGCCGGAGAACGCGACCATGCCGGCGATCGACTACAGCTTCGCCGGTCAGATCGGCCATGCCATGGCGGTGTTTTTCGCGCCGCTGGGCTTCAACTGGCAGATCTGCATCGCATTGATCCCGGGCCTGGCCGCGCGTGAAGTGGCGGTGGCCTCGCTGGCCACGGTGTACGCGCTGTCCGCCGCCGATGACGATGCCGCCAGCCAGGCGCTGACCCCGCTGATCAGCGATGGCTGGTCGCTGGCCACCGCGCTGTCGCTGCTGGTCTGGTACATCTACGCCCCGATGTGCATCTCCACGCTGGCCACGATCAAGCGTGAGACCAACTCGTGGAAGCAGATGGGCTTTGCCACGTTCTACCTGTTCGCGGCCGCCTACATCGCCTCGCTGATCACCTATCAGGTGACCGTGGCACTGGGCGGCGGCTGATGGAGACCGGTCTGCTGCTGCAGTACATCGTGATCGCGCTGGCCGTGCTTTTCAGCGCGTGGGTGGTGATGAAGAAGCAGTTCCCGGGTACCGTGCGCAAGGCACGCGGGGCGATCGCGCTGGGGCTGGTCAAACCGCAGCGCGCCGCCTGGTTGCAGGCGCTGGGGCGCAGGATCGCGCCACCTGCCACGGGTGGCGGTGGTGCGTGTGGCGGCTGCGACAGTTGTGGGCCCACGGCGCCGAAGCAGCACTGAGGGGCGGGATCCACGCCTTGCGTGGATTCCCCTGCAGGAACACAGTCAGCGGCCCTGGTTGCCCAGTCGCTCCACCTGCCGCAACCAGGCCTCACGCTGCGCCAGCGCGGTGCTGCGCACCGGGCCAAATCCGCTGATCCTGACCGGCTTGATCCCGCAGAATTCCAGGATCGTGCGGCGGATCTGCTGATATCCGGGCATGCGGTACACCCAGCGGTAGTACCAGGGCGGGGTGTCCAGGGTAGTGATCACCCGCGCGCTGCGCCCACTGAGCAACCGGTCCCACCACACCGAATCCTTGCGATAGCGGAACGCGACGCCAGGCAGGAAGGCACGGTCAAAGAAGCCCTTCAACAGTGCCGGCATGCCGCCCCACCAGGTCGGGTAGACCAGCACCAGGTGGTTGCACTGGGCAATGGCGGCCATGATCTCCTGCAGGTCCGGCTCCAGCGGCTGGATCTGCCGGTAGCCATGGCGCAGGACAGGATCGAAATCGGCCTCGCCCAGGGCGAACAGGTGGACGCAGTGCCCGGCCGCCTGCGCGGCGTCCCGGTAGCGCTCGGCCATTGCGCCGCACAGGCTGTCACGGTCGGGGTGGCCAAGCAGGATGACGATGGAGCGGGTCATGGGCGAACTCGCAGGAGGGGAGCGCAAGCCTGCGGTCTGCCCCATGGGGCAGAGTCAAGCGGCCCGGCAGTCGCCAGCAGCCATGCAGCTTTCCAGTGCGCCGGTATCCCCGTGGACGACGAGTTCGGCCACCTCATCGCGTAGAACGGTGAGTGCCTGGTCAAGCTGGTGGAGGCGCTCCATGTCTGCGCGTACCGCCAGTTGGCGCGTGACCAGCAGTGTCTGTACGCGTGGCCAATCGATGCCGCCATCGGCACGACGCAGGCAGGCCACGTCGGCAAGGCGGAACCCCAGCGTCAGCGCCTGGCGGATCAGCTGGACCAGGTGGAGATCCTGTTCGCTGTAGTCGCGGTAGCGATTGACCCGCGGGATCGGCGCCAGCAGGCCCCGTGCTTCATACAGGCGGATGGCCTTCTGGCTCGCGCCGCTGCGTCGGGCGATGTCGGAGATGCGCATGGATCAATCCCGCATCAGCCCGCCATGCACCGTCAGGTGATGACCGAGGTCGGGTGCGCTGCGGGCGACGGGAAGGCGCTGTTTCAAACGCTGCATGGAGAGGCTGCCAGAGACGGACCGGTCGGCCAGCGTAGCAAGCCGTGGGTGGTTTTCCTCTTGTACATCGTCGCTGCCACCCGCTAGCCTGCATGCATGACTACCACTCCCCTACGTTTGCTCATCCACGGTGCCTCCGGCCGCATGGGCCAGGCGCTGCTCCGCCTTGCCGCTGACAATCCCGCCCTGCAGGTGGTGGCCGCGGTGAACCGCCGCTCGCCGGCCCAGCGCGTGGTCGAGGGCGTGCCGCATTTCGCCAGCAGCGAGCTGGCTGGTGCCCCCCAGTTCGATGTCGCCATCGATTTCAGCCTGCCCGAGGGCTTCGATCCGGTGCTGGCGCTGTGCGTGGAGCGCGGTGCGGGCTTCGTGTCCGGCACCACCGGCATCAGTGAGGCGCAGCGCCAGGCACTGATCCAGGCGGCCGGCCGGATTCCACTGGTCTGGGCCTCCAACTTCAGCCTGGGCGTGGCGGTGCTGGACGAGCTGGTCGAGCGGGCTGCCGCTGCACTGGCCGGCTGGGACTGCGACATCGTCGAATCCCATCACACCCAGAAGAAGGACGCGCCCTCCGGCACGGCCCTGACCCTGGGCGCGGCGGCGGAGAAGGGCGGGGCGCACCCGCACTACGCCAGCCTGCGCGCCGGCGACATCGTCGGTGAGCACCTGGTCCAGTTCACCGGGCTGGGCGAGCGCATCGAGCTGACCCACCGTGCCACCAATCGGGACATTTTTGCCCGTGGGGCCCTGTTTGCGGCCAGCCAGCTGCCGGGCCGCGCGCCGGGCAGCTACCGGGTCCGGGATCTGCTGGATGGGGCCACGCCGCCCGCCGTCTGAATTGGGGGCCTCCGGGCAGGATGGGCGCGCGCCTGAACCGGCGCTGCGCCCTCCGTCGGCCTGAACAGGGCAATTGCACGCGGATACTGGCGTCGCACCCGGCTTGCCTTTACAATTCCCGCTCGCCGAATCACGACAGCCGGACCGGTCCAGAACCGCAGTCCGCGCTTTTTTGCAGCCGCTTTTTCGTGAAGCGCAGGCGTGACTTCGGCGACCCCTCGGTAGCCAAAGTGAGATTTCCGTGACCCAAGCCGCAATCCTCGTCCTCGAAGACGGCACCGTATTCGAGGGCGAATCCGTAGGCGCGCCCGGCCTGTCCGTTGGTGAGGTGGTGTTCAACACCGCCATGACCGGCTATCAGGAAGTGTTGACCGATCCTTCCTACGCCCGGCAGATGGTCACGCTGACCTACCCGCATATCGGCAACACCGGCATGACCGACCAGGACGATGAAGCGGCCAAGGTGTGGTCGGCCGGCCTGATCGTGCGCGATGTGCCGCGCCGCCCGAGCAACTGGCGCAGCCAGGTGTCGCTGCAGGATTGGCTGATCCAGCGCGGCGTGGTTGCCATCTCCGGTATCGATACCCGCAAGCTGACGCGCATCCTGCGCGAGCGCGGCGCCCAGAACGGTGCGCTGATGGCCGGCGAAGGCCTGAGCGTGGACACCGCGCTGGAAGCGGCACGCAAGTTCCCCGGCCTCAAGGGCATGGATCTGGCCAAAGTCGTCAGCACCGACAAGCGCTACACCTGGACCGAGGGCCAGCTGGATCTGGACAGCAATGCCTTCGTCAACGCCGCACCGCGTTTCAAGGTGGTGGCCTATGACTTCGGCGCCAAGCTGAACATCCTGCGCATGCTGGCCGAGCGCGGCTGCGAGCTGACGGTGGTGCCGGCGCAGACCCCGGCCGCCGAAGTGCTGGCGATGCATCCGGATGGCGTGTTCCTGTCCAACGGTCCGGGCGATCCGGAACCGTGCGATTACGCGATCGCCGCGATCAAGACCTTCCTCGAGAAGAAAGTGCCGGTCTTCGGCATCTGCCTGGGCCACCAGCTGCTGGCGCTGGCCTCCGGCGCAAAGACGGTCAAGATGGGCCATGGCCACCACGGCGCCAACCACCCGGTCCAGGATCTGGACGGCGGCCGCGTGATGATCACCTCGCAGAACCATGGCTTCGCGGTCGATGAGGCGTCGCTGCCGGCCAACCTGCGCGTGACCCACCGTTCGCTGTTCGATGGCACCAACCAGGGTATCGCCCGCACCGACGTGCCGGCGTTCTCGTTCCAGGGCCATCCGGAAGCCTCGCCGGGCCCGCACGACGTCGGCCCGCTGTTCGATCGCTTCGTGACCCTGATGGCCGAGGCCAAGGCGTGATGCGCAGCCCCGCGCTGCTGCTGTCGCTGTTGTGCCTCACCGGTGTGGCCCAGGCCGCGCCGGCCACGGATGCCGAGGTGCGGGCGGTGGTCCAGTCGCTGGGCCTGGGCACGCTGGGCACGGACATGGCCAAACTGATGGTCGAGAACGTGCCGGCGCTCAATGCGCTGCCCGAGACCGATCGCCAGTGCGCGTATGCGCCGATCAAGGGCCTGCTCGACGCGCAGTTCCGTCGCTCGGTGATCAGCGGCCTCGGCAACGACGGCGACCAGGTGATCGCGGAGTGGTCGCGCTTCCTGGGGACCCCGGGCGGCAAGAGCCTCGCCTCGGCCTTCGCCGGTGCCAATCCATCGACGATTGCCGCCAAGGCCAACGCCGACCTGAGTGAAAAGGAACGCGCCGACGTGGCGGCGTTTCTGACCAGCCCGGCCTACACCCGCTTCATCGCCACGCTCGACATCGAATCGGAGCTGCCCGACGACATCGGCGTGCAGCTGGCGAAAGGACTGCAGGACCAGTGCCGGATCGCGCTGAACCCCGACGATATTTCCTGATCGACAGCGTGCGATCACCCCCATCTGCCTCGCTGTCCAGACTTAGAGAAGACAATGCCCAAGCGCACTGACCTTAAAACCATCCTCATCATCGGTGCAGGCCCGATCGTCATCGGCCAGGCCTGTGAGTTCGACTACTCTGGCGCGCAGGCCTGCAAGGCACTGCGCGACGAGGGTTACCGCGTGGTGCTGGTCAACAGCAATCCGGCCACCATCATGACCGACCCGGAGATGGCCGACGCCGTCTACATCGAGCCGATCAACTGGCAGACGGTCGAGAAGATCATCGCCAAGGAAAAGCCCGACGCGCTGCTGCCGACCATGGGCGGCCAGACCGCGCTGAACTGCGCGCTGGACCTGGCCGACAACGGCGTGCTGGAGAAGTACAACGTCGAGCTGATCGGCGCCAAGCGCGATGCGATCCGCATGGCCGAAGACCGCGAGCTGTTCCGCGTGGCCATGGGTGAGATCGGCCTGGAGTGCCCGTCCGCTGCGGTCGCGCACACGCTGGAAGAAGCGATCGACATCCAGACCCGCGTCGGCTACCCGACCATCATCCGTCCCAGCTTCACCCTGGGCGGCAGCGGTGGCGGTATCGCCTACAACCGCGAAGAGCTGGTCGATATCGTGACCCGCGGCCTGGAACTGTCGCCGACCACCGAAGTGCTGGTGGAAGAGTCGGTGCTGGGCTGGAAGGAATTCGAGATGGAGGTGGTGCGCGACACCGCCGACAACTGCATCATCGTCTGCTCGATCGAGAACCTGGACCCGATGGGCGTGCACACCGGTGACTCGATCACCGTGGCCCCGGCCCAGACCCTGACCGACAAGGAATACCAGCGCCTGCGCGATGCTTCCATCGCCGTGCTGCGCAAGATCGGCGTGGATACCGGCGGTTCGAACGTGCAGTTCGGCATCAGCCCGACCACCGGCCGTGTGGTCGTGATCGAAATGAACCCGCGCGTGTCGCGTTCCTCGGCGCTGGCCTCCAAGGCCACCGGCTTCCCGATCGCCAAGGTCGCGGCCAAGCTGGCCGTGGGTTACACCCTGGACGAATTGAAGAATGAGATCACCGGCGGCCTGACCCCGGCCTCGTTCGAGCCGTCGATCGATTACGTCGTCACCAAGATTCCGCGCTTCGCCTTCGAGAAGTTCCCGGCGGCCGATGCGCGCCTGACCACCCAGATGAAGTCGGTGGGCGAGGTGATGGCGATGGGCCGCACCTTCCAGGAGTCGCTGCAGAAGGCGCTGCGTGGTCTGGAAACCGGCAAGATCGGCCTGGACCCGACCGGCCTGGACCTGTCCAACGAAGACGACATCACCACCATCAAGCGCGAGCTCAAGGCCCCGGGCCCGGAGCGCCTGTTCTTCGTGGGTGATGCGTTCCGCGCCGGTTTCAGCGTGGAAGAGGTGTTCGCGCTCTCGCACATCGACCCGTGGTTCCTGGACCAGATCGAAGAGATCATCCAGGCCGAAGCCGAGGTGGCCGCCGACGGCATCGACGCGCTGGATGCGGCACGTCTGCGCAAGCTCAAGCGCGCCGGTTTCTCCGATGCCCGCCTGGCCGAACTGACCGGCACCAACGAAGCGGCCGTGCGCGCGCTGCGTCGTGCCCACAAGGTGCGCCCGGTGTACAAGCGCGTGGATTCCTGCGCCGCCGAGTTCGCCACCAGCACCGCGTACCTGTACTCGACCTATGAGGACGAGTGCGAAGCGGCGCCGAGCAACCGCGACAAGATCATGATCCTGGGCGGCGGTCCGAACCGCATCGGCCAGGGCATCGAGTTCGACTACTGCTGCGTGCACGCCGCGCTGGCGCTGCGCGAGGATGGTTATGAAACCATCATGGTCAACTGCAACCCGGAAACCGTGTCCACCGATTACGACACCTCCGACCGCCTGTACTTCGAGCCGCTGACGCTGGAAGACGTGCTGGAGATCGTCGAGCTGGAACAGCCCAAGGGCGTGATCGTCCAGTACGGTGGCCAGACCCCGCTGAAGCTGGCGCGCGCGCTGGAAGCCAACGGTGTGCCGGTGATCGGCACCTCGCCGGACTCCATCGATCTGGCGGAAGACCGCGAGCGCTTCCAGCAGCTGGTCGACAAGCTCGGCCTGAAGCAGCCGCCGAACCGCATCGCCCGCAACGACCAGGAAGCCCTGCTGCTGGCGCGCGAGATCGGCTACCCGCTGGTGGTGCGCCCGAGCTACGTGCTGGGCGGCCGCGCGATGGAAATCGTCTACGGCGAATCCGATCTGGCCCGCTACGTGCGCGACGCGGTGAAGGTCTCCAACGATTCGCCGGTGCTGCTGGACCGCTTCCTGGACAACGCGGTGGAAGTGGACGTGGACATCATTGCCGACAAGGACGGCAACGTGCTGATCGGCGGCGTGATGGAGCACATCGAAGAAGCCGGCGTGCATTCGGGCGATTCGTCCTGCTCGCTGCCGCCGTACTCGCTGTCGGCCGAGACCCAGGCCGAGCTGCGTCGCCAGGTGGTGGAGCTGGCCAAGGCCCTGAACGTGGTCGGCCTGATGAACACCCAGTTCGCGATCCAGGCTGGCGAGAACGGCGAAGACATCGTCTACCTGCTGGAAGTGAACCCGCGTGCCTCGCGCACCGTGCCGTTCGTCTCCAAGGCCACCGGCATGCCGCTGGCCAAGATCGCCGCGCGCTGCATGGCCGGCAAGACGCTGGCCGAGCAGGGCGCGACCAAGGAAATCGTGCCGGGCTACTACTCGGTCAAGGAAGCGATCTTCCCGTTCGCCAAGTTCCAGGGCGTCGATCCGATCCTCGGGCCGGAGATGCGCTCCACCGGTGAGGTGATGGGCGTGGGCCGCAGCTTCAGCGCCGCCTTCGCGCGTGCGCAGGAAGCCGGTGGCATCAAGGCACCGCCGCTGGGCAAGGCCTTCGTGTCGGTCCGTGACCCGGACAAGAAGCGCGTGCTGCCGGTCGCCAAGGCACTGCTCGAGCGCGGCTACACCCTGGTGGCCACCCGTGGCACCGGCGCGTGGCTGCAGGAGCACGGCATGGCCTGCGAGATCGTCAACAAGGTGGTCGAAGGCCGTCCGCACATCGTCGATTCGATCAAGAACGGCGAGATCGTCTACATCGTCAACACGACCGAGGGTCGCGCGGCGATCAATGACTCCTTCTCGATCCGTCGCGAAGCGCTGCAGCATCGCGTGACCTATTCGACCACCATCGCCGGCGCCATGGCGCTGGTGCAATCACTGGAATTCCGCGGCACCGGCCCCGTCTGGTCGCTGCAGGAACTGCACAAGGAGTTGAACGCATGAGAGCACCGATCACCCTGAAGGGCGCGCAGCGTCTGCGCGAAGAGCTTGACCACCTGAAGTCGGTCAAGCGCCCGAAGGTCATCGCGGCAATCGCCGAGGCACGCGAGCACGGCGATCTCAAGGAGAACGCCGAGTATCACGCCGCGCGCGAGGAGCAGGGCTTCATCGAAGGCCGCATCAAGCAGCTGGAAGGTGAGCTGTCGCATGCCGAGATCATCGACATCACCAAGCTCAACGCCGGCAGCAAGGTGGTGTTCGGCGCCACCGTCGAGCTGTCGGACGTGGAAAGCGATGAAGAAAAGCGCTACCAGATCGTGGGTGACCTGGAAGCGGACATCAAGCTGGGCCTGATCGCGATCTCCTCGCCGCTGGCCCGTGCCTTGATCGGCAAGCTGGAAGGCGATGCGGTCACCATCGACGCACCGGCCGGCCAGCGCGAGTACGAAATCGTCAGCGTCCAGTACCTGGACTGACGGCGATGGCCACGGCGACGTTGTTGCTGCCGGCGCGCAGCCGGTTTCCGGCGGCGCCGTTGCCCGATGACGTCGCCAAGGCGCTGGGGCGTGCGCAGCGCCGCAGCGCCGAGGCAGGCGAACGCGCCCAGCTGCGTCGGCATTTCCAGACGCAGCCGGACGCGTGGTCTGCCGCCGCCCTGACCCGCCAGCTGGATGTCGGCGATGCCGACGGGGCGGTGTGGCTGCGGGCCGATCCGGCCAACGTGGTGCCGGACATGCACGGTGCTCGCCTGATGGGGCACGGGGACACCCTGCGTCCCGATCTGGCCGATGTCATGCACCTGCTGCCGGCGTTGCAGCCGTTGTTTGCCGGGTTCGGTTTCGTGCTGGATGCCCCGGTGCCGTCACGCTGGTACCTGCGCCTGCCGCCAGGCACCACGCTGCCCGCGTTCGCCGAGCCTGATGAAGTGCTTGGCGATGATCTGTTTGCCCATCTGCCTGAAGGCGATGCGGGCCGCCGTTGGCGCGCCCTGCTGACCGAAGCGCAGGTGGTTTTGCACCAGCACGAGTGGAACCAGCAGCGCGTGGCCGACGGCAAACGTGCGATCAACTCGTTGTGGTTCTGGGGCGGCGGTGAGCTGCCGGAGCGCGTGACCACCGCGCATGCCCAGGTCCGCAGCCGCGATGCGCTGCTGCAGGCGCTGGCCAAGGCCGCGGGTCTGCAAGCCGATGGCGAGCAGACCGTGGATGCCCTGGTGGACCTGCGTCAGCTGCGTTCGCTGGAACAGTTGGGCAATGAGGCGATCCGCCCGTTGCTGGCGGCGATTGCTCGCGGGGAATTGAAGCGGCTGGTGCTGGATTTCGAGGACGGCGCCCGCGTGGAGATCGACAAGACCCAGCGCTGGCGGTTCTGGAAGAAGCCGGTGCAGTTGCACGACCTCTGAGTGCGACGATCGGCAGCCGGCCAGCGGCCGGCTCTACCCATGGCAGGGCGGTATCATGGTCACGCACGTCATCGATCGAGCCCGTTTTGACCCAGTCTGAAGCACCCCGTATCCAGCGCCGTCCTGCCGCCGCCGTCGGCGAGTGGCCGTCCTCCATGTTGCCGCTGCTGCAGCGCCTTTACGCTGCGCGCGGGGTGACCGATGCCGCGCAGGCCCAGCCGAAGCTGGCCCAGCTGCATGCGCCGGATCTGCTGGGCAGCATGCAGGCCGCGGTAGCGCTGCTGGCCGATGCGATCGCCACCAACGAACGCATCCTGATCGTCGGCGATTTCGACTGCGATGGCGCCACCGCCTGTGCGGTCGGGGTGCGCGGCCTGCGCATGCTCGGCGCGCGCGATGTGGTGCACGCGGTGCCCAACCGCATGCTGCATGGCTATGGGCTGTCGCCATCGCTGGTGGCCGAGCTGGCCCCGCTCAATCCGGGTCTGCTGGTCACGGTCGACCATGGCATCGCCTGCCACGCTGGCGTCAATGCGGCCAAGGCACTCGGCTGGAAGGTGCTGGTCACCGACCACCATCTGCCGGGCGAACATCTGCCGCCGGCCGATGCCATCGTCGACCCCAACATCAGCGGCGATGCCTTCCCGAGCAAGGCGTTGGCCGGCGTCGGGGTGATCTTCTATGTATTGATGGCCCTGCGCCGCCACCTGCGCGAGCAGGGCGCGTTTGCCACGACGCCAGAGCCGGATCTGCTGACCCTGCTGGACCTGGTCGCGGTGGGTACGGTCGCCGATCTGGTCGCGCTGGATGACAACAACCGCGCCCTGGTCTCGGCCGGCCTGCGCCGGCTGCGCAACGGGCAGGGGTGCGTGGGGCTGCAGGCGTTGATCGAGGCCAGCGGGCGTGACGCCTCGCGGCTTACCGGCAGTGACATCGGTTTCGCGCTCGGCCCACGTTTGAACGCGGCCGGCCGGCTGGAAGACATGGCGCTGGGCATCGAGCTGTTGCTCACCGAAGACCGTGCCCACGCGCGTGAGATCGCCACGACGCTGGAATCGATCAACACCGAGCGCCGCGCCGTCCAGCAGCTGATGACCGACGACGCCGAACTGGCGGTGTCGCGGGCGGTGCTCAGTGCCGAGGGCGTGCGCCCGGTCGCCGCCTGCCTGTTCGATGCCGGATGGCATCCCGGCGTGGTCGGGCTGGTGGCTTCCAAGATGAAGGATCGCCTGCACCGGCCGGTGATCGCGTTCGCACCTTCAGAGCCCGGCGGCGACTCGCTGCGTGGCTCGGCGCGCTCGATCCCCGGCTTCCATATCCGTGACGCGCTGGCCTTGGTCAACGCGGCGCACCCGGGCCTGATCGATAAATTCGGTGGCCACGCCATGGCCGCCGGCCTCAGTCTGCCGCACGCGCAGTTGGCCGCGTTCGAGCAGGCCTTCGTGGAGGTGGTGGAGCGCACGCTCGATCCGCTGTCGTTGCAGCAGCTGCTGCTGACCGATGGCGAGCTGTTGCCGCAGGAACTGGATTTCGCCCATGCCGAGGCGCTGCGCCTGGCCGGGCCGTGGGGGCAGGGCTTCCCCGAGCCACTGTTCGATGGTCACTTCCAGGTGGCGCGCTGGCAGGTGCTCAAAGAGAAACATCTCAAGCTGAGCCTGCGCGTGCCGGGCCGCCCCGAGCCGGTCAGCGCCATCCACTTCAGCGGCTGGACCGGCAATGCGCCGGCCAACCACGTCCATATCGCCTACCGGCTGGTCAGCGATGACTACCGGGGCGGTGGCGCGATCCAGCTGATCGTGGAGCACTGCGCGGATGCCTGACCTGAGCCGCACCGCGCAGACCCACATGCGCCTGTCGCCTACCGAACGCTTCGATCTGCAGAGTCGCATCGTGCTGCAGGGTGACGAGACCGCACGCACCGAACTCTCCGCCCGCGAGGGCTTCGAATTCCCGGACCTGGAAGGCTCGCGCCAAAGTGTGGCGTGGCTGCTGCGGCAGGAACTGGCCGCACGGATCGAGGGCGGAGACGGCGCGTCCACCGGTCCGATCACCGTCGACGATGCGGTTGCTGCGGTGATGGCGCGGCTACGCCGGACCCGCTGCGTGGCCACGGCCTACCAGCCCTCGGACGACCCGGATGACTACCGGGATGCCGACGATCAGACCGGTACGCTGGCGTACACCTGCCACCTGCCCGATGCCGCCGCGTTGCGTCCCGCGCATGCAGCGCTGCGCGCGGCCCAGGACGGCCCGGATCGGCATCAGGCCGCGCAACGTCTGCTTGTCGCTTACGTCGAACACCTCTCCAGCGCACCGGACAGGCCTGTGCACGCACATCACGCCGTAGTCTCGCGCCCGTACTCGGCCGACCACGCCGTCATGCAGAGCATGGCGGTCATGGAGACGATCCTGCCCGCGCTGTTCCCGTTCGACGGCTGGGAAGACGGCGACGACTGAGCATCGCCGGGCCAATGGTGATCGCGTCGATCGAGTGGTTTATTCCTGCACCTTGGTCACCAGTGTCGGCATCTCCCAGGCGCCGCCAGCGGCGACCAGGCGGCACAGCCCGGTGCTGCTCTCTTCCGTCTTGACGAACTGCGTGCCGGTCCAGCCCCAGGTGGTGGAGTACCAGCAATCGCCAAGGCCACGGCCTTTGTGCGCCTCCTGGATGGTGCGCACCTCATCACCGACCGCTGCCGTGGTGACCAGCCGCGGCTGGTGCGGCGCGCGGTCGTTGATCACCCAGTAGCCGTCACCGGTGTTGTACGCGCCGCGCCAGCAGCTCAGCGAGACCAGCAGTTTGTCGGCACTGAGCCGCTGCACCGTCAGCGCTTCGGGTTCCTCGCCGGGCGACACGCTGCCGCTGGGTCCCAGCGCTTCGCAATCGTCGGCTGAAGTCACTGCTGCGAGGGCGGCACGCAGCGCCGGCGATGCGGCCAGCGCGGTATCCGCCGGGCGGGTGGCCACCGGCTTGCCCAGCTGCACGACCGGCACCGGCAGTGCGGGCGGCACCGAGGATTCGGCGAGCGTGCCCTTGCGCATCAACGCGCCGGGTGTGCCAAGGCGACCCTGGAACGCATCCATCTTCAACAGCACGGCCGAGGCGCCCTGATCAGAGACCGTCCAGCGCGCGCCATCGTCGCCGATCAGCTCGATGCGGCTGTTGCGTGTCAGTGAGGCGAGCAGGGCAGCGAGCTGCTTGGCGGAAAAAGTAGCGGTGCCATCGGCGGCATCGAACTGCATCGGGCCCAGCGAAGTGCCGTTGATCTGCAGGCTGAGCCGCTGGGTGGCGGTGTTGTCGTCGTACTGGCCCAGCATCAGTTCGGCCTGCACCGGCTGGTCCGGCCCGCCGGCACGGGTGAGCAGGATCGAGACCGGGTCGCCGCCATTGTCATCGGCCTGGTAACCTGCGGCGCGACAGGTACGGGTGTTGTCGCAGGCCAGCGTCCAGTCGTGGTGGGTGAACGTCACGCCCTCGACGGGCGCGGCGGCGTAACCGGGCAGGGCGAGCCCCATCAACAGCGGGGCGGTCAACAACAGGCGCATGCGGCAACCTTGGTCCATCAATCCGTGGAGGGCGATCTTGGCCCAGCGCGGATGAGGCGTCCATGACCGGAACAGGCGATTGCCGCCGCTCAACCCCGTTCTCGTGCGCCGTGCGTTCAATGAGGTGTCATCGGATCAGGAGCGTCACATGGGACTCGCACTGCGCAGTATCGGTCTGCTTGCGCTGCTGTGCTGGCAGCTGCCCAGCGCCCACGCACAGGCGCGGCGTTTCCCGCCGCCACGGCCGCCGATCCTGCAGGTCGCTGGCGCCGAGGTGCCGGTGCGGCTGACCGAGGCCCGTATCGACAGCCGTGTCATGGTGGGGCTGGGTGAAACCACGATCGAGCTGACCTTCCACAATCCCAATGCGCGGGTGCTGGAAGGGCAGTTGGCGTTCCCGCTGGCTGGGGGCCAACAGGTGGCCGGGTTCGCACTGGATATCGATGGTGAGCTGCGCGACGCGGTGCCAGTCCCCAAGGCGCAGGGTCGCCAGGTGTTCGAGGCGATCGAACGCGGCCAGGTTGACCCAGGGCTGCTGGAACAGACCGCCGGCAATCAGTTCCGGCTGCGGCTCTATCCCATCCCGGCGCGTGGTGAGCGTCGCGTCCGCCTGGTGCTGCGCGACAGCCTGCCGACCGTCCCGCAGGGCCTGCAGTGGTCACTGCCCGTGTTCTTTGCGCGCCAGGCCGAGCAGGTAACGGTGACGCTGGAGGCCAGCGGGACGGGCAAGCCGGTCGCCGTGGGCATCAATCCACTCGCGTTCACGTTGAAGGCCGGTGCCTACGCGGCGCAGTGGCAGGGGCGGGGCGCCGATCTGCCTGCCCAACTGCAATGGAGCCTGCCGCTCGCGCGCAGCACTGACGTGGTCACCGGCCTGCATGAGGGGCAGCGCTATCTGCTGGCCAGCGTGCCGGTGCGTGCATCCACCGCGCCACGTGTCCTGCCTCGGCGCATCGGCCTGCTCTGGGATGCATCGGGCTCGGCAGGGTCACGCGACCGCGCGGTCGAACTGGCGGTACTGGATCGGTACTTCCAGGCCCTCGGCACTGGCCAGGTCCAATTGACGGTGCTGCGTGACCGCAGCGAAACGCCGCGGCAGTTCCCGGTGACCCAGGGCGACTGGTCAGCACTGCGCGAGTACCTGCGGGCACTGCCCAACGATGGCGCCAGTGCACTGGGCGACTGGACCCCCAACCCGGCCATCGGCGAGTACCTTCTGGTCAGCGATGGCCTGGCCAACTACGGCAGCCAGAGGCTGCCCACGCTGTCGCCCGATCAACGCCTGTATGCGCTGAGCAGCGCCGGTGCGAAGACCGACACGCCGCGCCTGCGCGCCTGGACCAGCGCCCATCAGGGCCAGCTGCTGCAGGTGAGCAGCGAGGCGGAGGTGCCCGGCGTGCTGCCGCTGCTGCTCCAGCAGCCGGTCGACGTGGCCGATGTCGTGGCACGTGGCGTGGAGGACGTGAACGTGGATGTCTCCAGCGCCACACAGGGCTGGATCCGTGTCACCGGCCGCGTGCTGCGTCCCGATGCGACGGTGCTGCTGTCGCTGCGCGGTGGCGGCAACGATCCGCAGCCGATCACGCTCAACGTCGCGAACGCACGGGTGGCCGAAGGCGGCCTGGTCGCCCACGCGTGGGCGAATGCCCGCTTGGCAGCCCTGGCGGCGGACCCGGCCGGGGCGCCGGCGGCCAAGGTGCTGTCGCAGCAGTTCGGTGTGGTGACCGCCGATACCTCGCTGCTGGTTCTTGAAACGTTGGACGACTACCTGCGTTACGGCATCCGTCCGCCGGCCCCGCTGCGCGCGGCCTACGATCAGCGCCATGCAGTGACGGTGGCGGACGTGGCCACGGAGCGGAAACGCCGCCTGGATGGCATCGCCCGCCAGTTCGCCGAGCGCGAGCAGTGGTGGAATACCCGCTGGCCCAAGGATGCGCCACCGCGGCCCAAGCCGGACGTGCACGCCGTCGCCGCGCCAGTCGCCATGGCGATGGCCGCGCCACCGCCGGCACCTGCGGCGCCGATGTCGCTGGACCGTGTGGAGCTGACCGCCTCGGCGGTTGCCGATCAGGCAGAGGCCACCACTGAACGTCGCGCCAAGTCCGCACCCAAGGCCAACAATGGCCAGATCACCCTGACGCTCGCGCCGTGGGAACCGGATTCGGCCTATGCACGCCGCCTGCGCGATGCCACGCCGGCGCAGCTGTATCCACTGTATCTGCAGGAGCGCGAACAGCACGCTGGCAGCAGCGCGTTCTATCTGGACGTGGCCGATCTGCTGCTGGCCAGCGGACAACGTGAGCTGGCCCTGCGCGTGCTTTCCAATCTTGCCGAAATGGACCTGGAAAACCGCCACGTGTTGCGTGTGCTTGGCTACCGCCTGATGCAGGCCAAGGCACCGGCGCTGGCCGTGCCGGTATTCCGGCAGGTGCTGGCGATGGGCGAGGAGGAGCCGCAGAGTTTCCGTGACCTCGGCCTGGCGCTCGAAGCGGTCGGGCAGTACCAGGCGGCGGTGGCATCGCTGTATGAAGTGGTGGTGCGCCCGTGGGATGGCCGCTTCGACGGCATCTCGCTGATCGCGCTGGATGAACTGACCCGACTGATCGCACGCGAGCGCGTCGACGCCTCGGCCATCTACCCGCGCCTGCGCCGTGCGATGCCGCTGGACCTGCGCGTGGTGCTGAGCTGGGACAGCGACAACAGCGACATGGACCTGTGGGTCACCGATCCCAATGGCGAGCGCGCGTACTACGGCAACCGGCTGACCTACCAGGGCGGGCAGATGTCGCAGGACTTCACCGGCGGCTATGGCCCGGAGCAGTTCTCGTTGCGTGATGCCAAGCCGGGCACCTACAAGATCGAAGCGAACTACTTCGGGAGCCGCGAGCAATTGGTTACTGGCGCGACCACGTTGATGCTGCGCCTGAGCACCAAATGGGGCAGCCGCGACCAGCACGACCAGCAGGTCACGCTGCGGTTGAAGGACCGGGCAGAGACGGTGCTGGTGGGGGAGTTCGAGGTGAAGTGAGCGGCCAATACCCCGCCAAGGCGATGCCGCCGATGAAGATCGCCGCGTTGCCGATGGCGTTCAACACTACCTCCACCACCGCCGTATCAGGCAGTGCCAGTGCAGTGGCAACCGCCTCCAGTACCGGGCTGATGACGAGATACAGCCCGATCACGGCGAGTACCCGCCCGATCCGCTGCCACGGTGTCTGCGGATTCACCGGCCAGCCGCGCCAGTCCAGGAAGGCGAAGACCAGCAGCAGCCCCAGATACCGCCCCGCGCTGTCTGGCGGGACGAACTCGGTCGTCAGCGCCGCTGCCGTCACGCCGACGCCGAGGGTGGCGAGGATGAGGTGGCGGGTTCGATTGCGGCGCGCGGGCGCTGGCAGGCACTGCCAGGCAAGCCAGCCCAAGGCCATCCCGACCAGCCATCCGCCCACCACATCGGACAGGAAGTGCCGGCCCAGGTACATCCGTGACAGCGCCATCAACAGCGGCCAGCCGATCAGCAGCGCGAGCCGCCAGCCGCGGCTGCGGATGCCGAAGCACAGCACGAGAGCCGTCATCGCCGCTGTGGCTACGCCCACATGCCCGCTGATGAACCCATAGTCCGGCTCCGGCTGCGCACGCAACGCTGCAATGGCTTCATCGGTCGGCAGCGACCAGAACGCTCCGGCAGCGCCATCGGCCACCAGCGCCTGGCCCGGGCGGCCCTTGTCCAGCACGTGGATGTCGACATCGCTGGGACGGGGCAGCGCAGCACCCTGCTTGATCGCGTGCGTGGCCATCGACATCAGCAGTACCGCCATCATGATGCCCAACCCCGCGCGCAGACGTATCCCGAAGCTGCAGACCACGTTCAACAGCACGTACGCCCACTCGTAGCCCAGCGTGCTGACGACGCGCATCAGCGGCAACATCCACGCCGCATCGAAGAACGACTGCAGCCACACATGCCAATGGGTCTGGAACATCCGTATTCCTCAGTGCCGGGCCACCGCCCGCGGGACCGGCAACGATACCGGCTGCCGGCGCAGTCCGAACAGTGGGCGCAACCAGCCGACGCCGCGCCAAGTGACGAATGGCGGTCGCCAGGGGACGGGTGGGGCGCACTACCATGGCCTGATGAGTCAGGCTGACGACCCTTTGCAAATGGATGATTCAATGGCGAACGGACGTGCCGCGCGGTGGCGGCCGGGTGCGCGGATGCTGGTGTGGTCGGTGATCCTGCTGACTACCGCGGTGGCCAATGCGCTGGTGGAAGTGATGGATGCGGGCCGCCGTGGCGAAGACCTTGGCCTGTGGCAGCCGATGATCTGGGAGTTGAGCAGCGTCGCGATGATCCTGCTGACGTTGCCGGTCCTGTGGTGGGGCTGCCAGCGTTGGCCGCTGCACGCCGATACCTGGAAGCGACGGCTGCCGCTGTATCTGCTGGCCAGCGTGGCGTGGTCGCTGGTGCATGTGACCGGGATGATGGGGCTGCGCCATTTAGCCTATGCCGCGCTCGGCTACCACTATCAGGACGATGCCACCTGGCCGGTACGCCTGATGTACGAGTACCTCAAGGATGTCCGTGCCTTCTTCAGCTTCGTGGCGATCGAGCACTTCTTCAGTTGGTTCGGGCGACGCCGGCAGGGCGAAGCGCATCTGCTGGCCGCGCCGGACGATGCGCCCCCGGTGGACGCGGTGGAGCGTCCGGCGCGGTTCCTGGTGCGCAAGCTGGGCCGCGACTTCCTGGTCGCCACCGGTGATATCGAGTACGCCCAGGCGGCGGGCAACTACGTCAATCTGCGGGTGCGCGGGCACGACTACCCGCTGCGCAGCACCATGGCGGCGCTGGAAGAGCGATTGGATCCGGGGATCTTCGTGCGTGCCCACCGCAGCTGGCTGGTGAACGTGCGGCACCTGGTCTCGATCGAGCCGCTGGAGGGGGGTGAGGCCCTGCTGCACATGGACGATGGCGGCCGGGTGCCGTGCAGCCGCCGGCAGCTGCCCTCGTTCCGCCAGGCGCTGGCCGTGCAGGCACCGGCCTGACCTTGTCTGGCTGACCGGCACCCGGGCGGACCCGGGTGCCGGCAGGGCACTCAGCGCTTGCTGTCTTTCTTGATCATCGCGTCGATGCGCCCGGCGCGGGCTTCCGAGCCCGGGTGTGAGGACATCAGGCCGCCATCGCTGGACAGCTTGCGGAACATGCTGGCCAATGCGGCCGGGTCGTACTGGTGGCGCTTCATGAAGCGGTAGCCGTACTCGTCGGCAGCGCTCTCTTCCTTCTGCGAGAACTGCGCGTTGACGAAGCCTTCAGCCAGTTCGCCGAGCTGGCCCTGGGTCAGGGTGGCGACATTGGCATTGCCCGAGGCGGCCAGCGTGTCACGACCGGCCGAGGCCAGCAGGGCGGTGCGCATCTTGGTCTTGGAATGGCCCAGCTTGACGTGGCCGATCTCGTGACCGATCACGCCGCGCACTTCATCGTCCGAGGCCATGTCCATCAGGCCGGAGTACACGCGAACGCAGCCGTTGGCCATGGCCCAGGCGTTGACGTCTTCGGTCAGGTAGACCTTGAAGCTCAGGCTCATGCCGTCTTCATTGGCCAGGCCCTGGGTGATCTTGGCCAGACGCTGGGCATACGGGTTGTTGGCCGGGGCCACCTTGTTCTGCTGGTCCATGTAGACGCAGGCTTCGTCGGCGGCCTTGGCCACGTCCTGGTCGGACAGGGTCAACGCCTGGCCGGCCTTCAGGCCGGTGCTGGCCAGCTGCTTGAGGTCCAGGGCCGAGGCGGTGGTGGAAGCGGTCAGGCAGGCGAGAGCCAGCAGCAGGGCGGAGGATGACGTCCTCATCGGGGTAGTGCTCCATGTAGTGCGTTGGGGGACGCCGCGGGCAGGGGGCCGCGCAGCGGGGCGGAAGTCTACCGTCTGCCCGGGCGCCCGTGTTCAGCGATGTCGTTTTCCTGGCCGGGACAGGGCGATTCCCACCCCGGCCACCGCCGGAAAGTCCCGGATAGGCTATGATGGACAGTCTTTTCGCACGCATTAATCGCCGACATGATCGAGCTCAATCCTGTCCGCCAGCGCATCACCGATCTCACCGATCGCGTGCTCTCGCTCAGGGGGTATCTTTGACTACGACGCCAAGAAAGAGCGTCTGGAAGAAGTAACCCGGGAACTGGAAAACCCGGATATCTGGAACAACGCCGAGTACGCCCAGAATCTTGGCCGCGAACGCGCCAATCTGGACAAGACCGTCGGCGGCATCGCCACGATCCTCGACGGCCTGACCGAGTCGGGCGAACTGCTGGAACTGGCCGAAAGCGAACAGGACGAAGAAACCGCCCTGGCCGTGGTCAGCGACCTGGACAAGTACCAGAAGCACGTGGAGCAGCTGGAGTTCCAGCGCATGTTCTCCGGGCAGATGGATACCGCGGCGGCGTTCGTCGACATCCAGGCCGGTGCCGGTGGTACCGAAGCCCAGGACTGGGCCGAGATCCTGCTGCGCATGTACCTGCGCTGGTGCGAATCGCGCGGCTGGAAGACCGAGCTGATGGAAGTGTCCGGTGGCGACGTCGCCGGCATCAAGTCGGCCACCCTGCGCGTGGAAGGCGATTACGCCTACGGCTGGTTGAAGACCGAAACCGGCGTGCACCGCCTGGTACGCAAGTCGCCGTTCGATTCGGACAACCGCCGCCACACCAGCTTCACCTCGGTGTTCGTGTCGCCGGAAGTCGATGACAACATCGAGATCGACATCAACCCGGCCGACCTGCGTACCGACGTGTACCGCTCCTCCGGCGCGGGTGGTCAGCACGTGAACAAGACCGAATCGGCGGTGCGTATCACGCACATCCCGACCAACACGGTCGTGGCCTGCCAGACCGGCCGCAGCCAGCACCAGAACCGCGACAACGCGATGAAGATGCTGGCCGCCAAGCTGTACGAGCTGGAAATCCAGAAGCGCAACGCCGAGCGTGACGCGGTGGAAGCCACCAAGTCCGACATCGGCTGGGGCAGCCAGATCCGCAACTACGTGCTCGACCAGAGCCGTATCAAGGACCTGCGCACCGGCATCGAACGCTCCGATACGCAGAAGGTGCTGGATGGCGACCTCGACGAATTCGTCGAAGCCAGCCTGAAGTCCGGCCTGGCCGTGGGTGCCAAACGCACCGACGCCTGACCGTCGGGGCCGCCACGTGCGGCCCCGATCCGTTGTGCCCGGGCCGCGCCCGGTTTCGCAATCCGCCCCGACCATCGGCATGATGGCGGGGACCGTACCTTCCCCCCGACATACATAGACCCACGCCATGAACGATCAGACCGCCGCGCCGCAGCCCCCCGTCGACGAGAACAGCCTCATCGCCGAGCGCCGCGCGAAACTGACCGCCCTGCGCGGGCAGGGCATTGCCTACCCGAACGATTTCCGCCGCGAGCACTTCGCCGGCACCCTGCAGGCCGAGTTCGCCGACGCCGAGCAGTGGACCGCCGAAGCACTGGAAGCCAGTGACCGCCAGGTCAAGATGGCCGGCCGCCTGATGGCCAAGCGCGTGATGGGCAAGGCCAGCTTCGCCCAGATCCAGGACGAGTCCGGCCGCATCCAGCTGTTCCTGCAGGGCAGCACCCTGGGCGATGCCTACACGGCGTTCAAGGGCTGGGACGTGGGCGACATCATCGGCGTGGAAGGCGGGCTCACCCGCACCAAGACCGGCGAGCTGTCGGTCAAGGCCACCAGCATCCGCCTGCTGACCAAGTCGCTGCGCCCGCTGCCGGACAAGTGGCACGGCCTGGCCGACGTGGAGCAGCGCTACCGCCAGCGCTATGTCGACCTGATCGTGACCCCGGAGTCGCGCGAGGTGTTCATCAAGCGCTCGCGGATCATCCGCGCCATGCGCGCCTGGCTGGACAGCCGCGACTTCCTGGAAGTCGAAACGCCGATGATGCATTACATCCCCGGCGGCGCCACGGCCAAGCCGTTCACCACCCACCACAACGCGCTGGACCTGGACCTGTACCTGCGCGTGGCCCCGGAGCTGTACCTCAAGCGCCTGGTCGTGGGTGGGCTGGAGCGCGTGTACGAGATCAACCGCAACTTCCGCAATGAAGGCGTGAGTACCCGCCACAACCCGGAATTCACCATGATGGAGCTGTACGAGGCCTACGCCACGTACACCGAAGTGATGGACCTGACCGAAGGCGTGATCCGTGACGTGGCCAGCAAGGTGCTGGGCACCACCACGGTGGAGTGGGACGGCGCCACGATCGATCTGGCCCCGGCCTTCCGCCGCTGGCGCATGGATGAAGCCGTGCGCCACCACAACCCGGAAATCAGTGCGGCCGACTGTACCGACCGCGATGCGCTGGTCGCCCATTGCGAGCGCCTGAAGATCCGCATCAAGCCGTCCTACGGCTGGGGCAAGCTGCTGCTGGAGATCTTCGAAGCCACCGTCGAGCACACCCTGATCCAGCCGACCTTCATCACCGACCACCCGGTCGAGGTGTCCCCGCTGGCCCGTGCCAACGATGACCAGCCGGGCTATACCGACCGCTTCGAGCTGTTCATCAACGGCAAGGAGCTGGCCAACGGGTTCTCCGAGCTGAACGATCCGGAAGACCAGGCCGCCCGTTTCCAGGCCCAGGTCACGGCGAAGGAGGGCGGTGATGACGAAGCCATGCATTACGACGCCGATTACATCCGCGCGCTGGAGTACGGCATGGCGCCGACCGGCGGCCTGGGCATCGGCATCGACCGCCTGGTGATGCTGCTGACCGGCAGCAGCTCGATCCGTGACGTGCTGCTGTTCCCGTATATGCGTCCCGAAAACTGAGACCTGGGTCCGGACGTGCTTGGGGCACGTCCGGATGGGGGTTCCGCTCCCGTGGCCGCGCGAGTATGGTTTCTGCGTGGCCTTAGCAAGGTGCTATGGCGTGATGGCCACGGACCATGACGGGTTGCAGCGGGTGCTTACATTGGCATCACACTGTGACGACGATCATGAACTGGGGTGTTCATGACGGGAGGCGGACCCATGCAAGGTGCCAGTGTGCTGAGCGGCGGAGTATCCTCTCCGCAGCATGTTCCAGTGTGGTCAAGGAAGAAGGCAGAAGCAGCCTTGAATATTGTCATCGTTGACGACCAGACGTCCGCGCGAACCATGCTGCGCCATGTCATCGAAGACATCGCGCCGGAACTGTCCGTGCACGACTTCGGCGATCCACTGACGGCGCTCGCCTGGTGCGAGTCGCATGCCGTGGATCTGCTGCTGCTCGATTACCGCATGCCGGAGATGGATGGGCTGGAGTTCGCCCGCCGGTTCCGCCGCCTGCCCAAACACCGCGACATCCCCGTGATCCTGATCACCGTGGTCGGCGATGAGCCGATCCGTCAGGCCGCGCTGGAAGCGGGGGTGATCGATTTCCTGGTCAAGCCGATCCGCCCACGCGAACTGCGCGCGCGCTGCTACAACCTGTTGCAGCTGCGCCAGCAGTCGGAGAACGTGAAGCAGCGCGCGCTCTCGCTGGAGCAGCGGCTGCTGGCCAGCATGCATGAGGTGGAAGAGCGCGAGCGTGAGACGCTTTCGCGCCTGGCGCGTGCGATCGAGTTCCGTGATGCCGGCACCAGCGCCTACCTGGAGCGCATGGCGCACGTGGCGGGCCTGATCGCCGAGCAGCTCGGGCTGCCGGAGGAAGAGGTCAAGCTGATCGAGATGGCCGCGCCCCTGCACGACATGGGCAAGATCGCCATTCCCGATGCCGTGCTGCTCAAGCAGGGCAAGCTGAGCGAAGAGGAGCAGGCGATCATGCGCCGGCACCCGCGCATCGGCTATGAACTGTTGAGTGGCAGCCAGAACCGTTTCATCCAGGTCGGCGCGCTGATCGCGCTGCGCCACCACGAGCGCTACGACGGCAGCGGCTACCCGGATGGGCTGGTCGGCGATGCCATTCCGCTGGAAGCGCGGATCGTGGCGGTGGCCGATGTGTTCGATGCCCTGATCTCACCCCGTCCGTACAAGGAAGCATGGACCATGGAAGCCACGCTGGCTTATCTGTACGCCCAGCGTGGCCGGTTGTTCGACCCGCGTTGCGTTGATGCCCTGCTGCGCGGCCGCCTCCAGCTTGATGAGATCTGCGCACAGCACTCCACTGCGTCATCCCGCCCGGGGATGTGATATGCGTCATCTGTACCCGCGGCTGAAGCAACGTCTGGCGCAGCGCCCGGATACCGAGCACGGCCAGGCGATCGTGCGCATCGTGCTGATCACCCTGATCCTGCTGTACGTACTGATGCCGGGGCCGCGGCACGATCTGCCGCCGGCGCAGTACCACGGCGTGCTGGCGATCGTGCTGACCGGCCTGACGCTGTCACTGGGGCTGTTCGGCTGGCTGCTGTGGCGGCCGGGGCGCTCGGACCCGCGCCGGGTGGCCGGCATGCTGGCCGACTACGGGCTGATTGCCGCCGGGATGGTGCAGATGGGCGAGCCGCTGGCCTGGGTCTACATCGTGGTGATGTGGGTGACGGTCGGCAACGGCATGCGCTATGGCAACAACTATCTCTATGTGGCCGTGGCGATGGCCATGGTCAGCTTCGGCAGCACCGCGCTGCTGACGCCGTACTGGGAACGCAATGCCCGGCTGGCGTTCGGGCTGTGGCTGGGCCTGGCCGCGGTGCCGCTGTATTTCTCCACGCTGCTGCGCCAGTTGACCCGGGCGATGGCCGAGGCGCGCCGTGCGAGCGAGGCCAAGAGCCGCTTCCTGGCCAACATGAGTCATGAATTCCGCACGCCGCTCAACGGGCTGTCGGGCATGACCGAGTTGCTGGCCACGACCAAGCTCGATGAAGAGCAGCGCGAGTGCGTCAATACCATCCAGGCCTCCTCGCGCAGTCTGCTGGCGCTGGTTGAAGAGGTGCTGGACATCTCCGCGATCGAAGCGGGCAAGCTGCGCGTGACCGCCGAAGACTTCGCCCTGACCGATGTCATCCAGGCGATCGGGCTGATCCTGCTGCCACAGGCCAAGGCCAAGCGGCTGGATTACCGGGTCAAGGTGGCCGACACCGTGCCGCCGTTGCTGCGCGGCGATCTGGGTCACCTGCGCCAGATCCTGCTCAACATCGCCGGCAACGCGGTCAAGTTCACCGACCATGGCCGGGTCGAGATCCGCGTCGCCGTGCTCAATGCCGAATCCGATGGCGGGGTGCGCCTGCGCTTTGACATCCTCGATACCGGCATCGGCGTCGCGCCGGAAATGCGCCCACGTCTGTTCGAAGCCTTCGAGCAGGCCGATGTCAGCATGGCCCGCCGGCACGAAGGCACCGGCCTGGGTACGACCATCGCCAAAGGCCTCGTCGAGGCGATGGGCGGCGACATCGGCTATGAAGAGAATCCGCCGCAGGGCAGTCATTTCTGGTTCGAGCTGCCGTTTGCGCCGCCGCGCGTGCCGTTGGGCACCGTCACCCCGGCCCTGGTCGGCGACGGGCTGCCGGACCGCAACGGCAATGTCATCGCCTTCGCCGATCCGTTCCTGCGGCACCGCGCGCGCGTGCGCAGCATGCACATCCTGGTCGCCGATGATCACGAGGCCAACCGGATGGTACTGCAGCGCCTGCTGCAGAAAGCCGGTCACAAGGTGCTGTGCGTCAACGGCGGCGAAGCGGTGCTGGATGCGATGGCCGAGAGCGATTTCGATGCCGCCATCGTCGATCTGCACATGCCCGGCATGAGTGGCCTGGACATGCTCAAGGAGCTGCGCGTGATGCAGGCCGGGGGCGGTCCGCGCACGCCGGTGCTGGTGCTCAGTGCCGATGTCACCCCAGAGGCGATCCAGCGCTGTACCCAGGCCGGTGCGCATACTTTCCTGGCCAAGCCAGTGGTGGCCGTGCGGCTGCTGGACGTGCTGGCCGACATCGCCTCCAACGGTCAGCTCAAGGCGAGCGCGCCGATCGTGCGCACCGCCACCGTGCTCGATGGGGTGCTCGATCCAGGCGTGCTGGACGAGTTGGCCTCGCTCGGCATGGGCGATGGCTTCGAACGCGAGTTCATCCGCCAATGCCTGGCCGATGCCGAGCAGTGCGTCGGCGTCGCACTGGCCGACGGCGAGCGCGCCGACTGGGTGCATTTCCGTGAGCAGGCGCATGCGATCAAGGGCGTGGCCAGCAATCTGGGCCTGGTCCGCGTGGCGAACCGTGCGGGCGACCTGATGCGCATGGCCGATTGGCAGCTCAAGAGCGAATGGCGGCAGCGCGTGACCCTGCTGCAGGCGGGCATCAAGGAAGGCCGGCAGGCGCTGGATGCGCGTGCGCAGCGCAAGGCGCAGGGGCAGGCCGACGACGGCGGCGACATGCGCTGAAAAAAAGCCCGGCGGCAGCCGGGCTTGAACAACACAGGGGAGGGGAGGACTCAGGCCACGTCGAGGGTGGCGCGGCGGGTCTGGGCCTTGATCAGGCGGTCCATGGTGCGCAGCGACTTGTCGCCCAGGGCGAGTGCGGAATCGACCCACACCTTGGTGATCTCCAGCAGTTCGTCATAGCGCACGGCCTGGGCCAGGTTGCGCGCGGCATTCATCGCCAGGTACGAGTGCGGAATGCGCTGATGCTGGCGGATCAGATCCTCGACCGCCTTGACGCCGTGGCCCTTGGGCACCAATACGTCGACCACGCCCATGGCATGCATCTCTTCGGAGGAGTACACGCGGCCGTCGAGGATGATCTTCTCGGCCAGCTGCGGTGCCACGCGCTTGCACAGGAACGAGTACGCGCCCATGCCCGGGAACAGGCCGAACAGCACCTCCGGCAGGCCCATGCCGCAGCCTTCTTCGGCCACGATGGTGTGGCAGGCCAGCGCCATCTCCAGGCCGCCGCCGAGCGCGTCGCCCTGGATCAGCGCGATCGAGCGCACGTCGCCACCGAAGCCGGTGTGCAGGTGGTGCACGCCTTCCACGCAGCGCTGTGCGTAGGTCAGCAGGCGGTCGCGGTTGCCCTCGCGGATCAGGCGGGTGAACAGGTCCAGATCGCCGCCCAGGTTGTAGGCGTTCGCATCGGAGGCGAGCACGAAATGCCGCAGCTTGCCGCTGTTGCGCTCGGCCGGGGTGCGGGTGATGGCGCTCATGAAATTCCACATTTCATCGAGCATGTCCTTCCGGCAGCACGGGCGGATGCCGCTGGCGGCATCGGCGTGCATGTACAGCCAATGGGCATCGTCGTTACCCGTGGTTTCGGTGCGGATGGTGGCGTAGCGCTGGTTGACGGGCAGCTTTTCAATGGTGCTCATGGCGATTTCCTCGGAGGCTGGCCCGCTGGGAGGACGGTGGGCGGCGGGCCTGACGGGTCCACACGCCGCGATCCTACACCCCCGGCATCTCACGCAATGCAAAAGGCCCCCGCCGTTGCCGGCAGGGGCCCTGTGAAGATGCAGCCGTTGGGGAACCGTTACGGCGCGGGCGTATCGCGCAGTTCGCGGCGCAGGATCTTGCCGACGTTGGTCTTCGGCAGCTCCTTGCGGAACTCCACGATGCGCGGATGCTTGTAACCGGTCAGGTTGGCACGCGCATGCTCCTTGACCATCTCGGCGGTGAGGTTGGGGTCCTTCTTGACGATGACCACCTTGACCACTTCGCCGGACTTCTCGTCGGGCACGCCGACCGCGGCGACTTCGAGCACGCCGGGCATCATCGCGATGACGTCTTCAACCTCGTTGGGATACACGTTGAAGCCGGACACCAGGATCATGTCCTTCTTGCGATCCACGATGTAGAAGAAGCCCTGCTCATCCATGCGCGCCATGTCGCCGGTGTGCAGCCAGCCCTCGGTATCGACTGCCTGTGCGGTGTCCTCCGGGCGCTGCCAGTAGCCCTTCATCACCTGCGGGCCCTTGATGCACAGCTCGCCCACTTCGCCGGCGGCCAGCGTCTTGCCGGCGTCATCCTTCACGCAGGCATCGGTGGACGGGATCGGCAGGCCGATCGCGCCGTTGTACTCGGCCAGGCTGAGCGGATTGATGCAGGCGGCCGGCGAGGTCTCGGTCAGGCCGTAGGCCTCGACCAGGGTCACGCCGGTGACCTTCTTCCAGCGCTCGGCGACGGCGCGCTGCACCGCCATGCCGCCACCCAGGGTGACCTTCAGCGAGGAGAAATCGATCTCGTCGAAGCCGGGGGTGTTGAGCAGGCCGTTGAACAGCGTGTTGACGCCGGTGATCGCGGTGAAACGGGTTGCCTTGAGCTCCTTGACGAAGCCCTTCATGTCGCGCGGGTTGGTGATCAGGTAGTTGCAGCCACCGAACTTCATGAAGACCAGGCCGTTCGCCGTCAACGCGAAGATGTGGTACAGCGGCAGGGCGGTGATGATCACCTCCTTGCCCATCTCGATCCCCGAGGCGGAGATCCAGGCCGAGGCCTGCTGCATGTTGGCGACCAGGTTGCGGTTGGTCAGCATCGCGCCCTTGGCCACGCCGGTGGTGCCGCCGGTGTACTGCAGGAAGGCGACGTCGTCGTGATCGATCTCGACCTTGGGCAGGGTGTGGCGGCTGCCCAGCTTGAGCGCCTGGTTGAAGCGGATCGCACCGCGCAGGCTGTAGTTGGGCACCATCTTCTTGATGTACTTCAGCACGAAGTTCACCACGATGCCCTTGGCGCCGAGCATGTCGCCCAGGCCGGTGGTCACCACCTGCTTGATCGGGGTATCGGCGATGACCTGCTGCACGGTGTCGCAGAAGTTGTCGACCACCACCAGCACGGCCGCGCCGGAATCCACCAGCTGGTGCTTGAGCTCGCGGGCGGTGTACAGCGGATTGACGTTGACCACGGTCAGGCCGGCCCGCAGCACGCCGAAGGTCGCGATCGGGTACTGCAGGCAGTTGGGCATCATCAGGGCAACGCGGTCGCCCTTCTTGAGCTGCAGCTCACCGAGCAGGTAGGCGGCGAACTGTTCGACCAGTGCGTCCGTTTCCCCGTAGGTCAGAACCTTGCCGAAACTGGAGTAGGCGGGGCGGTCGCGGAACTTGGCCACCGAGGTGTCGAAGACGGCCGAGACCGAATGGAACTCGTTGACGTCGATCTCGGCGGGTACGCCTTTGGGATAACTCTGCAGCCAGGGTCGTTCCAGACTCATATTCCCCCTCCAGGAAACGTGGATGATGTGATGCGATGACGGAGAGTATCCGTCGTTTCATGCCTCGGCAGCATACCGTCCCGAATGGGAAACGCGAAGGGCCGGTGAAGAAAGGTGGACGCGGGGCAGCGGGGCAGGGCCGCGCCGACGATGGATGACGTTTGCAGCCGCATGTGTTCGCTCATCCGCCTATGCTCGCTCATCGCGGCGGCTCGCCAGCGCAGGCGTCGTGACACTGCAGTGCAGCTTCCAGCACCGGCACGGCCCAGTCGGGTGCCTGCCGCAATTGAGCGGCGTCATCGGCGGCGGGCCAGGTCAAACGGCCACCGTCCATCTGCAGCACAGGCTGCGGGTCGGCAACGGGCTGGCCAGGACCGGCCTCTGCACTGTTGTCGTACACCTGCAGCTGTGCCAGTGCTGGCAACAGGGTGATCAGGTTCTGCAGCGCCAACGGATAGCGGCGGTGGATGTCCGCATCGCTGATGGGGTGTCCACCGGCCGCAACGCATGCGCGCACCCGTGCGATGTGCTGCTCGGGAGAGGCCAGGCCGCAGTACCAGACCAGAACGTCATGCGTGGCGCATGCCTCGGCCAGGGTCGCGGCGATGGATTGTCCGCCCAGGGTGGTTTCGAAGGCGTGGTTGCGACGTTCGGCGATCGCGGCCTGCAATCGGGAGAAGCCTTCCTGCCACGCCTGACCATTGGCCTCGCGCTGGCTCATGCCCAGTCCGCGGCACAGCTGCCGGGCCCAGTCGTCCGGATCGAACCAGTCCAGCCCGGCCTCGCGGAGCAGGTGCCCCCCGATGGAACTCTTGCCTGCGCCGTTGACCCCTGCCAGGACGAACAGGAAGGGGCGCGCCGCCATCAGTACCCGCTGCCTGCGACTACCTTGCCCTTGAGCCCTGCCGGCTTGCGCAGCAGCGCGCGCGCGTTGGTGCCCGCCGCAGCACTGTCCAGCACGGCAAGGCGATCATCGAAGCGCTGCCGCAGGTGCTGGAGGGCCGGGGTCTGCTCGCGCAGGGAGGCCAGATCACGCTGCAGCGATACCACTTCGGCCTGCATGGCCTGGTATTGCTCGGCGGAGAGGATGACGGCCTGGGGCTCGTTGTGATTGGTCACCAGCACGGCCTGTTGTTCGCGGACGTCCTGCATGACCTTTCGCCAGTGCTCCTTCACCGTCGAGGCGGTGGTGCGGGTCAGCTCGGTGATCGGGTCGAACTTGAGCGCGTGCCGCATGCCGGTGGCTCCCTGACGGATGCCTCCAGCCTAGCTCATTGCGTACGAAATGGGATAAATATGTGATTTATGAAATTTATGAAAAAGAAGATGGGGCGTTGGGACGCCTGTCCGGGGCACGCCCAAGACGCAGATTCGCGAGGATCCGGAAAGCAGCAAGGGGGCGTTGCGCCCCCTTGCTGTCACGTCATCCCCTGGATGGAGACGGCGTACTTCGCCAAGTGGCTGACGCTTACTTCTTCCCCGCCAGCTGGCGCAGCACGTACTGCAGCAGGCCGCCGTGCTTGAAGTACTCCACTTCCTTCGGGGTCAGCAGCATCACATGGACCTCGAAGGTCTTCTTCGTGCCATCGGCCCGGGTCGCGGTGAGGGTGGCCGATTTGCTGGCGCCATCCTCCAGGCCGGTGATGTCGACCACCTCCGAGCCATCCAGGCCCAGGCTCTGTGCGTTCTCGCCGTTCTTGAACTGCAGCGGCAGCACGCCCATGCCAACCAGGTTGGAGCGGTGGATGCGCTCGAAACTCTCGGCGATCACCGCCTTGACGCCCAGCAGGTTGGTGCCCTTGGCCGCCCAGTCGCGGGAGGAGCCGGTGCCGTATTCCTTGCCGGCGAACACCACCAGCGGGACGCCCTCGGCCTTGTACTTGACGGCCGCGTCGTAGATCGCCAGCTTCTGCGGCTCGCCGCCGTCCTTCGGGAAGTACAGCGTGTTGCCGCCTTCTTCGCCGCCGAACATCAGGTTCTTGATGCGGATGTTGGCGAAGGTGCCGCGCACCATGACGTCATCGTTGCCGCGGCGACTGCCGTAGCTGTTGAAGTCAGCCGGCTGCACGCCACGCTCCTGCAGGAAGCGGCCCGCCGGGGAATCCTTCTTGATGTTGCCGGCCGGGGAGATGTGATCGGTGGTGATCGAGTCGCCGAACAGGCCCATCACACGCGCGCCATGCACATCCTCGATGTGGCCGACGTCCATCGTCATGCCGTCGAAGTAGGGCGGGTTCTTGATGTAGGTCGAGTTGCCATCCCACTCGTACAGATCGCCATCGGGCGACTTGATGGTGTTCCAGCGGGTGTCGCCCTTGAACACGTCGGCATAGTTCTTCTTGAACATCTCCGGCCCGATGGTCGCGGCGATCACGTCGCCGATTTCCTTGTTGCTCGGCCAGATATCGCGCAGATACACCGGCTGGCCATCGCTGCCCGTGCCCAGCGGCTCGGTGGTCAGGTCGATATCGGTGGTGCCGGCGATGGCGTAGGCGACGACCAGCGGCGGGCTGGCCAGGTAGTTCATTTTGACTTCCGGGTGCACGCGACCTTCGAAGTTGCGGTTGCCCGACAACACCGAGGCCACCACCAGGTCACCAGCGGCGATGCCCGCGCTGACTTCGGTCGGCAGCGGGCCGGAGTTGCCGATGCAGGTGGTGCAGCCATAGCCGACCACGTAGAAGCCGATCTTTTCCAGCTCGGTAAGCACACCGGCTTTTTCCAGGTAATCGGTGACCACGCGCGAGCCCGGGCCGAGCGAGGTCTTGACCCACGGCTTGCGGTCCAGGCCCTTGGCCGCCGCGTTGCGGGCGAGCAGGCCGGCACCGATCATCACCGCCGGGTTGGAGGTGTTGGTGCACGAGGTGATCGCGGCGATCACCACCGCGCCATCCTTCAGGCGGAATCTGTGACCCTCCAGCTCGACATCGCTGTAGCCCTTGGCCAGCTGTTCGTTGCCGACCGCCGCACCGCCGCCTTCGTTGACGAACTTGGAGACGTCATCGTTGCGCTTGTCGCGGTTGGTGGTCAGGCCGACCAGGTTCTCGCGATAGTTCTGCTTGACGTCTTCCAGCAGCACGCGGTCCTGCGGGCGCTTGGGGCCGGCCAGCGACGGCTTGACCTCGCCCATGTCCAGCTCCAGGGTGGCGCTGTAGCTGGCGTGCGCGGTGTTGGCGTCGTGCCACAGGCCCTGGGCCTTGGCATAGGCTTCGACGAGATCGATCTGTGCTTCGCTGCGGCCGGACAGGCGCAGGTAGGTCAGTGATTCTTCGTCGATCGGGAAGATGCCGCAGGTGGCGCCATATTCCGGTGCCATGTTGCCGATCGTGGCACGGTCGGCCAGCGGCAGGTGCTGCAGGCCCTCACCGAAGAACTCCACGAACTTGCCGACCACGCCGTGCTTGCGCAGCATCTGGGTGACGGTCAGCACCAGATCGGTGGCGGTGGCGCCTTCGGGCATGCGACCGGTCAGCTTGAAGCCGACCACCTGCGGGATCAGCATCGAGGACGGCTGGCCGAGCATCGCGGCCTCGGCTTCGATACCGCCTACGCCCCAGCCGAGCACGCCGATGCCATTGATCATGGTGGTGTGGCTGTCGGTCCCGAACACGGTGTCCGGGTACGCCACCGCCTTGCCATCCTTGTCCGCAGTCATGACGACGCGGGCCAGGTTTTCCAGGTTCACCTGGTGGACGATGCCGGTGTTGGGCGGCACCACCTTGAAATCATCGAAGGCCTTCTGGCCCCAGCGCAGGAAGCCATAGCGTTCCTGATTGCGCTGGAATTCGATCTTGCCGTTGAGATCCAGCGCGTCGGGCGTGCCGAACACATCGACCTGCACCGAGTGATCGATCACCAGCTCGGACGGAATCTGCGGATTGATCTGCTCCGGTCGACCGCCGAGCTTGACCACCGCATCGCGCATCGCGGCCAGATCGACGACGCAGGGCACGCCGGTGAAATCCTGCAGCACCACGCGCGCGGGCATGAAGGCGATCTCGATGTCGGGCTCGGCCTTGGGGTCCCACTGGGCCACGGCCTGGATGTGGTCCTTGCCGACGGTGACGCCACCATCCTCGTGCCGGAGCAGATTCTCCAGCAGGATCTTCATCGAATAGGGCAGGTGGGAAATGTCGAACGTCTGTCCGAGCTTGGGCAGGCTGAAGTAGTCGTAGGTGGTGCCGCCGACGTCCAGCTGGCTGCGGGTGGAGAACGAATCGCTCATTGCAGATGACTCCTTTGCTGATGGCTTGCAACGGCTGCGCCGGAACGCGCGCCTGCTTGCGGCTGCCGTCGGGCTCGCTGCGCCCGCCGATCCCTCGCAGTATGCGACAGCGGCCGGGGCGTGCCAGCCCTTGGGCTCAGGACGCAAGGTTACACAGGCATGTGTAGTGCCGATGTCATCGCCTGCATCCCGAATGCAGACGGGGCGCCATGAGCGCCCCGTCTGGAAGTAGCTCGGCCGCGGCCGCTTACTTGCCGTTGGCGGCGTCGATCAGGGGGTTGCCGGTCTTGCCCACCGCATTGGTCTTGGACTTGGCGGACAACACGCCGGTCTTGCCGAACTCGAACACGGTGGCTTCCTGGATGTTCTTGCCGAACGACTTGATCTTGACGAAGTCGTAGTACCAGACCTGTGTGTCGCCGAGCTGTTCGCGGCGGCTGGGGGCGCCGAAGGCGCCACGCACATCATCCTGGGTGGTTTTGCCCACTTCGGCGGCATCCAGTTGCTGCTGGGTGATCTCGGTGCCGGTGGTGTAGGCGCCAAACGGGTTGGCATGCGCCGATGGGGCAGCCAGGGCCAGCGGGGCGGCAATCAGCAGGGCAAAAGCGAGGGTGGTGGCGCGCATCGTGGGATGTCCTTGTCTATCGATGGGGGTGCGGGTCGCCAGGAGGGCGGCAAGCGTCCGGGTCCAGGCGGCAGCGGTTGCTGCTCGTTCAGTCTAGCCTTCTTGCCGGGCCCGGGACGCCCGAAAGGCGGGCGCCGCCTGGATTTGCCCCTGAACGTCAAAGTACGTACAATTTATACATACTTTTCGAGGCGTACCCCATGGAAGCTACTGTTGCTGAACGCGGACAGATCACGCTGCCCAAGGCCGTGCGTGACGCCCTGGGGCTGACCAAGGGCACCCAGTTGACCGTGGAGCTGGAAGGCGGCCGCATCATCCTGCGCAAGAGCGTGGACGATGCGATCTCCCGCGCCCGCGGTAAATTCGCACTGGATGGCTTCGAGTCGTCCGAGGCCGCCGTGAAGGCTGTCCGTGACGAAGACTGAGCCCGCGATGATCGCCGTCGATTCGCCGGTGCTGATCGAACTGCTCAGCAACGGCCCGCAGGCCGATGCCGTCGAGGCCTGCCTGCGCCAGAGCCTGGTCGGCGGGCGCGTGGTGGTCTGCGGCGCGACCCTGGCCGAGCTGTGCGCCTCGCTGCGCGGCGGCGCCGAAGTGCTCGAAGCGCTGGAGGAAATGGGTGTCCATTTCAACGCGCTGGAGGCCAAATCGGCCCTGCGCGCCGGCGAGATGCAGCGCCGCCACCGGCAGCGTGGCCAAGGCCGGCGCAGCCTGGACGGCTTCATGGTGGGGGCCCATGCACTGCTGCAGTGCGATGGCCTGATCACCTGGAACGACACGTTTTACCGCGACTACTTCAAGGGCCTGAAGCTGATCGTGCCGCAAGCCTGAGCCCATTCTTTAAACCGCATTCTTTCAAAAGAATCACCCGGGAGTTGTCATGTTGGAAGCCTACCGCCACCACGTAGCCGAGCGCGCCGCGCTTGGCATCCCGCCGCTGCCGCTGAGCGCCCAGCAGACGGCCGACGTCATCGAACTGCTGAAGAACCCGCCCGCCGGCGAAGCCGAGTTCCTGCTGGACCTGCTGACCCACCGCGTGCCGGCCGGCGTCGATGACGCTGCCAAGGTCAAGGCCTCGTACCTGGCCGCGATCGCCCTGGGCAGCGAAGTCAATCCGCTGATCACGCGCGAGCGCGCCACCGAACTGCTGGGCACCATGCTCGGCGGTTACAACGTCGCCCCGCTGGTCCAGCTGCTGGACGACGCTGCCGTCGGTGCGATCGCCGCCGATGCGCTGAAAAACACCCTGCTGGTGTTCGATGCCTTCCACGACGTACAGGAAAAGGCCAAGGCCGGCAATGCCAACGCCCAGGGCGTGCTGCAGAGCTGGGCCGATGCGGAGTGGTTCACCAGCCGTCCGCAGGTGCCCGAAAGCCTGACCATCACCGTGCTCAAGGTGACCGGCGAAACCAACACCGATGACCTGTCGCCGGCCCCGGATGCCACCACCCGCCCGGACATCCCGCTGCACGCCCTGGCGATGCTGAAGAACAAGCGTGATGGCATCGAGCCGGAAGAAGACGGCAAGCGCGGCCCGGTCACGTTCATCGAATCGCTGAAGGACAAGGGTCACCTGGTCGCCTACGTGGGCGACGTGGTCGGCACCGGTTCCAGCCGCAAGTCGGCCACCAACTCGGTGCTGTGGTTCACCGGTGAAGATATTCCGTTCATCCCGAACAAGCGCTTCGGTGGCGTGTGCCTGGGTTCGAAGATCGCCCCGATCTTCTACAACACCATGGAAGACGCCGGCGCGCTGCCGATCGAACTCGACGTGTCGCAGATGAACATGGGCGATGTGATCGAGCTGCGTCCGTACGACGGCAAGGCCCTGAAGGACGGCGCGGTCATTGCCGAGTTCAAGGTCAAGTCCGATGTGCTGTTCGACGAAGTGCGCGCCGGTGGCCGCATTCCGCTGATCATCGGCCGCGGCCTGACCGCCAAGGCGCGTGAAGCGCTGGGCCTGGCCCCGACCGATCTGTTCCGCCTGCCGATGGACCCGCCGGATACCGGCAAGGGCTTCTCGCTGGCGCAGAAGATGGTCGGCCGCGCCTGTGGCCTGCCGGAAGGCCAGGGCATGCGCCCGGGCACCTACTGCGAACCGAAGATGACCTCGGTGGGCTCGCAGGACACCACCGGTCCGATGACCCGTGACGAACTGAAGGACCTGGCCTGCCTGGGCTTCTCGGCCGACCTGGTGATGCAGTCGTTCTGCCACACCGCCGCGTACCCGAAGCCGGTGGACGTCAAGACCCACCACACCCTGCCGGAGTTCATCTCCACCCGTGGCGGCATCTCGCTGCGCCCGGGCGACGGCGTGATCCACAGCTGGCTCAACCGCATGCTGCTGCCCGACACCGTCGGCACCGGTGGCGATTCGCACACCCGTTTCCCGGTGGGCATTTCGTTCCCGGCCGGCTCGGGCCTGGTCGCCTTTGCGGCGGCGACCGGCGTGATGCCGCTGGACATGCCCGAATCGGTGCTGGTGCGCTTCAAGGGCACGATGCAGCCGGGCGTGACCCTGCGTGACCTGGTCAACGCGATCCCGCTGTACGCGATCAAGTCCGGTCTGCTGACCGTGGCCAAGGCCGGCAAGAAGAACATCTTCTCCGGTCGCATCCTCGAGATCGAAGGTCTGCCGGAGCTGAAGGTCGAACAGGCGTTCGAACTGTCCGATGCCTCGGCCGAACGTTCGGCCGCCGGTTGCTCGGTGCACCTGAACAAGGAGCCGATCATCGAGTACCTCACCAGCAACATCACGCTGCTGAAGTGGATGATCGCCGAGGGTTACCAGGACGCCCGTTCGCTGGCGCGGCGCATCGAGAAGATGGAGGCCTGGCTGGCCAACCCGGAGCTGCTGGCCCCGGATGCCGACGCAGAGTACGCCGCCGTCATCGAGATCGACCTGGCCGACATCCACGAGCCGATCGTGGCCTGCCCGAACGATCCGGATGACGTCAAGACGCTGTCGGATGTGGCCGGCGCGGCCATCGATGAAGTCTTCATCGGTTCGTGCATGACCAACATCGGTCACTTCCGTGCGGCGGCCAAGCTGCTGGAAGGCAAGCGCGACATCCCGACCAAGCTGTGGGTGGCCCCGCCCACCAAGATGGATGCCTCGGAGCTGACCAAGGAAGGCCATTACGGCACCTTCGGCACCGCCGGCGCACGCATGGAAATGCCGGGCTGCTCGCTGTGCATGGGCAACCAGGCACAGGTGCGTGAGGGTGCGACGGTGTTCTCGACCTCGACCCGCAACTTCCCGAACCGTCTGGGCCGCAACTCCAACGTGTACCTGGGGTCGGCCGAGTTGGCCGCGATCTGTTCGCGTCTGGGTCGCATCCCGACCAAGGAAGAGTACATGGCCGACATCGGCGTGCTGGATGCCAGCAGCAAGGACATCTACCGCTACATGAACTTCGACCAGATCGAGGATTATCAGGAAGTCGCCGGTACGGTGGCTGCCTGATCCGGTGCCGGGCGCTGCCCGGCCTCGGTAGCCATCGACCGTGGGTCGATGGATGAACACAAGAACCCCCGGTGAACGCCGGGGGTTTTTTCATGCGCGACGCTCAGGGTGTCGGAAACCGGAATGGCCAGGCCTCGTCGCCTGCATCGTTGCGTTCGGTACAGACCTGCCGGAACGTCTCCACGAACGCCTGCTGCAGCCGGGTAGGGTGCCAGTCAGCGCGGGTGGTCAGGCCGATACGGCGGCGCAGGTCATCGCCGGCCCGGCCGATCTCGCAGAGCAGGCCGGCCCGACGTTCGAACACGAACTGATCGCGCGACATCAGCGTGAGCCAGTCGTCTTCGAGCAGCAGGCCGCGGGTGATCAACACCGAACCACACTCGATGCGCAGCCGCGGGGGTTCGTGGCCATGCTGGCGGAACATCCGCTCCCAGCGCGCCCGGACGGGGGCCCCCGTCGCGGCGATCACCCAGGGGTAGTCGAGCAGCTGTGGAAAGTGGATCCCTTGGGTGGCAGCCAGTGGATGTCCGCTGCGCGCGACAATGACCGGGTCGTCGTCGAACAGTCCTTCCTGCGCGATGTCGCGTACCGGCAGCTTGTCGCGCATCGCGCCGATCAACAGGTCCAGGCTGCCTTCGCGCAGGTCACCGAGCAGCTCGGCGTAGGGGCCTTCGATCACGTTCACCGTCGCCCCCGGATGCGCGCGCGCAAAGCGGGCAAGCACCTGGGGCAACAGGATGGCCCGGGCCAACGGCATGACGCCGAGCGCGACCCGGCCGCCCTGTTGCGAGCGGAGTGAGGCAAGTTCATCGACGCCGGCGCTCAGCTCGGACAGCGCCAGGCGGACCAGACGGAGCATGCGTGTGGCCGCGGGAGTCGGCTGCACGGTTTTCCCGCGGCGCACCATCAACGGTGTCTCAATCACCTCGGCGAGCTCGTGCACCGCGCGATAGATGGCCGGTTGGGACACGCCCGCGCGGCTCGCCGCGAGCGTGAAGCTGCCGGCGGTATCCACTGCGGCCAAGGCGCGCAGCTGGCCCAAGGTGACCCGCCGCTCCACAGCGGGCATCGCCGGCAGGCGCTGGGCCCGGCGGGCCCCGCGGACACCGTGCGCGATGTAGGCAAGCGCGCGTTCGATCCGCGGCACCAGCAGCCCGGCCGCCTCGGTCGGCGACATGCCGCCGGGCTGGCGATCGAACAGCGGCGCGTCCAACTGTTTCTCCAGCCGCGCGATGGCCTGCGTCAACGCCGGCTGGGACAGATTCACGTGCGGTGCGGCCGCGCTGATGCCGCCGTGGTGGTAGACCGCGGCGAGGGCATGCAGATGCTTGAGGTTCAGGTCCAGAGATGTGCTCATGGATCAACTATAACCAAACCCAATGGCTGTTTCGAAAAACGATCTTGAGGGGTTGGGCGGCGCAAGGACAGACTGCGCCATCGTCAACGAAGGATGGATGGATGTCCCGGGTAGTCTCTTCTATCGAACGCGCCGATGCGGCGGTGATCCAGGTGCTTGCGCAGGCCGGTGTTGCCACCGCGCATGAAGCGCAGGGCCGCAGCGGTCTGCTGCATCCGCGGCTGCGCCCGATCTATGGCGGTGGGCGCATCGCCGGTAGCGCGATCACCGTGTCGGTGCCGCCGGGCGACAACTGGATGATGCACGTGGCCATCGAGCAGCTCCGCGAGGGCGACGTGCTGGTGGTGGCGCCGACCAGCGACTGCACCGACGGCTACTTCGGCGATCTGCTGGCGACCTCGGCCCAGGTGCGTGGCTGCCGCGGGCTGGTGATCGATGCCGGCGTACGCGACGTGCGTGACCTCACCGCGATGGGCTTCCCGGTCTGGAGCCGCGCGATCCACGCGCAGGGCACGGTCAAGGAAACGCTGGGGTCGGTCAATGTGCCGGTGGTCTGTGGCGGGGCACTGGTCCGGCCGGGCGATGTGGTGATCGCCGACGACGACGGGGTCTGCATCGTGCCGCGTGCGGATGCGGCGCATGTGGCCCGCGAGGCACAGGCCCGCGAGGCCCGTGAAGCGGACAAGCGCGAACGGTTGGCCAAGGGCGAGCTGGGCCTGGACATCTACCAGATGCGCGAGCGCCTGGCGGCCAAGGGCCTGCGCTATGAGTAAGGCCGTGCGCGCTATGTGGATGCGCGGCGGCACCTCCAAGGGCGGGTTCTTTCTCGCTTCGGAGCTGCCGGCCGAGCCGGCCACGCGCGATGCCTTCCTGCTACGTGCGTTCGGCTCACCCGATCCGCGCCAGATCGATGGCATGGGCGGCGCTGATCCGCTGACCTCCAAGGTGGCGGTCGTGGCGCCCTCCCGCCATGCGGATGCCGACGTGGACTATCTGTTCCTGCAGGTGTTCGTGGACCAGGCCGTGGTCAGCGATGCGCAGAACTGCGGCAACATGCTGGCCGCCGTCGGCCCGTTCGCCATCGAGCGTGGATTAGTTGCAGCCACGGGCGAGCAGACCGACGTACGCATCTTCATGTGCAACACCGGCACGCTCGCCTCGGCGACCGTGCAGACGCCGCAGGGCACGGTGGCGTATGACGGCCAGGCACGCATCGACGGCGTGCCCGGCAGCGCCGCCCCGGTTCCATTGGCGTTCGCCGACATCGCCGGCTCCAGCTGTGGCGCGCTGCTGCCGACCGGTCATGCTGTGGATGTCATTGACGGGGTGGAGACCACCCTGATCGACAACGGCATGCCGTGCGTCGTGCTGCGCGCCTCCGATGTGGGCATCACCGGCCATGAGGACCGCGCCACGCTGGACGCCGATGAGGCGCTCAAGGCCACGTTGGAGGCGATCCGCCTGCAGGCCGGCCCGTTGATGCGGTTGGGTGATGTCAGTGCCCAGTCCGTCCCCAAGATGATGCTGGTGGCGGCGCCTCGCGCAGGCGGGGCGATCAGCGTCCGTTCGTTCATTCCGCATCGCTGCCACGCCTCCATCGGGGTGCTTGGGGCAGTGACGGTCGCCACGGCCTGTCTGCTGCCCGATTCCCCCGCGCATGCCCTCGCGGCGCTGCCCGGCGGCCCGCATCAGACGCTGGAGATCGAGCACCCCAGTGGAAGCACCGCTGCCGTGCTGGATCTGGACGCGGCCGGGCAGGTGACCCGCGCCGCGGTACTGCGCACCGCGCGAAAGCTCTTCGACGGCGTGCTGTTCGACTGAATACGCACGACGTCCTTATTCTTGTGACCTGGGAGGGTTGATATGACCGTTGTAGAGAAGCGGCCGAGCCGCTTCGGCATTGTGGGCCAGCTCTGGTTCCAGGTGCTGGCAGGTACCGTGATCGGCGTGCTGTTGGGGTGGCTGCAGCCGGACATCGGCTCGGCGATGAAGCCCTTCGGCGACGCGTTCATCAAGCTGATCCGGATGATGATCGGTCCGATCATCTTCGTCACGGTGGTGCATGGCATCGCCGGCATGCGCGACATGCGCAGCGTGGGCCGCCTGGCCCTGAAATCGCTGATCTACTTCGAAGTCATCACGATCCTGGCGCTGATCGTGGGCCTGGTGGTGGTGGATGTCTGGAAGCCGGGCGCGGGGATGAACATCGACCCGGCCACCATCGACATGGCCAGCATCCAGGGCTACGTGCACAGCGCGCATGACCAGTCGATCGTGTCCTACATCATGGCGATCATCCCCAACACGCTGGTGAGCGCCTTCACCGAAGCGCACGTGCTGCAGGTGCTCTTCGTGGCGGTGCTGTTCGGTGTGGCGCTGGCCTCGATCGGCGAGCGTGGCGCGCCGGTGATGAAGGTGATCGAGTCCACCTCGGGCGCGCTGTTCAAGATCATCGGCTACATCATGTACTTCGCCCCGATCGGCGCCTTCGGTGCAATCGCCTTCACCGTTGGCCAGTTCGGTGCGGGCTCGCTGCTGTCGCTGGGCGAGCTGATCATCGAGTTCTTCGTGGTCTGCGGGCTGTTCACCGTGCTGGTGCTGGGCAGCGTGTGCTGGTGGACCGGTGCCAGCTTGTGGCGGCTGCTGGGCTACCTGCGCGATGAGATCGTCATCGTCGCGGCGACCACCTCCACCGAAACCGTCCTGCCGCGCCTGATCGAAAAAATGAAGAAGCTGGGCTGCGAAGAAGGTGTGGTGGGTTTCGTGATCCCGGCCGGCTACTCGTTCAATCTCGACGGCACCTGCCTGTACCTGACCACCGTCGCGCTGTTCCTGGCCCAGGCGACCAACACCGAGCTGACCGTCTGGCACCAGCTGGGCCTGATCGCGGTGCTGCTGCTGACCTCCAAGGGAGCGGCCGGTGTGGCCGGCGCGGCATTCGTGGTGCTGGCGGCGACGCTGGGTACCACCGGCACGATTCCGGTGGCGAGCATCGCGTTGATCCTGGGCATCCACCGGATCCTGGCAGAGGGCCTGACCTTCGTGAACCTGATCGGCAATGCGATCGCGGTGCTGGTCATCGCCAAGTGGGAAGGCAAGCTCGACGAGAAGGTGCTGGCCGAGCAGATCGGCACTCGGCGGCTGAGACGCCGCGTGCTGACTGCCGCCACCGTCTGATCCTGCCGCCGCGGCGCTGCCGCGGCCTCCCGACATCCATCCGTTGCGCGGCTGCGGCCGCGCACAGGAGGCGCTTGTGTCCCGTTTTCCCCGCAATACCCTTTGCCTGCTGGTGGCTGCCAGCCTGGCGGCGCCGGCGTTCGCCGCGTCCGCTTCACCCAAGGGCAGTCTGCCCGATGGCGTCGATCTCACGTTGGACCTGGTCGGCAACGTCGCCTCCAATCCGGTCGGTGGTGTCGAGCAGGGCACCGAAGGCTCGTACTGGGTGATGGCCCAGTCCAGGTTTGATCTGGACACGCTGTGGGGTATCCACAACACCGACGTCGATGCGCAGTGGGCCTGGTTCGCCGGCCGCAACCTGGCGCGCGAGAAAATCGGCAATTCGATCAGTGCCCAGCAGACCTGGCGGCCGGTGGCCGGCGGGCGCCTGACCCGGCTGACCCTGCGCCACCGCTTCGACAACGGCCTGAGCATCATTGCCGGTCGTGCCCCGGTGAACAGCTACTTCAACAGCTCCGCGCTCAACTGCGTGTTCATGAGCAACGCGATGTGCCTGACCCCGTATGGGGCGATCACCGATCTGGGCATCACTGCCTACCCGAACGCGTCCTGGGCCGGGATCGTGCGCTACGACGTGAATGACCGCTGGTATGCGCAGGCCGGTGCCTTCGACTACAACAACGCCTTGAACAAGGCCGGCAAGAACGGCCTGGACTTCTCGGTGGGCGAGGGTACCGGGACCATCACCGCGTATGAAGTCGGCTACCAGACCAGCTTCGCCAATGACCGTCTGCCGCGGACCTTCCGGCTGGGCATGTACCGCAACAGCGATGGTGGCAAGAGCTCCTACTACGATGCCAACGGCACCTCCGCAGCGCTGACCGGCAGGCCGACCGCGGTGCAGGACGGTGCGCGGTCGGGCGGGTATGCCATGGCCGATCAGACGGTCTGGCGGGGTACAGGCAAGCGCAACCTCGCGCTGTTTGCGCGCGCGTACGTGAACACGGGCAACGAAGCGCCGGTCGACACCTTCGTCTCGGCCGGCTTCGTCAAGACCGGCACCTTCGCCGGCCGCGAGCAGGACACGTTGGCGATGTTTGTCTCCAACACCCACTTCAGTGACGAACAGATCGACTTCCTGCGCGACCGGCGTACCCGCAATGGCGGCAACGGTGCGCCGCATGCGGACGAGATCATCGCCGAGCTCAGCTATGGCTGGGCCGTGCACAAGGGCATCCGCCTGATGCCCAACCTGCAGTACGTCATCAACCCCGATCCCCTCTACGCGCCTACCCGTACCACCGACATTCCCGATGCGCTGATTGTCGGGCTGCGCATGGACATCCACTTCGCCCAGCTGTTCGGCTGGTGATTGATCCCCCACGAGGCCCCTGCATGATCATCGATTGCCACGGTCATTACACGACCGCCCCCGCCAGCCACGACGCCTTCCGCAAACAGCAGATCGCGCATTACCACGACCCCTCGCTGCCGGCGCCGGTCTACCCGGAGATCAGCGATGCGGAGTTGCGCGAGAGCGTGGAGGCCAACCAGTTGCGCCTGCTGCGCGAGCGTGGTGCCGACATGACCATCTTCTCCCCGCGTGCCAGCACCATGGCCCATCACATCGGCGACGAACGGGTCAGCGCGGAATGGACACGCCGCTGCAACGACCTGATCGCCCGCGTGGTGGCGCTGTATCCGGAGACCTTCATCGGCGTGTGCCAGCTGCCGCAGTCGCCGGGCGTGCCGATCGCCCATTCGATCGCCGAGCTGGAGCGCTGCGTCAACGAGCTCGGCTTCGTGGGCTGCAACCTCAACCCGGACCCGTCCGGCGGCCACTGGACCGGCCTGCCGCTCACCGACAAGGCCTGGTATCCGTTCTTCGAGAAGATGGTGGAACTGGACGTTCCGGCGATGGTGCATGTCTCGGGCAGCTGCAACGCCAACTTCCATGCCACCGGCGCGCACTACCTCAACGCCGATACCACCGCGTTCATGCAGTTCCTGCAGGGCGATCTGTTCCGTGACTTCCCTGCGTTGCGTTTCATCATTCCGCACGGCGGCGGTGCGGTTCCCTATCACTGGGGGCGTTTCCGTGGCCTGGCCGACATGCTGGGCAAGCCGCCGCTGAACGAGCACGTCATGAAGAACGTGTTCTTCGATACGTGCGTCTATCATCAACCGGGCATTGATCTTCTTTTCAAGGTCATCGACATCGACAACATCCTGTTCGGTTCGGAAATGGTCGGCGCGGTCCGCGGCATCGATCCGGAAACGGGGCAGTTCTTCGACGACACGCTGCGGTATGTGAACGCGCTGGGCCTGTCCGAGAGCGATCGCCGCAAGGTGTGCGAAGGCAACGCGCGGCGGGTCTATCCGCGTCTGGATGCGCAGCTGAAGGCGAGGGGCCTGTGATGAGTGATTTCGTGAAAGACGCCGATTGGCTGGATTTCTGCCCCGCACCGAGCGTGCCGCGCTTCGTGCCGCCCATGGGCGCCGTGGACGCGCATTGCCATGTCTTCGGGCCGGGCGACCGCTTCCCCTACGCACCCGAGCGCAAGTACACCCCATGCGACGCCGGCAAGGAACAGCTGTTCGCGTTGCGTGACCTGCTGGGATTCGAGCGCAGCGTGATCGTCCAGGCCACCTGCCATGGCGCCGACAACAGCGCCCTGGTCGATGCCCTGCGCAGTGCGGGCGGCCGCGCCCGTGGCGTGGCGACCGTGCGTGACAGCGTGACCGATGCTGAACTGCGTGAGCTGCACGCGGCGGGCGTGCGCGGGGTCCGCTTCAATTTCGTGAAGCGGCTGGTCGATCCCAAGCCGGATGCGTACTACCGCGCGATCATCGAGCGCATTGCGCCGCTGGGCTGGCACGTGGTGGTCTACTTCGAGGCGGCCGATCTGGCCGAGCGCTGGGACTTTTTCACCTCACTGCCGACCACCGTGGTGGTGGACCACATGGGTCGACCGGACGTGACCCAGCCCGTGGAAGGTCCGGCGTTCCAGCAGTTCGTGCGGCTGATGGATGAGCACGCCAATGTGTGGAGCAAGGTCAGCTGCCCGGAGCGCCTCTCGCGCAGTGGGCCGCCGCATTACGACGACGTGGTGCCGTTCGCGCGCCACCTGGTGGAGAGATTCCCGGACCGGGTCTTGTGGGGGACGGACTGGCCGCACCCCAATCTGACCTCGCACATGCCCGACGACGGTACGCTGGTGGACGTCATTCCGCGTATCGCAGTGACCGCGGATCTGCAGCGCAGGCTGCTGGCGGACAACCCGATGCGGCTGTACTGGGCGTAGGTGTCGACCGGCCCGCCGCCGCTAGCTGCGGGCCAACGCCATCAACCGCTCCGCAATCCGCTCCAGCGGCACCATTTCCTCGGCCGCGCCGATCCTCACCGCGCTGCCCGGCATGCCCCAGACCACGCTGGTGGCTTCATCCTGCACCAGGGTCGGGGCACCGGCGTTGCGAAGATCCAGCAAGCCGCGCGCACCATCGTCGCCCATACCGGTCAGGATCGCGCCGATGGCATTGGCGCCCGCGCTTTCGGCCACCGAGCGGAACAGCACGTCCACCGCCGGCTTGTGCCGGTTGATCGGTGGACCGTCGTCGATCCGGCACCGCCAGCGCGCACCGTCCCGGATCACGCGCAGGTGCTTGCCACCGGGCGGCAGGTAGGCATGGCCGGGCAGGACCGCTTCGCCGTCGGTGGCTTCGCGCACCGACATTGCCGAATGGCGGTCCAGGCGCTCGGCGAACGGGGTGCTGAACTGCGCCGGCAGGTGCTGGGTCATCACCACGGCCGGGGCATCGGCCGGCAGGCCTTCGAGCACCACGCGCAGGGCTTCGGTGCCCCCGGCGGAGGCGCCGATGGCGATCAGGCGGTCGGTGGTGCGGAACTGGATGGAGCGCGGTGTCGCCACCGGCGCCACGGCACCGAGGGTGATCCGCGGGGGATTGGGCCGGGACAGCGGGCGCACGCGCGAGCGCGCGGCCATCTTGACCTTGGCGATGATCTCGTCGGCGTAGCCCTGCAGGCCACGGGCGACATCCAGCTTCGGCTTGGAGACAAAGTCCACCGCGCCCAGCGCCAGCGCCTGCAGGGTGGTGTCGGCACCGCGCTCGGTGAGCGAGGAGATCATCACCACCGGCAGCGGATGCAGGCGCATCAGGTTTTCCAGGAAGGCCAGGCCATCCATCCGTGGCATTTCCACGTCCAGCGTGATCACGTCCGGCGCCAGGCGCTTGATCTTCTCGCGCGCCAGCAGGGGATCGGCAGCGGTGCCGACGACCTCGATGCCGGGATCGCTGGCGAGGATCTCGCTCAGCATCTGGCGGACGACCGCCGAGTCGTCGACGATCAGGACTTTGCAGGGCACACCGTGGGTCATTCGAACAGCTCCACGCCACCGGTGACCGGGGCCTTGGACAGGCGGGCGCGCACGGCCGATTCGGTCGCGGCCACTTCAGCTTCATGGGCGTGCGGCAGGCGCTGCACCACCACGCGGCCGGTATCGGCGAAGAACCACACCTTGCGTGGATGGATGCCGCACAGGTCCTCGGCGATGATCGGAATGTGCTCGGCCTGCAGGTACTGGCGCACGAACTCGGCGTTGCGGGTGCCAACCGGGTTGCTGGTGAAGCCCTTGAGCACGTTGGCCCCGCCGAACACCTTGGCCTCCAGCCGCTTGCGGTGCGCGCCGCGCTTGAGCAGATCGTTGATCAGCAGTTCCATCGCGTAGCTGCCGTAGCGCGCGGGCGCGCCATCACCGACGTTGCCTTCGGGCAGCAGGAAATGGTTCATGCCACCGATCTTGAGCACCGGATCGCGCAGGCAGGCGGCCACGCAGGAGCCCAGCGTGGTGGTCAGTGCGGTGTTGTCATCCACGGCGAGGTACTGGGTCGGCAGCAGCTTGGCGGCGGTCACCTGGAAGCGGCTGTCGAAATAGCGCATCACCTCGTCGTTACGGATCGGCACACTCATACCGGTGCTCCCGGCGCGCGCTTGTACAGCGTGCGGCCGCAGGGTTGGATCAGGTCGGCGGCGTGCAGGTAGTTCTCCGAGTGGCCGGTATAGAGCAGGCCGTCATCGCCCATGTGCTGGATGAGACGCGAGAGGATCCCGCGCTGGGTCGGTTTGTCGAAATAGATCATCACGTTGCGGCAGAACAGGGCATCGAACGGGCCACCGACGTCGTAACGGCTGGCGAGCAGGTTGAGCGGACGGTAGTCGATGAGGTCACGCAGGGCTGGATTGACCCGGCAATGCCCTTCGTTGGGGCCGGTACCGCGCTGGAAGTAGCGCTTGCGGATCGCCGGATCCAGTCCGGCGACCCGGTCGATCGCGTACACGCCGCGGCTGGCGGTGGCCAGCACCTGGGTGTCCACGTCGGTCGCCAGGATGCGCACCGGCGGTTTGAGCGTGCCGAAGGTCTCGCAGGCCGTGATCGCCATCGAGTAGGGTTCTTCGCCGGTCGAGGCCGCGCACGACCACAGCTGCAGCGTGCCATGGCCGGCGCGAAGGCGCAGTTCCTCGGCGAGCTTCTCGAAGTGGTGCGGTTCGCGGAAGAACGCGGTGAGGTTGGTGGTCAGGGCGTTGGTGAACGCCTGCCATTCGTCACCGCCGTGGGCTTCGAGCTGGTCCAGGTAGTCGCTGAAGCTGCGCATGCCGAGCGCACGCAGCCGCCGCGACAGCCGTCCATAGACCATGTCGCGCTTGGCCGGGGCCAGCGAGATGCCGACGCGCTGGTAGATCAGCTCGCAGACGCGGCGGAAGTCACGGTCGGCGAACTCGAATTCGCGAGCGTTCGGTGAAGCGGCGTTGGCTGGGGGCGTGGACACGGGCGGACTCGCAGGGGAAGGGGGCGCGGCGATCGTGGGATCGCCGCGGGAACTCAGAACGCTTGCCAGTTGCCGTCATCGGCCGACGTGCTGCGCGGGGTGCGCACCGGGGCGGTGGCACGCGGGGCAGGGGATGCCGGCGGTGCCGGGCGGCTGGGGCGGCGCATCGGGGCCAGCTCGGCAACCGCACGGGCGGTCACGGCACTGACCGCCTGGGCGACCTGGTTGTCGAGGCGGAAGATCGCCACCGCATCGGCCAACTGGGTGGCCTGTTCTTCCATCGCACGGGCGGCGGCAGTGGCTTCTTCCACCAGGGCGGCGTTCTGCTGAGTGGTCTCGTCCATCTGCACCACGGTCTGGTTGACCTGGTCGATGCCGGCGGACTGCTCCTGCGAGGCGGCGGAGATCTCGGCCATGATGTCGGTCACGCGCTGCACCGAGGCCACGATCTCGCCCATGGTGGCACCGGCCTGGTTGACCAGCTGGGAGCCCTCGGCGACCTTGCCGACGGAGTCGTCGATCAGGCCCTTGATCTCCTTGGCCGCGCCGGCTGAACGCTGGGCCAGCGTGCGCACTTCGGAGGCGACCACCGCAAAGCCGCGGCCCTGCTCGCCGGCACGGGCGGCTTCCACCGCGGCGTTCAGCGCCAGGATATTGGTCTGGAAGGCGATGCCGTCGATGACCGAGATGATCTCGGCGATCTTCTTCGAGGAGGTCTGGATCGCGGCCATGGTGGTCACCACTTCGCCGACGACATTGCCGCCCTGGGAGGCCACCGTGTGTGCGCCGATCGCCAGCTGGTTGGCCTGGCGGGCATGTTCGGCATTCTGGCGCACCGTGGAGGTGAGTTCCTCCATCGAGGCGGCGGTCTCTTCCAGGTTGGCGGCCTGCTGCTCGGTGCGGCGCGAGAGGTCGCTGTTGCCGGTGGCGATTTCACCGGCGGCCAGGTTGATGCTGCTGGCGGCCTCCTGGATCTGGCCGACGATCTGGGTCAGCTGCGCGACGGTGGCGTTGGCATCGTCGCGCATGGTGGCGAAGACGCCCTGGAAATCGCCGTGCATGCGCGCGGTCAGATCGCCCTCGGCAATGGCCGACAGCAGCTGCGAGAGCTTGCCCAGGTTCTCATCGCTGACCTGCATCATCGCGTTGAGGTGACCGATCATCCGGCGGAAATCGTGATCGAAGCGGGCGGTGTCGCCCCGCTGGCTGAAATCGCCGGCGGCGGCGGCCGCAGCCAGGCGCTGGATCTCGCCATTGATGCTGCCCAGGTTCTGCTTGACCGCATCGACGGTGCCGGTGATGGCGGCCTTTTCGCCCGGGTAGCGCGCGATATCGGCGCTGAGGTCGCCCTGTGCGTAACGCTGCACCACCGCCAGCACCTCGTCCATGGTCTGCACGTGCGCGCCGACCAGGCTGTTGGTCTCGTGCACCATCAGGCCGTACTCGCCGGGGAAGGCGGTTTCATCCATCCGGTAGCCGGTGTTGCCGGCGTCGTGGCGGCTGGCCATCTCGCGCTGGCCGCTGATCACCGCGTGCAGCTGTTCCTGCATGCGCGCCATGCTCTCCAGCAGGCGGCCGGGTTCGTCATGGGCCTGTTCGCCGATGCGGCTGTCCAGCTTGCCGCGGGCGATGCTCTCGGCCACATGGGTGGCCTGGCGCAGGGGCAGGGTGATGCGGTTGCCGATCAGCCAGCTCAGCGCCAGCACGATCAGCACCACGCCGCCGCCGGTCGCCGCCATGATCGCGGTGAACACCAGTGCCTGCTGCTGCACATCGTCCATGTAGACGCCGCTGCTGACCACCCAGTTCCACGGTGCGTACATCCCGGCATAGGCCACCTTCTCGACCACCTTCTCGGTGCCCGGCTTGGCCCACTGGTAGGAAACGAAGCCACCGCCGAGGCGGGCCATGCCGATCTGGTCGTAGTACACGCGCACCCCGTCATCGGTGCGGTAATCCTTCATGTCCTGCCCGATCAGCTCCTTGCGGAACGGATGCATGAGCATCCGGTAGTTCGTGTCGTACACGTTGAAGTAGTAGGTATCGCCGTCGGCACGCATGCTCTCCAGCGCCGTCAGCGCGGCCTGCTTGGCCGCAGCGTCGGTCAGTTCACCGCTGTCCGCCAGCCGGTGGTAGTGCTCCAGGATGCCGTAGGTGAGCTCGACCTGGGTCTTCAGGCTGTCCTTGCGGGTGTCGGTCAGATCCAGGTACTGCATGCGCGCAGCGACCACCGACAGGGCGATGACACCCAGGGCGATCAGCACGGTCAGCAGGTTGAGCTTGCGCCTGACGGACAGGTTGGAGAAATACGGGTTCCAGCGGCGGAATAGATTCATGGGCAGGGCATCTGAGCGGGCAAAAGCACGTGGCGATGCCAGGAGCACGCGGTGGCGATCACCATCCTGGCTGGCCGCGACGAAGTGTCGGGCAATGCTGTTATCGGCCGGATCCGGCGAGTATTGAGTGCGTTGCCCATCGGCCATTCAGCCGGACAACAAAAAACCCCGGTGCCGAAGCACCGGGGCCTGTCATTCACAGCACGCCGCAGGGCGGCTTAGAACTCCTGCCAGTCGCCGTCGGCCAGTTCGGTGGCCACCGGGCGCGAGGCCGGGCGACGCACTGCCGCCTGCGCCAGCGGCGCGCGGGCGGCACGCGGCGGTGCGACCACGGCCGGGGCGGGCGCGATGTCCTGCTCATCGAGCTTGAAGATCGACACGGCATCGGTCAGATGGCCGGCCTGCTCTTCCATGGCACGGGCGGCGGCGGTGGCTTCTTCCACCAGCGCGGCGTTCTGCTGGGTGGTCTCGTCCATCTGCACCACGGTCTGGTTGACCTGCTCGATGCCGGCGGACTGCTCCTGCGAGGCGGCGGAGATCTCGGCCATGATGTCGGTCACGCGCTGCACCGAGGCCACGATCTCGCCCATGGTGGCGCCCGCCTTCTGCACCAGCGCCGAGCCATCATTGACCTTGCCGACGGAGTCGTCGATCAGGCCCTTGATCTCCTTGGCCGCGCCGGCCGAACGCTGGGCCAGGGTGCGTACTTCGGAGGCCACGACCGCGAAGCCACGACCCTGTTCACCGGCACGCGCCGCTTCGACGGCCGCGTTCAACGCGAGGATGTTGGTCTGGAAGGCGATGCCGTCGATGACCGAGATGATCTCGGCGATCTTCTTGGACGAGGTCTGGATCGCGCTCATGGTCGTGACGACCTGGCCGACCACATCCCCCCCCTGCGAGGCGACGGTGTGCGCGCCGATGGCGAGCTGGTTGGCCTGGCGGGCATGCTCGGCGTTCTGGCGCACGGTGGAGGTCAGTTCCTCCATCGAGGCCGCGGTTTCTTCCAGGTTGGCGGCCTGCTGTTCGGTACGGCGCGACAGGTCGCTGTTGCCGGTGGCGATCTCGCTGGCGGCCGAGTTGATCTGCTGGCTGGAGTGCTTGATCCGGGTGACGATGCCGCTGAGCTGCTCGGCGGTGGCGTTGGCGTCGTCGCGCATCCGGGCGAACACGCCCTGGAAGTCGCCGTGCATGCGCACGGTCAGGTCGCCCTGGGACAGCGCGGCGAGCAGGTTGGAAACCTGTTCGATGCTGGCCGAGTTGGCATCCAGCAGGCCGTTGAGCTGCTGGGCCAGCTGCAGGAAGAAGCCTTCCTTGCCATCGCTGTCGATGCGGCCGGAGAGATCGCCGGCCGCGGCCTGGGCGATCACGCGGGCCACTTCGGCTTCCACCAGGGCTTCCGGGGTGCGGTCGCGCCATTCGATGACGTGGCCGACGGTCTCACCCTGTTCGTTGGCGATCGAGGAGATGACCTGGGCGAACTGGGCCTCGCCGAACTGCATCGGGCGGCGGCTGACGCCGTGCTGCTGCAGCTGGGCCAGGGTCTTGGGATCCATTTCGCTGCCGTGCTCCAGCGCGGCGGCCGACTTGCCGATCAGCGAGGCGGCGGCGTCGAAGTCCGGCAGGTCCTTGCGAATGTCGGCTTCGTACTGGCTCAGGGTCTGCTGCAGGGCGCGGTTGCTGTACACGATGGTGTGCTGCGCATCGGTCAGGTAGACGCCGGTGGAGCTGTAATCCAGCGCGGTACGGATGCGCAGGTTCTCGCGGGCAATGGCCTGGTCGGTTTCGGTACGCTCGCGCAGATCACGCTGCATGCGCTGCATGGCCTGCAGCAGATCGCCGACTTCATCCTTGCGGCTGACATCGATATGGCCGTCCAGCTTGCCGCTGGCGACATCGCTGGCGACCGAGACGGCGCCGCGCATGCTGCCCACCAGCGAACGGGCAAACAGATACACCAGCACCAGGCCCAGGGCGGCGCCGCCGAGCAGGGTGATGACGGTCAGCATGGCCGAGGCGGCGTAGGTGGATTCGGCTTCTTCGCGCGAGGCGCGCGAGAGACGGTTGTCTTCGGCGATCAGGGCTTCGAGCGCGGCCGAGGCCTTGCGATGCTTGGCGCGGGTTTCACCAACGAAGGTGTCCACGGCATCGTCGGGCAGGTCCAGCTCGAGCATTTCGGTGACGGCGTCGTAGGACGCCAGCGAGTCGGTCCAATCCTTGGCGAAGGTGTCAAACAGCTTCTTCTGCTGGGGATTGTCGATCAGCGCGGGGTATTTTTTGATCGAGGCGTCGATCTGGGTGCGAAGCTCCGCCGCGCGGGACTTGGCTTCGGCCTTGACGTCATCGCTGGCGCGGATGAGGCCCTGGTAAGCGGAGTTGCGGTACTCGCCGACCATGCCACGCAGTTCGCCGGCCATGCGGATGCTGTCCATCCGGGGGCCAGCCAGTTCAGTGGTGACGTTGTTGAGTGAGTGCAGGCCACGATAGGCCACGATGCCCTGCAGCAGCATCACCAGCAGGAGGACGCCGAAAGTCAGCATCAACTTGGGCATCAGTTTGAGGTTGTTGATCCACGGCATGGCAGGTGCGGTCTCCAGTGGCAAACGCGTCCGGCCGTCGGGGCCGGTTGCAGCGACCACGCCGGCCTGGGCCGGCGTGGCAGGGCGTACGGGCAATTACTTGATGTTGGCGAGCTTGAGGCCGGCCGGCGAGCTGACTTCGATTTCAGCGCGCGATGCATCGCGGGCGATCTTGCCGATCACGCAGACGGTCTTGCCTTCCAGCGATTCCAGCGGGAAGCTGAACTTGTCGCGGTTGGCGCCGGCGATGCGGGCCGAGAAGGTGTGGCGCGGGAACGCGCCGCCCATGTACAGGAAGGTCGGCTGACCTTCAGAGCCTTCGGCGTAGCGGGCCTTCTCGACCTTGCCGCAGACCATGCCGTCCTTGCCGACCGAGCGCGGGGCCATTTCCGGCGGAATCATTTCACCGGACTGGGCGAATGCAGTAGAGGCGGAAGAGGCGATCACGGCGACCGAGAACAGGGCAAGCAGGGACTTCATCGGGAAAATTCTCCGGGGATATGGGCAAGGTGGCCCGGCCATGGGCGATCCAGTGCAGCCGGGTTCTGAAACCAGCTATCGGCCGGTCAGCGGGGAACTGAAGCAATTTTTTCGACGGTGGCCGTTGCCGGTGGCGACAGCGGCGTGACGGCCGTTTTTCTGTGACGGATGTCTCAGGCGGCGACGTCGTCGATGACCGGGGCCTGGCCCATGTCGGCGCTGTCGAGCAGGGTTTCGATATCCAGCAGGATCAGCATGCGATCGTCCTGGGTGCCGATGCCGGAGATGAAGCGGGTATCGACGGCGGCGCCGAACTCGGGCGTCGGGCGGATCTGGTCGGCAGCCAACGGGATGACGTCGGAGACGCTGTCAACGACGATGCCGACGACGCGGTCTTCGACGTTGAGGACGATCATGACGGTGAAGGCGTCGTAGGTGGCATTTTCCAGGCGCAGTTTGAGGCGCAGGTCGATGACGGGGACGATGGTGCCACGCAGGTTGATGACGCCTTTGATGTAATCCGGGGCGTCGGGGACGCGGGTGACGGAGTCGTAGCCGCGGATTTCCTGGACTTTGAGGATGTCCACGCCGTAGTGCTCGGCGCCGAGGGTGAAGCTGAGGTATTCGCCGCCGTCGCTGGCGGCGTTGGTGTTCTTGTCGTTCATCGAGGGGTCCTGGGTCGGGCGTGGCGGTCGAATAACCGGGGGTCACGCTGGATATCGGCCTGCTCGGGGGCGACTTTAGCTCCCACACCCACCCTGCCTTCAACTCGGGCCCGGCCAACTGTCCATGGGGCGGCGCGCTGACCCAACCACGCATCAACTGAGCCACGCAGTTGAAGCAGCCATCAACTCTCCCCGTTCTTCCTCGCACTGCGCTGCCGGTCGATACGGAAGATGTAGCGCTGGATCGCGCTGTCGCCACCGCGCGGGAGGTTGTCGAAGCGCATGCCGATGCGCTTCATCTCGACACCGTTGGGCAGCTTGACCGCCAACTGGTTGCAGACGATCAGCGAGACGTGCAGCGGGCTGCCATCGGGGAGGTCGAGCTGGGCGGCGTAGCGTTTCTGCAGGGAAAATACGTTGCAGTCCACCGGTACCGTGACGGCCAGGCCGCCGCCGCTGATGTCGACCACGCGCAGCTGCAGCACCTCACCGCGGTCTTCGTTGATCGGGAACTGCAGGTGGGGCGAATCGGTGATCGGCGTTTCCAGCCGGTACAGTTCGCGGCGCTGCAGGTGCACCAGCTCGTCGGGGAAAGGCACGCGGAAGGCAACATGGCCTTCGTTGCGCACGCGTTGCAGGCCATCCAGGCGGAAGCGCACCATCACCCGGTCCAGCTGGGCGAAGCACAGCAGGTGGCCGGCGTCTTCGGCGGCGCGGTTGGAGGGCTCGGACGGGCTGCCGTCCAGGAGCAGCCAATCGTCGTCTTCGTCCAGTTCCAGCACCGCGGTGGGGAAGGATTGATCGCGGCCGCCCAGATGGGCGTTGATCAACGAACGCTGGTCGATCAGCGCCTGCAGCAACTGCCGGATCTGTCGGGGGTTGCGGACCAGGTACATGTCATCCGTGGCATCGTCGTGGATGCCATGGGGACGGTCGTGTGCGTCGAGGCTGCCTTCGGACATGGAATCTACTGGGTTGGGCGGGTGCCGGCGTGCGGAGATGCCGGGGCTCAGTCCCTTTATCGGCAGCAGTTCACATTTATGTAGGGGAATTGTGCCGCGGTGGCGTGGCATGGCACCGGCGAAACGACGACACCCCGCCGGAGCGGGGCGTCGAAGGTCGACCGATCACGTGTCGAACGCGATCAGAATTCCTGCCACTCGGTATCGTTGGCCAGGGCCGGTTCACGGCTCATGACACGGCGGGGCGCGGCCGCCACGCTGCGCGGCTTGGCCGGTGCCGCCGCGCGCGGCAGGGCGGGTGCGCGGAGCACGGCTGCCGGTGCCGCGTGCGCCTGGCCCTCCAGCTTGAACAGCGCGACCGCATCGGTCAGATGGCCGGCCTGTTCTTCCATGGCACGGGCGGCGGCGGTGGCTTCTTCCACCAGCGCGGCGTTCTGCTGGGTGGTCTCATCCATCTGCACCACGGTCTGGTTGACCTGCTCGATACCGGCGGACTGCTCCTGCGAGGCGGCGGAGATCTCGGCCATGATGTCGGTCACGCGCTGCACCGAGGCCACGATCTCGCCCATGGTGGCACCGGCCTGGTTGACCAGCTGCGAGCCTTCGGCAACTTTGCCGACCGACGCATCGATCAAGCCCTTGATCTCCTTGGCCGCGCCGGCCGAGCGCTGGGCCAGGGTGCGCACTTCAGAGGCGACGACCGCGAAGCCGCGACCCTGCTCGCCGGCGCGGGCGGCTTCCACCGCGGCGTTCAGCGCCAGGATGTTGGTCTGGAAAGCGATGCCGTCGATCACGGTGATGATGTCGGCGATGCGGCGCGAGGATGCGTCGATCTCGTGCATGGTGCTGACCACGCGGCCCACCACATCACCGCCCTGCGAGGCGACCGAGTGCGCGCCGATGGCCAGCTGGTTGGCCTGGCGGGCGTGTTCGGCGTTCTGGCGCACGGTGGAGGTCAGTTCCTCCATCGAGGCGGCGGTCTCTTCCAGATTGGCGGCCTGCTGCTCGGTACGACGCGACAGATCGTTGTTGCCCGAAGCGATCTCGCCGGCGGCGGTGCTGATGCTGGAGGACGCCTGCTGGATGCGGCCGACGATCTGGGTCAGCTGGGCGACGGTGGTGTTGGCATCGTCGCGCATCGAGGCGAACACCCCGTGGAACTGGCCCTGCATGCGCGCGGTGAGATCGCCATTGGCGATGGACTGCAGCAGGTGCGAGAGCTGGGACAGATTGCCGTCGGCGACCTGCATCATCGTGTTGAGGTGCTCGATCATGACCCGGAAGTCGTGGTCGAAGCGTGTCGCATCGCCACGCTGGGTGAAGTCACCGGCGGCGGCGGCCTGGGCCAGCGACTGGATCTGCGTGTTGATCGCCAGCAGGCTCGCCTTGGCCGCATCCATCGATTCGTGCAGGATCGCGCGGGTGCCGGGGAGGCGGCGGGCGTTCGGCGAGAGATCGCCGGCGGCGTACTGGTTCAGGACGTTGATCGCGTCTTTGATCGAATCCAGGTGCTCGAAGATCACCGTGTTGATGCCGACGGCCAGCTGGCCATACACGCCCGGGAAATCTTCCGGAATGCGGTGGCTGATGTCCGGACCGGCGTGCATTTCCACCATCTGCTGGGTCTGCTCGGAGAAGCGGCGCAGCATCACGGTCATGTCGCGGGTGGCGGTCAGCATCTTGCCGGCTTCATCCTTGCTGGTGGCCTGGATGTTGACCGACAGATCGCCACGGGCGACCGACTGGATGGCGTGCACGGCCTGGCCAAGCGGGCGGGTGATGGCGCGCGAGATCACGACGCCCATCACGGCAGCCAGCAGCGACAGCAGCACGATGCAGCCGATGATCGCGTAGACGCTGTTCTGGTGCGTGGCGTTGGCGCTTTCGATGCGGCTGGCCATCACGCCGTTGCTGAACTCGCCCAGGTCCTTGAGTGCGGCGAACAGCGCGCGGCGTGCCGGGCGCGACTGTTCATCGGAGATCTGCTGGGCAGTGACGCCGTCGCCGGCGGCGATGGCGTCCTTGATCTGGCCGTTGGCCTTGAAGTAGTCGGCAGTGCGCGCGGCCACCACGTCGTACAACTGACGTTCCTTGTCGCCGGCCGGCAGCAGCGCGTAGGCGGCCAGCTCGGCGTTGACGATCTTGCCGGTGTCGGCCATGCGCTTGTCGTAGTCGGCGACCGACTCCGGCTTGTCCAGCACGGTCAGCTGGGCCATTTCGTAAGTGCGGAACTCGCCGAGCTGCGCGCGCACTTCGCCCAGGTGCTGGACCGAGGGAATGTCGTTGGTGCTCATCGCGCGCAGCTGGGCGTTGGCCTCGCCCAGGCGGACCAGGGCGAAGCTGCCCAGGGCCAGCGTCATCAACGTGGTGAGCGTGAAGCCTACCGCCAGCTTGCGGGCGATGGGCAGGTCGTGGAACCACTTCATGATTGAAACTCCGGGCAGGGCAGTGACGCACAGCCGTGGGGTGCTGGGCGGAATCAGCGGGATGGGAGAGAGTGGAGCGGAGGAGCGCGACGGTTGCCGTGGTCGCTACTTCGGATAGCGGCGCTGATCGACCGCAACTTGATAGTGCCGCGTCACATTTTTTTCACATTCGCCATCACGGCGCGATGGGCGGCGATGCTTGCTGTTGCAAGGGGTTGAGCGGTTTCTTCCGTACGCACGCGGACGGTGGGAGGGGGTGTTCGCCGCCTTGCGCGCTGACGGAGTTCACAGTTCGATGCGCCCTGATCAACACCCACGCACGCCCACGAAACAACGCCGCCGCTCCGGGGGAGCGGCGGCGTGGGGGACAGCATGATGGAGCCGCGTTATGCGGCCTGTGGCACCTTGAGCGAACGCACCAGGCCGCCGATGTCCACGATGAGGGCAACCCGGCCGTCGCCGAGAATGGTCGCACCGGAAACCCCGCTGATACGGCGGTAATTGTTCTCGATGTTCTTGACCACGACCTGCTGCTGGCCGACCAGTTCGTCCACTTCCAGCGCGATCTTCTGGCCATCGCCTTCAACGACCACCACCAGCGGATCGTCCATGGCACGGCCACCGTAGCCGTAGTACTCGCTGAGCGAGAGGATCGGCAGATACTCGCCGCGCACCCGCAGCACCCGGCCTTCGCCAGCCATGGTGCGCACATCGTCGGCCTGCGGCTGCAGGGCTTCGAGCACATAGGCCAGGGGCAGGATCAACGTTTCGCCGGCGACCGAAACGGTCATGCCATCCAGGATCGCCAACGTCAGCGGCAGGCGGATCAGCACGCGGGTGCCGTTGCCGGCCTGGCTTTCCAGCTGTACTTCGCCACCCAGCGCCTGGATGTTGCGGCGGACCACATCCATGCCGACGCCACGACCGGACAGATCCGTGACGGCATCGGCGGTGGAGAAGCCGGGCTGGAAGATGAGATCCCAGACCTGCGCGTCGGTGGGGTTGTCCGGCACGCTCAGGCCGCGTTCGAGCGCTTTGGACAGGATCTTGTCGCGGTTCAGGCCGCGGCCGTCATCGCTGACTTCGATCACGATGTGGCCGCCCTGGTGCGAGGCCGCCAAGGTGATCGTACCGGTTTCGTCCTTGCCCGCCTCGCGACGCACGTCCGGCATTTCCAGGCCATGGTCGATCGAGTTGCGGACCAGGTGCACAAGCGGATCGGCGATCTTCTCGATCAGGCCCTTGTCCAGTTCGGTGCCTTCGCCGATGGTGCGCAGGCGCACGTGCTTGCCCAGGCGCGAGGACAGATCGCGGACCAGGCGCGGGAAGCGGCGGAACACCGCGTCCACCGGCAGCATGCGCACGCCGATGACCGCTTCCTGCAGATCGCGGGTATTGCGTTCCAGCAGATCCAGGCCGGTCAGCAGCTGCTCGGCCTGCGCCGGATCCAGCGCGTGCGAGACCTGCTTGAGCATGGCCTGGGTGATGACCAGTTCGCCGACCAGATTGATCAGCGCGTCGACTTTGTCCACGCTGACGCGGATCGAGGTCTCGGCTTCATGAGCGGCGGCGGCGGGCGGTGCGGCCGCCGCCGGTGCCGCAGGGGCGACGACGGCGGGTTTGGCCTCGACCGGCGCGCTGGTGGCCAGGCTCGGCGGTGCGGCCGGACGGATGTCCAGTTCGCAGTCGTCCACGACCCAGGCGAAGGTATCTTCGATCTTGCTGCGCGGTACCTTGCCGACCAGGCCGAGGTCCCATGCAAGGTGAGCTTCGAGCGGATCAAGCTGGTCGAAACCGGGCAGGCGATCCAGACGTGCGGCGACCTGCAGCGAGCCCAGGTGCTCGAGCTCGCGGATGATGCGCAGTGGGTCGTTGCCGCTCATGAACAGCGATGGCGCCGGCACGAAACCGATCTGCCACGCCTCCGGGGTGTCATCGACCTTGGCGGCCGCGACCGGTGCCGCCGCGGCTGCGTGGCCGGACAGCACCGCTTCCAGGCGCGCCTTGACCTCGGCGACCGCCTGCGGATCTGCAGCCTGGCCGTGTTCGGCTTCGCGCAGCAGCGCGCGCAGCACGTCCACCGACGCCAGCATCGCATCAACCGCGGCCGGCTCCAGCGCCCGCTTGCCGGCGCGCAGTTCGTCCAGCAGCGTTTCCAGCACGTGGGTCAGCGCGGCGATCGCATCGAAGCCGAAGGTGCCGGCGCCGCCCTTGATCGAGTGCGCGGCGCGGAACACCGAGTTGATGATCTCCGGGTCCTGCTGCCCCGATTCGAGCGCCAGCAGGCCAGCTTCCATCGCATCCAGCCCCTCGCGGCTTTCTTCGAAGAAGGTGGCGTGGAAACGTTGCAGATCCATGCTCATGGTGCGGGGTGTCCAGTTGCGAGGGGAGGGAAGGGTGAAGCGGGATCAGCCCAGGACTTTCTGGACGGTGGCGACCAGCTGTTCCGGGTTGAACGGCTTGACCAGCCAGCCGGTCGCGCCGGCGGCCTTGCCTTCGGACTTCTTGTCCGCGGCCGATTCGGTGGTCAGCATCAGCATCGGGGTGAACTTGTAGTCCGGCAGCTGGCGCAGCTCACGGATCAGCGCGATGCCATCCATGTTGGGCATGTTGACGTCGGTGACCACCGCGTTGAAGCGTTGGCCCTTGGCACGACCGAGGGCGACCGCGCCGTCTTCGGCTTCCTCGACGGAAAAGCCGGCCGAGGTGAGGGCGAAAGAGACCATCTGGCGCATCGACGCCGAATCGTCCACCACCAAGATACGTGCGCTCATGCAGCGTTCTCCACAGATTTCAGGTTGTCATGGGGTGCATCCAGGCCGAGGGCCTGGGTGACGCCGAGCAGGCGCGCGGCATCACGGAAGGTTGCGGTGCAACCGTGGAATCCGGTGGGATGCCCGGCCTTGCGGCGGGCCTCGACGAATGCGCACAGCACCTGCACCGAGGCGGTATGGATACGGCCGACCTGGCTGGCATCCAGCATCAGATCGCCGGCCTGATCCACCAGGGGGGCCAAACGTGTTTTCAGCTCGGTGCTGGTCTCGATACCGAGATCATCACCCAGGGCCACAGTGCTCATCATTGCTCCGGACAAACGGTTCCGAGGTCTATAACGGCAATAACCCGGGAAGCTTTAGCCGTTGCGGCGGTCAGTTCAGCAGCTGGGTTGCATCCAGCAGGATCATCGGCTGGGCGCCGCCGCGGGCCACGCCGCGGAAGAGGTCGTTGGAGATCTGGCAGATGCGGGCGGTATCGGGGGGTTCGATCTGCGAATCGGTGAGGTTGGCGACATCCTCCACGGCCGAAACGCGCAGCCCCATCGTCTCGCCGTTCTCTTCCAGCACCACGATGCGGGTATTGGCGTCGTTGCCGGCCGCGCTGCTGCCCAGGTGGATCCCCAGGTCCATCACCGGCACCACCTGGCCGCGCAGGTTCATGATGCCCAGCATTGCCGGCGAGGTGCCGCGCAGCGGCAGCAACGGCACCGGCAGGACCACTTCCTGGACCTTGAGCAGCTCCAGTGCGTAGGCCTGGGCGCCGCAGCGCAGGCGCAGCCAGCGCGAGGTGCGCTCGCTGGCGCGGCGGCTCTCGCGCGGGCTGGAGGCCGGGTCGCGTGCCTGGCGTTGTAGTTCCTCCCAGCTGCCAGGGCGACTCTGCGCCAGTGAGGGGGTACCGGCGCGGACGCTGGTGGCGGCCGGCATCGGCGGCATCGGCGTCATGGAAGGCATCGGCCGGGCGATCGGTGCGCGGGCGGTTGGCAGCGCGGCGACCGGTGCCGGGGCGGGCGCCACCGCCGGCGAGGGTGCCGTCGCAGGCGCGTCGGTGCCTGCATCCACGGAATCGGTTTCGTAGACGACCTCGGCTGGCAGGTCGTCCCAGCTTGGGCGGGATTCGTCCACGGGCGCGGGCATCGCGCCGCTGAGGAGGGGGTCGTTGCGCAGCTCATCGAGCAGGTCGTCGAAGCCTGGCGCAGGCGCCGCGAGGGCAGCCTGCACAGGCGCGGCGTCCAGCGCCTGCACCTCCGTGGGGAGCGTCATCGCGCCGCTCAGCAGCGGATCGTTGCGCAGTTCATCCAGCAGGTCGTCGAAGCCTGGCGCGACGGCACTCGCTTCAGCCGCCGCGGCTAGTTCGGCGACGCCCGCGTTGCCGGTGGCAGACTCGGCTTGGACTGCTTCGACTGCGTCGACTGCGGCGAGCGCGTCAACCTCGACCCCCGCGACGGACACCGGCGCCTCTGCCGGCGCCGGCATCGCGTCGCCGAGCAGCTGCTCCAGGTAGTCGTCGAGGACCCCCGCGGTGTTCATGCCGCGCGCTCCATCTGCTGCGCGTCGTCGGCCAGGATCCATTCCAGGGCGCGGCGATAGGCGGCCAGGCCACGCCCGGGATAATCCTCCGATTGCGGCGGCACGGTAAGGCTGGCGGCGTTGCAGATACGGGTGTCGACCGGGATCGCGTCTTCCCAGACGCGGTGGCCGTGCTTGTCCTGCATCAGCTTGACGGTTTCGTTGCCGGCGCGCGTGCGGCGGTCGAACAGGGTCGGCAGGATCGACATCGGCAGCAGGCGGCGGCGCGAGCGCTCGACCATTTCGCCGGTGCGGACCATGCCATCCAGGCCGTGCAGGGCCAGCGGCTCGGCCTGGGTCGGGATGATCAGGCGGTCGGCCGCAGCCAGTGCGTTGATCATCAACAGGCCCAGGGTGGGGGCGCAATCGAGCAGGATGTAATCGTGCTGGCCCTGATGGCGGCCCAATGCATTCTGCAGGGCCAGGCCGAGGCCAGGCTGGTTCGCGCTGCGGCGCTCCAGCGTGGCCAGCGCGGCCTGCGCGCAGACGTAGTCCAGGCCCGGGATGTCGCTGCGGTGGGCGAGGGTGGAGAGCTCGGCCGGTGGTGCGGCGAACAGTTCCAGCACGCCCTGCGGCGGCGGATCCAGCGGCACGCCGAAGGCGCGGGTCAGCGACGAATGCGGATCCAGATCGATCAACAGTACGCGGTGGCCCTGCGTGGCCAGACCGCGGCCGAGCGCAAGCGTCGTGGTGGTCTTGCCCACGCCGCCCTTCTGATTGGCAACAGCCCAGATACGCATGCGGTTCACTCCTTCATTGCGGGCGGAACGGCGGCGCCAACGCGGCTGCCGGCCGGCACCGGTGGCAACTGCACCGGTGCGATGGGGGTAACAGGGGTGCCGGCGGCGGTTGCCTGGGTGGCATCGGCCGCCTCGGCATCGGCGCTGAGCCGGTCGGTGATCGGATCGATGCTCTGCGCGGTGTCGGCCAGGATGATCACCATCACCCGCCGGTTGCGGTTGCGGCCTTCGGCGCTGGCATTGTCTTCGCGGGGGCGGAACTGGCCGTAGCCGACCATCGCCAGCCGTGCCGGCTGCAGGCCCTGATCAGCGAACAGATGCACCACGCTGGCCGCACGCCCGGCCGACAGCTCCCAGTTGGAGGGGAACAGCGAGGTGGCGATCGGGATGTTGTCGGTGTGGCCTTCCACGCGCACGCCATTGGGCGCATCGCGCAGCACTTCGGCCAGTTTGGAGAGGGTGTCGCGCGCGTGCACATCCAGCGTGGCCGAGCCGGTCGGGAACAGGATGTCGCTGTTGATCTCCACTTCGATCCACAGCTCGGTGCGGCGCACGGTGATCATGCCGCGTTCGATCAGCGGCGCCAGCGTGGCGGTGAGCTTGTCGGCGATGCCGTTGAGCTGGCGCTCGGCTCGCTGCAGCTGTGCCTGGTTGCGGATCGAGACCGGCATGCGCATCTGCGAGGCCATCGCCGGCAGCAGGGTCGGGTCGTTGCTGGGGGCGGGGGCGGAGGGGCCGATCTTGGTCCCGGCCCTGATCACCGAGGGGCTGTCCCAGCCGCCGCCCTGGACCTGCTGGTTGCCGACCTGCACCGGGTTGATGGTGCGCGGCGCGCCACCAAAGGCGGTGGTCAGCGCGTCAGCCATGATCCGGTACTTGCCCTCGTTGAGCGAGGAGATGGCGTACATCACCACGAAGAAGGCGAGCAGCAGCGTCATGAGGTCGGCGTAAGGGATCGCCCAGGCCTCATGGTTGGCATGTTCTTCGTGGTGCTTGCGGCGGGCCATGTCAGTGCAGGAACCCGGACAGGTTGGTTTCGATGTTGCGCGGGTTCTCACCCTGGGCGATCGAGATCAGGCCCTCGATGATCATCTCGCGGTCGCGGCTGTTGTGGTGGATCACGCTCTTGAGCTTGGCCGAGACCGGCAGGAACAGCAGGTTGGCCGAGGCGATGCCGTAGATGGTGGCGGTGAAGGCCGCCGCGATGCCGTGGCCGAGCTTGCTCGGATCGGCAAGATTCTTCATCACCGCGATCAGGCCGAGCACCGCGCCGATGATGCCCAGCGTCGGCGCATAGATGCCCATGCCCTCGAACACCTTGGAGGCGGCCAGGTCCTGGCTCTCCTGGCTGCTCAGCTCGATCTCCATCATGTGCCGGATGGTTTCCGGCTCCACGCCGTCCACCAGCAGCTGCAGCCCCTTGCGCAGGAACGGATCGTCCTGGGCGTCGACCTGCGCTTCCAGACCGAGCAGGCCCTGGCGGCGGGCGATGTTGCTCCACTCCACGATCTGCTGGATCAGGTGGCGGCGGTCGCTGCTCGGCGGCAGGATCACCCACTTCACGATCTTGAAGGCGTGCTTGAACACGGCCGGCGAGGTGTGCAGCAGGATCGAGGCGATGGTGCCGACGATGACGATCACGAAGGCGGCCGGCGACCAAAGCGACGCCAGACCAGCCCCCTTGAGGATGCTGCCGCCGACCAGTGAGGCCAACGCGAGGAAAAGTCCAATGAGGCTGAGTCTGTCCATGGGTCCGTTATCGGCTTGTGTGAATGGGACTTGAGATGCCGAAGGAATCCGGTGGGGCGGCGGTCACAGTTTTTGGGGGTAAAGCAGCCGACCAACGGTCGGCTCTACCGGCGTCAGCGGAGGCCGTCTACGTCGAGGATCAGCGACATGCGGCCGTCGCCGATCAGGGTGGCACCGGCGTAGCCGCGCAGGCCGCGCAGGGCCTTGGGCAGCGGCTTGATCACCACTTCCTCGCGGCCGCGGACCTGGTCGACCACGAGGCCGAAGCGGGCTTCACCGGCCTGCAGCACCACGATGGTCAGCAGCGAGGACGGCATCGGCTCCACATCCAGCCAGTGACGCAGATCCACCAGGGCCAGCGTGTGCGATTTGCGGTCCAGCACGGCGCGGCCGTCGAACCAGCCCAGGGACGTGTTGGGGGCGTGCAGCACCTCCATCACGCGGGCCAGGGGCAGGGCGTAGACGTCTTCGCCGGCCTGCACCAGCAGGGTTGGCAGGATCGCCAGGGTCAGCGGCACGCGGATCATGAAGCGGCTGCCGCGGCCCAGCTCGGACTGGATCTGGATCTGGCCGCTGAGCTCGCGGATGCGGGACTGGACCACGTCCATGCCCACGCCGCGGCCGGAGATGTCGGTGACCTGCTGCTTGGTCGAGAAGCCGGGCAGGAACACCAGGTGCAGGCATTCCTCGCTGCTCAGGCGGGCGGCGGCCTCCGGATCGATCAAGCCCTTCTCGCGTGCTTTCTGACGCAGGCGTTCCGGGTCGATACCCGCGCCGTCGTCCTGCACTTCGATGCTGACGTAGTCGCCTTCCTGCTGGGCCGACAGGCGCACGTGGCCACTGCGTGGCTTGCCCTGGGCCTCGCGCAGGTCCGGCATTTCCACGCCGTGGTCGATCGCGTTGCGGACCAGATGGACCAGCGGATCGGCCAGCGCTTCGACCAGGTTGCGGTCCAGCTCGGTTTCCGCGCCGATCAGCTCAAGCTCGACCTCCTTCTTCAGCGACCGCGCGACATCGCGTGCCACCTTGGGGAAGCGCGAGAACACCTTGCCGACCGGCTGCATGCGGGTGCGCATGACCGCCGACTGCAGGCGCGCGGTGGCGATGTCCAGCGTGGAGACCGCGCGGTCCAGTTCTTCATCGTGCAGGCGCGCACGCAGGGTCTTGAGCCGGTTGCGGGAGAGCACCAGCTCGCCGATCAGGTTGACGATCGCATCCAGGCGCTTGGTATCCACGCGCACGGTGTGTTCGGCTTCGGCGAGCGGCTTGGCCGGGGCCGGCTTGGCGCTCGGGGCGGCCGGCGCAGCCACGGCGCGCGGTGCAGCCACCGGCGCGGCGGCAATGGCCTTGGCACCAGGAACGGCGCCACCGTGCAGCTGGTCCAGCAGGGCTTCGAACTCGTCCTCGCCGATCAGGCCGTCATCTTTCTTCGGGGCCGCGATGGCGGTCGGTGCGGCGCCGCCGTGCAACTGGTCGAGCAGCGCCTCGAACTCATCATCGGTGATCATCTCGCCGCCGCTGCTGGCCGTGGCGGTGGCCGCAGGCGCCGGCGAGGCCGGCCCATTCACGTCGAACTGGGCGATCAGCTCCGGCGGGGCATAGCCCGGCTCGGTCCCGGCCGAGACCGAGTCCAGCATCGACTGCAGGTAATCCAGCGATTGCTGGGCTGCATCGAAGTGGTGAGCCTGCAGCGTGGCCTGGCCGGAGCGGGCCATGCCGAGGGTTTCCTCGGCCGCGTGGCACAGCTCGACCATCGCCTGGATGCCGAGGAAGCCGGCACCGCCCTTGAGCGTGTGGAAGCCACGGAACACGGCGTTGAGCTGGTCGGCATCCTGGGGCGCCTGCTCCAGCGACACCAGCTGTTCGCCGAGGCGATCCAGGATTTCCTGGGCCTCGAGGATGAAGTCGGCAGCGATATCGTCTGGCACAGCACTCATGAGCGTTACAGTCCCAGGTCCGAGAGCAGGTCGTCGGCGTCGTTCTGTGACACCGCGTGGCGATCCAGGCCATTCACGGCCGGGCCGGCCAGGCCGTTGGTGTCGCGCTTCTTGTCGTCTTCCTGCGGGGGCAGGCCGAGCGCACCGAAGCCCTCATGCACGCGACGCACGATCCCGACCACGCGGCGGATGATCTGCCCGGTAAGGTCCTGGTAGCTCTGGGTCAGCGCGATTTCGGTGAGGTTGTGGCGGATCCGGTCCAGCTGCTGGCCCTGGTCGGGCGTCAGACCATTGGCGCGCAGCTGTTCGGTGAGCGAGCGACATTCCTCGGCCAGGTCCAGGGTGCGGTGGGTGGCCTGTTCGGTCATCGCCACCACGTGGTCCAGGCGCGCGCAGGCATCATCCAGCTCGCCGGCTTCGCTGGGCAGGCTGGGCAGTTCGCCCAGGGCCTGGCCAAGCTCGCGGGCCAGGCGGTTCAGGCCGGCCATCATCGGCTGCGTGCGCAGCGCGGCGAGGGCGTCGATTTCCCGGCGCCAACCGGCTTCGTCACCGCTTTCCAGCGCGGCCAGGGCGTCCTGCAGGCGCTGCACCAGCGCGGATTTGTCGCTCAGGGTGTCCATCAGGCGCTCGCCGCCAGGCGTTCGAAGATCTTGCCGAGCTTTTCTTCCAGGGTCTGGGCGGTGAACGGCTTGATGATGTAGCCGTTCACGCCGGCCTGGGCCGCTTCGATGATCTGCTCGCGCTTGGCTTCGGCGGTCACCATCAGCACCGGCAGCGTCTTGAGTTTGGCGTCGGCACGCACCGCCTTGAGCAGGTCGATGCCGGTCATCACCGGCATGTTCCAGTCGGTGACCACGAAATCGAACGGCTGGCTCTGCAACATCGCCAGCGCCGCATGCCCGTCCTCGGCTTCGGCCGTGTTGGTGAAGCCCAGATCGCCCAGCAGGTTCTTGACGATACGACGCATGGTCGAGAAGTCGTCGACGATCAGGATACGCATGTTCTTGTTCAAAGCACTTTCCTCGATTTCAATGGTTCTCGAGGCCGGCGTCTGCCGCCTCGAAGATCTTCAGCCGGCCCCGCAGGCGCAGCACGGCCTGGCCATGGATCTGGCACACGCGCGATTCGCTGACACCCAACACGGCGCCGATCTCTTTCAGGTTCAGTTCCTGCTCGTAGTACAGCGACAGCACCAGCTGTTCGCGCTCGGGCAACAGGCCGATCGCGTTGCCCAGCTCACGCCCGAACTCACCGCGTTCCAGCACCTGCTGCGGGGTCGGGCCGCCCTGGGCGACGGTGTCCAGTTCTCCCTGGTCCTCGATCCGCGATTCCAGGCTCAGCACCTGGCCCCGCGATGCGTCTTCCATCAGGCGCAGGTAATCGGGTAGCGGCATGTCCATCGCGGCGGCCACTTCGGTGGCGCTGGCGGCACGGCCGGTGCTCTGCTCCAGGCGACGGATGGTCGCGGCGGCATCGCGGGCGCGGCGGTGCACCGAGCGCGGCACCCAGTCGCCACGGCGGATCTCGTCGATCATCGAACCGCGGATGCGGATCGAGGCGTAGGTTTCAAACGAGGCGCCCTGGTCGGCGTCGTAGCTGCGCGAGGCCTCGATCAGGCCCATCATGCCGGCCTGGATCAGGTCGTCGACCTCCACGCTGGCTGGCAGACGTGCCGCCAGATGGTGGGCGATGCGGCGGACCAGATCCGAGTGCTGGGCAATGCACTCGTTGGCCGCGGTGCGCTGGACCTCTTTGTATTGTGCTGCGCCCTTCATACCGTCACCCCGCGTTGCTTGAGGATGCGTTCCAGGAAGAACTCGACGCCGCCACGCGGCTCGGTCGGGGCCTGCCAGCGGGCGGTGCGGCGCGCGATCTCGGTCAGCGCCAGGGCGGCCGGGCTGGACGGGTAGGCCTTCACCACCGGCTGCTGGCGCTGTACCGACAGGCGCAGCCAGTCATCCTGCGGCACGCAGCCCAGGTAGTTCAGCGAGACATCGGCGAGGAACTTCTCGCAGACGCGGCTCAGCTTTTCGTACAGCACGCGGCCTTCGTTCGGGTCGCGGACCATGTTGGCCACCACCTGGATGCGGTCCACGCCGCGCTCGCGCGAGAGCACCTTGATCAGCGCGTAGGCGTCGGTGATCGACGCCGGCTCATCGCAGACCACCACCACGGTGTCCTGTGCGGCCTGGCAGAAGGTCAGCACGCCATCGGTGATGCCGGCGGCGGTATCCACGATCATGATGTCCAGCTCGCGCTCGAGCTCGGAGAAGACGTTGACCAGGCCGACGTGCTCGGCCGGCTGCAGCTCGGCCATGTGGCGACGGCCGGAGGCGGCCGGGACCACCAGCACGCCGCCGGGGCCTTCGATGATCACTTCTTCCAGCGTGCAGCGCCCGGCGACGAGGTCGGCCAGGGTCACCTTCGGCTGCAGGCCGAGGATCACATCGATGTTGGCCAGGCCGAGGTCGGCGTCCAGCAGCAGCGTGCGCTTGCCCATGTCCGCCAGCGCCACGGCCAGATTGGCCGAAACGTTCGTTTTGCCCACGCCGCCCTTGCCGCCGGTGACGGCGATGGTGCGGACCGGGCCCAGCGGCTGGCTTCGGGTAGCCGACAACGGGAAGGTCTTGGTCAGCTTGGCATACTCACGCGACGGCATGGTTCAACTCCGGGTTGCAGGGCATATCGGCCGCGCGGCGCAAATCTTCAAGGCGAAGTACAAGATTGGCCGCACTGGCACGGTGCAGGTCTTCAGGAACGTCCTGGCCATCGGTGACCCAGGTGATCGGCAGGCGGTGATCCACGGCCACTGACAGGGCGGTACCGAAGCGGCCGGTTTCGTCCAGCTTGCTCAACACCACGCCCTGCGGGTTGGCGGCGCTGAAGCGGCGCACCACCTCGTCCATGTCGCCGAAGCTGGTGTTGGCCGGCAGCACCAGCAGGGTGCGGATCTGCTCGGCGGCGCGCAGCCACTGCAGCTGGGCGGCCAGGGCGCGGTCGCGCGGGCCCAGGCCAGCGGTGTCGATCAGGACCAGCTTGTAGTCCTTCAGCCGCTCCAGCAGCTGGTTCAGATCACTGCCGCTGCTGGCCTCGTGGACGGCGATGCCGAGCTGGCGGCCGAAGCCGTACAGCTGCTCGCGGGCGCCGATGCGGCCGGTATCGGTGGTGACCAGGGCCACGTCGCGGGCGGCATGCGCCTCGGCGAAACGCGAGGCCAGCTTGGCGATGGTGGTGGTCTTGCCGGCGCCGGTCGGGCCGACCAGGGCGATCACGCCGCCGGCTTCAAGCGGGTCGACCGGGGCGATCGGCAGCTTCTTGGAGAGCAGGCCGAGCATCAGGCCGCGGCCACGGTGGGCCTCGGTATCCAGCGGAATCTGCATGGCCACGTCGCGGCTGATGCCGGCGTCGAAGCCGTACTCGTCCATCAGGTCCAGCGCGGCGGCGCGGACCGGCGAGCCGCGCAGGCGCTCATCGGTGAACCGGTGCATCTCACGCTCGATGACATGGCGCATGCCGGCCACTTCATGGCGCAGCTGGCGGATTTCTTCGTCGTCGCGCTGGATGACCGTCAGTTCCGGCACGCTCGCCACGACCGGTGCCGGTTCATTGGCGGCGGCGATGACGGTCTCGGCGATCGGCAGCGGGAGTGCCGGCGGCAGGGCAGCAGCGACGACCGGCACCGGCGCGGCGGCGCCCTGCAGTACGGTCTCGTCCGTCTCCTCCAACGGCGGATCGATCACGAAGCGGGCGCGGTTGATCGGGGCCGGCGTGGCGACGGCATCCACCGGTGCGGCAGGCGAGGCGGCCGCGGCCTGCTCGACATTGAACGGCGCGAAGATCTGCTCCGGCAGCGACGGTTCATTGACGGCAGGACTGACGCTGGCGCGGGCCAGGGTGGCAGCGAAACCGTCGCTGCCCGGCGGCGGCACAATTTCGTTGGCGGTATCCAGCGTGCGACCGGTGGCGCCGACGGCGGCGCGGGCCAGTGCGGCCACCGCCGAGGTGGTCGCGGCCACCGGTTCGGGCGTGGCGACCGGGGCCTTGCGGCGGGTCACGGCGGCAATCACGGCATCGGCGGCGCTGCGCGGGCGCGGTGCCGGCGGCGCGACGTCCTTGCGGGCCGCTTCCAGCGCACGCTGCACGGCGCTTTCGTCGTAGTTGGCCGCCGCCACGATTTCGACACCTTCCTCGATCCGGCGGTTGGACAGGATCACTGCGTCCGGACCGTGTTCCTTGCGCACCAGGTTCATGGCCGAGCGCATATCGGAGGCGACGAAGCGTTTGATTTTCATGCTGTGATACCGGGACTGGGGCGGCGGAGTGGTGGAAGGGAAACGCTGGTTGTCGGTGGTCTGCACGGTCAGGGAGTCCCTTTATTTCCTGCTGCGGTGAAATCGAATGAGGTGTCTGTTTTCTGTCGCGGTGCCGTTGGGTGTCCGGCTCAACTGATCGTGCCGACCAGCTTCAACCGTTTGTCCTCGGGCACCTCGCTGTAGGCGAGTACGGACAGCGAGGGGACGCTGTGGCGTACCAGCCGTGCCAGCGCGGCACGAACCGGGCCAGGCACCAGCACGACCGCCGGCTCGTTCTTCGCTTCCTGCTTGCCGACACATTCGGCCAGGCTTTGATGCAGTCGCTCGGCGAGTCCGGGTTCCAGCGCGGCGCCGTTGCCCTGCGTGGACTCCTGCAAGACCCGTTCCAGTTGCGGGTTGAGGGTGAAGACCGGCAGCTCCGGCGACATCCCGGCGATCTCCTGCACGATGAAACGGCCCAGCGCGTTGCGCACGGCAGCGGTGAGCACGGCCGGGTCCTGGCTGGTCGGCGCGCTTTCCACCAGCGATTCGACGATCTTGCGCAGCTGGCGGATCGGAATGCGCTCGATCAGCAGGTTCTGCAGCACGCGCACCACGGCCGACAGCGGCAGCGACTTGGGCGTCAGATCTTCGACCAGCTTCGGCGCGCTCTTGGCCAGGTTGGCCAGCAGCTGCTGCACTTCTTCATGGCCAAGCAGCTCCGGGGCGTGCTCACGGATCAGGTGCGACAGATGGGTGGCGACCACGGTGGCCGGATCGACCACGGTGTAGCCCATCGATTCGGCATTGGCGCGCTGGTGCGGCTGGATCCAGGTCGCATCCAGGCCGAAGGCGGGATCCTTGCCGGCGATGCCTTCCAGGGTCCCCAGGGCGCTGCCCGGGTCCAACGCGAGTTCGCGGTCGGGGTGGATTTCGGCGGTGGCCACCGGCACGCCGTGGATCAGCAGACGGTAGGCGGTGGCCGGCAGTTCCAGGTTGTCGCGGATATGGACGGAGGGAATCAGGAAGCCGATGTCGTGGGTGAGCTTGCGGCGCACCCCCTTGATCCGCGCCATCAGCTCGCCGCCCTGGTTCTTGTCCACCAACGGGATCAACCGGTAGCCGACTTCCAGGCCGAGCGGATCGACCGGGCGCAGTTCATCCCAGGTCAGCTCGGCGGTGGGCGAGGGCGCGGCGCCGGGCAGGCCGAGGGTATCGGGACGGTTGGCGGCGGGAGATTCGGCGGCGCGGGCTTCGGCCGTGCTCTTCTTCCAGGCCTTCCACGCGATGAAGAAGAGGATCGCGGCCAGCGTCAAGAAGGCGACGTTGGGCATGCCCGGCACCAGGCCGACCACCGCCAGAATCGCGGCGGCGATGGTCAGCGCACGGTACTGGCCGAACACCTGGCCCATCATGGCCTGGGCCATGTCCTGCGAGCGCGAGGCGCGGGTGACCAGCATGGCGACCGCCGAGGACACCAGCAGCGCCGGGAGCTGGGCGACCAGGCCGTCACCGATGGAGAGCAGGGTGTAGGTCGCGGCGGCATCCCCAAACGGCATGCCGTGCTGGAGCACGCCGACCGCCAGGCCACCGACCAGGTTGATGAACAGGATCAGGATGCCGGCGATCGCATCGCCGCGGATGAACTTGCTGGCACCGTCCATCGCGCCGTAGAAGTCGGCTTCCTCGCGGACCTCCTCACGACGGGCCTTGGCCTCTTCACGCGTCAGCAAACCGGCGTTGAGATCGGCGTCGATCGCCATCTGCTTGCCGGGCATGGCATCGAGGATGAAGCGTGCGGTCACTTCGGAGACGCGCCCGGCACCCTTGGTGATCACCACGAAGTTGATGATGGTCAGGATCGCGAACACCACGATGCCGACCGCGTAGTTGCCGCCGATCACGAACTCACCGAAGGAGGCGATCACCTTGCCGGCCGCTTCGTGGCCGTTCTGGCCGTTGAGCAGGATCACGCGGGTGGAGGCCACGTTCAATGCCAGCCGCAGCATCGTGGTGACCAGCAGCACGATCGGGAAGATGGTGAAATCCAGCGGGCGCTTCACGTAGACCACCGCCAGCAGCACCATCAGCGAGATGGCGATGTTGAAGGTGAACAGTGCATCGAGCACCGGCGGCGCCAGCGGCACCACCACCATGGCCAGCAGGGCCAGCACGATCAGCGGGGCCCCCAGGCCGTGGCGGATCATGTCCAGCGCGCGGCGAACGTTCATCCCGGCAGGTTGCGCGCTCATGGGCGGCCTCCCTTGCCGAATTCATCGATATCGATGCTCGGTGCCGCCGGCATCGGGCCGGTCCCCCAGCTGCGCAGCTGGTAGACGTAGGAGAGCACCTGGGCCACGGCCGAATACAGTCTCACGGGAATTTCCTTTCCAAGTTGACCTTCCCGATACAAGGCGCGTGCCAAAGGCGGGGCGGAGACGATGGCGACCTTGTTGCCGTCGGCCACTTCACGGATGCGCAGGGCGGTTTCATCCACGCCCAGGGCGACCACGGTGGGCGCCCCCATCTTTCCGCCGTCGTACTTCAGGGCGACCGCGTAATGGGTGGGATTGACCACCACGACATCGGCGGTGGGCACCGCCTCCATCATCCGGCGGTTGGACATCTGCTGCTGCAGCTGGCGGATGCGGCCCTTGACCTCGGGGCTGCCTTCGCTTTCCTTCATCTCCCGGCGCAGCTCTTCACGGGTCATCTTCAGCTTGCGCATCCAGTTCCAGCGCTGGTACGGCGCATCGATGGCAGCCAGCAGCATCATCGCGCCGCCGGTGGCCAGCATCAGCTTCAGGGTGAAGCCCAGGCCATGCACCATCGCCGCCTCGAGGGGCTGGTTGAGCAGGTCGCGCAGCGAGCGGGTGCCGTGCCACACCACCAGCCCCGCCGCGGTGCCGACGAAGGCGATGCGCAGCAGCGACTTGGTGAACTCGGCAATCGCTTCAGGCCCGTACAGGCGCTTCATGCCGGCCATCGGGCTGAGCCGTTTGAAATCGGGCATCAGCGATTTGTTCGACCAGCGCAGCCCGCCCATCGCCACCGGCGACAGGAAACAGGCCAGCAGACAGATCACGAGTAGCGGCCACATGGCCAGCATCAAGCGCAGCATCAATTCGCCGAAGTGGCCGAACAGCGCCTGTGGGTGCAGGCGCAGGCCCGGCTCGGGGCTGAGCGCGAACTGCATCCAGCTCTTGGCGTTGCTGGCGATGGTGCCGGAGAACGCCATCAACGCCAGTACGCCGGCACCGAACACGGCCGCCGTCGCCAGCTCCCGCGAGCGCGGGATGTTGCCCTGTTCCCGGGCATCGCGCAGGCGTTTTTCGGTCGGTAATTCGGTCTTTTCGCCGGCTTGTTCGTTTTCGGACATCAGGGCACGACACGGGAGGAGATACCCGGGTCGGTGCAAGAACCGTTCCGTGAGCCGCGAGCCAAGGTAGTGCCGGCCGCGGGGCGGCTCAAGGTGATGCCTGCTGGCCCTCGAGGAGCCGGCCAGCGGCCGGCACTACCTCACCGGGCCTGCATCATCCCGCCGGGCCGGCATCACCCCGCCGAGGCCCCTGGCCGCGCCTGGGCCTTCCAGCCTGCCGCAACCTCCACTCTGGGGCGGGGCAGATCATGCAGCTGCATGAAGCGCAGGGCGTCTACCGGTCTGCCGAGCAGATAGCCCTGCAGGTAATCACAGCCCAGCCGTTCCAGGTAGGCGCGCTGACCGGCGGTCTCGACCCCCTCGGCCACGATGTCCATGTCCAGGGCATGCCCCAGGGCCACGATCGCCGAGACGATCACCACATCCTCGGAGCTGTTTTCCAGGTCGCGCACGAAGGCATGGTCGATCTTGATCTCGGTGGCGGGAAGGCGCTTGAGGTACAACAGGCTGGAGTAGCCGGTACCGAAGTCATCGATGGAGATGCCCACCCCCAACGCCGCCATGGCCTGCAACAGGGTCAGGCTGGCCTCGGTATCGCGCATCACCGTGTTTTCGGTGATCTCCAGGATCAGCCGGCGCGGCTCGATGCGATGGGTCTGCAGCGCCTCGCGGACTTCCTTCAGCAGGTTGGGCGAGGCGAACTGGATCGGCGAGAGATTCACCGACACCGTCCAGGCGTCATGCCCGGCGTCGTGCCACACGCGCAGCTGGCGGCAGGCTTCATCCAGTGCCCAGCGCCCGATCTCGTTGATCACGCCGCTGCGTTCGGCCAGCCGGATGAAGCGGTCCGGCGGAATCAGGCCCTGTTGCGGATGCCGCCAGCGGATCAACGCTTCGGCGCCGCTGATCGATTGCCCGGCGACGCGGGTCTTGGGCTGGTAGTGCAGGAACAGCTGCTCGCTGCCGATGGCGCGGCGCAGGTCGGCCAGCAGCTGGAACTGCTGCTCGGCGCTGTCATTCATCCAGTCCGCAAACAGCACGTAGGCGTTGCGGCCGGCTTCCTTGGCCTGGTACATCGCCGCATCGGCGAAGGCCATCAGCTGGCGCTCGCTGGCGGCGTGGTCCGGGCAGATCGCGATGCCGATGCTGGCGGTCACCTGCAGGTCGTGGCGCGGCAGCAGTGGCTCGTTGCCGACGGTCTGGATGAGGCGGCTGGCCAGTGTCGCCACGTCCTCGTCGTTCTCGATCGGCACCACCAGCACGAACTCATCGCCGCCCAGCCGTGCCAGCATGTCCGCCGGCCGCAGCAGCTTGCGGGTGCGGTCGGCGACGGCCACCAGCAGCGCATCGCCGGTCTGGTGGCCGTAGGCATCGTTGACCTGCTTGAAGCCGTCCAGATCCATGAACATCACCGCGAAGCGGCTGCCGCGCTGCTCGGCCTCGGCCAGGGCCTGCTCGATGCGCTGCTGCAGCAGCCGGCGGTTCGGCAGGCGGGTCAGGGGATCGTGCAGGGCCGCCTGGGTCAACTCCGCCTGCGCATCATCCAGCGAGCTGCTCAGGTCGGTGTTGCGCAGCCGCAGCAGCTGCGCCTCCATGCGCTGGTCCAGCCAGGACACGATCAGGACCACCGCCAGGATCGCGATGGTCAGGGCCAGCACCACCAGTGCCAGCCATTGCGCCTGCAGGCCATCACCGGCCGCAGCACCGCAGATGCTGTCCGCCGGAAAGCGGGCGGCGGCCATGCCGGTGTAATGCATGCCCACGATCGCGGTGCCCAGCACCAGTGCCGGTGCGGCGCGGTCGCGCAGGCGGCGGTGCGTGCTGCGCAGGCGGAAGGCAATGAACAGGGCCGTCCACGAGGCCGCCACTGCAATCAGCAGCGACAGCGCCACCCAGCCGGCGTGGTAGTCGATGCCGGGCTGCATGTGCAGCGCGGCCATGCCCAGGTAATGCATCGAGGCGATGCCACTGCCCATCAGCACGGCGCCAAGCGCCAGCCGCCCGTGCGGCAGGGTCGGCTGCGAGACCAGCCACAGCGCGAAGATGGAAGAGGCCATGGCGGCCAGCAGCGAGACGGTGGTCAGGCCAAGCGCATAGCCGAGGGGGATCGGCAACTGGAAGGCGAGCATGCCGATGAAGTGCATTGACCAGATGCCCAGCCCCATCGCGCAGCCGCCGCCGACCAACCACAACCAGGTGGTGCGGCGCGTGGTGGCGGTCGTCACCCGGCTGGACATATCCAGCGCGGTAAAGGAGGCCAGTACTGCGACAAGGAACGAAATCACCACCAACCACGGGGTATAGCTGCCGATCAGCATGGAAGACACTCTCCCTGGTCAACATCTGAGCGATACGACAGGACGCACGGCCATCACCGCAAAGATACGGTGAAGATTCTGTCGTTGCGTTGCAAAGGCACTGCCGTCGAGCGGTCAAGACTACCGTCAGGCCCCCGGTGCCCCGCAAGTGGCGTGAGTGCCCCCAACCCATGGCGGCAGGAGGTGTCCCGCCGCGTGTCCCGGGTCAGCGGCTGACACTGTCGGCGGCATCGAAGGCCGCATCGAACAGGCGTTGCACCGGCGGCCCCATCTCGCCGGCCAGCACGGTCAGCAGGAACAGGCCCAGCAGCAGTGCGACCGGCAGGCCGAGCTGGATCGGGTTCAACGCAGGCGCCGCACGGGCCAGCACGCCGAAGGCCAGGTTGATCGCCAGCATCGCCACGGTCAGCGGCAGTGCCAGCGTGAGCGCGCCACGGAACACCTGCAGCAGGAAGGTCGGGGCGATGCTCAGGAATGCCTGCGGATCGGGCAGCGAGGTGCCGATCGGCAAGGCCTTGTAGCTGTCCATCAACAGCGAGATCAGCGCCAGGTGGCCGTTGACGGTGAAGAACAGCAACCCGAACAGCAGATAGAACCACTGCCCGATCACGCCGGAACTGCCGCCACGCAGCGGGTCGCTCATCTGCGCGAAGGCCAGGCCGGTACCCTGCGCGACCAGCTCGCCGGCCATCGCGCCGGCTTCGAAGACCAGCCTCAGCAGGAAGCCGATCGATACGCCGATCGCCAGTTCGCGGGCAATGGTCAGCACCGTGGCCGCATCGAAGCCGGTCCATTCCGGCACCGGCGGCAGCATCGGCGACAGCGCGATCGCCAATGCGCCGGCAAGCAGCACGCGGATCCGTGACGGCACCGCGCGTGTACCGATCAGCGGCATGGCCATCAGCATCGCGCCGATCCGCAGCATGGTCCACAGGATCGTGCCGATCATGCCGAAGGCCTGCAGGCCATCGGCGGCCATCTGGGTTGCGGAATCCACGGCGGCTGCCTCAGCCGATCAGATGGGGAATGCGCTGGAACAGCAGCGTGGTGTACTCGACCAGGTGGCCGATCAGCAGGCTGCCCAGCGCGAACAACACCACGGTCAACGCCGCGGCCTTGGCGACGAAGGCGATGGTGGGTTCGTTGAGCTGGGTCGCGGCCTGGACCACGCCGACCACCACGCCGACGATCAGCACGGTGAGCAGCAGCGGGCCGGCAACCCACAACACGGTGATCAGGCCACCACGCAGTTCGGTCAGGGCAAGTTCGGGCGTCATGTCAGTCTCGGGTCCGTTTCGATCAACAGGGTGGGGCGGTCAGACTGCATTGAAGCTGGCAGCCAACGTGCCCACCACCAGAACCCAGCCATCCACCAGCACGAACAACAGGATCTTGAACGGGGCGGAGACCAGCATCGGCGAGAGCATCATCATGCCCATCGACATCAATACGCTGGCCACGACCAGATCGATGATCACGAAGGGAATGAAGATCAGGAAGCCGATTTCGAAGGCGGTCTTGAGCTCGCTGGTAACGAACGAGGCGACCAGGATCGGGAACGGGATGGCATCCGGGCTGTCGTAGGTGCCGTGGCCGGCCATGCCGGCAAAGGTCATCAGATCGGTCTCGCGGATCTGCGCCAGCATGAAGGCGCGCAGCGGCTGGGTGGTCAGGGTCCAGGCCGTCTGGAAATCGATCTCGCCGTTGAGGTAGGGCGCCATGCCGCTGCCCCACGCCTTCTGCCACACCGGCAGCATCACCATCGCGGTGAGGAACAGCGCCAGGCCGAGCAGCACCTGGTTGGACGGGGTCTGGCCGGTGCCGAGCGCCTGGCGCAGCAGGCCCAGCACGATGATGATGCGGGTGAAGGCGGTCAGCACCAGCAGCATCGACGGGATCAGGGTGATCGCCGTCATCAACAGCAACGTCTGCAAAGGCAGGCTGACCGGCTGCCCGCCGATCTTGCCGACATTCACATCCGGCAGTGCCGGCACACCCGGCACGCCGGGCGCGGCCCAGGCCAGGGCCGGCAGCGCGCACAGCAGGGCGGTCAGCAACAGCGGCAGGTAACGGGTCCAGGAAGTACGGGGGCCACGCATGGTCAGGGTTCCTTGCGCAGCCGCTGTTGCAGCAGCTGGGCGAAATTCGAGAGGTGTTTGAAATCGGGAAGGCGCGCCGGCGTCGGGGCCGGCAGGGGGTCGGGCAGCTGATGCAGCGTGTTGATGCCACCGGCAGTGACGCCCAGCAGCAGCTGGGTGCCATTGACCTCGACCACCACCACGCGCTCCTTCGCGCCGACGGTCAGGCTGGCGACCACGCGCAGCCCCTCGGCCGGGCGGAAGCCGCTGCCGGGCATGCGCTTGAGCAACCAGCCCAGCCCGACGATCAACGCCAGCACGCCGAGCAGTGCCAGCACCGCACCGAACATGCCCGGTGCAGCGGCGGCATGCTGGCCGACCTTGACGGTCGAGGCGCCGGCCGCGATCAGCAGCCCGGCACTCAACGCAGTCTCCGGATCCGTTCGCTCGGGCTGACCACGTCGGTCAGGCGCACGCCGAAGCGGTCGTTGATCACCACCACCTCGCCATGGGCGATCAGGGTGCCGTTAACGAACACGTCCAGCGATTCGCCGGCACCGCGCTCCAGTTCCACCACCGAGCCCTGGTTGAGCTGCAGCAGGTTGCGGATCGGCAGGCGGGCGCGGCCCACTTCCAGCGACAGCGTCACCGGCACATCCAGGATCACATCCAGGTTGAGCTCGTCGCCGACCGTGGTGTCATCGGACTGCAGCTGGGTGAACTGTGCCGGTGCCGGCGCGTTGGATTCGATATCGTTCATTGCGGGTCTTCCTGCAGTACGGGAACGCGTGGGCGGATGCCCGGGGGATGGGTGGCGGTGATCTTCACCGCGTTGAAACCGTTGGCGACGCCGAACTCGCCGGTGAACACCGGCACGTTTTCCACGCACACCGGCACCTGCTTGGGCAGCTCGATCGGCAGCACATCGCCGATCTTCAGCTTGGTCAGGTCGCGCAGGCTCATGCGCTTGGTGGCCAGTACGCTGGAGAGCGTGACCTCGGCGATGTTGAGCTGCTCGCGCAGCATCACGCCCCAGCTGGCGTCGCGGTCGTTGCGGTCGCTCTGGATGCCCGCGTCAAGCAGCTCGCGGATGGGCTCGAGCATCGAGTAGGGCAGGGTGACGTGGATGTCGCCGCCACCGCCGTCAAGCTCGACATGCAGGCGGCAGACCACCACGTACTCGCGCGGCGTCACGATGTTGGCGAAGTGCGGATTGATCTCGGAGTTGATGTACTCCAGCTCCACATCCATCACCGGCGCCCAGGCTTCCTGCAGATCAGCGAAGGTCTGCTTGAGCAGCAGGTGGATCACGCGCATCTCGGTGGCGGTGAACTCGCGCCCTTCGATACGGGTCGGGTAGCGCCCATCACCGCCGAAGAAGTTGTCCACGATCGCGAACACCAGCGTCGGCTCGAACACGATCAGCCCGGTCCCGCGCAGCGGCTTGAAGCGGATCAGGTTGAGGTTGGTCGGCACGTACAGCGAGTGCATGTAGTCGTTGAACTTGATCAGCTCGATGCCACGCACGGAGAGTTCAGCCGAGCGGCGGATCAGGTTGAACAGGCCGATGCGCCACAGGCGCGCGAAGCGCTCGTTGACCATTTCCAGGGTCGGCATGCGGCCGCGGATGATGCGGTCCTGACTGGCGAAATCGTACGAGCGCGCCTCGCCGGGCGTGGGCGCATCGAGGTCGGTCTCAACCGCACCGGAGTCCACGCCATGCAGCAGGGCATCGATCTCGTCCTGGGAAAGCAGGTCATTCATGGTCGCCCTTACTGGGTCACGAAACTGGTGAACAGCAATTCGTCGGCACCGGGCTTGCCGGTCTCGGCCTTGAGCAGCTTCTGCACTTCAGCCAGTGAACTGGCCTGCAGGCGCTCTTTGCCGGCGCGGTCGGCGATGTCGCTCGGCTCGACCTGGGAGAACAGCATCAGCAGCTTGGCGCGGATGGCTGGCGCATGCAGCTTGATCGCCTCCATCGCGGCCGGGTCGCGGCTCATCAGCTGCACTTCGACCTGCAGGTAGCGCGGGCCGTCGAAGCTGCTGTTGAGGTTGACCACGAACGGCGGCTCAAGGCCGAAGTACTGCGCCGGGGCAGGCACCGCGGATTTGCTGGCGGCCGGCTTGGCGGCCTTGTCATCATGCTTGGACTGGGTGAAGTACCAGACCCCGCCACCGGCGGCGCCAGCGGCGAGCACCGCGACCAGGGCGGTGACCAGGAGCGGACTGCGCGGCTTGGCGGTCTTGTCCTTCTCGGCGGATTTCTTGGTTTTATCGGCGGCTGCGGCCACGAGGGGAAGCTCCAGAGGATTGCTTCCTGCCTACATGCAAAGGCCGTGCCTGAATGCTGAAGACGACGTGTCGGCTTTCTGGCGGCGCGGTCGAGCCCGCGCCGCCGCGTGCGATCACGCGTAGGCGTCGACCAGGCCGCGCTGGCGGATCAACTGCGAGGGCGACAGCGTGGTGTCGGCCAGCGCCGGTTCTCCGTCCTCGCCATTCATTCCGCCGCGGCCATCGCCTCGTCCGCCATCGGGCGCGGTCTGCTGGTGGCCTACATCGGCATTGCCAAGCTGGAAGCCCTGCTCGCCAAGCAGGTCGCGCAGGCGCGGCAGGCTGCTTTCCAGTGCATGGCGCACGTCGGCGTGGGCACTAGTGAAGCTCGCATGGACCTTGTCGCCGTCCAGTTGCAGGCGCACCTCGATCGGACCGAGGTCGTTCGGGGTGATCTTGATGTGGGCGTGGCCGATCTTCTGGTCCGCCAGCCAACCGACGCGCGCGCCGACGGCATCGTCGAAATCCTCACCTCCCAGATGCGGGGTGGCGGTAGGCGAGCCGGTGAACACGCTGGCCACCGTCGGCTTGGCCTCGGTCATGCCCTGCAGTGCATGCAGCAGCGGGCTGGCGGGGGCATCGGGGCCGTCGTTGGTGGCCGCGTTCAAGGCGTCCGTGAAGGTTTTGAGCAGCAAGGCATCGTCGGCCGGCGCAGCCTCGGCAGCCAAGGCGGGCAGGGCGATGCTGCCGTCGGTGGATGGCGCGGCTGCCAGCGCCGGCGGGGTCGCGTTGGCGTCCGGGGCTGCGGTGGCCACGGCCGGCAGGGCCGCATTGGCGCCCGCGGCGGCGCCGGTCGCCACGGGTGTGACGGGCGTGGGCGCCGGTACCTGCAGGCCGTTCAATGCCAGCCCGGCCAGCCCCAGCGGGGGCCATGCGGCCTCGGTGTCGTCGGCCGGTTCGGCGGCCGGCTTCTCCGCCGTGGCCGGTGCCGTGGCAGCGGTATCGGGGGGGGCGACCGTGTCGTCTGCCTTCCTGGCGCTGGGCCTGGCGGGGCGTGTCGCGGCGTCCTTGTCCTGGCTGGCGGTGCCGGTCGTGGCGCTCTTGCCTGCGTCGCGGCTGCTGCCGGCGTTGCGCGGCGTGTCGTTGCGGGGCGCCTCGCGACCTGGCTTGAGCAGCGCGTCAAAGTCCCGACGGTCGGTGCCGCGGGTGCTGTCCGCGCGGGGGCTGGACGAGGTGCCGCCCGCATTCTGTGCGGAGGCGGCGCCGCCGAGTAGGCCGGAAGGCATCACGGGCTGCCTCCGTTCTCGCCTTCTTCGCGCTGCGCCTGGCGCGAACGGCGGGCGCCGAGATCGTCCATCTCGCGCTGGTCGCGGCGGTCTGTGACCACCTTTTCCTGCGCGCGGTAGCTGGCGGCGAGCTGTTCCAGCACCTGCTTGTCACGGCTGGCCAGCAACAGGCGGGCGCGCTCGGCGTCCACCTTCTCGCGGTTGTTGTCCACGGTCTGGCGCTGCTGGGCGACCGCACTGTCCAGGCGATCCAGGAAGGCGCGGCGGTTCATCAGCTGGGCCGGGCTGGTGGCCGACATCTGGGCACCGGCGTATTCCTCGGCGTAACGGCGCAGCTCATCCAGGCGCGACACATGCGTGTCGAGCGCACGCTGGCGCTCGGCCAGGTCGCGGGCGACCTCGTCTTCGTGGTCCTGGGCACGTTTCAGCAAGGGGTCGAAGCGCTTGGATTGGATCATGGCTTAACTCTCTGGTTCCACCAGCCGCTTGAGGGCGGCCTGACTGTGCGGCAGGTCGGCGGCTTTGCCGACGTCCTGGCCGAGGAATTCAACAATGCCCGACCAGCGCTCCAGCGCTTCGTCGGTCGCCGGATCGTTGCCGCGCTGATACGCGCCGATCGCGATCAGGTCGCGGTTGGACGAATACGCCGAGACCAGCCGCTTGAGCTTGCGGATGCGCAGGCGCCACGGTTCGTCGGCAATTTCCGTGACCACGCGGCTGACCGAGGACTCCACGTCGATGGCGGGGTACAGGCCGCTGTCGGCGACGCGGCGCGAGAGCAGGATGTGGCCGTCAAGAATCGCGCGTGCGGCATCGGCGATCGGATCCTGCGGATCATCGCCTTCGGTCAGCACGGTGTAGAACGCGGTGATCGAGCCGCGGCCCTTGGCGCCATTGCCCGCGCGTTCAACCAGTGCGGGCAGCTTGGCGAATACGGAGGGCGGATAGCCGCGGGTGGTCGGCGGCTCACCGACGGACAGGCCGATCTCGCGCTGGGCCTGGGCGAAGCGGGTCAGCGAGTCCATGAGCAACAGCACGTTCAACCCCTGGTCGCGGAACCACTCGGCGATCGCGGTGGCGCGGTAGGCACCGTGCAGGCGGGCCAGCGGCGGGCGGTCGGCCGGGGCCGCCACCACCACGGCGCGGCGCAGGCCTTCTTCGCCCAACGTGCTTTCCACGAAATCGCGGACCTCGCGGCCACGTTCGCCGATCAGGCCCACCACGATGACATCGGCGGCGGTGTAGCGGGTCATCATGCCCAGCAGGGTCGATTTACCGACACCGGAGCCTGCGAACAGGCCGACACGCTGGCCGCGACCGATCGGGAGCAAGGCGTTGATGGCGCGTACGCCCACGTCCAGCGGCTGGGTGATCGGCTCACGCGAGAGCGGGTTGATCGAGACGCCGGCCATGCCGACGGTGCCTTCGGCGCGGATCGGGCCCTTGCCATCCAGCGGCACGCCGTCGCTGTCGATCACGCGGCCGAGCAGGCCTTCGCCCACTTCCACGCCACCGCGGCCGAGCGAGGGCACGACCCGCGCATTGGGCAGCAGGCCGTGCAGTTCGGCGCTGGGCATCAGGTAGGTGCGTTCACCGGCGAAGCCGACCACTTCGGCATCGACCCAGCCACCGTCGGCCACCTCGACCTTGCAGCTGGCGCCCATCGGCGCTTCACAGCCGACTGCTTCCAGCGTCAGGCCAACCGCGCGGCGCAGCACGCCTTCGCGGATCAGGCCGCGGCCATGCGCGGTATCCGGGCGGATGTTGTCCAGCCGCGACGCCAGCCGCAGGTTGCGCGCGGCGGTCCAATCGGCGGGTGGGGGCAGGGTATCGGTGTTCATGGGGTGGTTCCGGCTTTGCGGATGACCGCATCCAGGGCGCCGCGCAGGCGTGCATCCAGCGTGCCGTCGATGCGCACGGCCTCGGCATGCACGCGCAGGTCGCCGCGGCTCAGGCTCAGATCCGGCGTCAGGCGCTGGTTCGGGGCCAGGTTGAGCACCGGCGCCAGCGCAGCGATGTCGTCTGGATGCAGGCGGACCTCCACATCGCGGCTCGCGCCACCAACGGCATCCACCGCTTCATTGACCAGCTGCGCCAGCAGTTCCGGTTCGGCCTCGTAGGCACGCCCGACCAGGTTGCCGGCCACCCGCACTGCCAGCTCGCCGAGTGCGGCGACCACTTCGTTCTCCAGCCGCACCAGTGGCCGGCTGAAGTTGTCCAGGATGCCTTCGATCTGCGCGATCAGCCGGCGCACTTCCGCCTGGCCCTGGGCCAGCCCTTCGGCGTGCCCCTGATCGAAACCGTCTTTCTCGGCGCTGTCCTGGATCGCCTGGATTTCTTCCAGGGTCGGCAGCTGCAGCAGCGGTTCCGGCTCGTGCTCCGGATCCGGTTCGGTGAGCTCGAACTGCTCTTCCGGCGGCGGCTCGGGCACCGCCAGCAGGTCCGGGGCAAGCCAGCGCACGGCGTTGTTCACAGCATGGCCTCCGCGTTGCCGCCAATGGTGACGGTGCCTTCATCGGCCATCCGCTTGACGATCGCCAGGATCTCGCGCTGCGCCACTTCCACATCGGACAGGCGCACCGGGCCGCGGGCTTCCATGTCTTCGAGCAGGATCTCAGCGGCACGCTGGGACATGTTGCGGGTGATCTTGTCGCGTACCTTGATGTCGGCGCCGCGCAGGGCCAGGCCGAGGCGCTCGCCGCTGACTTCGCGCAGCACCAGCTGCAGTTCGCGGTCGTCCAGGTCGACCAGATCGTCGAACACGAACATCAGGTCCTGGATGCGGCCGCTCAGCGGGGCATCGATGCGGGCGATCTCGCCCAGGATCGCCTGATCCTGGCCGCTGTCCATGAAGTTCAGAATGTTGGCCGCACACTGCACGCCGCCCACGTTGGACGACTTCAGGTTCTGGTTGCCGGCGAACTGGCGCTCCATGATCTCGTTGAGTTCATTGAGCGCGTTCGGCGGAATGCCATCCAGCGTGGCGATGCGCAGCAGTACGTCCACGCGGGTGCGTTCGGGCAGCAGCTTGAGCGCGTCGGCGGCCTGGTCGGTTTCCAGGTGGGCCATCACGATGGCGATGATCTGCGGGTGCTCGTTGCGGACCAGGTCTGCGACGGCACGCGGATCCATCCACTTCAGCGCGTCCAGGCCGGTGGTGTTGCGCCCCAGCAGGATGCGGTCGATCAGGCTGCCGGCTTTTTCGGTGCCCAGCGCCTGCACCAGCATGTTGCGGATGTAGTCGTCCGAGCCCACGCCGAGCGAGGTCTTGGAGCCCAGCTCGCTGCCGAACTGGTCCATGACCCGCTCGACCTGCTCGCGGGTGATGTCGGTCATGGTCGCCATCGCGATGCCGATCTTCTGGACTTCCTTGGGCTCCATGTGGCGCAGCACTTCGGCCGCGTCCAGTTCACCCAGCGAGAGCAGCAGGACGGCAGCGCGCTGAACGCCGGTCAGCGGGGGAGGTGCATCAATCATTGGCCACCCAGCCCTTGACCACCTGGGCCACGCGCTTGGAATCGGTCTTTACAGCTTCACGCGCCATGCGCAGTCGTTCCTCGTAAGAGTCCACCGGCAGCGCCAGCGGTTCATGTCCGGCCGCGTGCAGGCGCTCGCTGCCGATCGCCGGCAGCCCTTCGCCATCGTCGACCAGCTGCACATCGGCACGGTGGGGTTCCAGCGCGTCATCCTTGGGCTTGGTCTGGCCGGTGATCGAGCGCAGCGCCGGGCGCAGCACACCAAACACCAGGGCCAGCACCACGATCGCGCCGAGCAGCAGACGCAAGGCGTCCTGCACCTGGGGCAGCTCCCACCACTTCGGCCCTTCGACCGGCGTCACTTCGCGCACGAACGGGGCATTCATCACCGAGACCGTGTCGCCTCGTTCGGCATCGAAGCCGACCGCCTGCTTGACCAGCGCTTCGACGCGCGTCAGCTCGGCCGCCGAGAGGGCCTGGTCGACCATCTTGCCGTTGGCACCTGCGCGCGGCACGTTGTCCACCAGCACCGCCACCGAGACGCGCTTGATGCGGCCGGCCGGCTGGCGGGTGTGCTGCAGGGTGCGGTCCAGCTCGTAGTTGCGGGTCGCGTTCTTGGAGGTTTCCGTCGGCGCCTGCGCCGTGGCCGGTGCGGCGGCCGGGCCGGGCGGGGTATTGCTGGCAGCCCCGGGCACGCCCTGCGGGCCGGGCACGTTGCTGCTGTTTTCGCTCATCTGCTCACTGCGCAGCTTCTGCGGCTCGCCGTTGTAGAGCTCGCGGGCTTCTTCGATCACCGAAAAATCCATGTCCACGCTGACTTCCGGGTTGACCCGGCCGGGGCCGGTCATCGGCTCGAGCAGCTCGCGGATGCGCTGATTGAACGAGGTTTCCTGGCGGCGCACCTGCTCGAACTGCGCGGCATTCATGGCCGCTTCGCTGTTCGGATCGGAGACGCTGAGCATGCGCCCGCTCTGGTCCACCACGGTGACGCGCTCGGGCGCCAGGTCCGGGATGCTGGCGGCGACCATGTGCACGATCGCATCGATCTGGCCGCGTTCAAGCTGCTGGCCACCGCGCAGCTCCAGTACCACCGAGGCACTGGCCACGTCACGCTGGCGGGTGAAGGCGCTGGGCTTGGGGATGGCCAGGTGCACGCGCGAATCACGGACCGGGCGCAGCGTGTTGATGGTGCGCGAGAGCTCGGTTTCCAGCGAGTGCTGGTAGCGGGCGTTTTCCATGAACTGGCTGACGCCGAAGCCCGGGTCACGCTCCATCAGTTCGAAGCCCAGACGGCCGCTGTCGGTCAGGCCGGAGCCGGCCAGCTTCAGGCGGGCATCGTGCAGGTTCTTTTCCGGCACGGTGATGCCGCCGGTGGCGGGATCCAGCTGGAAGGGAATCTGCGCCGCGCGCAGCAGGTCGGTGGCCTCGGCCGTGGCCTTCTGGTCCAGCCCGGTGTACAGCGGCACCATGCCCGGCTTCTGCGACCAGAAGAACACGAACAGCCCTGCCGCCACGGCCACGGCGATCATCGCCATCAGGCCGAGCCGACGGGTGATCTGCAGGCTTTGCAGCCGGTCGAACCACTGCCCAGCCTTTTCGGTGTTCAGCGATTCTTTGGAGAGCGACAGGGCCATGCGTTTCTATCCTTACAGCGGCATGTTCATCACGTCCTGGTAAGCCTGGACGAGACGGTTACGGACTTCCACGGTGGCGCGGAAGGCGATCTGGGACTGCTGCGAGGCGACCATCACTTTGGCCAGGTCCGCACCGGGTTCACCCAGTTCGAAGGATTTGGCCAAGGCACCGGATTTCTGCTGCGCATCGTTGACGCCGGCGATGGCGCCGCGCAGCGTTTCGGTAAAGCTCGGGCCCTGGATCTCCTGGGGGGACACCAGACCCTGGATGGCATTGCTGCGCGGCAGCTCCGTCAGCGGACTGACGGCGGGCTGCCCTATCTGGGTCTGGAAGGTGCGGATCTGAGAAAGGATCGAGGTGACGGAGTGCGACATCTGGAACGTTCCGAAGCAGGGGTGGGTTACACGGGAATACGTTGCAAGTGCCGTGCCGAAACGGATGAGTGGTTCAGTTTTGTAAGGGTGGCGCGGGTTTGCGTATTCAGCGGCGCCTGCAGGCGCGGCCGTGATCTTCGTCAGGCGCCGGGGAGTGGCCGAGCGGCGGTGTGACGCGGTGGCGTGCCGGAGAGTCGACGCCGGAAAACCGGCGGAGGGTGCTCTGAGCCTTCGAGGCGGAGACCATTTGACAGATCCGCAAAAAAGCCCGGGACAGGCCCGGGCTTCTGGTTTCCACGTGTTGATCGGCTCAGCCAGCCAGTTCGGTCTGGTCGCGCTCGATGCCGTACTTGCGCAGTTTTTCCACCAGGGTGGTGCGGCGCAGGCCGAGCAGCTGGGCGGCGTGGGCGACGACGCCCTGGGTGCGTTCCAGCGCTTCGTTGATCAGGTTCAACTCGATGTTGGCCATGTGGTTGCGCAGGTCCAGGCCGTCGTCGGGCAGGGCCGGGGCGCGGCTGACGGGGCCGTTGCCGTTGTCCAGGGCCGGGGTGCTCTGGGCGCCCGGGGTGTGGAAGGAGAAGCTGCGCAGGTCCAGGCGTTCGTCGGCCACGGCGGCTGGCGCCGCTACGGCCACCGGCGCGGCGGCGGCGAAGTCACCGCGATAACGGGCCGGCAGGTCCTGCACGCGCACGTTGCCACTGGGGTGCAGCACGGCAAGGCGCTCGACCAGGTTGGTCAGCTCGCGCACGTTGCCGGGCCACTCGTAGGCGGCCAGGGCCTGCAGCGCTTCGCCGGTGAAACGCACTTCACCACGCCCGGTACGGGCCAGCTGGCCGGCGATGGTGGTGACCAGTGCCGGCAGGTCTTCGCTGCGCTCGCGCAGGGCCGGCACATCGATCGGGAACACGTTGAGGCGATAGAACAGATCCTCGCGGAACTTGCCGTCGGCGATGCGCGATTCCAGATCGCGGTGGGTCGCGGCGATCACGCGCACGTTGCAGCGGATGGTCTGGTTGCCACCGACGCGCTCGAAGCTGCGCTCCTGCAGCACGCGCAGCAGCTTGACCTGCATCGGCAGGCTCATGTCGCCGATTTCGTCCAGCAGCAGGGTGCCACCCTCGGCCATTTCAAAGCGGCCCTTGCGGGCGCTCAGTGCGCCGGTGAAGGCGCCTTTTTCGTGACCGAACAATTCGCTTTCCAGCAGGTCGGCCGGAATGGCGCCGCAGTTGATCGCCACGAACGGGCCATCGCGGCGGGGCGAGCGCTGGTGGATCGAGCGCGAGACCACTTCCTTGCCAGTGCCCGATTCGCCCAGCACCAGCACGGTGGTGTCGAACGCGGCGACCTGCTCGATCATCCGGCGCAGCTGGGTGACGGCCGCGCCATCGCCGGTCGGGCCCTGGTCCTGCACGGCGCCGGCCTGGTGCTCGGCATCCAGGCGCTTGAGGCTGGCACGGCGCAGCAGGCCTTCCATCTGCGCGTGGCGCAGCGGCGCTTCCAATGGCCACACATTGGCCTCGTGCAGGCCGAACTGCTGGGCGAATGCGGTGGTGTCGCCGTCGATCAGCATCACCGGCGGGGGCAGGGCACCCTTGCCCAGCCAGGCGAACAGCGCGTCGCTGCGGTCGGAATTGTCCAGCCCGCCGATGATCGCGGCCATCCAGTCGTTCGGGCGGTGGCGGGTGATGTCGAAGTCGTTGGCATCGGCCACCCAGCGCGGGTTGAAGTCCATGAACTCCAGCAGGGCGACGGTGCGCTCGGCGCGGACGGCGTCGTTGTCCAGTACCAGGATGCGGGATTCGCTCATGATCCGTTCCCCTTCAGGCCTTCCAGGATCGGCATCACTTCCTGGATGTAGGACAGCTTGCTGACGAAGTTGTCGGCCCCGGCGCGCAGCGCATGCTCGCGGTGTTCGGCGTCATCGAAGTGGCTGGCGATGACGATGTACGGCGCATCATCCTGGGATTTGATCAGGCGGGTCGCCTGCAGGCCGCCCATCTCCGGCATGGCCAGATCCATCAGCACCACCTTCGGGCGCAGCGACTCGGAGCGTTCGATCGCTTCCAGGCCATTGGCGGCGCTGCCGATCACGTCGAGCCAGTCGACCTTGCGGAAGTGGCGCATGGCGGCATTGATGAAACCTTCGTGGTCGTCGACCAGCAGGACGGTGAGCTTGTTCATGTCTTCCATTTCCTTCAGCCCACCCGGGCCAGGAGGTGCGGGGTGCTGGCATGGCTGCGGCGGCGTTCGCGCGCCGGGGCGATGTCCAGTTGTTCGCGGTATTTTGCAACGGTACGGCGGGCGATGTTCACCCCTTGGCGCGAAAGCAGGCCGGCGATGGCTTCATCGGCCAGCGGCCGGGCAGCCGGTTCGGATTCGATGAGACGGCGCACCATGGCCTTGACGGCCTGGCCGGAGACGCTGGCACCTTCAAGGCGCACGGCGAAGAAGTGCTTCAGCTCCAGCGTGCCGCGCGGGGTCTGCAGGTACTTGCCGGTGGTGATGCGCGAGACGGTGGACTCGTGCATGCCGATCGCGTCGGCCACTTCCTTCAGGGTGAGCGGCGCCATGGCTTCTTCGCCACGGGTCAGGAAGCCGGCCTGGCGTTCGATGATCACGCGCGCCGTGCGCAGCAGGGTGTCGTAACGCATCGACAGGCCGCGGGTCAGCCAGCGCGCTTCCTGCAGCATGTCACGCAGCGGCTGCGCCGCTTCGCTGGTCTCGGCCAGGGCCTGTTCGTAGTGCGGGTTGATACTGAGGCGGCGGCTGGTGGCCGGGTTCAGCGCGACGCGCCACTGACCATCGGCATGCCAGGCGACCACGTCCGGAATCACGACGCCGTTGCTGTCCGGCAGCAGGCTCTCGCCCGGGCGGGGCTGCAGCGACAGGATCAGCCGGACGGCCTCATGGATGTCGGCCACTTCGGCATCCAGCTGCTGGGCCAGGGCCGGGTAGTCGTGTGCGGCCAGCGCGGCCAGGCCGTCGTCGAGGACGCGCTGGGCGAGGTGGCGGGCCGGCACGCGGCCGGGCAGGGCGCGCAGCTGCACGCTCAGGCATTCGTACAGGTCCTGCGCGGCCAGGCCGATGGGATCGCCGTGCAGGATTCGCTGACGGACCGCTTCCACACCGGCAGCGTCCACATCGCAGCGCGCACTGGCGAGCAGGGTCAGCTGGGCAAGCGGGGCATCCAGATAGCCGGCGTCGTCGCAGTGCTCCAGCCAGAAACCAGCCACCGCCAGGTCGCGGTCATCCAGCTCCATCGCCAGCCGCTGCAGGGCGCGCAGCTGCGGATCGGAGGACTCGCCGGCTGCCACGCGCTGCATGCGGTCATCGTCACCGTCCTGCCAACCGGCACCGGCCACGTCCCACATGGTGCTTTCCGGCAGTTCGTCGAAGGCGGCCACATCCTGGGCGGTGGTGGCTTCGGCGGTGTCGGCAGCCACCGGCTCCGGCGCTTCTTCGATCTCGAGCAGCGGGTTGGTCTCGAGGGCGCGGCGGATTTCCAGTTCCAGCTGCATGCCGTCGAGCTGGAGCAGCCGGATCGACTGCAGCAGTTGCGGGGTGAGGTGGAGCTGCTGACCCATCTGGGTCGACATGGAGGCTTTCAAAGTGGTGTCCCGTTCGCACCGACTCCCCGGTGCGTTATGGAACACATCTTGCTTCTCTTCCCGTACGCCGGGAATCAGGGGGTTCCTGAGTCGGGTCGTCAAATCCCTGACAGCGTGTAGGGGCCGCCCCTACATCGGCGCGGTATTTTGACGGGTGTCCGGGGTCGAGGCCTTGTTCTTCCGTGCCAGTCCGCCTGATCGGGCTTCAAAAATCCGTCGCCCTGCCCGGTGGACACACGCCGTGCGCCGGAGAACCGGCGCGAATCACTCCAGCTCGTGCTGATGACGGGCGGCGAGCAGCACCAGATCATTGGCACGGCGGCAGCCCAGCGACTCCATCATGCGGGCGCGGTGCGTCTCCACCGTCTTGACGCTGATGCCCAGGTCCGCCGCGATTTCCTTGTTGCTCTCGCCCTTGCCGATCTGACGCAGGATCTCGCGCTGGCGCGGCGACAGTGCGGCCACACCGACCGGCTTTTCCCTGCCCAGCATGGGCGCCAGCATCTTGGCCGAGATCTGCGGACTGAGGAACACCTGACCGGCATGCGCGGCGCGCAGGGCGAGTTCGAGTTCCTGCGGGGCGGCATCCTTCACCACGAAGCCGACCGCGCCACGGTCCAGCGCATCGCGCACATGCACGGCATCGTCGTGCATGGTCATCATCACCACGCGCGAGCCGGGCGTACGCAGCAGGATGTCGCTCAGGGCTTCCAGGCCGGTGCGGCCGGGCAGGGACAGGTCCATCAGGACCACGTCCGGGGAATGCTGCACGCTCAGCTGCAGCGCCTGCTCGGCGTTGCTGGCCTCGGCGATGACCTCGACGTCGGCAAAGCCCTGCAGCAGGCGACTGAGGCCGGCACGGACCAGGGTGTGATCATCGACGATGAGAACGCGCACAGGCTGCTTGGGGAGCGGGGAGGCCGTCACCTTAACGGAGTGAAGGCCTACCGCCAAGCCGAATACGTCACAGTCGGGGCCGTACGGTCAACGCAGGCGACGCGCTTCGGCGATCTGGCGGCGGTGCAGGCGGAACAGATGCCGCTCCAGGGCCATTTCCAGCGCGTCGCTCAGCCCTTCGAAACGCAACCACAGGTAATGCGCGCCCGAGCCATTGGCCGCTTCGGCCACGATCACCACGGGCAGGTCGATATGGTCGGGCAGCCAATCGCAGGGCTGCAGGCGGATCACGCCCATGCTGCCCGGTGCGGCGCCGCTGCGGCTGCCCTGTTCCAGGCGGATGCCACGGCGTGACCAGCGCAGGGGGCGCAGTGGCAGGTCCTGCGCACTCTGCCGGACCAGGCGGCCCAGCAGCACCATGACCAGATCGAGCTTGGCTTCCAGGCGCTGCACCTGAAGCGTGGCATCGCTGCGGTCGTCATGACCGTCATCGCTGCGGGCATCCTCCACCAGCGCCACGCTGCGCAGCAGGGTCTCGGCCGTGCCGGGGCGGATCACCGCGCTGCCGATGCGGAACTCGGCCGGCAGCGCCACTTCGCAGCTCAGCGTCTCATCGAACAGCTCGCTTTCGGCCGGGTGATGGATGGCGCTGGTGCGAAGCTCGTTCATGACAGGGATTCTGCGCAAAGGCGCGCCTGTGCGGCGCGGGGTGGGTGGCGATGGTCACGGCCAGAGCGGCTGGCTCCCTCGCGCTGCCGCATCATGAACAGCATGATGCGCTGCTGGCGTGCCTGTAGTGAAGCCAGCCCCGGCACGTCGAACAGGGCTGATGGACCGGCCAGATAATTGCGCTGGGCGGCATCGAGGGCATCCAGCTGGCGACCCGCTTCGACGAGGTTCTCATCCTGCAGCGCCGCTTCCAGTGCATCCAGCCGTGCGTTGATCGAGCCAAGCGAGGCGATCACAGTGCCTCTGCCTGCAGGTAGGCGTGGGCGGCGCGGAGGGAGCGACCGCTGTGCTGCAACTGCGCGGCAGCTTCGTCGCGCAGCTGGACCATGCGCGAAAGCACGCGCTGCTGATGGTCGCGCAACGCCTGGATCGCAGCATCGGTCGGGCGTTCAACCACCAGCGACAGCGCCGCGACCGCCTGCAGATGGTCGGTCATCAGGCGTTGGCTGGCTTCGTGGTCGCCGCTGGGCAACGCAGCTTCCAGGGTATCCAGGGTGTCGTGGAGCGGGCGCAGGTTCATGGCGCAGCAACCGGCCGCACCTGGCGGTGGTCGGCCGGAATGGCGTTCCACGCCGAGTCGATTTCCATCACCAGTCCAAGGGCCTCTTTCAATGCCGTCGGATCGTTGTGCAGGTTGGCCTCGGTCAGGCGCATGATGATGAAATCGTAGAGTGCCGAAAGGTTGGCCGCGATCTCTCCGCCGGCCTCATGATCCAGCGACCCGTTGAGGTGCCCGACGATGGCGCAGGCTTCGCCGATCGCCTTGCCCTTGCGCGGCTGATCATTGCGCTGCAGCGATGCTTCGGCGGTACGGATGCGTTCGCAGGCGCCGGCCAGCAGCAGGGCGACGAGCTTGTGTGGATCGGCATCGACCACTGAAGTGGTGACGCCGACCTTGCGGTACTGCTCGGCGAACTGCCGATTGGGACCGTACATGAATGGACTCTCCTGAGTTGCCTGCGTGCCGGAGTACCTGCGCGGTTGGCGCAGCGTGGCACAGGTCTTACTGGGTTATCGGCGCATACGGCCGCCGACTTGAGGCTGCCGTATGCAAAGGGGGAAGGCAGGGCGGATCAGCTGGTCAGCTGCGAGGCCAGCGAGCTGCTGGCCGATTGCATCTGGGTGACCAGCGTTTCCATGGCGGTGAACTGCTTGGTGTAGCGATCGGAGACTTTTTCCATCCGCGCATCCAGGTCGTCCAGTTGCTTTTCCAGCGCCTTGATCTGTTTGTTGAGCGAGCTGGTGCGCTGGGTGATGGTGCCCGTGGTCGCATCGAGATTGCTCTTGAGCAGCTCGGTCAACGGCTTGCCCATGGCGCCCTCGGCGCCGAACAGTTTCGTGGCGGCCTCGGGATTCTTGGACAACGCCGTATCGAGCGTGGTCGAGTTGAGGCTCAGGGTGCCATCGGCGGCGATGGTCACGCCCAGCGCCTTGAGGTCGTTGACGTTTGCGCTTATCTGGCCGCGCAGCTGCTGCTGCAGGCCGCGCACCATGGCATCGCCGGTCATGGTCGAGGCGGTGCCGGTTTCGGCGTTGTAGGCGCTGGAGTTCTTGAGCGTGGACTGGATGGAGTTGTAGGCGGTGATGAACGCGTTGAGGTTGGTCTTGAGCGTGCTGTTGTCCGGGCTGATGGTCAGCGTCTGGGTCTCGCCTTCCTTGGCCTTGGTCAACGTCAGGCTGACGCCCGGCACCAGATCGGTAATGGTGTTGGAGCTGCTGGTCCGGGTGAACCCGTCCACCACCACCACCGCATCCTTGGCTTCGACCATGACATCCATCGTCGAGGCATCGGTACCATCGTACTGCAGCGCCGCGAGCCCGCCGTTGCCACCGCTGGCGCTGACCTTGAGGGCGCCCTTGCTGCCGGCGTCGACCGCCGTCAGCACCAGGTGCTCGCCATCGTCGGCGGTGACGACCGCCGCGGTCACGCCCTTGCTGGCGGCGGCGGAATTGATCTCCGCCGCGATCTTGGCCAGCGTTGCGCCCGCTTCGATGGTGACACTGACGCTCTTGTCGCCATAACCGATCGTCAGCGTGCCGTCACCGACGACCGCCTCTTTCTCATAGGCCTTCGAACTCAGCTTCTGGTTCTGTGCCAGGGATTTGACTTCCACCTGGTGGGTACCCGCGGCTGCCTTGCCAGCCGTGGTGCTGGTATCCAATGCGGCGGTGAAATTGGACTCGGTCGGCGTGCTGGTCTTCAGCCCGGGGGTGGCCATGCCCTTCGTCAGCGCGGTCAGTGCCGTCTGCAGACCGGTCATGCCGCTCTTGATGGTGCCCAGCGCCGAGAGTTTGGCGCTGGCGGCCACGCCGGCGGTATTGATCTGCTTTTCCCGGGGTTCGCGCTCCTTGGCGACCAGCTGTGAAACCAGGGAGGGAATGTCGAGGCCGGAGCCAATCGTGCCGAGGGCCATGAAGGGGATCCTTGTTCTGGGACGGGCCGTGCGGATGTCCTGCATCTGCTATCGGCGGGTGATGGACGAGCTTGAGCGCCTGGGCGCATCCCGGCGTGCTGCAAGCTCCGTGCCACGTTTGTTCCGGACACGAAGAAGGGGGCTTTCGCCCCCTTCCCGTTACTGCAAGGTACTACCGCTGGATCAGCGCAGCAGGCTCAGCACGTTCTGGCTGGACTGGTTGGCCTGGGCCAGCATGGCGGTACCGGCCTGCTGCAGGATCTGGTTGCGGGTCAGCTCGGCGGTTTCCGAAGCGTAATCCACGTCGCGGATGCGGCTACGGGCTGCGGACATGTTTTCCGACGAGGTGTTCAGGTTCGCAACCACCGAGGTGAAGCGGTTCTGGATGGCGCCCAGGTCAGCTCGCGAGGAGTTGATCGAGTTCAGGGCTGCGTCCATTGCCAGGATGGCGTTGTCGGCACCGTCCTTGGACGAGATGTCCAGGTCGGCAAAGCCTTCAGCAGCCTTGCCGGCAGTGAACTTGGCGGTGGTGGCGGCGAGGCCGGTGGCATCCTTCAGTTTGTCGGCAGTCAGGCTGCTCTTCACTTCGAAGTTGGCCTTTTCCGAGGTCAGCTGCAGCTTGCCTTCCAGCAGCGACGCGGTGACGCCCGTTTCGTGGGTCTTCGCATTGATTGCGTTGACCAGCGCGGTGCTGCGATCGCCAGCGGTCTTTGCGCCACCGACGGTGATGTCGACGAAGCCCGAACCATCGCTCTTGCTGATCTGCAGCTGGCCAGCGGTGACGCCGGTCGAGAAGTCGGCGGCCTCTGCGATCTGAGTGGCGTCAGCGACGGTCACGCCAGCAGCAACGAAAGGCGCGCCAGTGATGCTGAAGCCTTTACCGGAGTTCGAAACGGTGATGGCGCCGGCAGCTGAGGACGTGGACACGCCAGCCGCAGCCAGTTCGCTGGACTTTGCAGCAAGCGCCGTGTTGATGTTGGCAATCATCGACGTGCGTGCGGCGGCGACATCTGCGCCGCCGGTGACGCCAGCAACATCAATCTGAACGCCGGACATGCTGAACGAGAACGCTGCGTACGCCCTTGCGCCGTCGGCGCCAGTGGCATCCTCCAAGCTGGCGCCATTGATCGTTCCTGCCGTTGCATTCGCGATCGCATCCTTGGCGCCACCGACGGGCACGTCACCGCTAGCCGTGGCCGCCTTGGATGCCGTCGTCCAGTTGCCCAGCTTGCTGATGTTGGCGTTGGCGACCTGCGAGATGTTGATCGTCTGGCCCTGGTTGGCGCCGATCTGGAAGGCCTGGTTGGTGAAGCTGCCGTCCAGCAGGTTGGTGCCGTTGAAGTTGGTCTGCTCGGCGACGCGCTGGATTTCCTGCTTCAGCAGCTGGACTTCCGCGTTCAGCGCCTGGCGGTCCGAATCGGAGTTGGTGGCGCTGCGCGACTGCACGGCCAGTTCACGGACGCGCTGCAGGTTGTTGCCGATTTCACCCAGGGCGCCTTCGGCGGTCTGGGCCAGCGAGATGCCGTCGTTGGCGTTGCGGGCGGCCTGGTTGGCGCCGCGGATCTGGGTGCTGAAGCGCTCGGAAATGGCCAGGCCGGCCGCGTCATCCTTGGCGCTGTTGATGCGCAGGCCGGAGGACAGGCGCTGGATCGTGGTGGCCAGGTTGGTGCCGCTGGTGCTCAGGTTGCGCTGGGCGTTCAGCGACATGGTGTTGGTGTTGATGACTTGTGCCATTGTGCGGTTTCCTTGTTGGCAGTGTGTCCGGCAGAGCAGCCTGACCGGTTTCGGGGGGCAGTGGCTGGCGCCCCACCAAGGGGTGTGCTACCGCTGCTGAAATCAATAACGGCACTGCACGTCCTGCCTTTAGCGGTCTTTACTGTTTTTTTCCCGGCGGCCAACGAAAAAGCCCCGCCATCTGCATGGCGGGGCCCCTTCTGAGCTCACTACCGGCGGCGGCTTACGACTGCAGCAGTCGCAACACGTTCTGCGGCACCTGGTTGGCCTGGGCCAGCATGGCCGTGCCCGCCTGTTGCAGGATCTGGCCGCGGGTCAGCTCGGCGGTTTCCTGTGCGTAGTCCACGTCGCGGATACGGCTGCGCGCGGCGGAAAGGTTTTCCGAGGTGGTGTTCAGGTTGGCAATAGTCGAGGTGAATCGGTTCTGGATCGCGCCCAGGTCCGCGCGGGCCGAGTTGATGGAATTCAACGCCGCGTCCATCGCGAGGATGGCGTTGTCAGCGTTCTCCTGGTTGGAAATGTCCAGCTCGGCGAAGCCAACCTGAGCAGCGCCAGCGGCGTAGTTGGTGGTGGCACCGGCGGTCAGGCCGGTCTGCTGCGCCAACGCGGCCGCAGCCACGGCCTGATCCGTGCCGATGGCACCGACGGTGAAGTTCGCGTCCTTCGACGTCAGCTTCAGCGCCCCATCCACCAACGACGCGCTTACGCCGGTTTCGTGGGTCTTGGCATTGATGGCGTTGACCATCTGAGTCGAGCGCTCTGCTGCGGTCTTGGCACTGTCAAGGTCAATGGTCACTGCCTGACCCGGGATGCCGTCCACGGTGCCGGTGATGGTGAAGCTGGTCTTGCCAAAGGTCGCGGGTGTGGCTTCGATACCGTTGTCGACGGCGGCTGCAAACGTAGCGCCGTCGAAGCCGCCGCCGGTCTGGGTAATGGTGAAGTTGCCGCCATCTGCGCGGCTGAACTGGATATCCCCATCCGCGACGGTGCCCGTAACGGTAATGCCGGCGGCCTTGAGCTGCTCAGTCTTGGCGTCGATTGCCGTCTGCATTTCAGCCGCCGAGACAGCAGTGCCGGCTGCGCGGCCCAGGATCTCTACGCTGCCGACAGTGAGGTTGTACGCAACCGTTCCACCCGCACCGACCGGCTGGAAGGTGCCGGACGCTGCCGAGATGGATGCTTCCGCCTTGACGGCACCACCATCCGGCGTGATGCCCTGAGCAGACGCGTTCGTCGAGGCACTGGTCCAGCTGCCCAGCTTATGCACATTCGCATTGGCGATCTGCGAAATGCTGATCGTCTGGCCCTGATCGGCACCGATCTGGAAGGCCTGGTTGGTGAAGCTGCCGTCGAGCAGATTCGTGCCGTTGAACGTGGTCTGTTCGGCCACGCGCTGGATTTCCTGCTTCAGCAACTGCACTTCGGCATTCAGCGCCTGGCGATCGGAGGAGGAGTTGGTGGCGCTGCGGGCCTGCACGGCCAGCTCGCGGATGCGCTGCAGGTTGTTGCCGACTTCGCCCAGTGCACCTTCAGCGGTCTGCGCCAGCGAAATGCCGTCGTTGGCGTTGCGCGCGGCCTGGTTCAGGCCACGGATCTGGGTGGTGAAGCGCTCGGAGATCGCCAGGCCGGCCGCATCATCCTTGGCGCTGTTGATGCGCAGGCCGGACGACAGGCGCTGGATGGAGGTGGCCAGCGAGTTGCTGCTGGTGGTCAGGTTGCGCTGAGCATTCAGCGACATCGTGTTGGTGTTGATGATCTGTGCCATGTTGCGTCTCCGTGGGTGCTCGATTCGGGTCGGGTGGGTCTGGCGCGGGATGCGCCCTGCGTGGATTCAGATGAAGGGAAGGGGGATCAGCGGATCATGTTGAAGAGGGACATCGACTGCATCTGGCTGAAAATCGTCTGTGCGGCCTGGAGAGCAGCGCTCTCCAGCTTGTACTGGCCGATGGCATCGGCGTAGTCGAGGTCACGCATGGTCGACAGCGTGGATTTGACGGTGACAGCGGTGGATTCACGCGCACTGGCCGCGCTCTCGATGGCGGCCAGTTGGGCACCGCCTTTGGCACGCGCATCGATCATGTTTTCCGATGCGCGGGTGATGTCGCGGATGCTGGACTGCAGGGTGTTCTGCAGTGCTGTGCGATCGCTGTCGGTCGACGGATCAGCTTCCAGCGCGCTGACCAGCTTGTCCAAGGTGGAGAAGATGTCGCGTGTATCCGCATCGCCAACGTTGAACGCATCGCCTGCGGCGGGCTTGCCTTCGATACGAAGACGAACCCCGGCGACCACGATGTCTTCCCCGGCAGCATGCGTGCCAGTGCCGACTACGGCGCCGCCGGCGTCCAGAACTTCGTAAGCGCCGTCGCCGGCATCGGTGAAGTGCACGGTCAGCGAACCGCCTGCCCACGCGCCGGTGCCGTCGCGACTGACCGAGGTCAGCAGGCCGCTGCCGGTGTTGGCGGCGCTCGCACTGGCATCCACCGCGCCATCGCCGGTGCGGATGCGCATGAAGATGTCGCTGCCGGGCAAGGCGTCGGACACCAGTTGCCCGGGGGCGACCTCCACCTGTCGCTGGCTCTGGTCACCGGTGTAGCTGACACTGCCGCCGGTGAGCAGGAAGGGGGCGTCAGCATCGTTGTTTCCGCCGAAGAGGTAGCGGCCACTGCCGTCTTTGGAATTGGCCAGCGACAACAGACTCTGCTGGATGGTCTTCAGCTCGCTGACGATGGCCTTCAGGTCGCTGCTCTTGGGTACCGGGCTGTTGGCCTGGATGCTCAGCTCGACCGCGCGCGACATCAGGTCGTTGACCTGCGCCAGCGCGTTCTCCTGCATGCCGAGGCGGTTCTGGACGTTGTTGGCGTTCTTGCCCAACTGCTCCAGCCCGGCGACGACACGATCCAGGCCGACGGCAGCGCCGGCCGAGACCGGGTCGTCCTTGGCGGAGACGATCTTGCTCCCGGTGGCGATCTGGTTCTCCAGATGGTTCAGCTTGGCCTGCTTGGCCAGCATCAGCGAAACCGACTGGTTGAACATCATGCCGGTAGAGATGCGGTTGTTCATGAGCGTACGGCTCCAAGGATCGTCTGGAACATGGTGTCGGCGGTGGAGATCAGCTGCGATGCCGCCTGGTAGGCCTGTTGAAGGCGGAGCATGTCGGCCGCTTCCTCATCCAGGTTCACGCCGGAGATCGAATCGCGTGCGGCCTGGGCCTGGTCGGTGATCACCTGCTGGGCCTGCAGCGAGTACTCGGCCGAGCGGGCGGCGGCGCCGACCTGGGTGGTCAAGCCGCCCAGCGCGCCGTTGAGCGTCACCGTGCCTGCATTGAACGTTTTGGCGTCTTCGACCTTGGCCAACAGCAGCGCATTGCTGTTGTCCGAGGAACCGGCCGGGGTCGGCCCGATGTTGAAGGTGTCCCCCTGCTTGGGTGCGCCGTCCAGCACGAAGCTCCAGCCGTTGGCGGTGATGGTCTGCCCGGCGGTGTAGGTGTTGGGTGCCCCGCCATCGATGGTGTATTCGGTGGCACTGATGAACACGATCGCCGCCGGATTACGCAGCGCCGCGTTCTCCGCGTCGGTCACCTTGACCCCGGTGAGCTTGCCGGTGCCGGTGTTGGCCATCGCGGCGGCGCCCTTGATCGGCGCGGCGGCGGCGATGCGCGAGGTGTCGGTGATCGCCACTTCCATGCTGCCGGCCACGCCTGCGGTGGGCTGCAGCAGGAAGCGGTCGTCCTTGGCCGGCGTGCCGCTCATGACCAGGCTGACGCCATTGAGCACCAGCGGGTCGGTTGGGGTGCCGGTGCCGGTCATCGGGATCGCGGCGCCGGTGTCGGCACGGGTGGCCTGCCACTGGGTGCCATCGAACTTCATCACGATGTTCTGGCCATCCAGCTTGGACAGATCGCCGAAGCTGGCGCTCATGCTGGCCGTGCCGGTGTTGCTGCTGTTGGCGGTGATGCGTGGGTTGCCGATGGTGAAGAAATCGCCGCCCATGTTGCCGTACAGATCCGCGCCCTGGCGGTGGACGTCGTTGAAGCTGCTGGCCATGCCGATCGCCAGCTTGCCCAGCTCGGCCTGGGCCGGGGTCAGGACGGTATCGCGGAACTCCAGCAGGCCACCGATCTGGCCACCCAGTGTCTTGCCATTGATGGTGATCTTCTGGCCCTGGCTTTCCAGCGCCAGCTGCAGGCGCTCGGGCTGGTACGGATCGGTGACGGTGGTGACCTTGGAGGCGGTGGTGCCGACCACCAGGGCCTGGCCGCCGGCGGTGTAGACATTCATGATGCCGCCGTCCTGCATCACCGCGTTGCCGCCGGTGTAGCCGACCAGGTTGGCGATCAGCTGGTCCCGGCGATCGAGCAGGTCCGGGGCGGCCGTGGCCGCGTTGCTGCCGATGGAGCCATTGAGCTGGGCGATCTCCTGGGCCAACCGGTTGATCTCGGTGGCGCCGGCGATCAGGCCATTGTTGACCTCGCCATTGAGGTTGTTGAGCTGGGTATTGAGCTGCTGGAAGCGGTTGGCCAGGGTCTTGCCGCTGTCCAGCACGTTCTGCCGGTCGGCGCTGCCCGAGGCGTTGGACGAGAGTCCGCTGACCGAATCGAAGAAATTCGACCAGACCCCGGCGACGTTGGTGGAGGCGTCGGAGAACATGGCATCGACCCGGTCGGCCATTGTGGACAACTGCTTCAGGCGCGCCAGCTCACCGCTGCCATCGAGCAGGCGCGAGATGGCCAGCTGGTCCGCCACGCGGCGGACATCGGTGATGCGGGTGCCATTGCCGACGTCGCCATACCCGTAGTTCTGCGGGTTGGCGGTGGCGAAGTCCACCTTCTGCCGGCTGTAGCCGGGCGTTTTGATGTTGGCGACGTTGTGGCTGGTGGTCGCCAGGGCCCGCTGGAAAGCGAGCAGGGCGCTGGTGCCGGTGGAGAGTACGCTGGACATGGGTTACCTCAACGACGGATGACACCCAGCCCGGTCGGGCTGGCGGTGCTGGCAAAAGTGCGGCCCAGGCGCTCGCCGGCATCGCTCACCGCCGCGACGGCGCGCTCGATGGTCGGGCCGCCGGCGATCGCGGCGATCTTGGCCGCGTAGGTCGGGTCGGTGGCGTAGCCGGCGCGCTGCAGCCCCTGCGCAAAGCTGCGCACGTTGCTGCCGGCCTGGAGGGCGTTCTGGTAGCGCGGACTGGTCTTGAGCAGGCGCACGTAGTCGGCGAAGCTCTCGCCCACCGAGTTGTAGGCGCGGAAGCTCGCCGTCTCGTTGCGGCGCACACCGTTGACGTACTCGTGGGTGCCGCTGGTGGCGCGCTCACCCTGCCAGCCATTGGCCTTGATCCCGAACAGGTTGTGCGAGCTGTCACCGCCACTGCGGCGGACCAGCTTGCGGCCCCAGCCGGTTTCCAGCGCGGCCTGGGCGACCAGCGCCTTGGCATCCACGCCCAGTTCGCGCGCGGCCTGCTGCGCATGGCCCCAGATGCTGGCCACGAAGCCTTCCGGCGTGTGCGGGCCGAGCTCGGCGGCGGCTGTGTTGGCCGCCAGGGTATCGGCGGCGCTCGGGCCGGTGGCCGTAGTGCGGTTGACGCCGGTCCAGCGGTCATCGGCCATGGCCCAGTCGGCGCTGGCTGGATCGGTCACAGGGGTCGCCGCGTAGGGATCGCTGCGGCCGATCGCCTCGTGCATCTGGCTGCTTTCACGGCCGGCAATCAGGTCCAGCGCGCGTTCCATCGGCTGCAGCACCGCGGACGGTGCATCGCCGTTCAACTGCTGCAGCAGGTCGACCTCGCGTGGCGCGGACGGCGCGGTGCTGGCCGGCAACGGCATGCCGACGGCGGGTGCATTGAGTTGATAGGCACGCAGGGCCGCGGCCGGGTTGAGCGTGGTATCAACCGGCTTGGCCGTCTCGCCCTCGGCGCCGCCCAGCTGGCGCGCGATCATGCTCGACAGCCCCAGGCCGCGGCCGCGGGTCATCGCATCGGCGATCTTCTGGTCGTACATCTCGCGGAACATGGTGTTTTCGCCGGGGAACAGCGAATCGCCGAAGCTCGCCTCGCGCATGCTCTTGATCAGCATCTGCGCGAACTGGCCTTCCAGCTGGCGGGCAACCTTGTCGACCTTGGCCGGGCTGTTGGGCTGGGCGGGATTGAGTTCCAGGGCCGGTTGGATGCGCATGTCAGATCACCTCGAGTTCGGCACTGAGCGCGCCGGCCTGCTTGAGGGCTTCCAGGATGGCGATCAGATCGCCCGGGGCCGCGCCCACGGCATTCACCGCGTGCACGATTTCATCCAGGGTGGTGCCGCCGTTGAACTTGAACATGCGGCTGCCATCGTTGGTCGCGGTGATGGTCGACTGCGGCGTCACCACGGTCTGGCCGCCACTGAACGCCCCCGGCTGGCTGACGTTGGCGTTCTCGTTGATGGTCACGGTCAGCGAGCCATGGGAGATCGCCGCAGCGCCCACGCGCACCTGCGCGCCGATCACCACCGTACCGGTACGCGAATTGACCACCACCTTGGCCGGCGCACTGCCGGGGGTCAGTTCCAGGTTTTCGATACGCGCCAGCAGGCCGATGCGCGCGCCCGGATCGGACGGCGCGTTGACCGCCACGGTGACGCCATCGATCGCGCGGGCGGCGCCTTCACCGAAGGCGGTGTTCAGTGCCGCCACCATCCGCGAGACCGTGGTGAAGTCGTTCTTGTGCAGGTTCAGGGTGATGTCGCCACCGCCGCTGAACACATCCGGCAGCGCACGCTCGACGGTGGCGCCATTGGGAATGCGGCCGACGCTGGGCACGTTGACCGACACGCGCGAGCCATCCTTGCCCTGCGCACCGAAGCCGCCGACGATCAGGTTGCCCTGGGCGATGGCGTAGACCTGCCCATCGGCACCGCGCAGCGGCGCCATCAGCAGCGAGCCGCCGCGCAGCGAGACCGCGTTGCCCACCGAGGAAACGGTGATGTCGATCGGCTGGCCGGGCTTGGCGAACGGCGGCAGCTCGGCATGGATGGCCACGGCCGCCACGTTCTTCAACTGCGGGTTGACGTTGGCCGGTACGTTGACGCCCAGCTCGCCCAACAGGTTCTTCAGGCTCTGCACGGTGAAGGGCGCCTGGCTGGTGCGGTCGCCGCTGCCATCCAGGCCGACCACCAGGCCGTAGCCGACCAGCGCGTTGCCACGCACGCCGCCGACCTGGGCCAGGTCCTTGATGCGCTCGGCGGAGGCGGGCGCGACCAGCGCGAACACGGCCAGCAGCGCCAGCACGGCACGCGTCGCGCCGTGCGACACCATGCGTTGCGTCACCATGTAGAGCGACGCCGCGCGTCGCTGCTTCGCCACGTGGGGGTACGCCATGCGTCGCTGCCGGAACAGGGAAAGGGAGAAGGTCATGTCAGGCTCAGTACGGCGCCAGCGCCGAGTTGAAGAAGCGGCTCAGCCAGCCCATCGCGTTGGATTGGGCGATCGCGCCGCGGCCGCCGTAGACGATGCGGGCATCGGCAACGCGGCTGGAGGGAATGGTGTTGTCCGGGAAGATGTCCGCCGCGCGCACGATGCCCTGCACCTGCACCAGCTCATCGCCCCGGTTAAGGCGCAGGTTCTTGGCGCCCTGCACGACCAGGTTGCCGTTGGGCAGGCGCTGGATCACGGTGACCGTCACGCTGCCCTGCAGGCGGTTGCTCTGCGCGCTGGTGCCCTTGCCGGTGAAATCGCGCGAACCGGCGGCGCTGGCACTGAGGATGTCCTTGCCGCCGAGCGTGACCGGGGCGCCGAAGATGGTCGGCGTGCCGATGCTCAGCTCCGACTCTTTCGAGGTGGAGGTGTTGGCGGTGGTCTGCGCGGTGGTGTTCTCGGTCAGCGTGATCGTAAGCAGGTCGCCCACATCGCGGGCGCGCCGGTCCGAGTACAGCTGCAGGCCGGGGCCGGCGGCGTAGATCGCACCGGCCGTGGCCTGGGCCGAGGGCGGCATGATCGGTTCCACCGGCGCCATGGCCGGGTAGGGGCGGACATCGCCGGCGATCACGCAGCCACTCAGGGTGGCGACGATGACGGCGGCGGCGAGCAGGCGGAGGGCAGGGGCAAGACGCGACATGGCAGGTTCCCGGGTCGACCGATCAGACGTTCTGGTTGAGGTAGCCGAGCATGGCGTCGGTGGTGGAGATCGCCTTGGCGTTCATTTCGTAGGCGCGCTGGGTTTCGATCATCGAGACCAGTTCTTCCACCACGTTGACGTTGCTGCCTTCCAGTGCACCCTGCACCACGGTGCCCAGGCCGTTCAGGCCGGGGTTGCCGTTCTGCGCCGGGCCGGAGGCGGTGGTTTCCAGGAACAGGTTTTCACCGCGCGCCTGCAGGCCCGCTGGATTGACGAAGTCGGTCAGGGTCAGCGCGCCGATTTCCACCGAGGCGGCGTCGTCGGCCATCTTCACGCTGATGGTGCCGTCGGTGCCGATGGTGAGCGACTGCGCGCCTTCGGGAATCTGGATGCCCGGCTGCACCGGGTAGCCGCTGTTGGTGACCAGCTCGCCATCCTGGTTGCGCTGGAATGAGCCATCGCGGGTATAGGCCGAAGAACCATCCGGCATCTGCACTTCAAAGAAGCCGCGGCCGTTGACCATCACATCCAGCGCGCGGCCGGTCTGCTGCTGGCTGCCCTGCTCGAAGTTCTTTGAGGTGGCGACCACGCGCACACCGGTGCCCAGCTGCAGGCCCGACGGCAACTGCGTCTGCGCCGAGGAAGCGCCGCCGGGCTGACGGACCTGCTGGTACAGCAGATCTTCAAAGCTGGCACGGTCCTGCTTGAAACCGGTGGTGTTGGTGTTGGCGAGGTTGTTGGAAACCACCGACATGCGCGTCTGCTGCGCATCCAGTCCGGTCTTGGCGATCCACAATGCCTGGTTCATGGCGTCATTCCTGTGTTGTAGCGGGTGGCCGCGTGGTGCGGCCCTTGCGAAGGGCAATGCATGGCGCGTGCCAGAACGGCGCCGGGATTACGTCACGGCGCGCGGTCAGCCGCCCAGGCGCAGCAGGCTGTTGGCGCTGCGCGCGTTGTCATCGCCGTGCTTGATGACTTTCACCTGCATTTCGTACTGGCGCTGCAGCTGGATCATCTGCACCAGTGCACCGGCGGCATCCACATTGCTGCCTTCCAGCTGGCCGCTTTCCAGCGACTTGCCCTGGGCCTGCACGAACGGCTGCTGTGGGTCGGTGTTGCGCATCAGTCCATCCAGGCCGCGTTCCAGCCGTGCGTCGTCGGCCTGCACCACGCGGATGCGACCCACGTTGGCCATCGTCTGCGGGCCTTCGCCCAACGGAATGATCGAGATCGTGCCGTCGTTGCCGATGTCCATCGCCTGGTGCGGCGGGATCGCGATCGGATTGCTGTTCTCATCCAGCACCGGATGGCCGCCGGCGGTCACCAGCTGGCCATTGGGCGTGATCGACAGCGCCGCGCCCCGGGTATACGCCTCACCCGCATTGGCGCCGGGTGCCTGCACGGCCAGCCAGTTGCCGGCCTGCAGGGACAGATCCAGCGGGTTGCCGGTGATCTGCTGGGCGCCCATGCGCCGGTTGAAGCCGGCATCCACGTGCAGGGCATCCACGCGCGAGGCATAGCCGGTCCCCTTGATCGGGAAGGCCTCGGTGTTGGCGAGCGCCTCCTTGAAGCCGGGGGTATCGGTGTTGGCCAGATTGTGCGACAGCGTGCCCTGCGCCTGCAGGGAAGCGCGTGCACCGGTCATCGCGACGTAGAGTGCCTTGTCCATCGGTGTAGTCCCGTGTTGCGGTCAGTGGCTCATCAACGCAGGTTGATGATGGTCTGGGTGATCTGGTCCTGCGTGGAGACCATCTGCGAGTTGGCCTGGAAGTTGCGCTGGGCGGTGATCATGTTGACCAGCTGCTCGGTCAGGTCGACCGTGGAGGCTTCCAGCGAACCGGCCTGGATCTTGCCCAGGTTGGAGCTGTCCGGTGCACCGGTACGCGGCGTGCCCGAAGCGAAGCTCTCCGTCCACAGGTTGTTGCCCTTGGCTTCCAGGCCCTGTGCGTTGTTGAAGGTGGTCAGGGCCACCTGGCCCAGCGCCTTGTCGTCGCCATTGGAGTAGCGCGCGTAGACGATGCCCTCTTCGGAGACGGTGATCTCGTTGAGCTTGCCCGCCGCGTAGCCGTCCTGCTGGGTGTTGCGCAGCGCGAACTTCTCGCCGTACTGGGTCGAACCGCTCAGGTTCAGCGACATCGACAGCACGCCGGCGCCGGTGGTCGGGGTGAACGGATCCATGACGATCTGGCCGTTGGCCGGGCTGGTCAACGCACCGCTGTCGGAGAACTGCAGCGTGGTCGGGGTACCGGCAGCCTTGCCGTCCACATAGTTGTAGACCTGCCACTCGTTCGGGTTGTCGGTCTTCACGAAGTAGGAGGTCTGGGTGTGGCTCACGCCCAGCGAGTCGTACACGGTGATGCCGCCGGTGGAGTGGTTGTAGCTGTTGGAGTCGGTCGGGTCGAAGGTGTCGACCGTCGGCTGCTTGGCGTTGGCCGGCAGGGTGAAGCTCACATCGACCTTGCCGGTCTGCCGCGGCGGGCTGTCGGTGGTCATCAGCTGCAGGTCGGTCAGGCGGCCGGCATCGAAGTTGGTGCCGTCCGCGTTCGGGGCGAACACCTGCAGGCGCGCGCCCTGCGGGTTGGTCACGTAGCCGGCCTGGTCGGTCTGGAAGTTGCCGGCGCGCGAGTACACGCGCTCACCGTTCATGGTCAGGGTAAAGAAACCTTCGCCGGAAATGGCCATGTCCAGGCTGCGCCCGGTCTGTTCGTTGTTGCCCTGCGAGAACTGCTGGGCGACGTTGGTCACCCGCACGCCGGAACCGACCGCGTTCTTGGACAGGCCATAGCTGGTGGCCGAGAACAGATCGGCGAACTCCGCGCGCGACTGCTTGAAGCCGGTGGTGTTGACGTTGGCGATGTTGTTCGCGGTGACGTTCAGATCGGCATTGGCTGCGTTGATGCCGGACAACGAGACGTTGAAGCCCATGGGATGCTCCTGTGGATGCGGGTAAGGCGGCTCAGCTGATGCGGAGCACGTAGTCGATCGGGGCCGTGCCCAGACCCTTGAGGTTGAGGTACAGGCCGTCCGTGCCGACCGTGACGCTCTCCACCGGGGCCTGCACGTAGGTGTTGAGCTTGGTCTTGGTGCCGGCGGTATCGGTATGCGAGGCGGCGATGGTGTAGGTGCCTTCGGCCATGCGGTTGCCGTTGGCGTCCTTGCCGTCCCAGTCGAAGGTGACTTCGCCGGAGGCCTTGGCTTCCACGCTGATCTGGTTGACCTTGACGCCGTTGGCATCGGTGATGTCCACCGTCACGAAGCCGGCGCCGGGCGCGGCGACCATGCCGGTGACGTCACCGTCCTTCTCCAGCGCGAGCTTCTCCGACGGCACCAGCACTTCGTGGCCGACCAGGGCCGCGCCGCGCAGGATCTGGTCGCTGGACATCGAATCCTGGAAGCCCTTGACCGTGTTATTGAGGTCGGTGATGCCCTGGACCTGCGACAGCTGCGCCATCTGCGCGACCATCTGGGTGTTGTCCATCGGCTTGAGCGGGTCCTGGTGCCGCAGCTGCTCGGTCATCAGGCGCATGAAATCGGCCTGGTCCAGGGTGCTCTTTTTCTTGCTGGTATCGCTGTTGGGCGCGTTCAGGCCCAGCGCGGTGTAGATATCGCTGCTGTTCTGGCCAACGCCGTTGGTGCTGCTCATGGGAGGGGATTCCTGCGGTAAGAGGGTCAGCGACCCATGGTCAGCGTGGCCAGCGCCAGTTCCTTGGCGGTGGTCAGCATTTCCACGCCGGCCTGGTAATTGCGCGAGGTGGAGATCAGGTTGACCATCTGCGCGACCGGATCCACATCGGGCTGGTAGATGTAGCCATCGGCATCGGCGAGCGGGTGGCCCGGCTCGTAACGCTGGATCGGCGCGGCGTTGCTCTGGCTGATTTCCTTGACCTGCACCGTGGTGATGTTCGGGTCGGTGCGGCTGGTGACCGACTGGAAGATCGGCTCCAGCGGCTTGTAGACCGCATCGGCCGACCCGGCGACGGTATCGGCGTTGGAGAGGTTGGAAGCGATGGTGCTCATGCGCACGGACTGCGCCTGCAGCGCAGAGCCGGCGATATCGAAAATGGGCAGATTGCTCATGGCTTATTGCCCCGTGATCGCGGTGAGCATCGAGCGCACCTTGGATTCGACGAAGCTCAGCGAGGCGCGGTACTCCAGCGCGGCGCGGCCGTAGGCGGCGCGTTCGGCATCCGGGTCGACGGTGTTGCCGTCGATGCTCGGCTGCACGCCTTCCTTGGCGATCTGGAACGGGTTCAACCCGCCGCCGATCTCATAGTGCTTTTCACTGGTGGTCTTCAGCAGACCGTTGCCATCCAGGCCCTGGGCATTGCGCAGGGCGGCATCGAAGTCCAGGTCCTGGGCCTTGTACCCGGGGGTGTCGGCATTGCTCAGGTTGCTGGCGATCAGCTTCATCCGCTGCTCGCGCAACGGCATGGCCTGGGCGTGGACACCCAGATAGTTCGAAATCAGATTGGGCATGACGCACTCCCACGGGACGATGCCTGGGGCAGTGCAAGCGGCGTGCCAGAGGGGCGCCAGAAGAGAGGGGCCGGTGCCCGGCGGCATCATTCACGCCGGGAGATTCACCACGCCAGGGAGGCCAAGGCCCCGCGTGGAGTCAGGAAACAGCCCCCGGCGTAGATCCACGCCATGCGTGGATGCCGTCAACCAACCCCAGGGAGGGCGCCGACACCAGGGCCGGCCGCCCTTTACGCCGCCATCGCCACCTTGCGCAGGCGGTCCAGCAGGAAGTCCGCCAGCTCATGCGGGGAGTACTTGGCCACGAACGCGTTCGCACCGACCCGCTCGACCATCGCGTTGTTGAACACGCCCGACAAGGACGTGTGCAGCAGCACGTACAGGCCGGCCAGGCCCGGGTGACGCCGGATTTCCGTCGTCAGGGTGTAACCATCCATCGCCGGCATCTCGATATCGGAGATCACCATGGCGTAGCGCTCGGCCGGGTTCTCGCCCGAGGCGTGGATCTGCAGCAGGTGGTCCAACGCCTGCTTGCCGTCCGACAGCAGGGTCGCCCCGACCCCCAGCTGATCCAGCACGCTGCGGATCTGCTGGCGGGCCACGCGCGAATCGTCCACCACCAGCACCTGCATCGGCGGGGCATCGGGGGGCAGGGCCATGGACGGGTCCAGCACCGCTTCGCCCCGGATCTCGGCGATGTCGGCCAGCACGCTTTCCACGTCGATCACCTGGATAAGCTCGCCCTGGAAGCGGGTCACCGCCGTCAGGTAGCTCGATTCGGCGCCCAGCTCCGGTGGCGGATGGATGTCTTCCACCGCGATGTTGACGATGCGTTCCACACCACTGACCAGAAAGCCCTGGATGGAGCGGTTGAACTCGGTCACCACCAGATAGCCCGGCGCCTTGTCGGCATCGGGCTCACGCTCGGGATGGCCGATCGCCAGGCCCAGGTCCAGCACCGGCACCGAGCGGCCACGCACATCGGCCACACCGGCGAACTGGCTGGGCAGCCCGGGCACCTGGAACAGATCCGGGCGCCGCAGGACTTCCTGCACCTTGAACACGTTCACGCCAAAAAGCTGACGTCCCCCCAGCCGGAACAGCAGCAGGGCCAGACGATTGTGGCCGGCCAGGCGCGTACGCTGGTCGATGCGGTTGAGCAGGTCATGGGACATGGGCTTGGTATCGGCGGCGGTGGCGATGACTTGAGCGCGGCGTGCGCCAGGCTTCGGCACGGCGCTTGCATCGTGCTGCCCATGTTCCTTGCCCCTGGAGTGCCCATGCGTTCTCTTGTCCTTGCCGCGCTGGTGCTGGTGGCGCCCGCCTGGGCCGCCGGCGGCTGGCAACCCGTGGACAGCATCCGCCAGGCGGCGCTGGGCACCCTCCCGGCCGGCAGCGAAGGTGACACCACGCTGGATTCGGCACTGCGCCTGCCGGCCTGCGGCCAGCCGCTGGCGGCCCAGCCAACCGGCAGCAGCACCGTGGAGGTCAGCTGCCCCGATGCGGGCGGCTGGCGCCTGTTCGTACCCGTAAAAGTGCGTCGCAACCAGACGGTGCTCATCCTCAACCGTGGCGTGGCCGCTGGAGAAACCCTGGCGGCCGCCGATATCACCACTGGCCAGCGTGATGCGGCCCGGATCGCCGGCGCCGCGTTGGCCGATCCGGCCGCGGCGGTCGGTCGCGTGGCACGCAGGACCCTCAGTGCGGGCAGCCTGCTGTCGGCCAATGACCTGGTCGCGCAGCGGCTGGTGCGGCGGGGCGACAGCGTCGCGCTGGTGTCGCGGCGGGGCGGGGTGGAGGTCCGGGTGGCCGGACGCGCCATGGCCGATGCCGGCGAAAACGAGCGGGTCTCGGTCGAGAACCTGTCGTCCCGCAAGATCGTGCAGGGCACCGTCGCGGCCAGCGGTGACGTTTTAGTGACGCGCTGAACACGATTGTGAATACGCGCCACTTTTCCGGCAAAACCTGCAATATTCCCCTAAAGATGGCGTCCGCCCGGCCGTTATCCCTTGTGAACCGCATTCCCAGGACAACTCCATGAGCCAGAAAATCGACGGCAACCTCCCGGCCACCGCCCATCTGCGCAGCGTCGCTCCGGGTAACAAGCCGAGCGTCAGCACCGATGCCCCGGCCCGGCCGGTGGAAGCCGCTGACAGCCTGCGCCTGACCGGCGAAGCCACCAGCCTGCAGACCCTGCAGCGTGAATTGTCCACGGCGCCGGCGATCGATGCCGGGCGTGTGCAGGCGGTGCGCGATGCGCTGCAGAACGGCAGCTACAAGATCAATCCTGACGCGATCGCTTCGCGCATGCTTGAGCTGGACCAGCAGCTGCAGGGATGAAGCTGGCGATGAGCGAGCCGCTGCAACGCCTCAGCGATGCCCTGGACGTCGAACGCCAGGCATTGGTCGAGCATGACGTGCACGCGCTGATCCGTGCGACCGGCGCCAAACTGGAAGCGCTTCGGGCGCTCGAGGCCGCGCTGCCGGTCGGCCAGGCCGAACGCGTGCAGGAACTGGCCGAGCGCAACCACGCCAACGGTGTGCTGCTGTCGCGCCGCCGCCGCGAGGTCAACTGGGCCCTGCGCCAGCTCGGCCGCAGTGAAGAATCCTCGGCGTATGACGCCAAGGGCCAGTCGCACATCCTGCATACCCGGCGGCCCCTCGCGGTCGCCTGATCTCCCCGTCTGGCGGCCCCCGGCTGCCGATGTGAACGTCACCGCGTATATTGAGCGCCTGTTTCCAGCCGCCTCGATGTGACCGTGACCGTAACTTCCGCCCTTGTCACCGCCCCGTTGCCCCCGCATCCGGTCCTGCTTGCCCTGTTTGAACGGATCAAGGAGGGCGTGCTGCTGTTCCGCGAGGATGGCAGCGTGGCGCTGGCCAATGCCGCCGTCAGCGAGATCCTCGGCCAGGCCGAGCGCGATGCCGCCCTCACCCCGGCGCAATGGCTGCGCCAGCTGCTGCCACCGGATGCGCTGGAACAGGCGCGCCTCAACGGCCACTGGAACGGGAGCCTGCCGGTCGACGAGCGCATGGTCATCGCCCACGTCTACCATCATGACGATGGCGGCCAGCGGCACTATCTGGCCCTGTTCCGCCGCATCGAAGGCCAGGAGGATTACGAGCGCGAGCTGCAGCAGCGCCATGCCGAACTGCGCCAGGCCTACCTGCGCCTCAACGGCACCCAGGAAAAGCTGCTGCAGTCGGAGAAGATGGCCTCGATCGGCCAGCTCGCCGCCGGTGTGGCGCACGAGATCAACAACCCGATCGGTTATGTGCACTCCAACCTCGGCAGCCTGCAGGAATACCTGCGCAGCCTGTTCACCGTGATCGAAGCCTACGAGCGGGCCCTGCGTGCGCCGGACCCGAAGGCGCTGATCCCGGAAATCGATGACATCCGCCAACGCTTCGACATCGATTTCATCAGCCGCGATCTTCCGCAGCTGATGGCCGAATCACGCGAGGGCATCGAGCGGGTGACCCGGATCGTGCGCGATCTGAAGGACTTCTCGTATTCCGGCCGGGATGAGTCGTGGAAGCTGGTGGACCTGCATGCGGGCCTGGAATCCACGATCAACATCATCTGGAACGAGCTCAAGTACAAGGTGACCCTGCACCGCGAGTTCGGCCAGCTGCCGCTGGTGGAGTGCCTGCCGTCGGAGTTGAACCAGGTGTACATGAACCTGCTGCTCAACGCCGGCCACGCCATTGCCGACCGCGGCACGATCCATGTGCGCACCGGGGTGGAGGGCGACACGGTCTGGGTGGAATTCGAAGACACCGGCGGCGGCATCTCGCCGGACCTGCGCCAGCGCATCTTCGATCCGTTTTTCACCACCAAGCCGGTCGGCAGCGGCACCGGGTTGGGGCTGTCGATCTCCTACAGCATCATCAACAAGCACCATGGCCGCATCGATCTGGAGAGCACGCCGGGCGTGGGCTCCAAGTTCCGGCTGGTGCTGCCGATCAAACAGCCGCGCTGATCCGACAACGGTTGCGCCAGCCGCTGGCCCGCATTGCGCGGGCTTTCAGGCATCGCGTTCGGTTGGGCAAGAGCAGCCGACCAACGGTCGGCTCTACCAGGATCTCCGGCGCGTGCAACGTAGAGCCGACCGTTGGTCGGCTGCCGCCTCACTCCGCGTCAATCCGTCTAAATCCGCCTCACTCCGACTCACTCCGACTCACTCCGCGTCAACCGCCGGCAGCGCTGGCGCCGGTGCCGTGTTCGCCCGGCGCTGCTCCTCGTGGGTGCGGAATGCCTGGTGGATGTGCTTGCGCAGCTCATCATCGTTCCACGGCTTGGTCAGGAACCGGTAGATGGCGCCACGGTTGATCGCGTCGGTCACGGTATTGAGGTCGGTGTAACCGGACAGCACCAGGCGGATCGTATCCGGGTAGAGCATCTTCACCCGGCCCAGGAACTCGGTGCCGCTCATGTCGCTCATGCGCTGATCGGACAGGATCACCTGCACGTCGTTGATGGCCAGCAGATCAAAGGCATCGCGCACGTTGCCGGCAGCGAGAATGCGGTAACCGTCGCGACGGAACAGGCGCACCAGCGAGCGCAGCACGTTCTCTTCGTCATCCAGCAGCAACAGCGTGCGGTCCGGACGGGTTTCTGCGAAGGCCTCCGGACGCAGGTAACGGCGGCGCAGGGTCATGCCGGCGGCATCGGCCGACATCGGCTCGCCGAACAGATAGCCCTGGAACACATCGCAGTCGTTGCGGCGCAGGAAGCCGAGCTGGGCCTGGGATTCCACGCCGTTGGCGATCACGGTCATGCCCAGCTGGTGGCCCATGGCGATGATCGCGCGGGCAATCGCGGCTTCGCGGTTGCCGGCCGGCGCGCTCTTGATGAAGCTGCGGTCGATCTTGAGCTTGTCCACCGGATACCGGACCAGCGCGCTGAGGCTGGAATCACCGGTGCCGAAGTTGTCCAGGCTCAGGCTGATGCCTTCGTTGCGCAGGTTGACCAGGGTTTCGTGCACGAAGTTGACGTTGTTGGTCAGCGCGCTTTCGTTGATCTCCAGCGTCAGCATCTGCGCCGGGACGCCAGCGGCCTGCATCAGCGACATGACCTCGGCGAAGAAGTTCGGGCGCAGCAACTGCAGGGTGGATACGTTCACTGCGATGGTGAAGTCATCGAAGCCCTGGTCGCGCCACAGCTTGGCCTGTTTGAGCGCGCCTTCCAGCACCCAGGTGCCGATCTGCACGATGATGCCCAGGCGCTCGGCGGTGCGCATGAAGCGCTCCGGCACCAGCATGCCCAGCGTGGGCGATTGCCAGCGCAGCAGTGCTTCCATGCCGACCACGTGGCCGTCGCGGGCGCTGACCAGCGGCTGGTAACGCAGTTTGAGCTCGCCATTGGGGATGGCGTCGACAATCTGGCGCGCGATGATGCTCTCGCTATGTGCGCTGGACGGCGTATCCACCGCGTGGATGCGCACCGCATTGCCGCCTTCGCGGGCGGCCTGGTGCAGCGCATCTTCGGCGTGGTCGAGCAGGCGCGACACGCCGGTGCCGTGCTCCGGGCACAGGCTCACGCCCAGCTTGCCGGTCATGAACAGCGTGTAGGGCAGCACCGACAGCGGCAGCTCCAGCTGCTGGCGGATTTCCTCGGCCAGGTCCTCGGGCAGCGGCATGTCCGCAGTGCGCGGCACGGCCAGCAGGAATTCATCGCTGCCGTGGCGCCACAGCTTGCCGCGCCCGCGCAGGTGGTGCTGCAGGCGTTGTGCGACCAGCACCAGGGCCTGATCGCCCACCTCCGCACTCATGTTCTCGTTGACCGAAGCGAAGTGGTCGATATCCACGTGCATCAGCATCAGCGGCGTGCCGCCGGAGGCAGCCTCGGTCACCATGGTCTGCAGCTCGGGGTTGCCCGCGCCCAGGCGGGGCGGTGCATCCTCGATGCTGACCAGGGGCAGGGAAGGGTTCCACATGGGTCAGTGTTCCAGAGCGTCGTGAGCCGTCGCGCCGGCGGCGCGGTACGGCAGGTAAAGGTCGATCAGGGTACCGGCGCCGTGCGCCGATTCGATGCGTAATGTGCCACCCACGCTCTGCGCGCGCTCGCGCATCACGATCAGGCCCAGCCCGCGCGGGCCGTCCGGGTCGAAGCCCTCGCCATCATCGCGGACCTGCAGGTGCAGGCCGTGGTCGTCCACATCGCGCAGGTGCAGGTTGACCTGGCTGGCGCGGGCGTGGCGCAGCACGTTGGTGAGGCTTTCCTGTGCGATGCGGAAGCACGCCTGTTCGATGTCGCCGGCCGGGCGTCGGGGCAGGGACTGGATGTCCGGCAGCAGTTCGATCGCCGCCGAGCGGAACAGCACGCCGGCCTGCCAGCGCAGCGCCGCTTCCAGCCCCAGCGCATCCAGCTGCGGTGGGCGCAGCAGGGTGGAGATGTCGCGCAGCTTGCCGACGGTCGCATCGGCCAGCTGGATGATCTGGGCGAGGTCTTCATCGCGGCGGGCGGCGTCCTGCTCGTCCTGGGCGGCGTAGGCAGACAGTTTCATCGCGGTGATCGCCTGGCCGATGTCGTCGTGCAGATCGCGCGAGATCGCCCGGCGCTCGTCCTCCTGCAGCGAGAACAGTCGCCCGGCCATCGCCTGCAACTCACGGTTGCTGGTTTCCAGCGCCTCGCGGATGCGCTCGGGCTCGCTGAGGTCGCGCACGATCAGCAGCTTGCAGTTGCGCCCGCCGTAGCGCACATCGCCGACCGCCAGGCCGGCCTGGAAGGCCTGGCCGTTGAAGCGGCGCATGCCGATCACTTCGCCAGCCCCGGCGCTCTGCAGGGGCAACTGGGCGAACAACTGCGCCCGCACGCGGGGCAGGTCGTCGTCGGTGACGAGGGCGGCCAGCGGTTCGCCGAGCAGGGTGTGGTGGCCGTAGCCGAATTGGGTGGCCGCGCAGGCATTGGCGTACAGCACGTGCTCCTCGGACAGGATCACCACGCCATCAGGCAGTACCCGCACCAGCTCGCGGAATTGTTCTTCGCGCTCACGCAGCAGGCGCCGCGACTGCTCGCGCTCGGTGACATCCTGCAAGGTGCCCAGCACGCGCGGGCGGCCGGCGTCGTCCTGGCCGCTCTCGGCGCGCAGGTGCACCATCAGGGCGCGCCCGTCCATCGCCAGCAACGGCAGTAGTACATCGATCTGCACGGGCTCGCCGGAGCTCATCTCCTGCAACAGTTGTTCGCTGAGCGCCGCCGTGGCCGGATCGGCCGGCACCAGCAGCTCATCGAACCGGTGCCAGCGCCGGGCGTCGGGCGCGCGCCGCCCGAGCAGGCGATACACCTGATTGGCGTACCGGCCCAGGCCAGTGGCCGGATCGATCTCCCATGCGCCGATGCGCGCCATCTCGTGCGCTTCTTCCACCCGGGCCAGCGCCTGGTCGCGGCGCAACAACGCCTGGTCTTCGCGGGTGCGGTCGATCGCGATCAACAGACGCGCGCGACGGCCGCCGTAATCGATGAAATTGCTGCGCATCTCCATCCGCCGGGTGCTGCCGTCACTCAGGCGCAGGTCGGCGGTGATCACGCACAGTTGCTCGGGATTGGCGCGGATGTGGTCCAGCTTGGCCTCGAGCATGGCCTCGTGCCCGGGCGGCCACAGCGCGGTGATCGGCATCGCGGTGAAGGCCTCGCGGCTGAAGCCGAAGAAGCTGGCCGCGGCCGGGTTGACGTCCAGGATCGCCAGCGACGCCAGGTCGTAGACCAGGATCGGCCCGGGATTGCCTTCGAACATCTGCCGGTGGCGCGTTTCCGAACTCTCCAGCCGCGCGTGGGTGTGCAGCACGTGCTGGGCCAGCGGGCGCAGCAGCAGATAGATCAGTGCCGCGCTGGCGACCACGAAGAATGTGCCCTTGATGGTCTGCCACTGTGCGGCCGTCTGCAGATCCCCGGCCACCAGCTTGACCGCCGCGTCGCTGCTCAGGATCCACACCAGGGCCAGCACCAGGTAGGCCACGACCACACGCCAGCGGTCGCGGCGCAGATCGCGTGCCAGCGGGGTCTCGGCAGCGGGTTCGGAAGGGCCTGGCAGGCGGGTCGACATGGGGCAGGGCGGGGCCAATCGGACAAGGCGAGTGTCATCTTACCTGCCCCGGGCGAGGATGCAGGGCACCAGGGAACTCAATAAACCGCAATCTCCGCCGTTAACGATTGCGTTCCCCGGTTGTCGGGTGCGTTATCGGAGTTACAGGGCGTGGACCAAGGGATTATCGCGAGTCTGCTGCAGCACCCATTGGCCTCGGCGCTGGTGATCCTCGACCGTGCCGGTCGCCCGATCGCCGCCAACCCGGCCGCGCGCGAGCATGGCCTGCCGGCAACGGTCGCCGCCTACGGGGAGGTGCTGGAAGACCTGCGCCTGCTCGCCGCCGACGGTGGGCTGGTGCCCTGCCAGCTTCCCGGCGGGTCCGGTGGTCGCTTCGATGGCTGGATGCGCGCGGTGCACGATCCGGATGGGCACCTGCTGGCCTTCACCCTGAGCGTGCCCGAGCCGGTCGCCGCCTATGCGGGCAGCCGCTGGGAAGTGGCTCTGGATCACGCCGGGCACGGACTGTGGGATTGGGATCTGCCCAGTGACAGTGTGCGCCGCTCACGGCGCTGGGACGGCCAGCCCATCGAGGATTCCCACAGTCATGCCGACGGTGTCAGCGCGCTGCTGGAGAACGTCCACCCGGACGATCAGCCCGCGGTGCGCGTGGCGATGGATGCCCACCTGCGCGGCGAGAGCGATGCCTATACCACCCAGTTCCGTGCCCGCCATCCCAACGGGGAGTGGCGCTGGGTGCTGGATCGCGGCCGCGTGGTCACCCGCACGGCCGACGGCCAGCCGCTGCGGATGGTCGGTACCCACACCGACATCCAGGCCCAGAAGCAGATGGAAGCCCAGCTGCGCGAGCAGCAGGTGCACCTGCGCGCAGCCCAGCGGATCGCCAGCATGGGCAGTTGGTCGTGGGATCCGGAGGCGCGCCAGTTCTGGTGGTCGCCCGAGTTCCGGGCGCTGCTGGAGACCGGTGATGCACCGCTGCACGGCCGCCGCCACTGGCTGCGCCAGCTGGAGCCGCACTCCCGCGGCCGGCTGCGTGGCGCCTGGCGCCGGATGTGGCGCGATGGCGCGGCCACCACCCTGGAGCTGGAGCTGATCCGTGACAACGGCGGCGCGCTGCACCTGCGCGTGTGGATGCAGCCGTTGATCGGTCCGGACGGGCGGATCCAGCGCCTGCTCGGGCAGGTCCAGAACATCACCGAGCAACACCAGACCGATGCGCTGATCCGCTGGCGCACCGAGCTGCTCAACCGCGTTTCCGCGCTGGGTCGCATCGGCGGCTGCGAGATCGAGGTGGGCACCCGCCACATGCAGTGGACCGAGGAGTGCTATCGCATCCACGGCCTGCGCAAGGAGGCGATCAGCCTGGACCAGGCACTGAGCCTGTACACCCAGGACTCGCGCGACGCGTTCGAGGCGGCCCTGTTGCGGATCGCCGAGGGCGGGCTGCCCGAGCAGCTGGACCTGTGTTTCTACCGGCAGTCCGGGCTGCGCATCTGGGTGCAGGTGCTGATCGAGCTGGACCGCCGCGATGGCCTGCCGACCCGCTTCGTGGTGCTGTTCCGTGACATCACCCGCGAGCGCGAAGCCAACGAGCGCATCGAGCTGCTGGCGCATTACGATCTGCTCACCGGCCTGCCCAACCGCATGCTGCTGCGCGAGCAGACCGCAGACGCCATCGAGGAAGCCCGCGACCGCGGCAGCCCGCTGGCGATGCTGTTCATCGATCTGGATGGCTTCAAGACCATCAACGACACCTTCGGCCACGCCACCGGCGATGCGCTGCTCAAGGCGGCCGCCTCGCGCCTGCACCAGAGCCTGCGCAACAACGACCTGTTCGGGCGCTTCAGCGGGGACGAGTTCATCGTGGTGCTGCGCGACCTGGCCGCGCCGGAAGACGCGGGCCACGTCGCGCGCAAGCTGATCGCCTCACTTGCCGAGCCGCTGCACCGCGGCGAGAGCACGTTGAAGGTCGGCGCCAGCGTCGGCATCGCGATGCTCGACGACAGCCGCCAGGATTTCGAATCACTGCTGCGCGCCGCCGATGCGGCGATGTACGCGGCCAAGGAAGCCGGGCGCAACACCTACCAGTATTACAGCCAGGACGCGCTGGCCAAGATCCAGCGCAAGCTGGAGATCGAGCACGCGCTGCTTGGCGCGATCGAACGCGAAGAGTTCACCCTGGCCTACCAGCCCCTGATGCATGCCGAGAACGACCAGCCCCCGGCGATCGAGGCGCTGCTGCGCTGGCATCGCCCCGGCATCGGCTACTGCAGCCCGGCCGAGTTCATCCCGATAGCCGAGAAGTGCGGCGAGATCGTGCGCATCGGCGACTGGGTGCTGGCCGAAGCCTGCCGCCAGGCCGCCGCGTGGGACGCTGCCGGCCTGCAGTTCGACCGCGTGGCGGTGAACGTTTCGGCCGTGCAGCTGCGCGACCGCGGCTTTGCCGAGCGCGTGATCGACATCTGCCACGCCCACGGCTGGTCACCGCAGCGCCTGGAGCTGGAGCTGACCGAGTCCGCCCTGATCCGTGACACCGAGGTGCTGCGGCATTGCTTCGATGTCCTCGAGCGCCACGGCGTGCCGCTGGCCGTCGACGATTTCGGCACCGGTTTCTCGAACCTGCACTATCTCAATCGCTTCCCGGTCGGCCGCCTCAAGATCGACCGCAGCTTCGTGCAGGGCATGCTGCACGATGCCGGCACCGCCGAAGTCACCCAGGCGATCGTGCATCTGGGCCATGCGCTGGGCATGAAGGTCGTGGCCGAAGGGGTGGAGACCGAGCAGGAAGAGGCGATGCTGCGCCGCCAGGGCTGTGATGAGATCCAGGGCTACCTGTACTCGCGCCCGCTGGCCCCGCGCGATCTGGCGCAGTGGTTGAAGCTGGGTACCCAGACGCCGCCACGCGAGAGTTATGCGGCGGTGACGCAAAGCGTTTGAGGGCGGCGTCGTCGCCCTGTGCGGGGCTTCCCGCCTGACCTGACACTGAGAATCAGGCGGGGGTGCCAACGGCGTCGCCAGCCTGACTGGTGCAGCGCCCTGGCGAGATGCGGGAGGACTTCCTTTGCAGTCGATCCTCGCCACCAGCGACTCTCACAACAGGATGGGCAGGCAGCAATGGCCGAGCGTGCGTTTACGTTCGGCTGTGTAGCATTCGATCCGGTAGTAGTCGCGCATCGGCAGGCTCACGCCAGGCAAGGCGGTAGGATATCCATGTTGAATGCCTTTCGCGGATCCGCGACGGAGCAATTGTGCTCCGATAACTGCATCGATACAGACTGATCGGGGGACGTGGCGGATGCCGCGCCTTCAGCGCGCAGCAGCACCCAGATCATCACCGCTCAAGCCCAGATCCCAGGCCAGGCCGGCGAGGGCAGGATCGATCGCGGGTGGCAGTGCGGCAATGGCGGGCGAGGGGCGCCTGGCCAGCTGCGCCAGTTCCTGCTGGGCAAGCTGCTCCAGCCGGGCGATCAGGGCGCGGCCCTGCAGTGGCGCAGCCGCAGCGGCAGGTGCGGCTGCGAGAGTTACGGCGTCACTGCCCGGCACCGCCGGCTCCAGCTCGGCGGGGACAACAGAGGCAACCGACAGCAGGGACGCGTTCAACATCAGGTAATCATCTGCAGCCAAGGCGGGTAGTGCAAGCACAACGGCCCCGGGGTAAACCGGGGCCGCAGGGTGTGCCGGGAAGGGCACGGTAAAGCTGGATCAGAACAACTCGACCGCGCCGGCGGCCATGCTCTGCTGGACGACGGCCTTGTGCGGCGGGCGCTCCCACTCGGTGCGCATGTCGCGCAGGCGGGTGCCGGTGCGCTGCAGGGCGGTCACGACTTCTTCGTCGAATACGCCGCCACTGCGATGCAGCAGTTCCTGCAGGGCCACCGCCTCGCGGTTGATCGCGGTCAGGCGATCCAGGTGGGTATGCACGCCGCCCAGGGCCTGGGTGGCGATGTCCTCGAACTGCAGGGCACGCACGGCTTCGGCGACGCTGCTGTCGATGGCGCGGCCGCACTCGGAGATCTCACGCATGCCGTCACCCAGCGATGCGTTGATCTGGGCCACGTTGTCCAGCATCTGCGCCGCTTCATGGCGCGCTTCGCGGGAGCGGTCCATATCGCGGGAGGCCATGTGCGAGACGGTCTCGCGCACCTTGGCGATGGCGTCCTTGGAGCTGTGGGCCAGCTTGCGGATCTGCTCGTTGAAGGTGGTGGAGCGCTCGGACAGGTTGCGGACTTCGTCGGCGACCACCGCGAAACCGCGGCCGGCTTCACCAGCACGCGCGGCCTCGATGGCGGCGTTCAGGGCCAGCAGGTTGGTCTGGTCGGCAATCGACTTGACGTCTTCCAGCAGCGCGAAAATGCCATCCAGGTGCTGCGCCATCTGGTCGATGTGCTGCACGGTGGTGCTGCTCTGGCCGCTGACCTGCTCCAGTGCCTCGACCAGCTGCTCCATGCGATGGCTGGCGTGCTGGGCGAAACGGGCCACGTCGACGCCGGCGCCACCTTCGTCACCGGCGCGGTCGACGATACGGGCCAGGGCCTGGCTCTGCTGGCGCGACTTGCGGTTCATGGCATCGAAGCTGCTGCCCAGGCCACCGACCGCATGTCGGATCAGATCGCGGGCACGTTCGACCTCGCCACGCGAGCCTTCGATTTCGTTGCCGACAAACGAGCGCAGCTCGGTCAGCAACTGGTCCTGCTCGCGCAGGATGCGGGCCTGCTCAGGCGAACGCTGGGTCTGGGCGCGGGCGCTCCACCAGGCAAACCCGAGCCAGCTGAGCGTCATCGTGCTCAGGATCGCCCAACGCAGGGCGGCTGGCCACTCGAAGCCGATGGCAAAGGGAAGCAGAAGGGTCAGGACCAGGGGGGCGGCCAGACGGATGAAGAGGCGTGAGTACATGGACGTTCTCGGGGAGGTGCACGGATGCTGTATCGGCCGTACCCCGGTTTGCTTTAGCCGTCCGCATGATTTTTCCGCCCGTCGCCCTCGACCCAAGGGGCACGAGGCTGGGCCGCCGATCCCGCCGGCGGCCCCTTCGCCGCGGCTCAGCGCAGCTGGCGCGCGACCGCTTCGAGCATCGTTTTGCGGGAGAACAGGAAGTCCCAGTACTGGCCGCCCGTCTGGCGCCACAGCACTGCCGAGCGGACCGCCGCCAACAGCAGGGCGCGGATCTCGGCGACCACGCCGGCCTGGCCGAGGTAGTGCGGATTGCCCTGGACCATCACGCGCGGCTTGAGGTTGCTGATGGTGTCTGCGTACAGGCCACCCAGCGCGGCGAGCACGTCCGGGTGGGCGCTGTCGCCGAGCTCGCTGGCCTGGGCCTGGGCGCGCTCGATGCCGGTGCTGACCTTGGCCACGATCTCGTTCTCGCGCACGAACCGGCGTTCCAGCTGCAGCACGGACAAGGCCAGGCGAGGCAGGTGCTCATCCTGGCCCTGGCTGCTCAGGTAGTTGTGCAGCAGGCGCAGGCCCGGGGCGACATTGCTGGCGCTGCCGTAGATCTCCTGCGGGCTGGCCGCGTCAATGCGGAACACGCTCTCCACCGCGGTGCGGACCACGGCGGCTTCGGAGTGGCCGGTTTCGGCGATGCGGCGGACCTGCTGCAGGGCCTGGGCGATGCCGGCCAGAGCAAGAACGCGGTCGTCGACGGAAAAACTCATGCAGCAGATACCTCGAAAGGAGAAGGGGTGGCGCGAAGGCGCTGTTCCAGGGGGGCATCGGTGGCGGCGATGACGGCGCCGCCAAGGCAGACCTCATCGTCATACAACACCAGCGATTGACCGGGGGTGACGGCACGCTGCGGCCGTGCGAAGCGCACCTCCAGGGTGCCGTCATCGCGCACAGACACCGTGCAGGGTTCATCGGGCTGGCGGTACCGGGTCTGGGCAGTGCACGCGAACCGGCGCGCGGGCGGGGCGCCGGCGATCCAGTGGGCGGCCTCGGAGTGCAGCCGGGTGGACTGCAGCCACGGGCTCTCGCGGTCCTGGTCCACGTACAGCACGTTGCTGGCGACGTCCTTGCCGACCACATACCACGGCGCCGCCGGCCGGCCTCGCACGCCGCCGATGTTCAGGCCCTCGCGCTGGCCGAGCGTGAAATAGAACACGCCGGGATGTTCGGCGATCAGGGCGCCATCGGGATCGCGGATCTCGCCTGTTTTCGCTGGCAGATAGCGGCCGAGGAACTCGCGGAAGTCGCGTTCGCCGATGAAGCAGATCCCGGTGGAATCCTTCTTGGCGTGGGTGGGCAGGCGCGCGTCCCGGGCAATCCGGCGCAGGTCGTTCTTCTGCAGATCGCCGATCGGGAACAGCGTGGCGGCCAGCTGTTCCTGGCCCAGCTGGTGCAGGAAGTAGCTCTGATCCTTGCTGCGGTCGGCACCACGCAGCAGTGCCCAGCGGCCGCCGACCTGCGCGACGCGGGCGTAATGCCCGGTCGCGATGCGCTCGGCGCCGAGCTCACGCGCGGCATCGAGGAAATGCTTGAACTTCACTTCGCGGTTGCACAGCACGTCCGGATTGGGCGTGCGGCCGGCGGCGTACTCGGCCAGGAAGTGTTCGAACACCCCTTGCCAGTACTCGCTGGAGAAATCGCGGAAGTGGAACGGGATGCCGAGCAGGCCGCACACGGCCACGGCATCGCGGCGGTCATCTTCGGCGCGGCAATCGCCGCTGCCGTCATCGGCCCAGTTCTGCATGAACAGCCCGGCCACCGGCTCGCCCTGCTGGACCAGCCGCCAGGCCGCGACGGAGGAGTCCACGCCACCGGAGACACCGACCATGATGCGCGGGGTGCTCATGCAGCCTCCTTGACGATGGAGAGCGGGTGGCGCTGGCCCGCCAGGTAATCTTCGACCACCTGCCAGACCAGTGGGCTGCGCAGGCGGTCGGGATCGGCCTTCAGCTCGGCCGGGGTCAGCCAGAGCGCGCGCAGGATGCCGTCGTCCAGCGGCCGGTCGGGATCGTGCGACACCGGTTCGGCCGCGTAGGCAAAGCGCAGGAACGGCGTGCCATCCGGGGCGGTCCACTGGTAGGTACCGATGAAGGCGCTCAAGCGCACCGTCCAGCCGGTCTCTTCCAGCGTTTCACGCACGGCAGCCGCCGCCAGCGATTCGTCCGGCTCCAGGTGCCCAGCGGGCTGGTTCAGCACCTGGCGCCCGTCGATCGCCTCCTCGACCAGCAACAGACGCCCATCACGCACCACCACGGTGGCCACGGTGACATGGGGCGTCCAGCGCGGTTCCTGCACGGCATTCACTTCAGTATTCGTCCTGCTCGGTCAGTTCGAGTTCCATGGCGTCAGCAGTGCGGATGGCCGCATCGATGGCGTCGCTGAGTTGCTCCGGGGTGGCAGTGGCATCGACCTTGACCACGAACATCGCCAGCTGGTCCTGCTTCACCCAGGCACCCATCTTGGCATCCTGCGAGTCTTCCAGCAGGCGGTTAGCGACGGCAGCGGGGAACTGCTTGCCCGGCGAATTGTAGGCCGGCGACCAGATCTCACGGATCTTGTGCTTGCCGAACTCCTCGACGGTGGAGCGCACGAAGGCCAGCTGGCTGCGGCCATCATCCATGTCGAAGACCATCTTGTAGTCGCCGTCCTCGTCCACCTCGTAGGTGTACTTCAGCGTGTCCAGGGCACGCCCGACCGCCTTGTCCGGCTCGGCCGCATGGGCGCCGGTGGCAGTCACGGCCAGCAGCAGTGCGGCAGCAATCCTTTTCATGAAATCCCTGTGAAGGTCTGGTTGGAGAGTGCAGATTGTGAAGGGCGGCGGGGGGCAACGTCCAATCCGGGGGCTGGAGCCCTATAATGTGGGGATGCCCCGCGAGACTTCCCACGAAACTCATCACGACCATGGCGTGCTGCTTGAGCCTGCACGCCCTGAGGTCGCGCCACCGCCGATGTACCAGGTGATGCTGTTGAACGACGACTACACCCCGATGGATTTCGTGGTGACGGTCCTGCAGCACTTCTTTTCGATGGATCTGGACCAGGCCACCCAGGTGATGCTTCACGTGCACACCCGCGGTCGCGGCGTGTGCGGGGTATTCACCCGCGAGGTCGCCGAATCCAAGGTCGCCCAGGTCAACGAGTTCTCGCGCATGAACCAGCATCCGCTGTTGTGCACGATGGAAAAGGCCAGCGGCTGACGTTCTGACGGGCCTGCACTGCGTGTGCCCGCGATCCGCACTGTTCCACCAACACTGACATCCGGCCCTCAGCGGCCGGCGTGTCGCTGCGCCGTGCCTGCTACGAAGCCCGCTCTGGCGGTCCGACGATGGCGCGCGCGCCAGTCCCTCCCGGCGCCACCCGCGGGCCGCTGCAGCAGCGTTGGCTGGCCGTGACATTGCCATCACGGCCAAACTGCCATTTCGTGGCCGGAAGATCGTGCATGATGGCGGCTCGTCGAATGGACGGAGCGATCAGGCAAGTGCTAACGCCGTCTGAACGCACGGATCCGCTAGGGTGATGGAAATCGTGAAGGTTGGCCGCATATTGTTCCTAACTGCCGCCGGAGTTAATCATGTTCAGTAAAGACCTCGAACACACCATCGGACAGTGCTACAAGCGCGCCCGTGAGGCCCGGCATGAATTCATGACGGTGGAACACCTGCTGCTGGCACTGCTCGACAACCCGTCCGCCCAGGCCGTCCTCAAGGCCTGCGGCGCGGATGCCGACCGCCTGCGCCAGGAACTGGAACAGGCCATCGAGGCCTCGGTCTCGCGCCTGGCCGAAGATGATGGGCGCGATACCCAGCCGACGCTGGGCTTCCAGCGCGTGCTGCAGCGCGCGGTGTACCACGTGCAGTCCTCGGGCAAGAAGGAAGTCACCGGCGCCAACGTGCTGGTGGCAATCTTCGGCGAGAAGGACTCGCACGCCGTGTACTACCTCAACCAGCAGGACGTCACCCGGCTGGATATCGTCAACTACCTCTCCCATGGCATCGCCAAGCTGGGCGAGGAGGGCGAAGTGCCGCCCGCCGCCGATGGCGAGGGCCGCACCGAGGGTGCCGAGGGCGAAGGCAAGGGCGATGCCCTGGCCGAGTTCGCCAGCAACCTCAACGACCAGGCCCGCAACGGCAAGATCGACCCGCTGGTCGGCCGTGCCGATGAAATCGAGCGCACCATCCAGGTCCTGTGCCGTCGCCGCAAGAACAACCCGCTGTACGTGGGCGAGGCGGGCGTAGGCAAGACGGCGATCGCCGAAGGCCTGGCCAAGCGCATCGTGGAAGGGTCGGTGCCGGATGTGCTCGCCGATGCGGTGATCTATTCGCTGGACCTCGGCGCGCTGGTGGCCGGGACCAAGTACCGCGGCGACTTCGAAAAGCGCCTGAAGGGGGTGCTGACCGCGATGAAGAAGCTGCCCAATGCGGTGCTGTTCATCGATGAGATCCACACCATCATCGGTGCCGGGTCCGCCTCGGGCGGCACCATGGATGCCTCCAACCTGATCAAGCCGGCCCTGGCCTCGGGCGAGCTGCGCTGCATCGGCTCGACCACCTTCCAGGAATACCGCGGCATCTTCGAGAAGGATCGGGCCCTGGCCCGCCGCTTCCAGAAGATCGACATCGTCGAGCCGACGGTGGGCGAAACCTACGAGATCCTGCAGGGCCTCAAGCCCAAGTACGAAGCGCACCACGGCGTGACCTACGCCGATGACGCGCTGCAGGCTGCGGTGGATCTGTCGGTCAAGCACATCAACGACCGCCTGCTGCCGGACAAGGCGATCGATGTGATCGACGAAGCCGGTGCCCGCCAGCGCCTGCTGCCGGACGGTGAGCGCAAGGAACTGATCGACATCGAGGAGATCGAGACCATCGTCGCCAAGATGGCCCGCATCCCGGCCAAGCAGGTCAGCGCGACCGACAAGGACGTGCTCCAGCATCTGGAGCGCAACCTGAAGATGGTGATCTTCGGCCAGGACCCGGCCATCGAGACACTGTCCTCGGCGATCAAGCTGGCCCGCTCGGGCCTGGCCAATCCGGAAAAGCCGATCGGCAACTTCCTGTTCTCCGGCCCGACCGGCGTGGGCAAGACCGAGGTGACCAAGCAGCTCGCGCTGCAGCTGGGCATCGAGCTGGTCCGCTTCGACATGAGCGAGTACATGGAGTCGCATTCGATCAGCCGCCTGATCGGTGCCCCTCCGGGCTATGTCGGCTTCGACCAGGGAGGCCTGCTGACCGAGAAGATCGTCAAGACCCCGCACTGCGTGCTGCTGCTGGACGAGGTGGAAAAAGCCCACCCGGACATCTTCAACATCCTGCTGCAGGTCATGGACCGCGGTGTGCTGACCGACACCAATGGCCGTGAGGCGAACTTCAAGAACGTGGTGCTGGTGATGACCACCAATGCCGGCGCGGCCCAGGCCTCGCGGCGTTCGATCGGCTTCACCCGCCAGGACCATGCCACCGACGCGATGGAGGTCATCCGCAAGAGCTTCACGCCGGAGTTCCGCAACCGTCTGGATGCGATCGTGCAGTTCCAGGCGCTGGGCTTCGAGCACATCCTGCGCGTGGTGGACAAGTTCCTGATCGAGCTGGAAATGCTGCTGCAGGAAAAGCACGTCAGCCTGTCGGCCACCCCGACCGCGCGCGACTGGCTGGCCCACCATGGCTTCGATCCGCTGATGGGTGCCCGCCCGATGGCGCGCGTGATCCAGGACAAGATCAAGCGTCCGCTGGCCGACGAGCTGCTGTTCGGCAAGCTGGTCAACGGTGGCAAGGTCAGCATCGACGTCCGCGACGACCAGCTGTTTGTCGAGACCGAGGCCGAGCCGGAGCGTCTGTTGCCGGCCACGGTGTAATCGGGTCGCAGGTGTTGTCGAGATGAATGCAAAAGCCCCCGAAAGGGGGCTTTTGTTTAGGCGTGCGTGGGCGCTTGGCCGATCACTGGCGCGCGCGCGCCTTACGTGTGAATTCCTCGGCGGTGATCGGATCAACGGCACTGATCGCGCAGCTCTGTCCATTGGTGCGCAGCTTGCTGGCCCCTGCGCCGCAGAGTTGGCCCTCCCGGCCGGGCGTGACAAAGGCGAGCTTCGGCGACATCGCGGCGCTGCTGCAGGAGCGTTCGAAACGCACCAGGTAATGCTGGTCGCCATTGCGCAGCAGCACGTCGCGGTCAGCCCCGTTGCGTACCAGCTGTTGATCCGCAGAGAGCGTGATGCAGTCGCCGGGGGCTGTGGGTTCGGCGGCCTGGGCCGACGCGGCCGCCAGACAGGTGATCAGGAGCAGGGGAGACAGGTACTTCATGGCGGGGGCCATCGGGTCATGATCCGGATTGGATCGACCGCCAGCGTGGACCGTTGCGTGCCAGGGCGAATCTGCATCAAGGCATCCTGACCGACGTCAGGGTGCACTGGGTCAGGGTGTCGCTTGGCAGGGTAAGGCCGCTGCCGGCAGAATGCCGCCCACGCGAAAAGGCCAGCACCTGGCTGGCCTTCTGGCGGGAACAACCCCCGGACCGCTTATTTCATGCGGTAGGTGATGCGACCCTTGGTCAGGTCGTACGGGGTCATTTCGACCTTGACGCGGTCGCCCGTCAGGATGCGGATGTAGTTCTTGCGCATGCGGCCGGAGATGTGGGCGATGATTTCATGCCCATTTTCCAGTCGTACGCGGAAAGTGGTGTTCGGCAGCGTCTCGCTGACGGTGCCTTCGAACTCGATGGAGTCGTCTTTCGACATGTAGTCCTGTGCAGTTCTGTAACCGGCCGAGCTGGCCTGAAGAGCGGGCATTTTACGCGCGTCGGGCGATTGATGCAAAGTTTTGGTTAAGGCCGGTCCGGATCAGCGATTTCGGCGGCGGTCAGTGTGCCGAACAAATCCACCCAATCGCCTGCGGCGGCTGGCTGTTGGACCTGTTCACGGGTCAGCGCGAGAAAGCGCTGCCGGGGCCAGTGCTCAGCGCCCATGCGCAGCAGGTGGTCATTTTCGACCTGCGCATCGATCAGCGGCCACCCCCAGCTGGCCAGCCGATGGGCCAACCCTGCCAGGGCGACCTTGGAGCCGCCCGAGACCGCACTGAACATGCTCTCCCCAAAGAACATCCGCCCGATCGCCACCCCGTAGATGCCGCCGACCAGGGCATCGCCATCGAACACCTCCACCGAGTGCGCGAAGCCGAGACGGTGCAGGTCGACGTAGGCGTCGCGCATGTCGCGCGTGATCCAGGTGCCGTCCTGGCCCGGGCGCGGGCTGGCCGCGCAGGCATCGATCACCTGCTCGAAACAGGTGTCGGCCCGTAGCGTCCAGGCGCTCTGCCGGAGCGAGCGGCGAAAGCGGCTGGACAGGTGCACGCCGTCGGTACGAAACACCATGCGCGGGTCCGGCGACCACCACAGCAGCGGCTGGCCTTCGGAGAACCACGGAAAGATGCCGCCGGCATAGGCGTTGAGCAGCCGCACCGGCGAGAGGTCGCCGCCGAGCGCCAGCAGGCCATCCGGATCGCGCAGCGCGGTCTCGGCGGGCGGGAAGGGAGCGTCCGGCGCATCGTCCAGGCGCCAGGGCAGCCGGCGGGTCATGCCAGGTCGGCCTTGAACGGACTGTGCGACGCCAGTACACGTGCGTAGTGGGCGACCTCGGCGCGCTCCTGTGCGCACCACGCAACCAGTGCCTCGGCAAAGGCGGGCTCGGCGATCCAGTGCCGGCTGCGCACCCGGTGCGGCAGGAAGCCGCGCGCCAGCTTGTGCTCACCTTGGGCGCCGGGCTCGAAGCGGGCCAGTCCTTCGCGCAGGCAGTAGGCGATGCCCTGGTAGTAGCAGGTCTCGAAATGCAGGCCGGGCAGGGTGGCGCCGCCCCAGTAGCGCCCATAGAGCGTGTCCGCGCCACGCAGGCACAGCGCACCGGCGACCGGCTCGCCATCGAGCACGGCCAGGAAGATCACCAGCGCGCGCGGCATCGTGCGGGCGAGATGCTGCAGGAAGGGCAGCGTCAGCGCGGGCGAGTTGCCGTACTCGGCGAAGGTCTGCAGGTAGAAGCCGTGCATGGCGCGCAGATCGGCCTCGGTCGCCTCATCGCCATGCACGATGCGATACGTGACGCCGCTGCGCGCGAGCTTGGTGCGTTCCTGGCGGATGTTCTTGCGGTGCTTGTGGTCCATCGCGCCGAGGAAGTCGTCGAAGGTCTGCCAGCCACCGGGGTTGTGCCACTGGAACTGGATGTCCTCGCGCAGCAGCCAGTCCGGGCTGAAGGCGGGGTCTTCCTCGGCGGGGTGGAAGTTGATGTGGGCCGAGGACCAGTCCAGGCGTGCCACTTCGCCCGCCAGCGATGCCAGCAGCGCGCCACGATCCTCCGTTGTGCCGGCAAGTAGACGCGGGCCGGTCACGGGCGAATACGGCACCGCGCCCAGCCACTTGGGGAAGTAGTCCAGCCCGTGCTGGGCGTACGCGTGCGCCCAGGCGTGATCGAACACGAACTCGCCGTGCGAGTTGTCCTTGAGATAACCCGGGATCGCCGCGACCAGGGTGCCCCCGTCCCACAGGGTGAAGTGGCGCGGCCGCCAGCCCCATTCGGGACGCAGGCAACCGTGTTCTTCAAGGCCGGCGAGGAAGGCGTGCGACAGGAAGGGGTTGCGGCCGTCGTGCAGGGCGTCCCAGGCGGCGGCGGGGACATCGGACAGGCGATGCAGGAAACGTGGATCGGGCATGGGCAGAGGATAGAGCAGGTGGGACGGGCGCAGGGCGGGCGGAACGTACCGGCCAGTAAAAAGGCCGGTGAATGATTCACCGGCCTTCGTGTGCTGCGCGATTCGGGCGTCAGATCAGCTCGCCTGACCCTTCGCATCCAGATAGCGCTCGGCATCCAGTGCGGCCATGCAGCCGAAGCCGGCCGAGGTGATCGCCTGACGGTAGTGCTGGTCGGCCACGTCGCCGGCGGCGAACACGCCTTCCACCGAGGTCTGGGTGGCGTTGCCGCCCAGGCCCGAGCGGATGTCCAGGTAGCCGTTGTTCATGGTCAGCTGGCCATCGAACAGGCTGGTGTTGGGGTGGTGGCCGATCGCCACGAAGAAGCCATGGGCCTCGATGTCACGGGTGCTGCCGTCCAGCGTGGACTTGACGCGCACACCGGTCACGCCGGCGTCGTTGCCCAGCACTTCGTCCACCTGGTGGTGCCACACGGTTTCGATCTTGCCGGCGGCGACCTTGGCGAACAGCTTGTCCTGCATGATCTTTTCCGCCTTGAGGGTGTCGCGGCGGTGGACCAGGTAGACCTTGCGGGCAATGTTGGACAGGTACAGGGCCTCTTCCACGGCGGTGTTGCCGCCGCCGACCACGACCACGTCCTGGTCACGGTAGAAGAAGCCGTCGCAGGTGGCGCAGGCGGACACGCCGCGGCCCTTGAAGGCCTCTTCGCTGGGGATGCCCAGGTACTTGGCGGTGGCGCCGGTGGCGATGATCAGGGCGTCGCAGGTGTACTCGGCGCTGTCGCCGATCAGCTTGAACGGGCGCTGGGAGACATCAGCGGTGTGGATGTGGTCGAAGATGACCTCGGTCTCGAAGCGCTCGGCATGCGCCTGCATGCGGGTCATCAGGTCCGGGCCCATCAGGCCGTGTGCATCTCCAGGCCAGTTGTCCACCTCGGTGGTGGTCATCAGCTGGCCGCCCTGCTGCAGGCCGGTGATCACGACGGGCTTGAGGTTGGCGCGCGCGGCGTAGACGGCGGCGGTCCAGCCGGCCGGGCCGGAACCAAGGATCAACAGGCGGGAGTGCTTGGAGTTGCTCATGTAAGCTCGCAATAGAAGGTAGGGCGGGACACTGGCAGGGTGATTGCGCGGCGTCCGAGCGAAGTCATAGAGTGGCGGCAGGGGCGGGGCGATTCAAGGCGCGCAGTGGAACGCGGCGACCCGCCGGGCACGACGCCCATTCCGGTGCCGGAGTTTTGACGCTGGCCGTGCTGGCCAACGGCCGGCACCTACCGGGGTGGGATCCAGTCGTTTATTATCAAGCACTAACAGTGCATTCCCAAGGTGTGGTCTAAGGTGGCGAAACAGGTCCCGGAACGAGCCAAGGCGTCCGACAGCAAGGCAGCGCCGCGCAAACCGGCCGGCGAGGACAATCCGCGCCGGCAGCGCCTGTGGCGCGACCTGGGGTTGATCGCGGTCGCCCCGGCATTGCTGTATCTGGTCGCCAGTCTGTTCACCTACTCGGCCACCGACCCTGGCTGGTCGCATACCGGCAGCGTGGTCGCGCCGGTCCACAACATGGGCGGTCGCGCCGGTGCCTGGATCGCCGATGTCCTGCTGCAGCTGTTCGGCTACATGGCCTTCGTGCTGCCGATCGTGCTGGGCGCACTGGCCTGGATCGCGATGTTCGGCCTGAAGCGGGAAGCCAAGGGCGAGCATGACCTGGATCCGGCGCTGCGCCTGGTCGGCCTGGTCGGTTTCCTGATCGCCGGCACCGGCTTCCTGCATCTGCGCCTGTTCGTGGCCGATGTGGCCCATGCCGGCGGCATCCTCGGCAAGCTGGTGGGCAGCTCGCTCAGCGTCGGTTTCGGCGCATTGGGCGCCAACCTGTTCGTGCTGGTGCTGCTGCTGGCCTCGATCACCCTGGCCACGGGCATCTCCTGGTTCGTGGTGATGGAGAAGATCGGCAACTGGGTGCTGGCGCTGCCGCCGCTGTTCAACAAGAAGAAAGAGCAGGCCACCGAGTGGCAGCAGACCCGCGCGATGCGCGAGGAGCGCCAGGAAGTGCGCAAGGTCGACGCCGAGGTCCGCGCCAAGCGCGAGCCGGTCAAGATCGAGCCGCGCCCGGAGCCGGTGCTGGAGAAGAGCGACCGCGCCAAGCGCGAGACCCAGATTCCCATGTTCCGCGGGGTCAATGGCGATGGCTCGGACGTGCCGCCGCTGGCACTGCTGGACGATCCCAAGCCGCAGCCCAAGGGCTACGACGAGGGCACGCTGGAAACGCTGTCGCGCCAGATCGAGTTCAAGCTCAAGGACTTCCGTATCGATGCGCAGGTGGTGGGTGCCTATCCCGGCCCGGTCATCACCCGCTTCGAAATCGAGCCGGCCCCGGGCATCAAGGTCAGCCAGATCAGTTCGCTGGACAAGGACATCGCGCGCGGGCTGTCGGTCAAATCCGTGCGCGTGGTCGATGTGATTCCGGGCAAGTCGGTGGTGGGTCTGGAGATCCCCAACGTCACCCGCGAGATGATCTATCTCTCCGAGCTGCTGCGCTCCAAGGAATACGACAAGTCCGCCAGCGTACTGACCCTGGCGCTGGGCAAGGACATCGCCGGCCGCCCGACCGTGGCCGATCTGGCGCGCATGCCGCATCTGCTGGTGGCCGGCACCACCGGCTCGGGCAAGTCCGTGGCGGTCAACGCGATGGTGCTGAGCCTGCTGTACAAGGCCTCGCCGAAAGACCTGCGGATGCTGATGATCGACCCGAAGATGCTCGAGCTGAGCGTCTACCAGGGCATCCCGCATCTGCTGGCGCCGGTGGTCACCGACATGAAGGAGGCCGCCAACGGCCTGCGCTGGTGCGTGGCCGAAATGGAGCGGCGCTACAAGCTGATGAGCGCGGTGGGCGTACGCAACCTGGCCGGCTTCAACAAGAAGGTCAAGGATGCCCAGGACGCCGGGCAGCCGATGATGGACCCGCTGTTCAAGCCCAACCCGGAACTCGGCGAGGCCCCGCGCCCGCTGGAGACGCTGCCGTTCATCGTCATCTTCATCGACGAATTCGCCGACATGATGATGATCGTCGGCAAGAAGGTGGAAGAGCTGATTGCGCGCTTGGCGCAGAAAGCGCGTGCGGCCGGCATCCATCTGATCCTGGCCACCCAGCGCCCCTCGGTGGACGTGATCACCGGCTTGATCAAGGCCAACATCCCGACCCGTATCGGCTTCCAGGTCAGCTCGAAGATCGATTCGCGCACCATTCTGGATCAGTCCGGCGCGGAAACGCTGCTCGGCCATGGCGACATGCTGTACCTGCCGCCGGGTACCGCGTTGCCGGACCGCGTGCACGGTGCGTTCGTCTCCGATGAGGAAGTGCACCGCGTGGTCGAACATCTCAAGGCCAGCGGCCCGACCGACTACATCACCGGCGTGCTGGACGAAGTGCAGATGATGGGCGATGGCGTCGTGGTCGGCCCCGGTGGCCTGCCCGAGGCGGGCGGCGGTGGCGGCGATGAGTCCGATCCGCTGTACGACGAGGCCCTGCGCATCGTCACCGAAACCCGCCGTGCCTCCATCTCCGGCGTGCAGCGTCGCCTGAAGATCGGCTACAACCGTGCTGCGCGCCTGATTGAAGCGATGGAGGCGGCTGGCGTGGTCAGCCCGCCCGAGCACAATGGCGACCGTAGCGTGCTGGCGCCGCCCCCGCCCAAGTAACGCCGGGCGCGGCCTGGCTGTATGGAACCCGGGCGCTGCCCGGGTGTTGCCGAGCACAAGGAACCTGCAATGAAGCCGATGATCTGGACGATGCTGGGCGCCATGACGCTTGCGCCGGCAGTGGCGTGGGCCGATGCCCAGCCCGTACCGGCACCCGCGACACCCGCGACACCCGTTGCACCGACCACCCCGGGCGGGCAGGGCGGCCCGGCCGCGGGCGCTGAAGCGCAGGCCAGCAACAACTTCAGTTTCGTACGCTATCGTGCCGACTACGTGGTGCGCCCCGATGCGGGCAATACGCAGACCGAAGAGTACGACATCCTGCTCAAGACCAAATCGGCGGTCGAGCAGTTCAGCCAGGTGCGGCTGAGCTACAGCGAGAAGATGGAGACGCTGGAGGTGCTGCAGGCCTACACCCTGACGGCGGACGGCCAGCGCCGCGACGTGCCGGCTGACCGCATCTATACCCAGGAAAGCTATTCCAGCGCGGCCGCGGCGATGTACGCCGACCGCAAGGTGCGCGTGGTGGTCTTCCCGAATCTGGCGCCCGGTACCCGCGTGGTCTACCAGACCCGGCGCACCCAGAACACGCCGTATTTCCCGGGCTACTTCGGCCTGTGGGAAACCTTCAGCGTGTTCACCCAGTACGACGATGCCCGCGTGACCCTGAGTGCGCCTGCCGATCTGCCCATGCAGGTGGAACAGCGTGGCGTGCAGGGCAGCCAGGCGCCGCGTGTGCGCAATGGCATGGCACGCTGGGAATGGACGTACCGGCGCACGGATCCACTGAAGGCGCAGAACTGGTCCGCCGCCGCGTGGGAGTACAGCCCCACCATCATGGCCAGTACGTATCGTGACTGGTCGCAGGTGGCGCAGGCCTATCAGCTCAAAGGTGGCGAGGCCGCCGCGGTCACGCCGCAGATCCAGGCGCTGGCCGACGAGCTCACCCGTGGCATCACCGACCGCCGCGAGCAGGCTGCCGTGCTGTACCGCTGGGTGGCGCAGAACATCCGCTACGTGGCGGTGTACCTGGGCAACGGCGGGCTGGAGCCCAACGCGGCGCAGAGCATCCTCGACAGCCACTACGGCGACTGCAAAGACCATGTCGTGATCCTGGAGGCGTTGTTGGCTGCGCGGGGCATCCAGAGCACGCCGGTGCTGATCGGTGCCGGCGGCGGGCCGACGCTGCCGGCGATTCCGCTGCTGGGCCGTTTCGACCACGCCATCACCTACATCCCCGAGTTCGATCTGTACCTGGACTCGACCGCGCCCTATGCGCGTGTTGGCCAGTTGCCCGAGGGCGATCTCGGTGCGCCGGTGCTGCATACCCGCCAGGCCGTGCTGGCGCGCACCCCGGCCAACGATGCCTCGCGCAACGGCACCGGGATCGAGGCGGCGTTCCGGTTCGATGCGGCGGGCAATCTGTCTGGCCAGACCGTGCTGCACCCCAGCGGCGTGACCGAAATTGGCATGCGCGGCGCCTTCGCGCGGCTCAACGCGCAGAACCGGGCGCGTGCCGAAGAATCGATGATGGCCGCGTCCGGCTTCGACGGCAGTGGCGCACTGACACTGCTGGGCGACCCGCAGGACCTGACCCGGCCGTTCAACTTCCGCTATGACTTCCAGGCCAGCGACTACGTCGATTTCGGCGCGGTCGGCGGGATGGGGGTGCCTGACGCACCGGGGAGCCAATCGTTCCGCGACCTGTACGCCAGCACATCGGCGCCGGACAACGCCACGCCGTTCTACTGCAACGACAGTCTGCGCGATGAGCGCTACCAGCTGACCTTCCCGGCCAACGTGCCGATCGTGGCGATTCCGCGCAGCCAGCACTTCGCCAACGCGGCCGGTGAGTATCAGGTGGAGTGGACGCGCGACGGGCAGGTGATCACCGCGCGACATCGACTGCACCAGCGCGCCGTGCGCGGGGCCGATGCGCTGTGCCTGCCGCAGGACTATGCCGCCTTCCGCGAGCTGTACCAGCAGGTCCGGCGCGGGTTCCGTGGGCAGGTGGTGTACGGGGATCTGAAGACGGTGCAGGCTGGCCCGTGAGGGCGCTGGATGGATCTGGTTTCCAGCGCATAATGTGTCCCTGATCGCCCATTCAGGATTGAATGGGCACACTGCCTCCCATCCTTCCCATTCGCCTGGATACCCGCATGCACACCACTTTCCGCCGCTCCCTGCTTGCTGCCACCCTGGTTGTCGCCAGTGTCGGTTCGGCGTCGGCCTGGGCGGGCGCCCGTGATGAGCTCAACCGCTTCACCCAGGGTCTGAAGGGCCTGGACGGGCAGTTCAGCCAGCAGGTGTTCGACAGCAAGGGCAAGGTCAAGGAAACCACCAGCGGCCGCGTTGCGTTGTCCGCGCCGCGCCTGTTCCGCTGGGAGTACATCAAGCCGCACGAACAGTTGATCGTGGCCGATGGCAAGAAGGTCTGGGTGTATGAGCCGGACCTGGAGCAGGCCAGCGTGCGCCCGCAGGGCCAGGAAGAGCAGAACAGCCCGCTGACCGCCCTGATCAATCCGGCGCTGCTGGACAAGCAGTACGACGTCAGCGAAGAGGCGGCCGTGCGTGATGGCCTGCAGTGGCTGGCGCTGAGCCCGAAGCGTGATACCGATACCGCCTTCCAGTACGCCGCACTGGGCTTCAATGGCCAGGGCCTGGCCCGCATGGAAGTCGTGGATGCGGTTGGCCAGCGCACGGTGATCAGCTTCACTGGCTGGAAGCGCAACCCGAGCTTCGCCTCGGGCACCTTCAGCTTCACCCCGGCCAAGGGTGTGGACGTCATCGGCGAATGACGGTGTAGTGCCGGCCGCTGGCCGGCATGCCCGCTGCAATCTGCCGCGATACACTAGACACGTGGCCAGAAACCGAACGACTTTCAATGGGCCCGATCTGCTGACCGTGGATCGGGACAACATGCGTCCGCTCGCCGAGCGGATGCGCCCGCAGACGCTGGACGAGATGGTGGGCCAGAAGCGCCTGCTCGCACCGGGCAGCGCGCTGCGCCGGGCGGTCGAGTCCGGCCATGTGCACTCGATGATCCTGTGGGGCCCGCCAGGCTGCGGCAAGACCACGCTGTCGCTGCTGCTGGCGCATTACGCCGATGCCGAGTTCCGCGCGATCTCCGCCGTGCTGTCCGGCCTGCCGGAGGTGCGCCAGGTGCTGGCCGAGGCCGCGCAGCGCTTCGCCGAGGGGCGCCGCACGGTGCTGTTCGTGGACGAGGTGCACCGCTTCAACAAGGCCCAGCAGGATGCGTTCCTGCCGCACATCGAGCGCGGCACGATCGTGTTCGTGGGCGCCACGACCGAAAACCCCTCGTTCGAACTGAACTCGGCGCTGCTGTCGCGCTGCCGCGTGCACGTACTGGAGTCGGTGTCGCCAAGTGACATCGTCGAGGCGCTGGAACGTGCGCTGCAGGACACCGAGCGCGGTCTGGGCGCGGAGCATCTGCAGGTGGCACCCGAGTCGTTGCTGGAGATCGCAACCGCAGCCGATGGTGACGTGCGCCGTGGACTGACGCTGTTGGAGATCGCGGCCGAACTGGCCAGCGGCGACGGCGGGCGGATCAGTCCGGAGATGCTGGTGCAGGTGCTGGCCGATCGCACCCGTCGTTTCGGCAAGGGCGGCGAGCAGTTCTACGACCAGATCTCGGCGCTGCACAAATCCGTGCGCAGCTCCAACCCCGATGCCGCGCTGTACTGGCTGACCCGCATGCTCGATGGCGGCTGCGATCCGTCGTATCTGGCAAGGCGCCTGACCCGGATGGCGATCGAGGACATCGGCCTGGCCGATCCGCGCGCGCAGTCGATGGCGTTGGAGGCGTGGGATATCTATGAACGCCTGGGCAGCCCGGAGGGCGAGCTCGCCTTCGCGCAACTCGTGCTTTATCTGGCCAGTACCGCCAAATCAAACGCCGGCTACGCCGCCTTCAACAAGGCCAAGCAGGAAGTGCGCGAGACCGGTACCCAGGAGGTTCCGCTGCACCTGCGCAACGCGCCGACCAAGCTGATGAAGGAGCTGGGCTACGGCAAGACCTATCAGTACGATCACGACGCGGACGGGGGAATTGCGCTGGATCAGACCGGCTTCCCCGATGCGATGGGTGAGCGCGTGTATTACGAACCGGTGCCGCGCGGGCTGGAGATCAAGCTGAAAGAGAAGCTGGACCGCCTGCGTGCGGCGCGGGCACAGGCGCGGGCAGAGAAAGGCGCTGACTGATGGAAGGCCTGGGCCTGTGGTGGCAGCAGCTTGGGCTGGTGATGGCCGGTGGCGCACTGGGCGCGGCGCTGCGTTTCATGATCGGCGATGCGATGCTGCGCCAGTTCGGGACTGGCTTCCCGTGGGGCACGCTGACGGTGAACCTGGTCGGCGCGTTCGTGGCGGGTTACGTGATGATCTGGCTGCAGAGTCGGGGCACGGCCGCAGTGTACTGGCGCGCCTTTCTGATCGTGGGGATCGTGGGCGGGCTGACCACGTTCTCCTCGATGATGCTCGAGTCGCTGGTGTTCACCCGTACCGATCGCAGCCTGATGGTGCCGCTGTACCTCGGGGTGAGCCTGGTCGGCGGGATGCTGCTGGTGTGGGCGGGCGCGCGCGTGGCAGAGGCGTGGCGCTGACGCTTGCGTCGCAAATGCAGAAATCCACGGAAAACGCTGGATTAAAGTGATGTCTCACGATATCGTGCGCGCCCCCGTTTGCATCCTCGTCCGTCATGCGCGATGAACAAGACCCCGGAACACTGGAACTGACGCTGCCGCGCAAGCGCGGCCGTCCGCCCACGTTCGGCTACGCGATGACCGATGCGCAGCGTGCGGCCCGCTACCGTGCGCGCCGCGCCGGCCAGGCCGGTCACGCCGATGTGCGCAACTGCAGCGACATGGTGCTGCTGGACAAGATCCGTGCCTCGATCACCAGCAAGGACCCGGAGCTGACCGGTTTCCTGGTGCACGTGCTCTGGCAGCGCTACCCGCTGCAGCTCAAGTAGGCGCGACCGCCCGCTCCTGGTTGAGCAGCTCGGCCAAGCGCAGTGCCAGCGCCTTGACCAGCGGGTCGGCGGTGGCGCGATGGAGCAGGGCGATCTCGAACGTATCGATCGGCGGCAGGCCCTGTTCGGCGCCGAGCACGGTGTGATCGCGACTCAGGGCGCGTGCCGGCAGCAGGCTGATGCCCATGCCATCGGCTACCGCGCCCTGGATGCCACTCAGGCTGGAGCTGGTGAAGCTGATCCGCCAGCGGCGGCCGAGTGCTTCGATGGCATCGATGATGTCGTCGCGATACAGCCCGCGCGGCGGGAAGGTGACCAATGGCACCGGATCCAGGCCGATGCAGCCATTGCGGGCACTGTCGATCCAGACCATGGTCTCCGGCCAGCAGGCAACGGCGGCGCGGCTGTTGCGGCGCTGCTTGACCAGGATCAGATCCAGTTCGCCGTGATCGTAGCCATTGGCCAGGTCGCGGCTGAGGCCGCTGGTGACTTCGAGCTTGACCTGGGGGTGCTCGCGGTTGAAGGCGCCCAGCAGCTGGGTGGTCGCGGCGCTGACGAAATCCTCCGGCACGCCCAAGCGCACCGTGACGGCCACCGTGGTGCCGGCCAGCGCTTCCAGCAGCTGATCGTTGAGCGCCAGCAGCTGACGCGCGTGGCCCAGGACGAGCTGCCCGGCATCGGTGGGGTGCACGTCGCGGTTGCCGCGCACCAGCAGTGGATGGCCCGCCATCTCCTCCAGCCGGCGGATCTTCTGGCTGATGGTGGATTGGGTGGAGTGCAGGCGTGCGGCGGCGGTGGTGAAGCTGGCGCAATCGGCCACCATCACCATCGCGCGCAGCAGATCAAGATCGAACAGGGTGCGATTCGGTTTTTCACTGGCGGTCATGCTGCCATTGTGGAGCGCAATGGCAGCGGCCGCCATGGCAATGCAGGGCGGCTAATCGCCCGTGGGCATCGGCTCGGCATCGGCAGGGCGCTGCGTCAGGCTGCGGGCCACCCGTTCGGCGGTCTGGCGAAGTCGCTCGATGAGCGCTGGTGGTCCCAATACCTCGAACTCCAGGTCCATGGCCAGCAGCCAATAGATCACCGAGCCAAGCGGGTTGGCGCCGCAGCGCAGCAGGCAACGCCCCGCATCCACGACCTCCAGTACGGCAGTCGATGCGGGAATCTGCTGACGCAGGGCAGCCAAGGGCGCGTGCAGGATGATCCGCGCCTCGTCGGGGTACTGCCCGAGCGACAGTGCCTGGGCGACCCACTGGCGCAGATCGCCTTCGCCGGGCCCGGCGCGCGGCGCGAAATGCGCGCCCACCACGGGCGTGCTGGTGATGCGATCGATGCGGAAGGTGCGCCAGTCGTCGCGTGCAGGATCCCAGGCGACCAGATACCAACGCCGGTCCGTGTGCACCACGCCTTGGGGCTCCACCTGGCGTGAGCTTGGCTGGCCATCGCGGTCGATGTAATCGAAGGCCAGTTGCAGCTGGTCGCGGCAGGCGGCAGCCAGAGTGGTCAGCCGGCCGGCATCGACCAGCGGGCCGATCTGGTCCGTCGGCAGGATCGCCGAGCGCAGCGCGTCCAACCGGGGGCGCAGGCGCGGGGGCATGGCCTGCTCAAGTTTGACCAGCGCGGTGATCGCGGTCTGCTCGATCCCGCTGATGGTGCCGGTCACCGCCGTGCGCAGCGCGATTGCGGCCGCCAGCGCTTCATCGTCATCCAGCAGCAGCGGTGGCAGGGCCCGGCCCGGGCGGAAGGCGTAGCCGCCGGCGACACCGGTGCTGGCGTGGATGGGATAGCCCAGCTGGCGCAGCCGGTCGATGTCGCGGCGGAGCGTGCGTGGATGGATGCCCATGCGCTCGGCCAGCATGCCGCCGCCCCAATGCGGGCGCGATTGCAGCAGGGACAGCAGGCTCAGCAGGCGGGCGGAGGCGGTCAGCATCGAGAAAGCGTAGCAGCCATTGCGGGCGGGTTCTGTCCGCAAGGGTGGCTAGCCTTGAGGCCACGGTGCAGGACCACTTCGGTCGCACCCCTGACCACACTCAAGGAGTTCCAGATGTCCCTCGTCTTCTATTGGCACCCGATGTCCAGCGCCACCCCGATCGCCTGCGTCCTGGCCGAACTGGCCGTCCCTCATGAGCGGGTCAGGATCGACATCCGCGCCGGCGAGCAGCGCACGGCCGACTACCTGGCCATCAATCCCAACGGCAAGGTGCCGTGCCTGGTGGTGGATGGCACGCCGATGTTCGAAGCCCTGGCGATCCACCTGTGGCTGGGCGAGCACTTCGGCGTGGCCAAGGGTCTGTGGCCGCACGACGGTACGCCGGCGCGCCTGGAGGCGATGTCCTGGTGCACCTGGGCGTATGTCACCTATGGCGCGGTGATCGGTCGCGTGTGGCTGGCCACCTCGGACGATGCGCTGCGCGATGCCGACCATGCCGCCGCCGCAATCCGCACCGCCACCGCGCTGCTGGACCTGCTGCAGGCGCGCCTGTCGCAGCAGCCTTGGATGCTCGGTGAGGCCTACTCGCTGGTGGATCTGGTGGTTGGCCAGGTGGTCGGCTATGGCACGTATCTGGGCGCTGCGGTGGAGGCGCACCCGGCGGTGGCGGCCTGGCTGCAACAGGTGCAGGCGCGGCCGGCGATGCAGGGCGCGGTCTGAGCGGGGCACTGTGTATCGGGAATGTGCATGACGCGCATTCCAAAATTTAACTGGTGAATGGACCGGGCCCGACCGTAAGGTGGCCCGGTTCTCCATTTTCCGGTGCACTGCCCATGTCCCTGCGTCTTGCCCTTCCCGTGCTGCTTGCACTGGCCCCTTCCGCGTTCGCGGCCGAGCAGGCCGACCTTATGATCCGGCATGCGACCGTGGTCGATGTGGAGCATGCCTCCACCGTGCCGGACCAGACCGTCGTGGTACGCGGCCAGGACATCGTGGCGATGGGCAGCGATCGTGCGATGCGCAAGGCGTGGAAGGCCCGCGAGGAGGTCAACGGCAAGGGGCGCTATCTGATTCCGGGCCTGTGGGACATGCACGTGCATTTCGGGGGCGGCCCGGATCTGATCGAAGAGAACAAGGCGCTGCTGCCGCTGTACATCGCCCATGGCATCACCACCATCCGTGACGCGTCCGGCGATCTGCCCGAGCAGGTGCTGCAGTGGCGCGGCGAGATCGCCAGCGGCCAGTTGGCCGGCCCGCAGCTGTTCACCTCGGGTGCCAAGATCGAAGGCATCAAGCCGGTCTGGAAAGGCACCATCGAAGTCGGTTCGCAGGCGGATCTGGATGCGGCGTTCGTGCGCCTCAAGCGCGACCGCGTCGATTTCGTCAAGATCACCGACAGCACGCTGACGCCTGAGTTGTTCCTGGCCGCGGTACGTGGCGCGCGCGCCAACGGGTTGCGTGCGTCCGGGCATATCCCGATGGCACTGACCGTCCAGCAGGCCGTCGATGCCGGCATCAGCTCCATCGAGCATCTGGACTATGCCTACAAGGCCGGCGTCAAGGACGAGGCCGCCATTGCGGCGGACTTCGCGGCCAAGCGCATCGATCGCGCGCAGGCCAACGCACGATTGGATGCGGGCTTCGACCGTGACACCGCCATGGCCGCCTATCGCGGTTTCGCAGCGAAGGGGGTGTTCGTGACGCCGACCCTCAATGGCGGGCGCATCCTGGACTTCCTGGACCAGAACGACCATCGCGACGATCCCTATCTGGCCTACATCGGCCCAAAGCTGCAGGCCACCTACGCCTGGCGCGTCGAGCGTGCGGCCAAGGCCACGCCGACACAGATCCAGGCGCGGCATCAGGAGTACCACCAGGTCGCCGCGGTGCTGCCGATGCTGCAGCAGGCCGGGGTCACGATCATGGCCGGCACCGATGCGGGCTTCCTCAACTCGTTCAACTACCCGGGCATCGGCCTGCATGATGAACTGTCACTGTTCGTCAAGGAAGGGCTGACCCCAGCGCAGGCACTCTCGGCGGCCACGCGCGCGGGCCCGGCCTGGTTCGGCACGCTGGATCGTTACGGTGCGGTCGCGCCGGGCAAGGCGGCCGATCTGGTGTTGCTGGAGCGCAATCCGCTGGAAGACATCGAGGCCACACGCAGCATCCAGTACGTGGTGCTGCGTGGCCAAGGCTATGACCGCAAGGCGCTGGATGCGCTGCTGGCCCAGACCAGGGCGAAGGTCGCGGCCTGGAAGGCGGAAGAAACGAAGGAGTAATGGAGGCGAGCGCGCTCACCGGCGTGGTGGGCGCGCTCCGGCCTGGACAATGCGCCGGGCTGCGGCAATGTCAGCGAGGTGCAGTTGACGGTGCGGCCGTCGGCAAAGCGCGCGGTCGCGCTGCCATCGGCGAGCGTGGTCTGCTGCACCTGCCGTTGCACCGGATCGGCTCAGTGGGCTGCCGCGCCGGGCGTGGTGGCAATGCGCTGCCCCAGCGCATGCGCCGTCTGCAGATGGGTCTGTGCATCGCCCGCATCTGTTTCCAGCAGCAGCGTGGAGGACAGCACCGGCGCGCCGCAGTAGTCGAAGATGCCGGTGTCGATCTGGGTCTTCATCGCCTCGGTATAGCCGCGCTTGTGCCACGTGCGCTCATCGGCGCCACCCAGGCCGACCAGGTGGACAGGCAGGTGCCCGAGTTTCTTGAGTACGCCCTGGCCGCTGCTGTCGTCGTAGGCCCAGCCACCGGTAAAGACCCGGTCGATCCAGCCCTTCATCAGCGCCGGCATGCTCCACCAGTAGACCGGAAACACAAGGACCAGCGCGTCAGCCCGGTCCAGGCGGGCCTGTTCGGCCAGAACATCGGCGGGAAAGGGCGCCTGGCGATGATGGCCCTTCAGGTCGTCCAGGGTGAAGCGGGGGTCGAAGCCCTCTGCAGTCAGGTCGGCCAGTTCGATTGTCGCGCCGGCGGTTTCGGCGATGCCGTCGGCAATGCGGCGGGCGACGGCGTGGGTCAGCCCGTCGGGGTCGGGATGGGAGGTGACGATCAAGGTGTGCATGGAATTCCAGAAAGAGGCGGAGGCTGTATACTTTTGGTAAGTTACGACTCGTAAGTTACGATTGGTATATAGCAATGTCAAGTCCGCACGATCCTGCCTCTGCCACCCCTCGTCGCCGGATGAGCCGCGACGACCGCCTGCGCCAGTTGCTGGAGGTGGCCTGGCGTCTGATTCGCGAGGAGGGTACTGACGCACTGACGTTGGGGCGCCTTGCCGAGCAGGCCGGGGTGACCAAGCCGGTGGTGTATGACCATTTCGGCACCCGCGCCGGACTGTTGGCGGCGCTGTACCAGGATTTCGATGCGCGCCAGGGCGTGGTGATGGACGCGCGGTTTGCCGACAGCGGTTCGACGCTTGCGGAGAAGGCGCAGGTCATCGCCGATGTCTACGTGGCCTGTGTGATGAAGCAGGGGCGTGAGATTCCCGGCGTGATCGCCGCGCTGGCCGGCTCGCCCGAGCTGGCGCGCATCAAGCGCGAGTACGACGTGGTGTTTCTCGAGCAGTGCCGCGCGCTGCTCTCACCGTTTGCACCGGCCGGCGCGCTGCCCTTGGCAGGCCTATGGGGCATGCTCGGCGCGGCCGAAGGGCTCTCGTATGCGGCGACGACGGGCGACATCACCTCTGAGCAGGCCGTGCGCGAACTGGCGGCGACGATCGCCGCGATGGTTGCGCGCGGCTGAGCGTTCTACCGTCTGTTTGGCAGTGTCATGCGCGGCGCCGCCGAGGATCGGGCGCGTATGATGTCCCGCCTTGTTGGACTGGATGCCATGCGCGTTTTCCTGCCTGTTCTTGTACTTGCTGCCGCGATCGGTGCGACGTTGCCTGCGACCGCTGCGACGGATTCGTTGAATGCGCGCCTGGAGGCGGCCTCGAGTGTGCAGGTCAACCAGGTGCCGGTGAGCGGCGCATCACTGATCGGGCGTGTGCAGCAGTTCCGCAACGGCGACAGCCTGATCAGCCTCGGCGACGGTGAGGGTCAGCCGGTCGTGCTGACCCTGTGCAAGGGCAAAGCACATCTGAATCTCGAGGCGAGCTGGCCGGGCGCGCCCGCAGCGAAGACCCAGGAGGAGAAGCAGATGCGCGCATACGGCATGTACATGGCGGTGATGGGCGGGATGGCGATGGTGCAGGGGATCACGGGCGATGCCCTGGCGCTGCCGGCCGAAGGACAGACATCGACAGCGCAACGCGAGACGTCCTGGGCCTATGGCAATGAGCTGTACGCGGTAGCGGTGACTCATGTGGCCGGCGGCGAGATCCGGATCAAGATGACCAAGACGGAGAACACCACCCGGACGCCGTCCTCCGGTCCGGATGACATCGTCAATACCGATGGTGACAAGGCAGCACGCCTGGCCGAACTGGACCCGGTAGGGACATCGCGCGAACTGGTGATCGCTGCGGCGCCCATGGCGGAGGGCGTGCCGGACGCGATGTCGTTGCAGGGCTGGATATCCGCCAGTGGCAAGGGCGGCGCGACGGTAGGTGCGGCGCGCAAGGCCTCGGGCGATTGCGCGCGCTGAACCGGGTGGCGCAACGTCAGTGATACCCATTCTCATTTGAGTTACACTGGCGCGATAGCACCGTCCCTCGCTCCGGGTAGTCATGATTGTTTCGTCGTCGCTGATCTCTTCCGTATCGCCGTGGTTGCGCACGCTGGGCGTAGCGACCGCCATCGGCATGGCGGCGTTGTCGCCCGCTTCGGCGCAGCAGCGCAATCCCGAGCAGAAGGTCGGTGAGACGGTGCTGGATCAGCCGGCGCAGAGCTATCGCTTTGAACACTTCGTGCTCGACAGCCCCGACAAGGCCCGCCGCTGGCGGGTGAATGTCGGTGTGCCGGCCAAGGCCTCGGCCACGCCGGCACCGGTGCTGTACATGCTCGATGGCAACGCCGCGGCGATGGTGCTCGACCAGGCGATGCTTGCCGATCTGGCTGCGCATGCCGCGCCGGTGCTGGTGTTCATCGGCTACGACAACGATCTGCGCATCGATTCCCCGGCGCGCACGCGCGACTACACGGCGTGGATCGATACCGCCGACGACGAGAACGGCACGTCGCAGTCCAGCGGTGGCGATGCGTATGCGTTCCTGGATCTGATCGAGCGCCGGATCAAGCCGGAAGTGCAGCGCCGTGCCCGCATCGATCTGCAGCAGCAGTCGCTGTGGGGCCATTCGCTGGGCGGCCTGTTCGTGGTCAGCACGCTGTATACCCGGCCGGCCGCGTTCCAGCATTACGTGTCGGCCAGCCCGTCACTGTGGTGGAACCAGGGCGCCCCGCTGGGCGACATGGAGCGCCAGTTCATCGCCAACGCCCAGGGCCAGCCGGCCCAGGTCACGGTGATGCTGGGTGGCGACGAGCGCACCGGCAACCGGGGCGTGCGTGACATGACCAATCCGCGCGTGGTCGCGCATCTGCGCCGCATTGGTGGCGCCACGCCCGATGCAGCGCAGCAGCTGGCCGCCCGCCTGGCCAAGGTGCCGGGCCTGACCGTGCAGTACCGCGAGTTCCCCGGCCTTGGCCATGGGCCGATGCTGCCGGCATCGCTCAAGGCGACGCTGAGCCAGTTGTATGGCATCACCGATCGCAGCGGCACACCCGCGCCGGCCCCCTGATTTTTTCGTTACCCAGGCAGTTCCGTGGCCCTGTGCCACCGCCGCAACGGACCGCGGCCACGCCAAGGCAAGCACTGTGACAACGCGCCAACCGGCGCGCCCCCAACAGAAGGAGTCTGCTGATGTACACCCTGAAAACCCTCCCGCGCGTCGCCACCCTGGCCCTCGCGCTGTCGCTGGCCAGCCCGACCGTGTTCGCCCAGCCGGTGTTCGATGCGCCGGCCAACGGCTTCCGTGGTGAAGTCGTCAGCCGCGGCCAGAACGTGGTGCCGGGCAGCGATGCCGAAGTGATCGGCCGCCAGTTCGTGCCGGGCCAGCAGGTCACCCTGCTGCGCGGTGAGACGGTACTCAATGCCACGCCGTACGTGGTCGATGCCGAGGGCAACTTCAAGGGCAGCGTCGCGATTCCGGCCGATGCCGTGCCCGGTCAGCAGCCGGTGATCGTGCGCGCCAGCCAGCCGTCCGCGGCCACGGTGCTGTCGCTGCGCGTCTCGCCGAACCTGCCGCTGAGCGGCCAGCAGAACTTCAGCCAGACCTCGGCCAAACTGGTCCAGGGCCTGTACCAGTCCGCGTACAGCGCGGCCAGCAACGCGGTGTTCGTCACCGCTGCCGTCGGTCGCCCGCCGGTCACCCAGTCGCAGCTGCTCAAGCTGGACCCGAAGACCCTCAAGGTCACGGCCAGGATCACCCCGGCTGAAGTTCCCGGCGGCAAGGGCGGTGCAGTGTTCGCGGTGTACGGCGTGGGCGTGGATGATGCCAACGGCAACGTGTGGGTCACCAATACCCGCCAGGACACCGTGGCCGTGTATCGCCAGAAGGACCTGTCGCTGGTGCGCCAGTTCGATGTGGGTGCGGTGCCGCATGCCCGCGACATCGTGGTCGACGGTCGTCATGGCAAGGTGTTCGCCTCGGCCGCCGGCGAAGATCATCTCTCGGTATTCGATGCCCGCACCCTGCAGCCGCTGGAGTCGATCACCCTGGCCTCGGGCGTGGACGACAAGAAGTTCGTCCCGATGAGCCTGGTGCTGGATGAAGCGGCCGGCAAGCTGTTCACCGTCAGCATCGGCACGCCGGAAGCGGCGGTGATCGACACCACCACCGGCAAGGTGGAGAAGGTGATCGATCTGGGCAACGCGATCAGCGCCTCCGGCGTGGCCTATGACGCCTCGGCCGGTCGCCTGTACGTGGCCTCGCAGGGCACCGACAACCTGCTGATCGTCGATGTCGCCAGCGGCAAGGTGCTGCACGACGTGCCGGTCGGCGCGGGTGCGCTGAACGTGGCCTTCGAGCCGGTGTCCAAGCTGGCCTATGTGACCAACCGCGGTGCCGGTACGGTGACGGTGGTCGATGGCAACGGCAAGGTGGTGGGCAACCTGGATGGCGGCACCTTCCCGAACCATGTGCGTGAAGATGGCAAGGGCAGCGTGTTTGCCGTCAACAAGTCGCGTGATGCCCAGGATCCCAAGGGCGACCGCATCACCCGCATCAGCACCCGCGCGAACTGAATTTCGCGCAGTGCGTTGCACTGGCGGCGGGGCGATCAGCCCCGCCGTTCTGATGAAAGAGGAACTGCCATGAAGTCGATTGTTGTCCGCCGCAGCCTGCTGGCGTTGTCCCTGGTCGCCGTGATTGCCGGGTGCTCGAAAGAGCCTGCCGCGCCGGCTGCCGATACCGCCGCCGCATCGGCCGCGCAGCCCGCCGAAGCGCTGCCGGCGGGCTGGCAGCGTGTGGTGGGTGTGGACGTACCCGACATTGAAGGCGCCACGCAGCAGTTGCCGGCACAGGTCACCTCCGATGACGGTGTGGCCACCACGGTGACCGATACCTCCAGGATCATTGCCGGTGGCGATGACATCATCGCCGTGCTCGAAGCGCTCGGCCTGGACGAGCAGGTGTACGCCGCGCCGCTGCGCTCGGCCACCGAATCCGGCCGCAAGGCCCCCAAACAATTTCTGTTCAACCGCACCACCGGTGTGGAGGGCGTGTTGAGCCTGCAGGGCACCCTGTTCCTGGGCAACAGCCTGCGCCGCCATTCCGATCTGGCCGCCAAGCTGCGCGGTGCAGGCGAAGCGGCGGTGATCGTCGACGATCTGCAGCCGGCCGCGGACAAGGTGCGCAAGGTCGCCGCCGCCGTCGGCATGGCCGAGCAGGGTGAAGCACTGGCTACGAAAGTGCAGTCGCAGCTGGATGCGGCCAAGGCCAGTGGTGCCGCGTTGGCATGGCACCCGCGCGTGATCCACGTGTCCGCGACCGGTGCCGGCGGCGCGCCGACGGTGGCGGGCTCGGACAGCGCCTCGGGCAAGCTGATCACGCTCGCCGGTGGCATCAACATCGGCGACGAAGCCGGTGTGGCCAATTATTCCGCGCTGAGCAACGAGGGCGTGGTGGCTGCGGCGCCCGATGTGATTCTGGTGACCGAGAACGATCTGGCCCTGTTCGGTGGCCAGGCCGGGCTGTGGCGCGCCTATCCAACGCTCCGGCAGACGCCGGCCGGTGCGGCCAACCGCGTGTGGGTGATGCCGGATGTGGAGTTGAAGTCCGCCAGCGTCGCCTCGGGCAGTGGCGCGGTGGCGCTGGCCGCGGCATTTGCAACCGTGCCACGCCCGTGAGTGCTTGAGGCATGGCGGTATTGAGTCCTGCGCGCCGGCGCGGCGCGACCGTGTTGATCTGGGCTGCGGTGGGGTTGCTGATCGCAGTCATCGCCTCGTTCGCGGTGGGCCCGTTGCGGCTGCCGCCGATGGAGGTGCTGCAGGCGATCGGCGTGAAACTGGGGCTGGCCGATCCGGCCAGCGTCAGTACCCGTGATCTGGCAGTGGTCTGGCAGCTGCGCATTCCGCGTGCCTTGCTGGGCGCGATGGTGGGCGCCGCACTGGCGATGGCCGGCGCGAGCCTGCAGGGGTTGTTCGGTAATCCCTTGGCCGACCCCGGCATTGTCGGCGTGACCCAGGGCGCTGCCTTGGGTGCGGTCTCGGCGATCGTGCTCGGTGCCGGCGCCTTCGGTGCGTGGACGCTGCCGCTGGCGGCCTTCGCCGGTGCCGGTGGCGCGATCACATTGACGTATCTGTTGGCGCGGCCGGGGCAGGGCACCGGCACGGCGACATTGCTGCTGGTCGGCATTGCGATCGCGGCGTTCTGCTCGGCGATGATCGGGTTCCTGACCTACATCGCCAGCGAGAGCGAGCTGCAATCGCTGGTGTTCTGGCAGATGGGTTCGTTGGCCCAGGCCGACTGGATGGACGTGGTCGCGGTGGCGCCCGTGTTCGTGCTGGGCACGATCGCGCTGCTGCGTCTGGCCACGCCCTTGGACATGCTCGCGCTCGGTGAGCGCCAGGCCCAGCACCTCGGGCTGGATGTGAAGCGCACGCGGCTCAAGTTGATTGCCTTCAGCGCGCTGCTGGTCGGTGCCGCCGTCGCCTTCGCCGGCTCGATCGGTTTCGTCGGCCTGGTCGTGCCGCACGTCGTGCGCCTGCTGGTCGGCCCCGGCCATCGCTGGCTGCTGCCGGTCTCGGGCGTTGCCGGTGCGCTGTTGATCGTGGTCGCCGATACCGCCGCACGCACGCTGGATCCGCCGTCGGAGATTCCGCTGGGCCTGTTCTCGGCCGCGCTGGGTGCGCCGTTCTTCCTGTGGCTGGTGATGCGTCAGCGCCACCGGAGCGGCGCATGAGCGCGCTGCTGCAGTTGCAGTCGGTGCAGTTGAGCCGCGGCGCACGACGCATTCTGGATGACATCACGCTGGATTTCGTGCCGGGCACGGTCACCGCGCTGGTCGGGCCGAACGGCGCGGGCAAGTCGACGTTGCTGGCGGTGGCCGCGGGCGATCTGGAGGCGGATCAGGGCAGGGTGCTGCTGCGTGGGCAGGCGCTGCCGGACTGGAAAGCCAAGCCGCTGGCACGCGAGCGCGCGGTCATGCCGCAGGAGCACGCGGTGCGGTTCGCCTTCCGTGTGCATGAAGTGGTGGCGATGGGGCGGCTGCCGCATCCGCCGGATCCGGTCAAAGACGCCGCCTGCATCGCCGATGCGCTGGCGCGGGCGGACCTGCATGCGTTGATCGAGCGGGAAGTGGAGCATCTGTCCGGTGGCGAGGCCGCGCGCACGACCTTTGCCCGCGTCCTGACCCAGGACACCCCGTTGCTGCTGCTGGATGAGCCGACGGCCGCCCTGGATCTGCGTCATCAGGAGCGCACCCTGCGCGCGGTGCGCGAACTGGCCGATGCCGGCGCCTGTGTGATCGTGGTGCTGCATGATCTGAATCTGGCCGCCGCGTATGCGGACCGGATCGTGTTGCTGGAGCAGGGCCGCGTGGCGGCCGATGGCACGCCGACCGAGGTCCTGACGCGGGAACACATCGAGCGTGTCTACCAGCAGCCGGTGCTGGTGCTGCGGCATCCGCAGCGCGATGTCCCGTTGGTGGTGGTGACCGACGCGTAGCGCCGGGCGTTACCCCGGCGCCGCCACCCTTTACCAGCCGAAGCGCGCCGTCGCCATCACGGTGCGGCCGCTGCCGTAGTAGCACGACGACACGCCGGTGCAGGTGGATACGAAACGCTTGTCGGCCAGGTTGCTGGCGTTCAAGGCCAGCTGCACGCGGGTGCTGCCGAACTGCCCGAGGTCGTATCGGATCGCAGCATCGAACAAGGTGTACGACGGGATCAGATACAGGTTGGCGCTGTCGCCGTAGCTCTTGCCGTTGTAGCGCGCCCCGGCGGCCAGGCTCAGGCCCTGCAGGGCGCCGCCCTGGACGGTGTAATCCGCCCAGAACGAGGCGCTGTAGTCGGGCACCATGATCAGTTCCTTGCCCTTGTACTGATCGCTGCGGGTCATCTCCGAGTCCATCCAGGTGGCTGCGCCGATCAGGCTGAAGCCCTGCGTGGGAGTGACGCGGCCTTCCAGCTCAACGCCGCGGATGCGGCCTTCGCCGTCCTGGATCGAGCACCGCGCGTTGCCGGTGTTGCCGCAGCTCATGTGGCTCAGGTCGGGATCCTGGGTGACCAGGTTTTCCTGGCGCAGGTCGTAGGCAGCGAGCGTGATCAGGCCGTCGATGCTGGCCGGCTGGTATTTGACGCCGGCCTCCCACTGCTTGCCATAGACCGGATCGAACGCGCGCCGATCAAAACTCTGCAGCGCGCTCGCGGTGGAGGGCTGGAAGGATTCTGCGTAGCTGACATAAGGCGTGAAGCCGCTGTCGAACACGTACAGCAGGCCGGCATTGCCTGAGAACGCCTCGCTCTTGATCACGCTGCGCGGCTGCAGCACCGTCGCACCCGTCACCAGGTTGCGGGTGGTGCTGGAGGAATCATCCTTGGTCCAGTCATACCGGCCGCCGAGGGTCAGGCGCCATCGGCCAAGCGCCAACTGGTCCTGCAGGTACAGCCCGCTCTGGCGGTTGATGCCTTCGGTGGGGCTCAGCGAGGTGACGCGCGGCGTATACCCGCTGTAGACCGGGTTGAAGATGTCGATCGGTGCCGGGTTGCTCATCGCACCGCGCACGCCTTCCCAATCGGCCTTCTGCCAATCCCAGCCCAGCAGCAGGGTGTGGTCGACCGCGCCGGTGGCGAAGCGTGCCTGCAGCCGCGTGTCCAGCGTATCGCCATCGGAATCGCCGGTGCCGTAGGTGGCGCGGCGCTTCTGGGTGCGGCCATCGGCGTTGAGCGCACCATCGGTGACCACGCCGCGGTACAGCGAATCCACATGCGTGCGTCGCGCGCTCTGGCTCAGGGTGAGGTGATCATTGAACTGGTGCTCGAACAGCCATCCTGCGGTCCACATCGTGCGGTCGAACGTGTTCCAGCTCGGCTCGCCGATGAAGGTGGTGTTCTTCATGTGGCCATACGGCGTGGCGTTGAGCGTGCCGGCCATCGGCAGGAACTGGTAGGTCGAACCGCCGTCATCCTTCTGGTACAGGCCGAGCAGGGTGATGCGGGTGCGCTCGGCCATCTGCCAGGTGTAGCTGGGCGCCAGGAACCAGTGCTTCTGTGCGGTGTGCTTGATCTGGGTGTCGCCGTCGCGATACAGGCCGACCAGGCGGAACAGGTGGTCGTTCTCGGCCGTGCCGGCGCCGACGTCGAACGCCGCGTTGTACTGGCCATTGGCATCCACACCCACGCGCAGCTGCTGCTCCTGATCCGGCGTCGGCGTCTTGCTCACCTGGTTGACCATGCCGCCCGGGGCGACCTGGCCATACATCACCGCCGACGGGCCCTTGAGCACTTCCACCCGCTCCAGGTTCCAGCTGTCGAACATGCTGCGGTTCCACTGCGTGCCCTGCGGCGCGCGCATGCCGTCCAGGGTGACGTTGTTCGCCCAGCTGCCGGCATCGAAGCCACGGATGCGGAAGTCATCCACGCGGTTGTCGATGCCCGAGCTCTCCAGGCTGACACCGGCGACATAGCGCATCGCATCGTTGAGTGACTGAACACCGCGCGCATCCAGTTCCGCCCGCTCGATCACCGATACCGATTGCGTGGTCTCGGCCAGCGTGGTGTTGGTTTTGGTCGCGCCGCTGATGCTGTTGGCAGCGCGGTAGGCATTGACGCGCACCGCGTCCAGATCGGTGGCGGTCTGGGCGTAGGCGGCGGGGACCAATGCGGTGGCAAGGCAGGCGAGGGCCAGCAGGTTGGGGCGCAACCGGCGCGGAGGCAGGGGCAGGGAGCAGGGCATGGGCAACAACTCGAGAACGCGGAGGAAGGGGGCGCTGGCGTGCCGTCTCGTGGTCGTACGGCGTCAGTCTTGCGGGGGTCGCCGTAGGCGACGCATGGGCCACCATTTTAAGGATTTCCGGTGTATACGCAATTGCGACCCATTCGCATATCTGCGACCGGCTCGATTTGATTGTGCCAATTTAAGGTTGCATGTTCGACATTGATGCTCAGTGTTGCGCTGGTGGTTCGAATAAAGACTTGTAGCCGGCCATCAGAGGTCTACAATGCCGGCTACACCCCAGGTGACCCACATGACTTCGATGCCGCTTCTGACGTTTTTTACCCTGACCCGCGATGTCGCGGCACGGGCGCGTCTGCCAATCGGAGTGCGAGGCTGCTGACCGGAACACCGGTCACCCTGGACCCCACGCAGAGCGCCCACCGGGCGCTCTTTTCGTTTCCACGTAGCAGAACTGTCTGAAGGAGAACGTGCCATGCACCAGATCGCCGAGCCCCAAACCTGGCCGCACGCCCGTTAGCCAACGGCGGCGTGCGGCTCCCCGATGTTGGCAGCGAGACCTATCCCATGAACACCCATACCCAGACCCTTACCCTCCGGCGCAACCTCGGCATCATTGCCCACATCGACGCCGGCAAAACCACCCTCACCGAGCGGCTGTTGTGGAAAACCGGCGAGATCCATCGCGTCGGTGAGGTGCATGACGGCGCGGCGACCACCGATTTCTCGGCGATCGAACGCGAGCGTGGCATCACCATCGGCGCGGCCGCCGTGCAGGCCCATTGGGCACCGCGCGACCAGCCGATCCATCACCTGACCCTGATCGACACCCCCGGCCACATCGATTTCGCGATCGAAGTGGAACGGTCCCTGCGCGTGCTTGATGGCGCGGTCGCGGTGTTCTCCGCGGTGGACGGGGTGCAGCCCCAGTCCGAATCGGTCTGGCGCCAGGCGCGTCGCCACGGTGTGCCGCTGATTGCCTTCGCCAACAAGATGGACCGCACCGGGGCGTCCTTCGAACGCGTGCTGACCCAGCTGCGCGAGAAGCTGCGTGCCACGCCGTGGGCGCTCGGCGTGCCGATCGGGACGGAAAGCCAGTTCAACGGCTGGGTGGACCTGGTCGACCGCAGCACCGTGCATTGGGATGACAAGGGCACTGCCTTGCGTCATGCCTGGACGACCGATGAGGCTGCCCAGTGGATGCCGCAGCGCGAGGCGCTGATCGAGGCCGTGGCCGATGCCGACGACGTGCTGGCCCAGGCGTGGCTGGAAGGCGCGCCAATCGACAACGCACAGCTGCGCGCGGCGATCCGTCGCGGCACCCTGGCCGGTGCGGGCGTCCCGGTGCTGGCCGGCGCCGCGTTCAAGAGCAAGGGCGTTGAGACGCTGCTGGATGCGGTGGTCGACTATCTGCCCTCGCCATTGGATCGCCCGGCGGTGGTGGCCACCGAGAACGGCAACGACGTGCTGCTGCCACCGGACCCGGATGGCCCGCTTGCGGCGCTGCTGTTCAAGATCACGCACCAGAACCACGGTGCGCTGAGCTTCGTGCGGGTGTACTCGGGCACGCTGAAGGTGGGTGATGCACTGGCCAGTTCACAGCATCCGCAGGGGCGGCGTGTCAGTCGCCTGGTGCGGGTGCAGGCCGACCAGACCCACGACATCAAGCAGGCCGTGGCCGGTGACATCGTCGCGGTGCTGGGCTGGAAGGATGCGGTCAGTGGTGAAACGCTGAGTGCGCCCTCGCGCCCGCTGCTGCTCGATACGATCCAGGCGCAGCATGCGGTGCTGGCATGGCGGTTGACGGCGGAGAAGGCCTCGGACCTGATCCGCGTCAGCCAAGGGTTGGCCAGCCTGGCGCAGGAGGATCCGTCGTTCCGTGTCGACACCGATGCGGACAGCGGTGAAACCCTGATCTGGGGCATGGGCGAGCTGCATCTGGAGGTGATGGTCGAGCGTCTGCGCACGGAGTGGGGCGTCGCCATCCGCACCGGCGAGCCGCGCGTGGCCTACCAGGAAACCCCGAAGCGCGCGGTACAGCGGGTGGAGGGCAAGGTCGCCAAGCAGACCGGCGGCCAGGGCCAGTTCGCCCAGGTGCTGATCGATGTGACGCCGCGCGAGGATGGCGAGGTGACCTTCGTCGACCGCACCGTCGGCGGTGCGATCCCGCGCGGGTTCGTCAACGCGGTGGAGAAGGGCGTTCGCGCGGCATTGGGCGAAGGCCCGCTGGGCCATCCGGTGGTCGGTATCGAGGTGACGCTGGTCGATGGCCAGACCCATGTCAAGGACTCCTCGGACATGGCCTTCCACCGCGCTGGCAGTGAGGCGGTGAAAGCCGCGCTGGCCGAGGCGGGCACGCAGCTGCTGGAGCCGGTGATGGAGATCGCCATCCACGCGCCGTCGGCGAACGTCGGCGATGTGGTGGGCGACCTCAACCGCCGCAGCGGGCGGGTGGCCTCGATCGAGGACCAGGATGGGCAGGCGGAAGTGCTCGGCTATGCACCGCTGGCGCGACTGGGTGGCTACACCACCTCGCTGCGTTCGCTGACCCAAGGGCGCGCGTCCAGCGACATGCGCTTGAATGGGTATGAGGCGGCGCAGACGGCCTGACCGTCGATGTGGAACGAGAAGAGGGCCGGGCAACCGGTCCTCTTTTTCCGTGTCAGCGTTGGTAGTCCGCACAGCGCCGGATGCCCGCCCGCAGCTAGAATGTCTGCCGCAATGTCGCACGCAGCCAACGGCCGCAGCGACCGGATTTCTCCTTGGAGTACGGCCATGAGCAACACGCATTTTTATCCGATCGGCACCCCCGGCCAGCCGTGGGGCGATGCCGAACGGGCCCAGTGGCGCGCCAATCAGCAGCGCCAGCGCAGCTACCACGACGATGTGGTGGCCGCGCTCGAGCGCCTGGGCGAGCGTTTCGATGTGGTGCAGTACGGCCAGCTGGACTACGCGCCGGATCATTACCCGCTGTTTGCGGTGGTCAGCCATGCGTGGGATCCGGCACTGCCGACCGCGCTGGTGACCGGCGGCGTGCATGGCTATGAAACCAGCGGCGTGCATGGCGCGCTGCAGTTCCTCGATCAGCATGCCGAGGCGTATGCGGGCCGTATCAATCTGATCGTCGCGCCCTGCGTCAGCCCGTGGGGCTATGAGCGCATCCAGCGCTGGAATCCCCATGCGATCGATCCCAACCGCAGCTTCCGCGATGAGGGCCAGATCGAAGAAGCGGCCTCGTTGATGCGCTGGATGGCTGCGCGTGGCGATGATCTGCTGGTGCACCTGGACCTGCATGAAACGACCGACAGCGATCTGCATGAGTTCGATCCGGCGCGTTGCGCCCGCGATGGCATCGCCCTGGTGCCGGACATCATTCCCGATGGCTTCTACGTGATCGGCAACAGCGAAGATCCGCAGCCGGCGTTCCAGCAGGCGTTGATCGCCGCGGTGGAGAAGATCACGCACATCGCCCCTGCCGACGCCAATGGCGAGCTGATCGGCATGCCGCTGCAGTCACCGGGCGTGGTCTGGGGCGAATCGCGTTCGATCGGCGCCTGCGCCGGGTTCACCGACGCGCTGTACGCCACCACCACCGAGGTGTACCCGGACAGCCCGCGGACCTCGCCGCAGGAATGCAACGATGCGCAGGTCGCGGCGGTATGCGCTGGCCTGGACTTCGCCCTGGCCCATCCGCGCGCCTGATCGCCCCCCCCCGTTCCCGCCCCCCCCGGCGCGCTGGTGCCAAGGCGCCCGTGCGCTATCATCGGCCATCAGGGACGGGGGCGTCTGGCCGGAGAGGCTGGCGTCTTGGGAGCGGGGATGATGAGTGGCGATGTCACGCAGTGGCTGCACCGGTGGCGGCGCGGGGATCCGCAGGCGCAGGCGCATCTGTTTGATCTGATCTATCCCGCGCTGCGCGAGATGGCAGCAGCCCGTATCGGCCAGCGCCATGCCGACGTGACCCTGCGGCCGACCGCGTTGATGCATGAAGCGCTGTCGCGGGTGATGGGCTCGGACGTGGAGTTCGTGGATCGCGCGCACTTCCTCGCGCTGGCGGCCTTGAAGATGCGCGCGGTGCTGGTGGATTTTGCGCGCAGTGGCGCGGCAGCCAAGCGCGGGGCCGGGGCGTGGAACCTGACCTTGTCGCATGCTGATCAGGACGTGCCCTATGCGCCGACCTGCGACTACGAGGTCCTGGCGCTGCACCAGGCGTTGAACCAGCTCGCCGGGCACGATGAGCGCGCCGCACGTGCGGTGGAATACATGTATTTCGGCGGGATGGACCGCCAGGAAATCGCGGTCGTGCTGGAGGTGTCGGTGCCGACGGTCGACCGCGATCTGCGCTTTGCGAAGGCTTGGCTCAATCAGCGCCTGGCCTGATCGGGGGCGTTATCGTGACAGGGGGATGGGGCAATGACCGATGACCGCTGGCAGCAGCTGCGCACGATGTTCGATGCGGCGTGCGAACTGCCGCCGACCGCGTGGCGCACCGAGCTGGGGCGGATGACCAACGATCCGGCCCTGCTGGATGAGGTGATCGAGCTGCTGGAAGCGCAGACCATGGCGCTGGACAGCGCGCAGCGCCCCCTGCGCGAGTTGATTGTCCAGCTTGCCGAGCCGGATGTGCAGGTGGGTGAACGGATCGGTCCGTGGCGGCTCACCCGGCGCGTGGCCAGTGGCGGCATGGGAGCGGTGTTCCTCGCCGAGCGCGCTGACGAGACCTACCAGCTACGGGTGGCGATCAAGTTGCTTCGCGGCGTGGCGACGACCGAGATCAGCCAGCGCCTGGCCGCCGAGCGGCAGATGCTGGCCGGGCTGGAGCACCCCAACATCGCCCGGTTGTACGACGGTGGCAGCACCCCTTCCGGCCAACCCTATCTGGTGATGGAGTACGTGGACGGCGAGCCACTGGACCGCGCCTGCTGTGACCGTCCGCTCGATCTTTTCCAGCGCCTGCAGCTGTTCGTTCGGATCTGCCGTACGGTGCAGGCCGCGCACGCACGCCTGGTCGTGCACTGCGATCTCAAGCCCAGCAATATCCTGGTGCGCGCGGACAACGAGCCGGTGCTGCTGGATTTCGGCATCGCACGCTGGCTGGACAGCGCAGCCGAGTCCCGCGCCGACCGTTTCTACACGCCGGTCTACGCCAGCCCTGAACTGATTGCGGGCGAGCCGGTGGGTGTCACCACCGACGTGTACAGCCTCGGTGTGATCCTGGTCGAGATGCTGGCCGATCGCCGGCTTGGCCATGATGGGCAGCCGGCAGGTGCCGCGGTTCCGTTGCCAAGCCGCTGGGCGCGGCCATCGTGCGCGTGGCGAAAGCACCTGGAGGGGGACCTCGATGCGATCGCGGCCAAGGCCAGCGCACGTGACCCGGCCCAGCGCTATGGCTCGGTGGAGGCGCTGGCGGATGACATCGAGCGCTGGCGGACGCATCACCCGGTGCGGGCGCGAGGCGGGCGAGCGGGCTACCGCACGCACCGGTGGCTGCGTCGGCACTGGCAGGCGGCCGGCGTGGCCGTCGCGGTGACGGCCATGGCGGGCGGCTTCGTCTGGCGATTGAGCGAATCCAGTGCGCGCGCTCAGGAAGAAGCGGCGATCGCCGAGCAGGTCAGCGAGTTCCTGGTCGCCGCCTTCGATGCCGCCGATCCGCGCGAGCGCGGTGCACGCGGCACCGAAGATGTCAGTGCACGCGCAGTGCTCGATGCCAGCGCGGCGCAGGTCGATGCGGAGCTGGCCGATTCGCCGGCGTTGCGGGCGCGCCTGCAGAGCGTGCTGGGGCGCGCGTACCAGAACATCGGCCTGCCCAAGCAGGCCGAGACGCTGCTGCGAAGCGCGGCTGAAGGCCTGGCATCGCCGTCGGTCGATCGCGCGCGCCTGGCGGCGCAGACCTACAGCGATCTGTCGGTGGAGATGAGCAACGGCAAGCGGGGCGAAGAAGGCCTGAAGTACGCCGAACGTGCGCTGCAGCTGCTTGATCGCGAAGACGATGCACGCACCCGCGCACATGTGCTGAACTCGCTGGGCCTGGCCTACAGCCAGCTGGAGCGCTATCCCGAGAGCGAGGCGGCGTTCCAGCAGTCGCTGGCAATGCGCAGCACCGTCCGCGAGCCGGGCACGGAAGGCGGCACCGCCACGGTGATGCAGAACATGGGGCTGATGTACCGCAACCGCGGTGAGCTGGACAAGTCCGAGCAGCTGCTGCGCGACTCGCTGGAGATCAAACGGCGCCGCAGTGAGACCAGTGCCGATTACCAGCACGGACTGCACGCACTGGCCATGACCCTGCAGGAAGGCGGCAAGCCGAACGAGGCTGCACCGCTGCTGCTGCAGTCGCGCGATCTCAGCCTGCAGCTGTATGGACAGGACAGTTCCCGCACGGCCCTGGCGTACTGCGAGTTGGCCTTGCTGCACATGGATCTCGGTCGTTACACGGAGAGTGCGGAGGGCTTTGATACCTGTCTGCGCATCAGTGCGCTCACCAGTGGCGAAGACAGCATCGACCACGCGATCAACCTCAACAACTACGCCAACCTGGAAGAAGCCCGCGGCGATATGGGCAAGGCGGAGCAGCTGTACCGGCGCTCGCTGGCGATCCGCCGCCAGGTCCTGGGGCCGGACAAGCCTTCCAGCCTGCGGGCAGAGATGAACCTGGCGCGGCTGCTGATGCGCAGCGGTCGTGCCGACCAGGCCAGCCCGCTGATCCAGCGCGTGTTGCCGATCTGGCAGCGGATCAGCCCGGCCGACGCGCCGGATCTGCGCATTTCGCACCTGGGCGAGATCGAGTGGCTGATCCACCGCGGGCAATCGGCGCAGGCAGAGCAGGCGCTGCTGGCGATGGCGCCGATCGTACCGTCGATGTCGCCGCCGTTGCAGCTGCGCTACCAGCAGATGCAGGCCGAAGCGGCGCTGCGTGCCGGGCAGGCCGCCTTGGCGGCGACGCGCTGGCGCGCGGTGCTGGAGGGCAATGTTGCGTTGTTCGGGGCAGAAGCGCCGTCCGTGGCACGCTACCGCGTACCGCTGGCCGAGGCGCTGCAGGCCAACGGCGAGCGGGAGGCTGCGCGCCGGCAGATCGCGCAGGCCAAGCCACTGCTGGAGGCAGAGCTGGTGCCCGGCGCACCCTATCTGCAGCGACTGCATGCGCTGGAGGAGCGCCTCAAGGGTTAGGCGACGCCCCGCATCAGCTTTTCAGCCACCCCTCGCAGCCCACGCTTCCGTCGTCCGAGGTGGCCGCCTTTGCGCACGTTGCGGTCATCCGCGCCTGCAGCCGGGTGAGGCTCTCCGCGCCGTGATGCTCGCGGCTCCACGCCTGCAATGCGGTACCGAGCCGTTCGAAGCGCTGGCGGGTGCGCTGGTGGTAGCCGGCCGGCTGCACGGCGAGATCGGCGATCACCTCGCCCGTGGCGGTCTCGATCGCCGCCGCATCATCCGGGCTCAGGCGCAGCAGGCCCTCCACGTACAGCACGCCCCACTGCACGCGGGTGGCCGGCCCCTGTGCGCCCTGGTAGGCCTTATGCAGCCAGGCGATGGCCGAAGCCTTGTCGCCGCGTTCTTCGGCAAGGTCGGCCAATTCAGGCATGTAGTAGTACGGCGTCTCACTCCGATCAAGCTCGGCGAGCAGCAGTTTCTCTGCCGCAGCGTCGTCGTCGATCTGGCGCAGCACGTACACCGCGGTGCTGATCGTCGCTTGGCGCTCGTGCAGCGTGGTCGCGGCCGCATCGGCGGCGGCGACGCGTTGCGCCGCCTTTGTCTTCAGCGCGGCCGGAATGGCCTGGTCGGGGTGCTGCTCGCGCTGCAGGGCGAGTTCGGTGATCACCGTGCCCAGCCGCGCATCGGCCTTGTCGCCGAGTGCGTGGTCGGCGGCATCCAGCGCCTTGAGCAGCTGCACTCCCAGCTGCTGCGCCTGTTCCGGCGTGGCACTGGCCAGCGCCACCAGGGCAGGGCCTTGGTAGCCCAGCAGGTCACGATTGGCCCGGACCTCCGCGGGTGCTGCAAGAACGGCATCGAGCAGGGTGCGGGTGCGGGTGCGTTGCGCCGGTGTGGGTGTCTTGTCCGGCTTGCCGGCGCCGAGCGCCAGTAACGCGAACCGCCGCTGCAGCGCAGGCTCGGGCGCCGCCGTGGCCAGTTGCTGTAGCAATGACGCTGCATCACGTTCACCGGCGAGGCGATTGACATCCACTTCCCAGCCGTAATCGCCGAGCACGCGCCAGTCGTCGGCGCTGACGTCCCCGGGTGTGCTCAGGGCGTGCTGCAGCACCTCGCTGACGGCCGTGCGGCGGCCGGCGGCCAGGGTGAGTGCGCGGGTCAGCGCTTCACTGTCGTTGCCACCGGCCAGGCGGGTGAGCTCGTTGCGCTCGGGGTCGAGCACGATCAGCGTCGGGTAGCCGCGCACGCCGAAGCGCTCGCCCCAGGCCTGCGCGCCTTCTTCGTCGCCATCCAGATAGACGGGCACGTACTGCCGGGTCAGCGCGATGAAGGCCGGATCCTTGAACAGCGTGGCCTTGAGCTGGTTGCAGGGCGGGCACCACACCGCGCCCCAGTACAGCAGCACCGGTTTGCCGCTGTCGCGCGCCTCGGCGAAGGCGTCGTCCACGTCGCCGTGGCGCCAGGCAATTTCCGCAGGCGCCTGCCCGGTCGCAGCAGGCGTGGCGGTGGCAGCGGGGGAGGGGGCAGGGGTGCAGGCAGGTAGCAGGGTGACCACACCCAGCAGACCAAGGGACAGAGCAAGGCGCATTGAGGAATCCAGAAGGGGAGGCAGGGCAGGAGGCGTGCCTGATTGTAGGAAGCGTGGGCAGCTCCGGCCGCATCCCCTTGATTCGGATTGCTCATGACGGCAGGCCTTGCCGTGATAAGGCGCGTGCAGCCAGCCTGCGCGCTTCGCCTGCGTAGCGTTGCCATGCCGCTCGCGCGGTGACGAATGTCATGGTTTGGTCGCACGCGATATCGCCATCGGCGAACACGACATAACGCCTGCGCATTTCTGCATTGGGGCAGGAGCGGGATTAATGAAATCGTTTCCCCCACTACCGATTGCCCCACGATGACAATAGCTCGTTCTTCCCTGCGCCCGCACCTGCTGGCAGTGGCGGTGTTGCTCGCCACCGCATCTCCCTTGGTACATGCACAGTCCACCACCGGCGCGATCGCCGGTCAGGCGCCTCCATCGGCGCAGCGCATGTTCGTTCGCAGCGACACCGGTCTTACCCGTGAAGTGACGGTGGACGCGCGCGGTCGTTACACCATCCCCCAGCTGCCGCTCGGTCGTTACTCGGTGGAGGCGCGTGATGCCGACGGCAACGTGCTGCAGACCCGGCAGAACGTCGCGCTCACCGTCGGCACCAGCACCGAGGTCTCCTTCGCCGAGGTCACCCGGCTGGATGGCGTCCAGGTCAGCGCCGACCGCGCCGCGGCGGCCATCGATGTCAGCAGCGTGGATTCGCGCACCGTGATCACGGCTGAGCAGCTGCAACGGCTGCCGCTGGGCCGCTCGGCCGAGGCCATTGCCCAGCTCGCGCCCGGCGTGATCGGCAACAGCGGCAACGGCACGTATGCCGGCCCGACCGGCGCCCAGCTGGTGAGCTTCGGCGGTTCGTCTGCCGCAGAGAACGCGTACTACATCAACGGCTTCAACAGCACCGACCCACTGCGCGGCCTGGGCGGCCTGACATTGCCCTACGGCAGCATCGACCAGCAGGAAATCTATACCGGCGGCTACAGCGCCAAGTACGGCCGGTCCGATGGCGGCGTGATCAATGCGGTCGGCAAGCGCGGCACCAATGCGTGGCACTTCGGTGGCCAGGCGACCTGGGAACCGGCGTCAGCGCGTTCGGACAAAGATGACGTGCGGTATCCGGGTGACGGTGCGCTGTATGCGCCGGAGAGCAAGGACCGCGAGTGGGTCAGCACGCAGAGCATCTACGCTGGGGGCCCGCTGATCGAAGACCGGCTGTTCTTCTTTGGCTCCTACGAGCTGGAGCGCCGCGAGGGCACCGACGTCAAGAATGTCGAGGCCACCAATGCGTATTCCAATTACGAGTACGAGCGCCCGCGCTGGTACGCCAAGGTGGATTGGAACATCACCGACAACCACCTGCTCGAACTGACCGGCGCCTCCAGTCGCAACGTCTTCCGGGGCGACATCTTCGCCTACGACTACGACACGCTCACCCGTGGCGCCCAGCGCGGCAAGGAAGACACCACCAAGACCGGTGGCGACCTGTGGACGGCCAAGTACACCGGGTACCTCACCGATCGGCTCACTGTCAGCGCGCAGTACGGCGAAATGCGCACGGATGACTACATCGGCAACCCGGCCTACGACGGCAGCCTGACGTACATCAACAGCCCCACGCTGCAGAACCCGGCCCTGACCGGTGGTGTGCCGATCACCAATGCGCAGACCACCTCGCTGCTGGTCAACCCGGACCGGGGCAACCGCAGCAACAACCTGCGGCTGGATGCCAACTACGTGTGGGGCGACCACAGCATCACCGTCGGCATCGACAACCAGAACGCCCGTGCCTTGAACCGTGGCTCGGTCGCCTCGGCCGATGGCTACTACTGGATCTACGGGCAGTCCAACCCGAACGTGCCGATCAACACCGGCCTGGGCGTGCCGGCCACCGGCGGCATCCGCAATGGCGAAGACGGCTACTACGTGCGGCAGTACATCTACAGTGCGCTGGCCTCGGTGCGTGCGTCGCAGCGGGCGCAGTACATCGAAGACAACTGGCAGGTGACCGATCGCCTGCTGCTCAACCTCGGCCTGCGCCTGGATCAGTTCACCAACTTCAACCGCGATGGCGATGCCTACATCAAGCAGACCAGCGGTCAGTGGGCGCCACGTCTTGGCTTCAGCTGGGACGTCGATGGCGATGGGCGGTTCAAGGTGTTCGGCAACGTGGGGCGCTACTACCTCGCACTGCCGCTGAACCCGGCCTTCAATGCGGCGGGTGCGACGCTTGCCACCTCGACGTACTACACCTACGGCGGCATCGACAGCAACGGCTACCCGACCGACCTCACCCAGTTCTCCGGCGCGGTGTCGGCCAACAACAACTATGGCCTGCTGCCGGATGCGAAGACGGTGGCCACCTCCGGCATCGAGCCGTCCTACCAGGACGAGTTCATCCTCGGCTTCAGCAAGGCACTGGGCCAGAACTGGGTGTACGGGGCCAAGGCGACCTACCGCGTGCTGCGCAGCGGCGTGGACGACTACTGCGATATCGATGCGGTGCTCGGCAAGGCCAGCAGCCTGGGCTACAACGTGACCAAGGACAGCAACCCGGTCAGCTGCTGGCTGATCAACCCCGGGCGCGCCAACACCTTCAATCTGGTCGACACCGGCGGCAATTACGTGACCGTCCCGCTGAGCAACGCGGAAATGGGCTTCCCGCAGTTCAAGCGTAACTACTACGCCGTGAACCTCTCGCTGGAGCATCCGTTTGATGGCCGCTGGTATGCCCGGGGCGACTACACCTGGTCGCGCAGCTACGGCACCACCGAAGGGCAGCTGCTCTCCGGCATCGGCCAGACCGCCGTATCCACTACCCAGGCGTGGGATTACGCCCAGCTGATGGAGCACACCAACGGACCGCAGAGCAACGATCACACCCATCAGTTCAAGCTGCACGGCTATTACCAGCTGGCGCCGGAGTGGCTGCTCTCGGCCAATCTCAAGGTGCTCTCCGGCTCGCCGTTCAGTGCGCTGGGCTCGTATGGGCCGGACTTCGAAGACCCTTCCGGCTATGGCATCGCGTATCACTTCTACAACGGGCAGCCGGCGCCTCCGGGCAGCCAGGGGCGCCTGCCGTGGCTGAAGCAGCTGGACCTGGGGGTGTCCTACCGCCCCGCGGTGGCCGAGGGGCGGCTGGGCTTCAATCTGGATGTCTTCAACGTGTTCAACAGTCAGGTGGCGCTGTGGAAGTCGCCGTACTCCGAGCTGGATCCGGGCCAGCCCGATCCGCTGTATGGCGCAGCGACCATCCGGCAGGCGCCGCGATCGCTGCGGGTCAGCGTGAGCTATGACTACTGAGCGGTGCCTCGCGAGCGGCGGTATGGCATGACGTTCACGGATCGCGAGGCAGTCTGGGGCCATTGTCAGGGGAGCCCCTTATGCAAAAGCAGATCCGGAACAACGCAGGGTGGATGGCGGTCGGTTTGACGGCCCTGCTGTGTGCCTGTTCGCCGCAGGGCGAAGGCGGTGCCACAGCCGTGGTGCAGCCCAGCGGTGCGGACCCGGGGGCGGCGAAGGCCGCTGATCCGGGTCCCGCCGCGGCCACGGCCGGGCGCCCGTCACCGGTGTATCAGGACGCGGCGCCCGGCATAGCGGTTGGCCCGGTCGTCGGTACCCGGGTCGCCCGCGATTTCCAGCGCGATTACCTGGCGTCCCCGACCTGGAAGCTGTTCGCGCCGCCGGACAGCGTGGGCATGCCCTTGGTGGCGCTGGTGCTGGAAGGCTCGGATCGGGTCACTGCCGGGGAGTTGCGGATCGGACGCAGCGACAACGCCGCATCGGTCCGCACCTGCCTGGATACGCCAGCAGAAGCGAGCGGTCCTGCCGCCTCGGCACCGGTGGATATCGGCGGCGTCCCGTTCACGCACTTCACCGTGGGCGATGCGGCGATGAGCCACTACGTGTCGGCCGAGAGCTATCGTGCGGTTCACCACGGCAGCTGCTATGCGATCGACCTGGTCGTGGCTGGCACGCGCCCGGAGGTCTACGATCCGCCACGCACGCCGCCGTTTACGCAGCAGGAGGCCGCGACACGGCTGGCCGACGCACTCACGGCGGTGTACTGGGTGCCGTGAAGGCGGTCACCCGCGTTGCTCAGGGAAGGCGAGCATGACCTTGGCGCCGCCCAGTGGCGACGTGCCGATGGACAGCGTGGCGCCGTGCCTGCCGGCGATCTCGGCGACGATCGCCAGGCCCAGCCCGCAACCATCGCCGCTGGCGTCCCCCCGCCAGAAGCGTTCGGTGACGCGGCCGCGCAGCGTGGGATCGATGCCGGGGCCGTTGTCATTGACGCTGATACGGATCTCGCCCTGGATCGTTTCCACGCTCACCGTGATCACGCCTTCAAGCGCGCCGTAACGCATCGCGTTGTCGACCAGGTTGCTGATCGCTTCGCGCAACAACTGCGGTTCTCCGATCAGCATCACACCGGCATCCGGCCCTTCGTACCCCAGGTCGACGCCTGCGATCACGGCGCCATCCATGAGGCGCTCCAGTGCTTCGCGCGCCAGCTCGGCAATGTCCACCGGCCGCATCGCCAGCATCGCGCCGGCGCTGTCCTCGGAACGGCTCAAGATGAGCAGTTGATGGGTGAGGTGGCGCAGGCGCGTCAGCCCCCGCAGCAGGCCTGCCAGTGCGTCCCGCTGTGCGGCCGGATCCTGTTCGCGCAGCGCGCTCTCCAGCTCGATCTGCAGCCCGGCCAGCGGCGTGCGCAACTGGTGTGCCGCGTTGCTGATGAAGCGCTGCTGGGCATCCTGCATCGCCGAAAGCCGGCTCACGAGCTGGTTGAAGGCGTCCACGGCGGGCCACAGCTCACGCGGCGCGGCGTCCTGTGGGTCCAGCGGCATCAACGCATCAAGCGGAGCACTGGCCAACCGCCGTGCGGCACCGTTGGTATGCCGCGCTGCGGCGCCGGTACCTGACCAGGCCAGCCACGCGGCAAGCAGCAGGATCGTACCCTGCAGCGGAATGCTCGCCAGCAGCAGGCGATGTTCCAATCGAAGGCGTTTGGTGCGGGTCTCGGCCACGCGGATCACAATCGGGGTGGCCGAACCCGGCGGGGTCATCGCGACCTGCACGACGCGCACGTCGCGGCCATCGATCACCGCGTCATAGTAGCTGCGCGCCGGGCTGTCATCGGCGTCCTCGGCCAGCACGGCGGTGGCCCTCGGCAGCGCGCCGGTACCGTAGAGTCGCGTGCCATCGGCGCGGGTCACGTCGCCATATATCCGATCCACCGTGTCCCAGGTGAACATGCGCGAGACGGCGGGGGAAATCTCCATGTGGACGGTCTCGCCGCGCACCTCGATCAACTGTGCCAGCGACATCGCCGAATCCAGCAGCCAGCGGTCGTACACCTGTTCGGCGTAGTGCCGCGCCAACACGAACGAGCCGACCGCACTGGCCAGCAGCAGCACCAGCAGTGGCAGCCACAGGCGCCGCAGCAGGACGCCGCGCAGGCTGTACGGCGCCTCAGCCATCACTGGCCTCCAGGCGGTAGCCAAGACCACGGAGCATACGGATGCCGACTTTGGCATCGGCCAGTTGCAGCTTGCGGCGCAGGCGGCTGATGTGGACTTCGATCACCGACAGGCTGGCCTCGTGATCCCAGCTGTAGACCGCATCGAACAGGCGCTGCTTGGCCACGATGCGCCCCGGCTGCTGCAGCAGGATCTCCATCAGGGCCAGCTCGCGTGCAGTAAGTTCCAGCGGTTGATCGCCAACACGCAGTTCGCGGGTGCCGGTATCCAGGCGCAGGGCGCCCAGCTGGCGCAGGGCAGGGGCCGTGGACTGGCGACGGGCGAGCGCACGCAGGCGCGCTTCGAGTTCGCCGAGGGCGAAGGGCTTGGCGAGGTAGTCATCGCCGCCACTATCCAACCCGCGGATACGGTCCTCCACGCCATCGCGTGCGGTGAGAATCAGTACGGGGACGGAAAAGCCCTCCTGCCGTAACCGAGCCAGCAGATCCAATCCATCGATGTCGGGCAGGGAAAGATCCAGCACCACCAGGTCGTAGCTGACGCTGGCCAGCGCCGACGGCGCGGCCAGGCCACGGGCGAGATGATCGCAGGCATGACCGGCACGGGTGAGTGCGCGCACCAGGCCATCGGCCAGCGCGGCATCGTCTTCAATCAGCAGAATGCGCATTGCAAGGTTGACGCAAGGTTCGGGAAAGTTTGACGAAAGCGCTGCACCTTACCGTGTCGGCAATGAATACCACCACCCGCTGTGCCGCCCTGATGGCCGCACTTCTGATTGCGCCGGGCACCGCTTCGGCACTGACGCTGGCCCAGGCGGAACAGGCCATGGCAGCGCATAACCCGGATCTGCTCGCGGCAGCGATCGCGCTGCGCGGCACGCAGGGCGATGCCGTGAGTGCATCGCGACGCCCCAGCCCGGAGCTGAGCGTGGGCACCTCCAAGATCAGCCGGCAGGAGGGCATCGGCCCGGGCCGATGGAAAGACAAGCGCGTGGATTCCACCCTCGGCCTGGGTTGGACCTGGGAGCGTGGTGGCAAGCGCGGTTGGCGCATGCGTCAGGCCGACGCCTTGGTCGAGGCGGCCAACCTCAGCCTGCTCGACGGGCGACGCCAACAGCAGGTGGCGCTCACCGAGGCGTACTTCGGGTTGAAGGCTGCGCAGGAACTGCAACGCATCGCGGCGGAGGACCGGCGTGCGTCGGCGGAGAGCCTGGCTGCAGCGGACAAGCAGGTGGCGACCGGCGCCCTGGCCCCGATCGAGCGCGCACGGTTGGCGGTGGATGACCTCAAGGTGGCCGATGCCGCCCGTGAGACCGAGCGTCGTCTTCGCGAGGCACGCCATGTGCTTGCGCTGCTGTTGGGCAACGACATCGATGCTGCGCTCAGCGCCGACGATGCGTGGCCGCGCGCGAGCGCGACCGCAACACCCGCACCGACCGCGTTGGAGGAGCGCGTTGATCTGCGTGCCGCCGAGGCGCGGGTGATCGCGGCGGACGCAGCACGTGCACTGGCCCGCAGTGAACGCCGGCGTGATGTGCAGTTCGGCCTCGAAGCCGAGCGCGAGCCAGCCGATATCGGCGGGGTGACCTGGGGCGTCTCGATGAGCGTGCCGCTGGGCGGTGCCAAGCGCTGGCGGGGCGAGCAGCAGCGAGCGGAGGCGGACTACGACGCCGCTGTCCTGGAACGGCAGCAGTTGCGGCGCGCAGCGACCGCCGAACTGGATCAGTTGCAGCACGCACTGGCCGCCGCCGCACAGCGCCGCACCGAGTACGAACAGCTGCAGGGACCGGCGGCAAGGCAGAGCCTGGACGGCCTGGAACTGGCCTATCGCCGAGGTGCCGCCACGTTGACGGATCTGCTGGATGCAAGGCGCAGCTGGCGCGAGTTCGAATCCGATCTGATCGATGCGCGGTTGGCGCATGCCTCCGCCCTGGCGCGCTGGAATGCCGCCGTTACTGCTTCCGAAGGACACCCCCGATGATGTATTCCCGCACCGCCGGCTCGGCCCGGCTGCTTTCGTTGCTCGTGGCCGCCGTGCTGGCCGGTGGCTGCGCGCGCGATGCCGGACCTGTGGCCGTGCCGGCCCCGACGGTCGACGGCGCCACCATCCGCTTCGCTGCCGACAGCCCGCAACTGAAGGTGTTGCGAAGCGAAGCCGTGACCGATGGCTCGGCCTCGGTCCTGCAGCTGCCGGCGCGCATCACCTGGGATGACACGCGTTCCAGCCAGCTGCGCTCACCGCTGCCGGGCCAGGTGGCGCGTATCGAGGCGGCGCCCGGCGAGAAGATCAAGGCGGGTCAGGTGCTGGCGTGGGTGACCTCGCCTGAGTTCGGGCAGGTGCAGGCCGAGGGCGCCCGTGGCGCCGCCGAGCTTCGCCAGGCACGCAACGAACTGGCCCGCGTCCGCGAACTGCATGAGGCCGGCGTCGCCTCGGGGCGCGAACTGGACGAAGCCGAATCCGCACTGGCGGCCAACGAGGCCGAGCATGCCCGCCTGCGGGCGCTGACCCGCGGTTTCGGCAGCAGCCGCAGCATCGACCAGCGCATGCCGCTGCGTTCGCCCATCGACGGCATCCTGGTCGAGCGCCGGATGAGCCCGGGCATGAACGTGTCGCCGGATGCCGAGCTGCCGTTGGCGGTGGTGAGCGATCCGGACCGCCTATGGTTGATCGTCGATGTTCCCGAGGCGCTTGCGGGTCGCCTCAAGCCCGGGATGGCCGTGAGCCTCACGCCCGGCCAAGGCGAGGCAGCGCACGCCGTACTCGGCCATGTGGATGACTACATCGACACCGAGCGCCACGTGGTGCAGGCGCGTGCCGAGCTGGACAACCGTGAGCGACGCTTCAAAGCGGGTCAGTACGTACGGGCTGCGATCACGGTGCCGATGGACGGGGGCGTATCGCTGCCGGAGGGGGCGGTGCTGCTGCTCGGGCGCGAGCAGGTGGTGTTCGTCGACGAGGGCAAGGGCCGGTTCGCGCGGCGATCCGTGCAGGCCGAGGAGTTGGGCCAAGGGCGCTTGTGGGTGGGCCAGGGGCTGGCCGCTGGCGCGCGCGTGGTCGTGGACGGTGGTCTGCTGCTGCAGCAGGTGCTCGACCAGAACGTTGGCAGCGCTGACGCACCCGCCGGTGGTGCGGCGGCCGCCAAGGCTGCCCCATGATCGATCGTCTGATTGCGTACTGCCTGCGTCAGCCGTTGATGGTGATGCTGGCGCTGCTGATCTTCATCGGCGCCTCGTTCGCCGCGTTCCGCGAGTTGCCGGTAGAAGCCTTCCCGGACGTCTCCGATACCCAGGTCACCGTGGTGACGCTGCACCCGGGGCGCGCGGCCGAAGAGGTTGAGCGCGAAGTCACGATGCCGCTGGAGGTGGCGCTGTCCGGCATCCCGCACTCGGTGCGCGTGTTCTCGCACACCCAGTTCGGGCTGTCGATGATCATCCTGACCTTCGACGACGGTGCCGACGACTATTTCGCGCGCGCCCAGGTGATGGAGCGCCTGCAGGGCGTGGATCTGCCCGACGGCGTGCAGCCGGAGATGGAGGCGATGAGTTCGGCGGTGGGCGAAATCTACCGCTATGTCCTCCACGCACCACACATGAGCTCCACCGAGCTGCGCACCGTGCAGGAATGGGTCATGGAGCGGCGCCTGCGTACCGTGCCGGGCGTGGCCGACGTGGTCAGTTTTGGCGGCTATGCGCGGACCTTCCAGGTGGAGCCGGACCTGGGCAAGCTGCGTGACCGCGGGATCAGCCTGGAGGAATTTGCCGAGGCGCTGGAGCGGGGCAGTGCGAACGCCGGCGGCGGCTATGTGGAGCGTGGGCAGCAGCAGTATCTGATCCGCGGGGTTGGGCTGATGCGTTCGCCGGCCGACATCGGCACCGTTGTCGTGGGAGAGCGGCAAGGCACCCCCGTGCTGGTGCGCGACCTGGCCCGCATCGTCGATACCGGCCTGCCGCGACAGGGCCTGGTTGGCCAGGATGAGAACGACGACGCCGTGTTCGGCATGGTGCTGATGCGCAAGGGCGAGAACCCGTCCCTGGTGCTGGATGCCTTGCATGCGCGCGTGGCCGAGATCGAGGCCGATCACCTGCCGGATGGCGTCACGCTTGAACCGTTCTACGACCGCTCCTGGCTGGTCGCGACCACCCTGAAGACCGTCTTCCGCAACCTGGTGGAGGGTGCGGTGCTGGTGTTCCTGGTGCTGTGGCTGTTCCTCTACAACGCCCGTGCGGCGTTGATCGTGGCAGCGATGATGCCGCTGGCCTTGCTGTCGACCTTCCTCGGCCTGCACCTGTGGGGCGTGCCGGCCAATCTGCTCTCACTGGGCGCGATGGACTTCGGCATCATCATCGATGGTGCGGTGATCGTGACCGAGCATATCGTCTCGCGCATGTCGAAGATGCCGCCCGGCAGCACCCGGCGCGAGCGCATGGCGACGGTGTTGTCGGCTGCGTCGGAGGTGGGGCGGCCGACCTTCTTCTCGATGCTGATCATCATTGCCGCGCACATCCCGATCTTCACCCTGCAGCGCCAGGAAGGCCGGATGTTCGCCCCCATGGCCTATTCGGTGACGTCGGCGCTGATCGGCGCACTGATCCTTGCCCTGACCGTGGTGCCGCTGCTGTGCTTCTGGTGGCTGCGGCGCGAGCGGCTGAAGGGCGAGAACCCGGTGATGAACCGGCTGGTCGGCTGGTACCGCCCGTGGCTGGAGGGGGCGATGGCGCGGCCCCGTGCGGTGGTGCTTGCGGCAGTGGCCATGCTGGTGGTGACGCTGGCATTGGGCACGCGGTTGGGCTCGGAATTCCTGCCCGAACTGGACGAAGGCTCGATCTGGCTGACCGCCACACTCGACCCCAGCACCAGCCTGGCCGAGGCGCAGGCCCAGTCCCGGCGCATCCGTGACCTGGTGCGGACGTTGCCCGAGGTTTCGACGGTGGTGGCCAAGCTCGGTCGCCCCGAGGATGGCTCCGATGCCAAGGGCGCCAACCAGATCGAAGCGCTGGTGGCGCTCAAGCCCGAATCCGGATGGACCCGGAAGATCGACAAGCGCGAGCTGGTGGCGCAGATGCAGCGCATGCTGGAAGCGCGTATTCCCGGCCCCGAGTTCTCGATCTCCCAGCCGGTGCGCGACAACATCCTGGAAAGCATTTCCCAAATCAAGGGCCAGGTGGTGATCAAGGTCAGCGGCGAAGATCTGGACGTGCTGACCGGCCAGGCCCAGGCGATCCTGGCGCAGGTCAGAGGCGTGGAGGGCGTGGAGAGTGCTTTCATCGACCGCGACGGCAGCCTGCCGCAGCTGCGCATCGATATCGATCGTGATCGCGCAGCGCGCTACGGCCTCAACGTGCAGGATATCGATGCCGTGATCGAGACCGCCATCGGCGGCCGCGAGGTCGGCCAGCTGTGGGAGGGCGAGCGCCAGTTCCCGATCAGCCTGCGCCTGTCCGATGCCGACCGCGATCTGCAGCGCCTGCGCACCGTGCCGGTGGGTACGGCCTCAGGCCAGACGGTGACACTGGGAGATGTGGCGGACTTCAACATGGCCAGCGGTGCGATCAACATCTCGCGTGAGAACGCCCAGCGCGTCAAAGCCGTGAGCATCTTCATCGCCGGGCGCGACATGGGCAGCGTCGTTGCCGATATGCGCAAGCAGATGGATGCCACCATCCAATTGCCAGAAGGCTACCGCATCGACTGGTCCGGCGAGTTCGAGAATCAGCAGCGCGCCATGGCCCGCCTGGGCTGGGTGGTACCGCTGTCGGTGCTGATCATCTTCGTGCTGCTGTTTGATGCCTTCAAGGACGTCACCAGCGCCGCGCTGATCCTGGCCAACGTTCCGCTGGCGATGATCGGCGGCATCCTGGCGTTGCTGCTGACCGGGATTCCGCTGTCGGTGTCGGCGGCGATCGGCTTCATTGCCTTGTTTGGGCAAGCGGTACTCAACGGCGTGATCATGTTGACGCGATTCGGCCAGCTGCGCGAGCAGGGCATGGCGCTCTACGACGCCGTGGTGCAGGGCGCACTGCAGCGCCTGCGGACGGTGCTGATGACGGCGCTGTTGGCGATGTTCGGCCTGCTGCCGATGGCGACGTCGCATGCGATTGGGGCTGAGACCCAGAAGCCGCTGGCGGTGGTGGTGATTGGCGGGCTGTTGTCGGCGATGTTGCTGACCTTGCTGGTGCTGCCGACGCTGTACTACTGGGTGCATCGTCGACGGGAGCAGCGGCGGGGTGGGGCGGCGATGGAGGCCGAAGCGGTGTAGGTGACGAATGGCCGGGCAGTGTGGGGAGGAGCCATTGCCCGGCCGGTGGCGCTATGATCGGCCATCGCAGGGGAAGCGGAGCAGATCAGGAATGGAGATGATGGCGGAGGCCACGGCAGCTGGGGTACCGGAAGCTGCGGCAGCAGCTGAAACGGCCGGTTCTGAGCCAGTGCTCAGCTTCTCGTGGCTGCACGACAACGTCGCTGCCTACGTGGCCCGCAGCCGTTACCCGAAGCCGTCCCGCGTGGAACGTGCATCGCTCTGGATTGGCTTGGGCGCAGCTGGCCTGGGCCTGCTGGCCGGTGCGCTCAGCCCCCGTGTCATCGCGCAAGCGCCGGCGGCCATGACGCTTTCCATCTGTCTGGGTGTGGAACTGGCCGGCTTTCTGCTGCACCTGCTTCTCATGGCGAAGCGTGAGCTCCCCCAGGCGCTCAAGTTGCGACGCACGCATGCCGTGGACATGGATTTCGATTTCGCCTACTGGCGATATCTGGTGGGTGAGCTTCGAACGTTCCCGCGCGCGCAGTGTGAGGAAATGCTTCGCTTCTCAACTGGCTTGCGTCAGCGCATGAACGAGCGCATGGGGCTGGTGTTCGGTGGCATGCAGCAACTTGGGATATTCCCGGTGCTGGTGGCGCTCTATCTACAGTTCCGCGACTGGACGTGGGGCGATTGGGCCGCCGCCTTCGACGTGAACCCTGTTGCGGGCCTGATCATCTGGATGATGGTGGTGCTGTACGTGGCGGGCTGGATGCTGATCGGGTTGCGAACTCGATTGGACACCTACGTCAGCCTGCTTGAAACCGCGCTTCAGAGGGAGTGATGCATTCATCCAGGCGCGTTTTCAATCTTGTAATCGTGTGTCGTGTCCCATCAGTTCAGAGATTTTCCGTGATGCGTCCAGCAACGCCTGGACGTGTGCTGGCTCTGGCGTTCCGGGCAGGTAGTGGATCGAGCCGATGATCGCCACCGTTCCGAACAGCTCCCCGTTGGCCTGCAGGAGCGGCGCAGCCAGCGCGTTGACACCGATATAGAGCTCTTCAGGTGCGTCGGCCCAGCCTCGGCGGCGCACCAGCTCGATCTCGGCACGCAATCGATCCGGGTCGGTGATCGTGCGAGGCGTGCAGGACTGCAGTGGTTGGTCGAGGAACTGCTGGCTAACGCCTTGCGGAGCGAACGCCAGTACCACCTTGCCCTGGGCGACGGTGTTCAGATGGAACCGCGTCCCAGGCCGGAGGCTGATCTCCACCGGCGCGGTTCCGCGCAGGAAGTCGATCACCACCACCTCATTGTCCGAGTAGGTGGCAATGACAACCGTCTGCCCAACCTGGTCGCGCAGGCGCTCAAGCACCGGCTTGGCCAGCGACATCACGTCGAAACGGCTGGTGCAGGCACGCCCCAGCAGGAACATCTGCCAGCCGACCCGATACTGGTTCGTGCGCGGGTCCTGGCCGACATAGCCGTGCTCGCGCAGCATGCTCAAATGGCGGTGGACGCGGGCCTTGGGCATGCCGAGCATTTCAGCAAGACGCGTGACGCCCAGTCCCGCAGGGGCCGCGGCCAGTGCCTCGATCACTTTCAGCGAGACAATGGCGGTGGGAAGCCCTTGTTCAGCGCTCAGCTCCGCCGCGCCCGATTCGATGACGTCCACGCCTTCGCTGGCATTGATTTCCTTGATGGCACTGGGCGTATGACGGGGCATGGGAACCTTCTGGCGAACGTGAGGGACGTGAGGCAGGCGCTAGATTACCTCACGGTAAGCAGGGTCATGGCAGGTTGATGTATCGCTCTGCGAAAACGCGGTACTGCTGAACCTTCTTGGCTGCGGCGTCGGCGGCATGAACATAGCGGATGGAACTGCGGCCTTTGACCTGACGAGGAAGCAGGAAGCAGCGGATGAATGTTGTCGATTCGCGCTCCGTGGTGGGAGCCAGTACCGGTGCGTGGCCCAGTTCGAACCACGCCTCCCCGGCGGGATAGGCATGCGTTTCGCCGAGCGTCTCGATACGGATTTCGCCATTCAGGCAAATGCGGATACCCGGTCCTTGATGCACGTGGGTAAGTGCCACTCCGGCCGGCGGGAACTCGACGCGATCGCAGCGCATGAGCCAGCTGAAACGCGGATCCAACGTTACTGGCGCCTCCAGTTTCAAGAGGGTTGTGGCTGCAGGCGCCGAGGGCAGGTCGCCGGTACCAGGCTGTCCAGCACCGGTGAGTTCCCAGCGCCACAGCACCGTTTCCTCGGTGCCATTGATCAGGGTGAGTTCGTCCTGCGCCACAGAAGCGTGGCCTTCGCCGAGCCACTGCCCCTGGTCGTGCGCGTCGACGGCCAGTCCACCTGACCGCACGTACACCGCACGCGGCAGGGCCGGCAGGTGGATCGGCGGACAGCCTGCCGGCAGGCGGTCTTCGTAGAGGCGCAGGATGAGATCGGACATGGCGTAATCCTTTGGAAGTGTGGACGTATCGTACAGCGATACCCGTGTATCGTATATGTTCCGTTTCTCAAAAATGTGGTCTATAGTCGCCCTTCGGTATCGATTGCCGATACATCACAACCGCCAAAAATTCCGGAGGGGGAACAAATGGCCAGTAGTACGTCCACGTCGCCATCAGGCGACGCCGGCAACAAGCGCTGGTGGCAAGGCGCCACCCAGCAGCAGTGGGGCACCTTCCGGTCGGCCTATCTCGGCTGGGCGCTGGACATCATGGATCTGATGCTGTTTGCCATGGTCATCAAGCACGTCAGTGCCGACCTGGGGTTCGACAAGTCCGACGCGGGGATGGTGATGTCCGCCACCCTGCTGGCGACCGCCGGCGGCGGGCTGCTGTTCGGGTTCCTGGCCGACCGCATGGGGCGCGCCAAGTCGATGATCCTCAGCATCATCTGTTACTCGATCGGCACTGCGTTGTGCGGGCTCTCCGACACGCTTGGCCAGCTGATGCTGTTCCGGGTCATCGTCGGCCTGGGTGTCGGCGGGGAATGGTCGGCCGGTTCGGCGCTGGTCAGCGAAACCTGGCCAGCCCAGCACCGCGGCAAGGTGATGGCGTGGATCCAGAGCGCGTTCGCGGCAGGCTATGCGGCGGCGGCCATCGTCGCGGCTGTGGTGGTGCCGATGTACGGCTGGCGCTGGGTGTTCGCGGTCGGCCTGCTGCCGGCACTGCTGGCCTTCTACGTGCGACGTCACGTCAAGGAGCCGGAGATCTGGGTCAACCAGGCCAGACGGTTGAGCTTCACTGAGACATTGGGTGCGTTGTTCAGTGTCCATCGGCGCAACACGCTGATCGGCCTGGCGTTCACCACGGCAGCCATGTGCGGCTACTGGGGCCTCTTCACCTGGATCCCGACTTACCTGGCCACGCCGGTCGCCGAGGGCGGTCCGGGATTGGACCTGGTCAAGTCCACGGTGTGGATCGTGATCATGCAGGTGGGTGCGGCGCTGGGCTACGTCACCTTTGGTTACATCGCCGATCGGCTGGGGCGCAAGAAGGCGTTCCTGATCTTCTTCGCTGGCTCGGCGCTGTCGGTGCCGTTGTTCGTGATGATCCACACGCCGGGGCTGTTGATGGCATTCGGCATCGTGGTGGCCTATTTCGGCACTGGCTTCTACAGCGGGTTCGCTCCCACCTTCGCGGAAATGTTCCCGACGTCCATCCGCGCCACCGCGCAGGGCTTCGTCTACAACGGCGGCCGTGCCATCGCCGCGATCGCACCGGCGCTGATCGGCTACCTGGCCAACCAGCATGGCGTGGGCAGCGGCTTGCTCGCTACCGCCGGCTTCTTCGCGCTGGCCGGTCTGATCGTGCTGCTGTTCCTGCCTGAAACCAAGGGCGCGGAACTGACTTGATTCACCCTGGAGACTGACATGCCAATCATCCAAGTAACCCTGGTGCAGGGGCGCGACGAACAGAAGGTGCAGGCCTTCATCCGCGCGGTAGCCCGCGCTGCACATGAGCAGCTGGGCGCGCCGATGCAGACCATCCGTGTGATGGTCAATGAAGTGCCACCGCAGCGCTTCGCGGTGGGCGATCTACTCAAGAGCGATTCTCCGACCGGGGCATCCGCATGAGCGCCGCCCTGACCCCGGCCGACATCGGCGAGCAGGCCGCGCAGCTGTACCGTGCGCTGCGTGAAGGCGCGCCCCTGGACCCGCTCAGCGAGCGCATTGCCGGGCTGCGTATCGAGGACGCCTACGCGATCTCCAGCAACCTGCTCGCCCGGCGCGTGGCCGACGGTGAGCGCGTGGTGGGCAAGAAGATCGGCGCAACGAGCGCGGCAGTGCAGCGCATGCTCAAGGTGGACCAGCCGGATTTTGGCTTCCTCACCGACCGCATGGAAGTGCGCAACGGCGGCACGCTGTCGCTTGATGGTCTGATCGCACCCCGCGCGGAGGGCGAGATCGCCTTCCACCTCAAGCGCGACCTGTGCGGGCCTGGCATTACCCATCACGAAGTGATCGCGGCTACCGAGGCGGTTTCGGTGTGTTTCGAGATCGTCGATTCGCGCATTCGGGACTGGAAGATCGGCATCACCGACACCGTGGCCGACAACGCCTCCGCTGCCGCTTTCGTCCTGGGTGACCAGCGCGTGCCACCCAAGGGCCTGGACCTGGGCACGCTGGGCATGGTGGTGGAAAAAAACGGTGAGCTCGTCGCGACCGGCGCCGGCGCGGCTGCGCTGGGGTCGCCGATCAACTGTGTGGTGTGGCTGGCCAATACGCTCGGCCGCCTCGGCACCTCGCTGAAGGCGGGCGAGGTGATCCTTTCCGGTGCCCTGGTGCCACTCATCCCGGTGCAGCGCGGCGACCACATGCGCGTACGCATGGGCGCCTTGGGCAGCGCCGACGTGCACTTTGCCTGATCCCGCTTCATCCCCCCAAGTATCCCCACAGGAGTGCGGTATGACCCTGAAAGTCGCCATCATCGGTCCCGGCAACATCGGCACCGATCTGATGATCAAAGTAATGCGCAACGGCAGGCACCTGGAAATGGGCGCGCTGGTGGGCATCGACCCCGCCTCCGACGGCCTGGCCCGTGCGGCCCGGCTCGGCGTCCCGACCATCGCCACCGGCGTAGAAGGGCTGATCGCATCGGAGGTATTTGCCGACATCGACATCGTTTTCGATGCCACGTCCGCGTCGGCGCATGTCCGCAATGATGCGTTGCTGCGCCAGGCGCGGCCGTCGATCCGGGTCATCGACCTGACCCCTGCGGCCATCGGGCCGTACTGCGTGCCCACGGTCAACCTGGAGGCCAACCTGGCCGCGCTGAACGTCAACATGGTCACCTGCGGTGGGCAGGCCACCATCCCAATGGTGGCCGCCGTCGCCTCGGTGGCCAAGGTGCACTACGCCGAGATCGTGGCGTCCATTGCCAGCCGGTCGGCAGGCCCGGGAACCCGCGCCAACATCGATGAGTTCACCGAAACCACCTCGCGCGCCATCGAGAGCGTCGGTGGCGCCCGCGCCGGCAAAGCGATCATCGTGCTGAATCCGGCCGATCCGCCGCTGCTGATGCGCGACACCGTGTATGTGTTGTCCGAGGCCGTCGATACGGCGAAGGTCGAAGCCGCGGTGAGCGAGATGGTGGCGAGGGTGGCTGCGTATGTGCCTGGGTATCGTCTCAAGCAGCAGGTCCAGTTCGACGTCATCGACGAACCGCTCAACGTCCCCGGCATCGGCCCCACCACGGGCTTGAAGACCTCCATCTTCCTGGAAGTGGAGGGCGCTGCTCACTACCTGCCAGCGTACGCCGGCAACCTCGACATCATGACCTCGGCCGCACTGGCCACTGCCGAGCGCATGGCCGAATCGCTGCTGGCCCAGCCGGCAGGCGCCTGAGGAGACTCCGATGACCCAACACAAACTCTACATCTCCGATGTCACCCTGCGCGATGGTTCGCATGCGGTGCGTCACCAGTACAGCCTCCCGCAGGTGCGCACCATTGCAGGCGCACTAGACAAGGCGCGCGTGGACTCCATCGAGGTGGCCCACGGCGACGGCCTGCAAGGCGCCTCGTTCAACTACGGCTTCGGCGCGCACAGCGACCTGGAATGGATCGAAGCAGCGGCCGAGTCGGTCAGCCATGCGCGCATCGCCACGCTGCTGCTGCCCGGCATCGGCACCGTACACGACCTGAAGAACGCCTATTCTGCGGGCGCGCGGATCGTGCGTGTGGCGACCCACTGCACCGAGGCGGACATCTCGCGCCAGCACCTTGAGGCGGCCAACGCCCTGGGGATGGATGCGGTCGGCTTCCTCATGATGAGCCATATGATCGCCCCTGCCGCGCTTGCCGAGCAGGCACTGCTGATGGAGAGCTACGGCGCGTCCTGTGTGTACGTGGTCGATTCCGGTGGCGCGCTGGGCATGAATGATGTGCGTGATCGGGTGCAGGCGCTACGCCAGGCCTTGAGGCCCGATACCGAGATCGGCATCCATGCTCATCACAACCTGTCGCTGGGCGTGGCCAACTCCATCGTCGCGGCAGAATCCGGTGCGATCCGCATCGATGCGAGCCTGGCAGGCATGGGTGCCGGTGCCGGCAATGCACCGCTTGAGGTGTTCATTGCAGCGGCCGAGCGCCTGGGCTGGGCGCATGGCTGCGACCTTTACGCCCTGATGGACGCGGCCGATGACATCGTGCGACCGCTGCAGGACCGCCCGGTGCGCGTGGACCGTGAAACGTTGGCGCTTGGCTATGCCGGCGTCTATTCCAGCTTCCTGCGCCACGCCGAGGCCGCCTCGCAGCGCTTTGGCATCAATACCGTCGACATCCTGGTTGAACTGGGCAAGCGCCGCATGGTCGGCGGCCAGGAAGACATGATTGTCGACGTCGCCCTGGACATGCTGCGCCGCCGTGATGCGACCGCAGTAAAGGAACCCGCATGAGCCTTGATAACGAAACCCTTGATCGTTGCGCCCGCCTGCTGCGCGACGCCGAACGCGACGTACGTGACGTCGGCAAACTGACCGACACCTATCCCGGGCTCGATGTGGCTGATGCCTATCGGATCCAGCAACGCCTGTGTGCGCTGAAGCAGGCTGAGGGAGTGCGCATCGTGGGCATGAAGATGGGCCTGACCTCCCATGCGAAGATGCAGCAGATGGGCGTGGACACGCCCATTTACGGTTTCCTTGGGAGCGATAACGCCGTCGATGATGGCGCGGCAGTGGACACCAGCGTGCTGATCCATCCCAAGGTAGAGGCCGAGATCGCTTTCGTGATGCGCGATGCACTGCGAGGCCCAGGGTGCACCGCCAGTGATGTGCTCACTGCGACGGACTATGTGGTGCCAGCCATCGAGCTGATCGACTCGCGCTACGAAAACTTCCGGTTCGACCTGCCCAGCGTCATCGCAGACAACACTTCGGCGTCGCGCTATGTCCTGGGTTCGCGCCCGACGGACCCGGCCAGGCTCGATCTACAGACGTTGGGGGTGGTGATGGAGAAGAACGGCCAGGTCGCAGAGGTGGGGGCCGGTGCGGCCGTGCTCGGCGACCCTGCCGCTGCAGTGGCCATGCTGGTCAACATGTTGTCCGAGCATGGCCAGCCACTGGAAGCGGGCGCGGTCGTGCTGTCGGGCGCAATCACCGCGGCGATTGCCGTGCAGGCGGGCGACAACGTCCTGGTCCGCGGCGACGGCATCGGTACCGTCGCCATGCGCTTCATCTAGAACGCTCCACCCCGTTCGTCAACGCCGCACGGCCTGTTCACCCAGGCCGTGCCGGCATCGCTATGCCCTGGGAGGGGAATCATGGTTGGAATGAAGAGGAGAACAGCGGCCTCGGTGCCGTTGTGGCTGGCGTTGTCCGCACTGCCGCACACGGCGCTGGCGCAGGCCGTGGATACCGCCACGCTGGAGGCGCGTATGGCCGAGCTGGAAGCGGAGATGCAGCAGATGCGAGGGCTGTTGCAGCAGTACCAACAGCGCGATGCCAAAGCGGCCGAGAACACCCCGACGGTGGCGGTTGCAACGCCGCTCGCGCAAGCGTCAACGCCGATCCTGCCCGGGGCGATGCCGGGCACCCGCTTCACGGCAGGCGGCTTCATTAAACTCGATGCCATGACCACGCGGACCAGCGACGGCGCCATTGCCGATGGCTCGGCCGGCCGTCTGTTCTACTTCCCGGCCGCTACCCCGATCGCCGCGGATGGAAACGGCAAGAGCGCCAGCTACACCGACGTGCATGCCCAGTTCTCCAGGTTCTGGCTGGGCGCGGACACTGTCACCGAAGGTGGCGACACGCTCAAGGCCTATATCGAGGCAGACATGTATGGCGGCGGCAACAACGCCTTCGCCGGGAATGAAGTGATCACCAATACCTACGCGCTGACCTCGCGCCATGCCTATGTCAGTTGGAACCACTGGCTGGCTGGCCAGACCTGGTCCAACTTCCAGGACGTAGCGGCACTGCCGGACACGGTGGACTTCACCGGTCCGTCCGAGGGCACCATCTTCAACCGTCAGGCGCAGCTTCGCTACACGCGTGGCCCGTGGTCGTTCTCGTTGGAGAATCCGCAGACGACGGTGGCGACCTACCGGGGCAACGGCACCCGCCTCAACAGTGGCGATGACACCGTGCCGGACATCACCGCCCGCTGGGCGCAGCGCGGTGCCTGGGGCCACTTCACGGTGGCGGCCATGGTGCGCAACCTGCGTTACGACGGCCGTACCGACACCGGGATTGCGGCAAGCCTGTCCGGGCGCCTCAACGTCGGCAGCAATGACGACCTGCGCTACATGGTCAGCGGTGGGCAGGGCATTGGTCGCTACCTGGGCTTCGCACTCGGTGCCGACAGTGTGCTGGACGCCGAAGGGGAGCTGCATTCTCAGGATGGCTACGGCGGCTTCGTGGCGTGGCGTCACGCGTTCTCACCCAAGCTGCGCGGCAACCTCGTCTACTCCGGTGCCTGGCTCGACAACGATGCGCAATGGACCGGCGCGCTTGTCACCGAGCGCGCGCAGTCCTGGCGCGTCAACCTGATCTACTCGCCCTTCCCGAAGCTGGACCTCGGCGCTGAGCTGAGTCACGCCCAGCGCCGCCTGGAGAATGGAGAGGCCGGCGATCTGAACCGGCTGCACACGCACGTGAAGTACAGCTTCTGATCCTGAGCACGCACGGGGGATCCGTTGTCACGCACCCGGCTTCCCCGGCGGCAGGGTGTCGCCTCGTTCGTGCCAGGATGGGAGTTCCAGCGCATGGTGTTCGAGCATGGCCTGTATAGACGCACGCGCATGGTCCCTCTCCGCGTTCGCGCATTGGTCGAGAATCTCACCAGTCAGCTGTTCAAACTGCGGCCAGAATTGCGCTGGGTGGCGCACTCGCGCCACCCAGTGGTCCAGCTTGTCGGCCAGCGCATCAAGCTGCACCTGTATGTCGGGACGAACGCTCATCCCGGAGGTGCACCCAGATCCAGCGCGACACGGTAGTAATGGCCGTCGTCGCGGAGCAGGACGGTGAGGTCCGGCTGCAGGACGTCATCCACATGCAGCGTAGGCTGACCTTCCGCAATGCGGGTCACCACGAACTCATACAGGCTGCGCCCAAAGCGGTAGCTCAATTCGAACGACGGCCAATGATCGGGCAGGCAAGGCTCAAGCGAAAGACGATCACCGTCGCGACGGATGCCGAGCAGGGATTCCACCAGCAGGCGATACATCCAACCGGCCGACCCGGTGTACCACGTCCAGCCGCCTCGCCCGACGTGCGGCGACACGGCGTAGACATCGGCAGCCAACACATAGGGTTCGACGCGGTAGGTCTGGACCGCCTCGGCGTCCAGCGTGTGGTTCAGGGGGTTGATCATGCCGGCCAGCTCCCAGGCACGCACGGCATCGCCCTGTTGAGCAAATGCCATCGCCGCCCACACCGCCGCGTGGGTGTACTGGCCGCCATTCTCGCGCACGCCCGGTACGTAACCCCGAATGTAGCCGGGGTCCTCCGTGGTCTGGTCGAACGGCGGATCGAGGAGCTGGATCAGCTTGGCGTCCTTTCGCACCAGATGCGTGTACAGCGAATCCAGTGCTTGGCTGGCACGCTCAGGCGCAGCAACGCCTGACAGCACCGACCAGCTCTGGGAGATCGAATCGATGCGGCACTCCTGATTCTGTGACGAGCCCAACATGGCGCCGTTGTCGAACCAGGCACGGCGATACCACGCGCCGTCCCAGGCATGCTGTTCCAGGTTCTGGCGCAGGCGTTCGGCCTGTTCTTCGCACCATTGCGCACGGGCGGCATCGCCGCGCGCGTTGGCCAGCCCGACGAACCGGCGAAGCGTGTCATGCAGGAAGAACCCGAGCCACACACTTTCACCGCGCTGCTGGTCACCGACGCGGTTCATGCCATCGTTCCAATCGCCGCTCCCCATCAACGGAAGCCCGCGTTCGCCGAGCAACCGGCACCCGCGTTCCAGCGCGACGACGCAGTGTGCATAGAGTGTGCCGCGCTGTGCCGAAAGGGTGGGCATGTCGTAGTAGCCTTCCTCCTCCGGCGTCACCGCGCGACCCTCGATGTAGCCAACCACTTCGTCCAGCACGCTGGCGTCGCCGGTGACCTCCAGGTAGCGGCATGCGCCCTGGGGCAGCCACAGATAGTCGTCCGAGCAGCGGGTGCGCACGCCGCGACCTTGCGGCGGGTGCCACCAGTGCATCACATCGCCTTCGGTGAACTGGTGTGCCGCGCAGAGCAGCAGGTGTTCGCGGGTCAGGTCCGGGCGCGCGTGTACGAGGGCGAGCGCGTCCTGCAGCTGGTCACGGAAGCCGAACGCGCCGCCGGATTGATAGTAGCCACTGCGTGCCAGGTAGCGGCAGCCCAGGGTCTGGTAGACCAGCCAGCCATTGGCCAGTGCGTCGAACGCCGGGTCCGGCGTGCGGACCTGCACCGTGGCCAGGACGTTGCGCCAGTGGATGCGCACGGCGTCCAGCGCATCGATGGCTTCCTGGTTGCCCTGGCGGCTTCGTGCCAACGCCAGCGTTTCCTCTCGGTCGCGCCCCGCGCCAAGGCGGAACGTGGTTTCACTGCGGTCACCCGGCGCCAGCTCCAGCGGCACCTGGATCGCCGCGCAGGGATCCATGCCCGCACCGGCCCGTGCATCCAGACGCTCGCGACGCAGCGCCGCCGGTGCGTGCAGGCCGCCGTTGCGGCCGATGAACTCCAGGCGGTCACAGGTCCAGCCGCAGCCCTCGGCATCGGTGTCGAAGAAGGCCATCCGGCCGCCGAACTCGGTGCTGTAGCTGTTGCGCGCCAGCAGCGCCCCGGTCTGCGGATCGCGTTCGGTGACCACGTGCATGCGCGACTTCGGGCGCAGGTCACCCATGACCCATTCCACGTAGCCGATGGCCGACAGCCGCCGTGGCCGGCCCGACAGGTTGTGCAAGCGCAGGACAGAGAACTTCAGTGGTGCGGTGACATCGACGAAGACCCACAACTCGCTGGCGATGCCGTCTTCGATGTGCTCGTAGACCGTGTAGCCGAAGCCATGGCGGGTACGGTACGCGCCGGTGCCCCGGCATGGCAGTGGCATCGGCGACCAGACACGGCCGGTGTCCTCATCGCGCACGTAGAAGGCTTCGCCGCCGGTATCGGACACCGGATCGTTGAGCCAGGGCGTCAAGCGGAATTCGTGTGCATTCTCAAACCAGGTATAGCCCGGTGCACTTTCGCTGACGACCGTGCCCAGGCGGGCGTTCGCGATCACGTTCGCCCACGGGGCCGGGGTCGGGGCGCCTTCGCGCACGACCACAACGTACTCGCGGCCGTCCTCGCTGAAACTGCCGGTGCCGTTGTCGAATCGGCCGGCGCCGCGGTACGGAAGGAACGGCCACGGGTCGTCCACCTCTTCGTCGTGCTCAACGCCCGGGGGCAGGCCGGGTTCGGGCCCCGGGTCGGCGACGACGGGCAGCCCCGGCGTCGCGTCCATCGCCAGTGCCAGTTCCTGCTGCTCCGCCTGCGGCACCAGCGCCGGAATCCGCCGCACAGGCAGCGGCTGGCGCCCCACCTGCGCCGCCAGCGTGCCGTCCTCGTCGCTGAGCACCACCCGTGCCACCGCCTGCAGCAGAACGCGGTCCTCGTGGCTCATGTTCTGCACCGGCCGCACGAAAATGCCGCCGGGGCGATCGAGCAGGCCCGTCTCCGAACTGGCGGCCACCATCCCCAGGATCTGGTCCTGCAGTTCCTGCCGATAGCCGGCCTTGCTGTCGTTCCAGATCACCAGGTCGGTGTTGAGTCCCTTCTGGCGCCAATACGCGTGCGCCTGCACCAGCTGCCTGACCAGTTCCACGTTCTCCGCGTCGGTGACCTTGAGCAGGACGATGGGCAGGTCGCCCGAGATGGCATGGCCCCACAGCCCGGATTGTCCGCGCTGGTTCTGCTGCAGGACGGCGTCGCCCGCGCGCAGCAGCGGATTGGCATACAGCACGTGGCTGGCCAGGCGCTCGTACAGCGAGGCCTCGGCCTGGCTGGCGTTGATCTGCCGGCGCACCACCTGACTGTGTGTCCAGGACAGGTCGAAGACGCGGTCTGCCAGGCGGCGATCCCGGTACTTGTCGACCATCGCCTCGCAACCGGTGCGGTCGGCGCCGATGCCAAACACCATGTCCAGCTGCACGGTCTGCTCGGGCTCCAGCACCACCCGCACGCGGATGGCCACGATCGGGTCGAGCACCGAGCCGTCCGTGCCGGAGAGGTCGATATCGGTGGTCAACGCCTGCGGCGTCCGCGGCGTGTTGCCACGGCCCAGGAAGCGCGCACGGTCGGTTTCGTAGGAGATCGACACGACCTCGGCGTCATGCACCGCGACCAGATGGAACATCCACGGTGGCACCTCATCGTGCGAACGTGGCCGACGCGTGCAGAGCACGGCCTGCTTGGCGGCCAGGATCTCGCTCTGCACGAAGAGGTTGCTGAAGGCCGGATGCGCGTCGTCCGACGCTGCGGGCGCCAGCACCACTTCGGCATAGGTGGTGATTTCCACCGTGCGCTGGCGACGGCCGCGGTTGGTCAGGCGCAGGCGCCTGAGCTCGATGTCATCCTCGGCGGAAATGGCGACTTGCAGGTGGCTCTCGCAGCCGCGGCGGGCACCGCGGAACTCTGCCTTGGCGTCGGAGAAGATCGCCTCGTAATGGTCCAGCGCCACGCAGGTGGGCTGGTAGGCGGCAGACCAGAACTCGCCGCTGTCCACGTCGCGCAGGTAGCAGAACGACCCCCAGGCATCGGTGGTGCCGTCTTCGCGCCAGCGGGTGAGCGACAGGTCACCGTGGCGGCTGTAGCCGCCGCCGGCATGGGTCAGCATGCCGTGGTAGCGGCCGTTGGAAAGCAGCTGCACTTCCGGGCGCGGGCCCGCCGGATCACGGAGGACGCGCAGGGAGGTCTCGTGCTCGGCCATGGCCGAGTGCTCGCCCAGGGCTTCGACCTCATGCGGATGGAAGACGCCGATGCGCGGGATGCGTTCCTGCAGCAGCAGCAAGGTGGCCTGGAACTCGGTATCGGCAACGAAACGGCGCTGCATCGGCTGGTCGCGCAACAGGTAATCCAGCGACAGCAGGCCCATGCCCTGGTGGTGGGCCATGAACGAACGCAGCAGCACGTGATCCTGCCCCGGCGGTACCCGGGCGGGGGTGTAGTCGATCGCTTCGTACATGCCAAAGCGCCCGGAGAACCCGAGACCTTCGAGTGCCTGGAGGTTCTGGCACGCCGCCTCCGGCGCCACCATCAGCGCCATCATGCTGGCATAGGGCGCGATCACTCGATCCTGGCCCAGGCCGCGTTTGAGACCCAATCCCGGCACCCCGAACGCACGGTACTGGTAGTTCAGGCGGGCATCGACAGCGTTGTAGCCGGACTCGGACACACCCCACGGCAGGTTCAAGCTACGGCCGTAGACGATCTGCGCCTCGACCGCATGTCGCGCGGTCTGATCGAGCAGCGTATCCGGATAGCTGGGCATCACCAGCTGCGGCATGAGGTACTCGAACATCGAGCCACTCCATGACAACAGCGTCGGCGTGCCGTTGACCTCGGTGAGCATCCGCCCGAGCGCGAACCAGCTTTCCTGCGACAACTGGCCCTGGGCGATGGCGACGAAGGCGCACAGCCGCGCTTCGGAAGCCAGCAGGTCGTAGAAGCTGTTGTCGAGGCGATGGTCGTCGACGTTGTAGCCGATCGAGAGCAGGTTCCGAGTGCGGTAGAACAGGAACCCGTACTCCATCAGCGAGAACTGCCCGGCACGATGCGCCAGCGCCTGCAGCTGCTCGATGCGCGCGCGCGCGTCCGCACCGACGGAGCCGGGCAGGGCGGCCAACTCGCGCAGGCTCGGTACTTGCGCCTCTTCGTCGGCGCCGGCATCGGCAGGGAGGTCGGCGAGTGTTGCATGGGCGGCATGGCATTCGGCAGCGAACAGGGCCGGCCAGTGCAGCGCACCTTCCTCGGGCGACTCCGGTGCCGGCCATTGCGCCAGCACGGCGTCGGCCAGAGCGGCCAGCTCCTGCAACCGGGCGAGCAGCTGTGCCGTCCCCCGTGGATGGTCGGTACGCGCAGATGCCAGGCGCTGGCGAAGGTGGTTGAGCGCCTCGCCCAGGAGTGCGTCAGCGGGGCGATGGCGCTGCCGTTCCTCTTCCAGCACACCGAGCGTATCGGCCAGGCCGTCGAAGGTGTGCGGCGCCAGCACCGGCGCGTCCACCAGCGCGAGCAGGCCTTGGCGCAGCGTCAGCAGGTGGCCGGCCAGGTTTCCGCTGTCCACGGTGGAGACGTAGCGCGGCTGCAGCGGCGCCAGGGTTTCGGTGTCGTACCAGTTCAGGAAGTGGCCGCGATGGCGCGGCAGCTGGTCCAGCGTATCGAAGGTAAGGGCAGTACGTTCCGCGACCGCGCCCAGCTGGAGCCAGCCGAAATCCCACGCGGACAGATTGGCCAGCAGGGACAGGCCTATGTTCGTCGGCGAGGTGCGCCGCGCCACCACCAGCGTCGGGTGCTCCTGGATATTGTCCGGCGGCAGCCAGTGATCCTGCTCGCGCACCCACGCCTGGAAGAACGACCAGGTGCGCCGCGCCAGCCGGCCCAGGAACGCCCGCTGGGTCACGGACAGTTCGGCCACGCTTGCGGCCGGCGGCCGGCCCAGCCAGGCCATCAACGCGGGCGCGAAGGTCCACGCCAACAGCAGGGGCAGGGCGACAGGCAGCGCGTGCGGAGCCACGCTGGCCACGACCGCCGCCAGCGCAACCGCCAGCACCGACGCCGGCGCCATCACCCGCCATTCCGCGCCGCGGTCGCTACCAAGGCGGCGCTCGACTTCGCTGGAGGGGTTCCATTGCAGCAGGTGGCGTCGGGTGATGGTCATGCGCCAGAGCGTGCGCAGCACCGCGCCACCGGCCAGCAACGCTTCGTAGGGCAGACACGCGACCTGGGTGGCCGCGCGCAGCAACGACTGCAGCGTGCCGCGCCCGACCATGATGTAGTGCGCTTCCAGCGGGGTGTCGTCCGGAACGCTCAGCGCATCGCGCAGCATGCCGATCAGCGGCGGCGCGAACCACAGCGCCAGCACCCACGCCGTCCACGCAACCGGGTTTTCGGCATGCAGCCAGCCCGCCACGAGCAAGGCCAAGGCAGCAATCGGCACCACGCTCCGGCGCAGGTTGTCCAGCAACTTGCCGCGCGACAGCAGGCTGAGCCGGTTGCGTTCCCATCCCGATCCCGGTCGCGGTGTCCACGGCATCAACCAGGGCAACAGCTGCCAGTCGCCGCGGATCCAGCGCGCACGGCGCTTGGCATCGGCGGCGTAGCGTTCGGGGTAGTCCTCGTACAGGCGCACATCGCTGACCAGGCCAGCACGGGCATAGCAGCCTTCCAGCAGGTCGTGGCTGAGGATGCGGTTCTCGGGCAGGCGGCCCTCGAGCGCATGCTCGAACGCTTCGACGTCATAGATGCCCTTGCCCACGAATGAGCCTTCGTCGAACAGGTCCTGGTAGACATCCGAGACCATGCGCGAGTACGGATCGATGCCGGGCTCGCTGCCGAACATCCGGGCAAACCGCGAGGTGCGGCGCGTGCCCAGACTGGTGCCGACGCTGGGCTGCAGGATGCCGTAGCCCTCCACCACGCGTTGCAGCGCCGGATCGAAGCGCGGGCGGTTGAGCGGGTGCGCCAAGGTGGCGACGAAGGCGCGTGCGGCATCCCGCGGAAGCTGCGTGTCCGAATCCAGGGTGATGACGTAGCGGACCCCGACCAAGGCGGCCGTGTCACCGACGGTGCGCATGAATGCGGCCGCATCGCCTTGGCGCAGCAGGGCGTTGAGCGCTGCCAGCTTGCCGCGCTTGCGCTCGTGTCCCATCCACACCCCTTCGCCCGGGTTCCATTGCCTGGGGCGGTGCAGCAGGTAGAAGCGATCGCCACGCTCGGCCGCGTAGCGACTGTTCAGTTCCTCGATCCGTTCAACCGCGTGCGCGAGCAGGGTGTCGTCCGTCGGCGTCTCGGCGGCCGCGGCGTCGAGGAAGTCCGTCAGCAGCACAAAGCGCAGCTGAGGATCGCGATTGGCCAGGAAGCGGACCTCCAGCGCCTCGGTCAGCACATCGATGCCTTCGATACTGGACAGCATCGAGGGGACCGCGACCACGGTGGAGCAGGCGGCCGGGATTCCTTCGCTGAAATCGAGCTTGGGCAGCGGCCTGGGCGTGACCAGTACCGTCGCCGTCCAGTTCACCAGGACGATGCCCAGCTCGCTGAATACCAGCAGCCCGAACAGCGCGGCCAGCCATACGGGCACCGAGCCGCTGCCCGAGGCAAGCAGGCCAGCGGTGGCCACCACCGCCAGCAGGGCGATCGGCAGCAGGTACAGGGCAAGGGGCACGCGATGCGCCAGTCGCCTGGCCTTGCGGTGGCGGGGGGCCGCCTCGGCCACGGCATCAACGGTGGCGTTCACACCTTCGCCGACCAGCCAATAGCCCACGTGCGTACGTGGGCCATCGATCGGCGCAGCCGCCCGCGCCAGATCCAGCGCGATGGTCGCAACGCGCTCTTCGGCGACGCGGCTACCCCGCGCGATCTTCTCTACGACGTGGCGATAGGCGTCGCGGGTGCCGAAATCCATCTGCGGATAAACGGCCATCGGGTCTTCGCGCAGCCGCTGCTCGACCACACTCATGTCTTCGACAAAGGTGCGCCAATCCATGGTGGAGAGGAAGCGCAGGCTGCCGATGCTGTTGCCGATGGAGACCTGGTCAGCCGCCTGTTGCTGCCCCTCGGCGGCGACCAGTTCGTCGATGCGCTGCCCAGCCGCGGCGGCCCACTGTTCCAGCCAGGCGATGGGCATGGCCCACGCGCCGCCGCGCCCCTGCAGCGAGCGGGTCAGCTCGGCGATGAACGCGCCGGTCAAGGGTGGCTCGGAGCGTGCCATGTCGGCCACCACGAGGACGACATCGGTCGGGGTGTCCGACGCCGCGCGATTGAGGCTGTCCGCCCATTGGGCAGCCAGGCCACGGTCCGTGCCGTCACGCATCACCCGCGCCGCCATGCGCCGCAGATTCTCCAGCAGGGCCAGGCGCAGCATGATCGGAACGGCCCACAGTTCGCCCAGGCTCAGCGGCGCGAGCGACTGGTACGAGGCGATGAAGCGGCCCAGCGTATCGCCGTCAATGCGGCCATCGCCGTGCGCGATCGCCTGCATCGACAGTTCATACACGCGCGGCAACCCGGCCGAGGGGCCGGCGACCAGCGACGGCAACTGCCGGCTGTAGCCGCGCGGCAGGTGGCGTCGCGCGGTCTGGATCTGTTCTTCGATCAGGTAGTAGTTGTCGAGCAGCCATTCCCCGGCCGGGGTCACCGGCCGCTGTTCGCGCACTACGTTGCTGAGCAGCGTGTTGGCGTCTTCGAGGACACGCTCGTTGGCCTGCAGGCGATCGAGCAGGCGCTCTGCGCCAGGTCGCATCCGCACCCGGTGCTGGCGCGCCAATGCGCGGCCGTACACCTCCATCTGTTCAACGCTGTACAGCGCGGCACGCAGTGGGACCTCGGTGGCTTCGATGGCCGGGACCGAGGCCTGGCGCTCACGCCAACGCCAACGGACAAGACGACGCAGGCGGAGCCAACGACCAAAAAGACGGCGAAAGTGTGGCATGGTTTACCGAGGGGGGCAGGTCGCGGCCTTCATAGTTGCATTCGGGGTGGCGTGGTAGTTGTGAAGGCGGGCTTGATTGCCGGACCGCCATAGACGCGCGACAGGCGTTTGGCGCTCTCCACTTAGCGGCGCGTTGTGACTGGTTCTCGTCAGGGAGCCAGCGGGGGCGGCCATGGTGCTAGCCGCCCGGACGGTGGACCAGCAGGAGGAGGGCTGCCACGCTGTGTTTCAGGTCGCGCGCCTGACGGAATCCAGCCTCGTTACGAGGCTGCCTTAGGCAACCATCTGCCTGGGTGAGATCTAGATGTTGACCTGCCACACCTGGTCGGTGATCGTTCGAGTAACGCATCGATCGTGGCCGGGGGAATATGGAGCATTTGATAGGTCTGGCTGGGGGTCAGCTCAAGATGGTCATGGGTTTGGCTATCTTGGTACTTGGGGGCGTTCGGTGGCTGATTGGACGAAGAGATCTTCAGTTCGTCCGCCGACGCGAATTCCTTCAGTACTGGAAGAATCCGTGGGAACTCGACGCATTAAGTGTGGAGGTTCTTTCTCGCCAGTTGTTCGGCGCCTATTTACCGGCAGCTGTGGTCAGAAGGGTATGTGATCGATCAGGTGCTGAGGTTTGTCGGATGCTAGGTGATCTCGCCGACGTATGGAGCTTGGTTGAGTGGGAACAGAAAACCCAGCGGGTTGGTTGGAAGGCCAAGGCGGCATCGGCTGCGAAGCGAGCGAAGTGGAATCTGGCCTTCTGGGGTATCTACTTCGTGTCGGCTTTCTCAGGAGCAATGATTCTTTTTGTGCTTATAGCCGGTTCCACCAACGTAAGCATTTCGGCTTCTGTTGCCTCTTCCTTGTGGGGCATCATCCTGATAGCCGTATCGGGCGTTGCTTTATTGCGAACCGACGCTTGGTCAGCGGCAGTGAGGCTTGGTGATGGTTTCTTGGAAGATGTGAACAGGCTAGCGGTAGGTGACAGGGAGGAGTCTCACCTTGGTCCTAGTGAGCGACTGCTGGCTGAAGCGAAGCATGGTGTGAGCGCATCCTAATTGATGCTCCGGGAAAAATGCCTATGGAAAACCAATGATGTTCAATGGAATTCATTGACTTGGCAGTGCCTTTCGAAGGTGATCTGAGCTGCAGGGACACTATCTCAGTGCAAATCAGAGGCCGCACACTCGAACTCAGGACATGCAAAATGGAACTTGAACATTTGTTGCGATCCGGCTCAAGACGGCTCCGGATCAAGCGCTGATTGCTGCTCTTCTCGAAAAAGCGGCTTAGACTCCAGAGCGGCTTAGACTCCAGAGCTGCTCGGGAGTGGTGACAGACCGCCATCGTCAGTGTGTCGCTGCCTTCCCGAGCGCAGGAATAGATCCTCGGCACATCCCCCTGTCAGCTAAGAGTGACGGGATTACGGGGATTAGGGGGCGTTATCAGGGGTAGGGCGGAGGTCCGCTTCTGGCCGGAAGCAGACATGCGGTCGCCGCAGGTGACTAGGGTTCTTTATCAGCGGTAGGGCGGTCGCGTTTAGTCTCTGAATGGCGTGTAGCAGCCGGTTGGCACCGTGGAAATCAGTAAACATACTGGCGAGTAACCGGCAGTTGTGCGGATGCGCGTGGCAGAAGGCAAAAATAGACTCGATGCTCCCAAGTGGAGCTCGACATGTCGTCTACGCCGATGTGTATGGCAAAGGGGACGGGGGATGTCCGGGGGGGCTCTCGAGAGGTGTTGCGGCTGACCGCGTTGGCATCCGCCTGCTTCATGAGCTACGCAACCTTTGCGGCCCCGCCTCCAGACCATGGGTTGGAACCCTTGCCCACGCTGCCCGACACCTTCACCAACGGCGATGGCACGGTTCTTTCGCTGGAGGGCGGGTGGCCCTTCGCCCTGGGTTCGGGTGACACCGCGGAAGATCTGACCGGTTGGAGAATCGAACCCCAGGCGCAGGTGATCTGGCAGCGCGTGGACGTCGACGACCTGGTCGATGACATCGCGCGCGTACGCTACAGCGACGGCGTTTCCACGGTCGGCCGGTTGGGCATCCGGCTCAATCGCATCGGCAGTGGCCAGGGCCGCAACGGCGGGCCCCGGGCCAGCGACGCGTGGCTTCGCCTGAACGCGTGGCACGAGTTCAACGGATCACCCAGGACAGAGTTCTCCAGCGCAACGGGGTATGTGCCTTTTACGGCCGAGCAAGGTGGGCATGCGTTGGAACTGGTGACGATGATGGGCAAGGCAGGACAGGAAAGGCGGGGCCAAGCCCCAAGGCGCAGCACCTGGTCATCTGCGCGAATGGCGCAAGGGGTGATCGACGCCCAGCCAAGCCAGGATACCGATGGACCGTTGCAGATCAACGCGCACAGTGCTTAGCAGCGTCGTCCGAATCGGCGTAAGTGCGTCAATGGCTGCAATGCTGACTATGCTGCATCCAAGGACTTCAACTGCGCGGTCAACAGGCGAGTCAGGCTGCGGCGTGCAAAGTACCCCTGCAACTGTCGGGCCTTGATGGTTCTTGCTCTCAGGCGAGCCTGGCCACCCTCGCGATGCTCAATGCGATAGCAACGTGACGCCCCGCACAGCTCTGCCTGGCTCGCGGTGACCGTCACCACGGTCACTTCCAGGCTGGTGAAGGCAACCTCCGCGGCGATGTCGGGGTTCTCAGTGCTGGCGCGTTCGATCAAGGTCCGGAATCGCCCCAAGTCTCGTTCGCCGCCGCTGCTGAGCGCTCCGACATTGGTTGCACGGCGGACATCATCTTCGTCCCCGGGAACAGCTTGACTCCACCGCTCGGTGCGTTCGGGAATGACTGCTCGTACGACCTTGCCACTTGGCTCAGTCAGGTCGATGACCACATCGAGCAAGTACACCGGTTCCAATCCCAAATTGGTCACGAAGCAGTGCGCATCCAGGTCCTTGCCCGCGCCCGAGGTGATCAGGATGGACGGTCGCTGCTGGCGTCGGTAACTGCGAAGGAAAAAACCCAGATAAACGACCCATATCAACGCTGTCACGCACGTCATGGCTGCGGTTATAAGGGGCGCGAAATGAAGCAGGTTCTGTAGCACGTTGAGGTTGATCCCATCGCTTCGATGCGTGTAAGCAGGCGGATGCCAATACTCGCGTTTGAGCCGCTTTCATCTTGTGAAGCGTTCAGCACCTGCGGTTAGGGCCTGCGGGCACGCGCAGCTGAATTAGCTCCGTTTCCTGCTCAGGGGCATCCTGCAGCGCATGACACTTCAGCTTCACCCGCGCTGTGCAGAAGGACGCGCACCTTCAGGTAGGTGTCATCCATCTGGCCTCGAATTTTGACGTAGCCTCGGCACGGGCTGCGCATACTTTCCGTCCATTGCTCTGGAGGAGAACGGCAGTGGGCAACTCATCACAAATTTTGTCGACTCCGAAGGTCCTGAGGCTCGAGGTGATGCCGCTGGACTTCGGCGAAGCTGCGGTGGTGGTGGAGCTGAAGTCTGAGCCGCCTAAGCGTTGGCTTAAGGCGCTCAAGCGCGAAATGTCCGACACGGAAGGGCTTGAGTCTGCCCCTGCCAAGTTCGACGGTTGCTTTGTCTACGTTCTGGGACTGGAACCGAGCATCGGAGACGCTGCCCGCCGAGTCAGCCGACTGCTTGCCGCAGTTCAGGAAAGGCTGGTGCCGGGCAATGGCAATTCTCCGGAGACGGAGATGGCTACAGCACGCCTTCCGACCCCATCAAATGCTGGCCTGGCTGCCCGCGTGATCAGCGGTGCCTGAAGGAATAGATGCAACGCTGGGCCCGCGGCCTACTCGCGCGGACGGACTGCTGAGCAAATGAACTGTTTAACTACGTGGCGATTTCGTTCGAGGACTTGGATAGGTTTCAACGGACGCATAACCCAAGCTCCGATAGCCTCATCGTCAGCATCAATGCCGATGCTGTCAATGGAGAACTGACATGGGCAACCAGAATCAGCAGGGTCAGCAGAACCAGCAGGACCAGAAGGGTCAGCAGGAGCGGGACAACCAGGGTCAGCAGCAACAGGATCAGGATCAGAAGCGGGAGCGCTCCGGCCAGCAGGGCAGCCAGGACGAAGAGGAATAAGCAGCTGCCAATCGCCCGGACCTGAATACCAGGATGGCCCGGCTCGATGTCGGGCCATCGTCGTTGTTGGGGCCGTAACGCAAAAGAGCAGCCGCGCCTGCCTTCAGTGGAGGGCGCGCACGCCCGCGATCGCTCTTCAGTCTTTCGATGCCTTCGTTCAAACCGCATGCATTCGGCGGGAATGAGTCATCCTAAGTCCCAAGGCGGCGCAGGTAGCTCGCAAGCTTGAGAACGGTCGCTGCCTTGGACTCTTCAAGCAATCGGAGTGCCGTGATCTTTCGAGAGCCGATGCCGGCAACCGCTTCCTGCACCACGATCGTGTCGTATTCCCTGGCGTTGCCATCGAAACATGTGGCCGTGATACACGACTCCGCCGTCATTCCTGCAACGAGGAGCTCCCTTACGCCAAGCTTGGCAAGCAGCACGGCCAGTGGGGTGGCGAGAAATGCGGAGTGCTTGGGTTTGAGCACGAAATAGTCACCGTGTTCCGGTTCCAGAATCTTCGCGATCGCCGATGACTCCCCCTCGGTGGCCAAGCACAGCCTCACCAACTCCTTGAAATCCATCTGCCAGTTGGCGAAGTTGTCGTTGGCGTAGATGACCGGATGGCCGAGCGCCCGGAAGCGCTGGGCGAGCGTCGCGATGTGCCGAGCGGCTTCCAGCGCCTTCGGCTTCACCTGGCCGGCTTCTGGGAAGTCGAACAACGTAAACATGTCGATGATCAGGAGCGCTGGGCTGGGTGTATTCATAGCTGCTCTTGCCCCTCAATCGCCCGTTTGGCTGTGAGGCGCCGCCAGCGGTTTGGACTGCGGTGAGTCCTTCTGACGAAGGAATATGGTCAGGATAACCAAGGCAAGCACGGCCAAGAACTCACTCTGCCAGTTCTGGAAGGATTCGAACCAGAAGCTGCTGCTCCACAGGTGTTCCCAGCAGGTGGGAGCGGGCAATCCCTTCGCGAGCTGCTCATCGACCTCCTCACGCCAGCTGCCCGCAAGATGCAGCGAGAAGCTCAGCAGGAACAAGGCCGTGAATGCGATCGCCAAGGAGTGACCGTAAAGCATTTTCCAGATCCCGCCTCTCCGAACGGCCCAAGGCATGGGACCCGGCTCAACTCGCTCTTGCTCCTGCGCATCATCCAGTGGGCGCGATTCGGCCGAACCCTTCTGGCGGAGGCTGACGGTCAGCAGGACATACATGCCCATCTGAAGGAACTCGCTTTCCCAGTTCTCGAAGGTTGCGCTGAAGAAATGGCCGCTATGCAGGTAGTCAAATAGGCTCAGTGCAGCGCGGTGCGTTTCAGCGAGTTCCTCGTTGTGGGTCAAAAAGCCAGTCCATATCTGGCCTCCCAAGAAGACTAGGAGAAAAGCCAGAAGCACGATCGACAAACCGTTTCTCTTCCACATGCCCACACTGCCTACAGTTGAACGAACGTCTCGACAGTAGTCCTGCGACTAGCGAATTGCAGAGAAGGAGCGGCGATCCACGCCGCTCCCCGGTTCAGCCACTAAGTCCTGGCTTTTTGCCTAACGTGTTGCCTTGCCCAAAGTCGGGCTGAGTTTTTCCATCGCGCTCGCCCGCGCCTTCGGGCTCTCCCTCCTTACCGCCCTTTCCATGCCCACGCTGGTTGTAGCCAGCGTTCTCGGTGGCACGGTTGGCGGCGCCTTCATCCGCAGCAGGCGGCTTGGCAGGAACGAACGGCGAAATCGGGTCACTCGCGGGGAACGTCTCCTCCAAGGCCTCTTCGTGGTTCCTGTCCGTCCGGGTCTTCCGGTGATGTTCCTCAGCCGGTGTTTCGCTACGGGCCTTCTCCCCGGGCACAGGGAGATCTTTCTCGTCTCGGCTCATAACCATGCGCCTCAAGCGGCCTTCGCGGCCTTGGCGTTGCCACCCGACTTGGCCAGGATCGTCAGCTTCTCGTCGGTTACCTTTTCTTCTTCCAATGTTTCCAGCAGGAGCGGGAGCGCGTCCTTGTAACCCAACTGCTTGGCGAGGGCCGAGATGGTGCCGTAGGAAGCGATTTCGTAGTGCTCGACCTTCTGGGCACCGCCAATAAGGGCGGCATCCCGCACCGGGCCTTCCTCGATACTGTCGATGGCTTCCTTACCCTCCTCAACCAACCCCTCCATGGCGGCGCACTTGATGCGCTTGAGACGGATGCCCAGCAGCTCGACAACCTGGTCGATGCGTTCGATCTGACCCTGTGTCTCTTCCAGGTGAGTTTCGAAGGCGGCGGCCAGGTCCGGATTGGAGGCGGCTCGCGCGAGGCGCGGCAGTGCCTTGGTCAGCTGCTTCTCCGCGCTGTAAATGTCCGACAGTTCGTGGATGAACAGGTCTTCAGCGGTCTTGATCGCCATGATGGTTCTCCGGGTTCGTGGTGGGTGGAGCCCTGAAGCTAAGCGCCCTCTCGTTAGGTTGGTGCGCAAATCTGTGAAGGCCTGCTACACGCCTGCAACGTCTTCTTGCGCGCACGGCATGCACAGGTCTTTTTTCGCTTTGAGATGGGCCGCAGTCTTGGCCAACTGCTCGTATCGAAGGCGGATTTCCTCCAGACGCTCCTGGTCCATCTCCTCCAGATTCAGCAACTCGTTGTTGGCGTTGCTGGTCACTCGGATCAGCTCATCCAGCTTGATGTGGATGGCGGCGGTGTCGGCATTCTGGGTGTGCTGAATCAGAAACACCATCAAGAAGGTCACGATCGTCGTTCCGGTATTGATGACCAACTGCCACGTGTCGTTGAACCTGAAGAACGGTCCGCTGCTCGCCCAGACAATAACCACACCCAAGGCCGCTACGAAGGCGCCCAACGATCCCGAGGCGCGCGAAGCAGAACAGGCAATTTTGCTAAAAAACGGTTTCGACATGGTCCACTCATGCGTGTTGAGTGGAAGAGAACCTACGACCGCGAATGTCGAGGATTGGTGACTTTCAGCATCGTAGGAAACCCGAAGTGAACGCTTTCGAGGGGACGCTTACGGCAAAAGGGATGTGTGCGGGCCGTTGACAATGTCCTTTCGCCGTTTTCACGCATTTAGAACGAGGATTGCCGGCTCATGCCAGCGGAGGATCCGAGGATGATGGCCGACGCATTGAGGCGTTTGAGTGACTGGACTGCCCAGCCTGCGTTCCGAGAGTTGACCGTGCGGGAGGCTGCCCTGCACCTGCAAGAACTTGCACCCAGCTACCCAGATCCTTTCGATCAACCGGTGGAGATTTGTGTAAATGGGTGCCGGTGGTTTGCCGAGGAGGTCGAGGCAGTCGCGGACGCTATCCACAGGGCAGGACGGCGACCCCATCGCGCGAGGGAACTGCTCGGCGGTCCCGAATGGGGCATCTTGCGCAATGCGGCCGGCCTGTGGGCGGTGACCGGTCCAATGGCGGGGCGGAAGTCCCAGTACCGCGAGGGATCCGCGTTGGTCCAGGCTCGCGAGCCCGAGGCAGCAGTTGAGGCTTAGATCACTGCTGCGGTGGATCTGAGGACGCAGGGCCGCCGGCTGATCTTTGCGAAAACTCCAGCAAACGAGCAGCAGAAATCGCCTGGCGGCTCCCGCACGCAGGGCACTCAAGCACCGCCCCGCCGCCAGGTATGTTCATGAGGCTCGGCGGGGCAGTAGCATTGGTGACGCGGTGGCAGGAAAGGCACTTAGCTTGGACGTTGAGGACTTTTGGATCCTCTTCCGAGCCGGGGTGGCTTGGCTGCACGTTGACTTCAAACAGATAGAACAGCCCGGTATTTGGCATGCCAGAGATTTCGCGTTTGGGGTCCAAGGTGGAAGCCCGGGCCTAAGTATGGCTTTCATCATAAGTGCCCAAGACTGCCGTAGCCAGAGAGCCCGGCGGAGCCCAATGTGGTGGCCTACGATGAGGGCCAGAAACGCTTCGAGGTCCCGAGGTCGCTAAGTCAGGAGCGCAGGTGATGTGTCGGAGCTGAGCCTCATCTGTGAAGGGGCGCGCAATTCCTGTTCACGGCGGGCCTACGGCGGTGGGACTAGAAACAGTCTACTTGCCTGGGAGTAGATGCCATGACTGACGACAAGAAGAAGACCGGTTTCCCGGATCGTGACCGAATCAACGTCAATGAAGATTACGAGGTCCAGTACTGGACCAAGACCTTGGGCGTAACGGCGGCCCAGCTAAAGGAAGCGGTCAAGGCCGTCGGCCCCACCTCGGCGGCGGTTCGTAAGCACCTGGGCAAGTGACGGGCGCGGGGCATGTCCCTCACCGAATATCGCCGCAAGCGCAGCTTTAGCAAGACCAAAGAGCCCGAACCCGGCAAGGCAGTACCCGCCGGGCAGCGGGCCATTTTTGTCGTTCAGTTGCATCATGCCAGCCGTCGTCACTACGACTTCCGCCTCCAGGTTGGTGACGCGCTGAAGAGTTGGGCCGTGCCCAAAGGGCCAAGCTACGACCCGAAGGTCAAGCGGATGGCTGTTGAGGTGGAAGACCATCCCGTCGACTACGCCAGCTTCGAAGGCGAGATTCCCAAGGGCGAGTATGGCGGGGGTCACGTCGCCCAGTTTGATCACGGGGTCTGGGCCACCGAAGGGGATCCCGAGGCCCAACTCGCCAAAGGGCATCTGCGCTTCGAACTGTTCGGATCCAAGCTCAAAGGCGGATGGCACCTGGTTCGATCCGGCAAGCCGGCGCGTCAGCCGCAGTGGCTTCTCTTCAAGGAGGATGATGCCTACGCCAGCCAGGTCGAAGCCGATGACCTGTTGGGCGATGTCGCCGCGCCCCCTGCCGCAGACCTCAAACGGGCCGGCAGCGGGAAGCCTGATAAGAAGCGGCTCAAGGCGGTCCCCGTCGCAAAATCCGCTCGACGCGTGGATTGGGCCAAGAGGGCGTTGGCGCTGACCAGTGCTAAAAAGGCAGAGGCCCCCCAGGGTCCGTTCGAACCCCAGTTGGCCAAGCTGGGCGACTCGCCACCCAAGGGCGACCAGTGGGTTCACGAGATCAAATGGGACGGCTACCGGATCCTGGCCACGGTAGCGCAAGGCGAGGTTCGCTTGTGGTCGCGCAACGCGTTGGAATGGACCAACAAGATTCCCGAGATACGTGATGCCGTCGCTGCACTTGGTTTGAAATCCGCCGCCTTGGACGGGGAGTTGATCGCGGGGCGCGGGACGAAGGAAGACTTTAATCTGCTTCAAGCCACCCTATCTGGCGAGCGCCAGGGTGCGCTGTCGTATGCGCTCTTTGACCTTCTGCATATCAATGGCGTGGACATTGCGGATGCGCCGCTGCTGGAACGAAAGGAGCTGTTGGAGGACGTCTTGAAGGGAGCCTCATCCCATTTGGCCATGAGCTCGCACATCGCCGGCGATGGGGAGGCGGCCTATCGTTTGGCGGGTGAGCAGCATTTCGAGGGCATCATCTCCAAGCGCGCCGATCGCGGCTACCACGGCGGCCGAGGTGAGGATTGGAAGAAGACCAAGCAGTTGGCCAGCGACGAATTTGCTGTGGTCGGCTACACGGCACCCAAAGGAAGCCGCACTGGTTTCGGATCGTTGCTACTGGCCAAGCCCGACCCCGAGCATGGGTGGCTCTACGTGGGGCGCGTCGGCTCGGGGTTTTCGGACACCCTGATCGGGGAGCTGACGGCGCTGATCGGCATCGCCGGCGGGAAGAAGCCCACCGCACATGTCCCAACGACAGAGACGGACTTGCGGGCCGCCACCTGGTTTGCGCCCCGGTTTGTCGTCGAGGTCTTTTACCGAGGCATTGGCGGGCAACAATTGCTGCGCCAAGCGTCGCTGAAAGCGGTGCGGCCCGACAAAGACGTGGCCGATCTAAAGGACTCGGATTGGAGCAGCGATACCGGCGGCGGTGCTACATCTGCCAAGCCGAACAAACGTGGGAAGCAAGCCGTCACCAAACCCGAGCGCGGTGTCGCCGTCAAACCCACGAACAGCAAGGGCAGGGCGGGTGCAGGAGAGCGGGTTCCCCCAAAGCTCTCCAGCCCGTCCAAGGTGATCTTTCCCGACATCAAGGCCACCAAGCAGGAGGTGTGGGACTACTACAGCGCGGTTATGGACCATCTGCTGCCTGAGATCGTTGGGCGTCCACTGTCGATCATCCGCTGCCCAGCTGGCACCGGCCGGCCGTGCTTCTTCCAGAAACACCACACTGCGGGTCTGGAGTTGGTCACTTCGGTGAAGCTCAAGGAAGACAGTGGGATCAATGCCTACTACCTGGTGGTCGACGACGCCGCCAGTCTCTTGGAGCTTGTGCAGTTCAACGCCTTGGAGTTCCACCCTTGGGGCAGCCACGCCGATTCGCCCGACCGCGCCGATCGTGTGGTGTTCGATCTTGACCCGGGCCCAGACGTGCCGTTCTCCGAGGTCAAGAAAGCTGCAACCGACATAAGGAAGCTCCTTCAGCAGTTGGAGCTGGAGTCCTTCCTGCGCGTTTCCGGAGGCAAAGGCTTGCACGTGGTGGTGCCGTTGAATCCGGGATGCGATTGGGATTTGACCAAGCGGTTTGCTCATGGATTCGCAGACGCTTTGGCACAGTCCGAGCCGCAGCGATTCTTGGCGACGTCGACCAAAAGCCTGCGCAACAAACGCATCTTCGTCGACTACCTGCGCAACGGCCGAGGGGCTACCGCCGTGGCGTCCTATTCCTTGCGAGGCAGGCCCGGCGCGCCCGTGGCAATGCCCATCGCGTGGAGCGAGCTGTCGAAGCTCACCCGGGCCGATAGCTTCACCATGAAGGACGTGCCCGCCAAGCTCAAACGCAGGCGCAAGGATCCTTGGGAAGGTATCGAATCAATCCAACAGAACTTGGCACGGTGGGCACAGGACGACTGATCCCACTTACCAGCTGCCGTTGCTTTTCAGGAGGAATCACTATGCGTCGATCCATCGTTTGCGCCGCCGTCGCGCTTGTCCTGTCTGCGTGCGGCGGTGGGAACACAGAGTCCAGCGTCCAAGCGCCCGGGGCCGAAGAAAGCGCGAAGACCAAAGCGCTAGAGACCGGGGCGGCCGTGCTGCAGGACCGGCCTCCGGTCGACGCCATCAACGCCTATCTGGACGGGTTCCATTTCTACAACGGCCAGATGAAGGTCCAGATGGAAGCCCATCACTACTGCTCCATCCTCAACGAGGATGTCATCCAGTGCACGATCTACGACGGCAATGTGAAAGACGCCAAGCTGATGGGGGTGGAATACATCATCAGTGAGAAGCTGTTTGCAGGCCTTCCTGAGCAGGAAAAAGCGCTGTGGCACAGCCATGTTCAAGAGGTGAAATCGGGTCAGCTCATTGCGCCGGGGATTCCCGAGGTGGCCGAGCATGCGCTGATGGAGAAGCTCATCCACACGTATGGCAAGACCTGGCACACATGGCACACAGACCTGGACAAGGACCTGCCCCGAGGCATGCCGCAGCTGATGATGGGGTTCACCGCAGACGGCCAAGCGGACCCGGCCATGGTCGCTGCCCGTGACGCCCGGCTCGGGGTCAGTAGTGAGGACAAGCGGAAGCGTCGTGCCGATATCGCCGCGCCCCCCATCGATGCAGGGGCGGATGCGTGGCAGAAGGGGAAGGTCATCCAGATCGAGGACCCGACCGGCGGGCATGTTCACGCAGGGAAAGATGAACCTGACGCGCCGTCCGACGGGGACAAGAACGCGACGTCCAAGGGCAGCTCAGAAGTGTGATGGCGGGCGTCGAGGTCAAGACCAAGACGTCCGTAGGCTGTTACCGGGTTTCGATGACCAGAGCCCGTTGGAACACCGGCAGCATTGGGCTGAGCGGTATTCTCGGTGCCAAAGGGTGCTGCGCCGAACGCTTGGAAGGCTCCCCAAAAGCCGAGAGCCGCGCGTTGCTGACGGCGTGATGCGAGCCACACTGGCCGCAGCGGAAAAGCGCGCCGCCCGGAAGCTCTATTAGGGAGCCACGGGAGGACGCGGTGGTCGTGCTGCAATGGCTGCATTCGACGGTAAGCGCCAGGATTCGCTCTACGTCGCCAGTAGATGCATAGCTCGCTTCAAAGGAGCGAATGACAAAAGATGCTGAGGTGGGCATCGTTGCTCCTGAACAGGGGGGGCTGACCAGAGCATCTCCGGAAACCCGTGACGGGGTTGTCGTGAAGGGACGCAGCGTTGTTCCGTCAACGCTGCACCGCCCCTTGGGATAGGGATGCCGATGACGGGCTCGGACCCCTCAGACCGCATTTCGAGATGTCCGACGTCCGCCTTAGTCGCCATCTATCGCATAAGCGGCGTGCACCAAGGCTAAGTGACTCAGGCCCTGCGGCGTATTGCCCAGCCCTTCATCGGCTTCGGGATCCCACATCTCTGGCATAAGGCCCACGTCGTTCTGGACGCGGGCCAGCAACGATCCGAACAAGCGATCCGCTTCTTCTGCCTCCCCCAGCAGGCCGTAGGCTTCCACCATCCAAAACGCGCAACTGATGAAAGTGCCTTCGCAGTCCTGCATGCCGCTGTAGCGCCACAGCAGATCCCCGCTTTCATCCGACAGTTCGCACCGAATGGCCTCCCGAGTAGCGATGAAACGCTCCCGGCGCAGTTCGCCCAAGCCGAAGCGCGAAGCGAGCATCAGGCTCGCGTCCAGCCGGTCGCTGCCGGCATGCATCACGTAGCTCTGCTTTGCCTTATCCCAGCAGTGCTCGTCGATCCAGTCCAGGATGCGCTCTTTCTCGCGCTGCCAGCTCGGACCCCTCAGACCGCATTTCGAGATGTCCGACGTCCGCCTTAGTCGCCATCTATCGCATAAGCGGCGTGCACCAAGGCTAAGTGACTCAGGCCCTGCGGCGTATTGCCCAGCCCTTCATCGGCTTCGGGATCCCACATCTCTGGCATAAGGCCCACGTCGTTCTGGACGCGGGCCAGCAACGATCCGAACAAGCGATCCGCTTCTTCTGCCTCCCCCAGCAGGCCGTAGGCTTCCACCATCCAAAACGCGCAACTGATGAAAGTGCCTTCGCAGTCCTGCATGCCGCTGTAGCGCCACAGCAGATCCCCGCTTTCATCCGACAGTTCGCACCGAATGGCCTCCCGAGTAGCGATGAAACGCTCCCGGCGCAGTTCGCCCAAGCCGAAGCGCGAAGCGAGCATCAGGCTCGCGTCCAGCCGGTCGCTGCCGGCATGCATCACGTAGCTCTGCTTTGCCTTATCCCAGCAGTGCTCGTCGATCCAGTCCAGGATGCGCTCTTTCTCGCGCTGCCAGCGCGGCAGACGGGCAGTGGTGATGTGGCCAGCCTCGGCGAGTTCGCAGGCTCGGCGGAGCGCCATCCAGCATTCCACCTTGGACATCGTGTAGTGCTGCGCGTCGCCCAGTTCCCAGAAGCCGCTGTCCTTGCGCATCCAGTTGTCGGCGCATTCGTCAGCCAGTTCGAACAAGAGCCGGGCAGTTGTGGGGTCGAGGATGTGGCCGGCTTCGATCATCCGGCTGGCCATTTCCAATACGTCGCCGTAGGCGCAGGTCTGCAACTGCTCAGAGGCCGCATTACCCACGCGCACTGGTTGGCTGTTGCGGTAGCCCGGCACATCGATACAGCGTTCCTCTTCGACCCGCTCGCCGCGAAGGGTGTAGCACGGCGCAAGCCCGGGACGGTGGCGACCGATGGTGGTCATCAGCCAGCTGAAGCCGGCCTCGGCGTCGGGCAGGGCACCCACGCGCAGGAAGGTCTTGATGACGTATGCGGCATCGCGAACCCAGGCGTAGCGGTAGTCCCAGTTCTTGTCGCCGCCGATGCGCTCGGGCAACGAAGCGCTCACCGCTGCGGCGATGGCCCCGGTGGGCGCGAACCAAAGGAATTTGAGCGCCAGCGCCGATCGGATGACTTCAGCGCGGCGGCTTGCGTCGCAGTGCAGGTCGTCCACCCACTGGCGCCACTCCCGATCGGAGCGGTCGATGCGGGTATCGATATCCACTAAAGGCGGAACTGGGAGCACTTCGTCCTGAGAGGCGAGCAGAGCGATGATCTCCTTGTCGCCGGTCCGAAGGGTCACGGTGCCGCGGAGTTCCCGGTCATCGCAATTGCCGATCTGCACGCGTTCGGAATAGCGCAGCATCGTCATCACGGGGCCGGCGTGATGCACGCATCCGTTTGGGGTATCGCTCATCCAGGGCGTGCAGGCCCCAGCCCGGGTGCCCGGCTGGTAGAGCAGATCGAAGGTGACCTCTCCCTCCAAGCCTTCCAGCCGGCGGCCCAGCTCGGACCAAGGCAGCCGCCCGGCCGGGCCGCTGTTGAGCGACTCGGTCACCCGGGCCAGGCCGGTGTCGGTGCGGACGTGCGTTTCCAACACGTTGCTGTTGTCGCGGTAGCGCCGCTGCACCTGCTGAACGTCGCGGGCTTGGAGCACAAAACGACCGCCGGCCGGGGCATCGAGCAGGCGGTCGAGCAAGGGCGGTGCGTCCATGCACGGGGCGCACCACCAGTCGATGCTGCCATCCGGCGCGATGAGCGCACTGGAGCGCCCATCGCCAATGGCGGCGTAGGAGTGGATGGGCGCATACCCGTCCGCGTCGCGCTCGGCAGGCACGCTATCGGCATCGCTGGAGCCAGCGGTCACGGCAGCAGCATGCCGCCGGTGGCGCCGATCACCTCGCCGGTGATGTAGCTCGACTCCTGGGTGGCCAGCAGGACGTAGGCCGACGCCATTTCCACCGGCTGGCCCGCACGCTTCAGCGGCGTCTGCGAGCCGAACTCCGGGATAGCCTCGGGCGGCTGTCCGCCTGCAGGCTGCAAGGGCGTCCAGATCGGACCCGGAGCGACCGCGTTCACGCGGACGCCGCGCTGGGCCACCTGGTGGGCCAGGGCCTTGGTAAAGTTCACAATGGCCGCCTTGGTGGGAGCGTAGTCCAGCAGGTTGGGCGAGGGCTGATAAGCCTGGATGGACGCGGTGTTGATGATGGTGGCGCCGGCCGGCAGATGCGGCAGGGCAGCCTTGCACACCCAGAACAGCGCGTGCACGTTGGTGCGGAAGGTGGCGTCGAATTGCTCGGAGGTGAGGTCTTCGATCTTTTCCACGGCCAACTGTTTGCCGGCGATGTTGGCGACCACGTCCAGCCCGCCCAGGCCCTTGACCGCCTGCGCCACCAAGTCGCCGCAGAACTGCTCGTCCTGGAGGTCACCCGGGATGGCGATCGCCTTGCGGCCTTCGGCTTCAATCAGCGCCACCACTTCGGCAGCGTCGTCTTCTTCTTCGGGCAGGTAGTTCAGCGCCACGTCGGCGCCTTCGCGCGCGAAGGCAATGGCCACCGCGCGGCCGATGCCGGAATCGGCGCCGGTCACCAGCGCCTTGCGACCCTTCATGCGCCCCAGGCCTACGTAGCTTTTCTCGCCATGGTCGGCCGCCGGCTTGAGCTCATGAACAGTGCCGGGCGGGGTTTGAACCTGGGCCGGGTAGGTCGGCTGTGGGAACTGGGTCAGCGGGTTCTGCATGTCGTATTGGTTGCGGGACGTCATTGGAATCCTTGGGGGAGGAGGGAGATACAGGCCTTACAGGGTGACCGCGCCGCCGGAGACGGTAAGCAGTGCGCCGGAGGTGTAGCTCGCGCTGTCGGCAGCGAGCATCACGTAGGCCGAGGCGAGCTCTGCCGGCTGGCCGGGACGACCGAACGGGGTCTGGCTGCCGAACTGCTCAACTTCCTCTGCGGCCATGCCGGCGGGAATGAAAGGCGTCCAGATCGGGCCGGGCAATACTGCGTTGACACGGATGCCCTTCTCGGCGAGAAGACCGGCCAGGCCGATGGTGAGGTTGGCCACCGCGCCCTTGGTGGCCGAGTAAGGCAGGATGTTGGGCGTGGGCTTCTTGGAGTTCACGGAGGCGGTATTGATGACCGAGCCGCCGTCCTGCAGGTGCGGCACGCACAAACGGGTCAGGTTGAAGACGGCATGCACATTGGTATCGAACGTCTTTCGCCAGTCGTCCAACGTGATGTCATCAAAGGATTCGTAGTAGCGCTGATACGCGGCGTTGTTGACCAGAATGTCCAGGCCCCCAAGTTCGCGAGTGACCTGCTCGATGAGCGCTTCAGCCTGGGCGTCGTCGCTGATGTCGCAGGGGCACAGGACGGCCTTCTGGCCCGCCTCTTCTATGAGGACCCCAATGCTGGCGGCATCCTTCTCCTCGCCCTCAAGGAACGCGATCGCCACATCGGCGCCTTCCCGGGCGTAGGCAATGGCTACTGCCGCACCAATACCGCTGTCGCCGCCGGTAATCAGCGCTTTCTTGCCTTTCAGCATGCCGTGACCAACGTAGCTTTCCTCACCGTGGTCTGGCCGAGGATCGAGCTTGTCGGTCTTGCCGGGAAACGACTGCTGCTGCGCCTTGAACGGCGGCCGGGGATAGTTGGGCAGGGGCATTTGCTGAGCCTCTATTGGGTTGAGGAAGGTCAGTGTGCGGACGCCTTGGTAAACGTCGCGGCCCAGTGGTGTCGATGCGATGTGCAGGGGTCGGATCGACCGGAGGGTCAGAGCGGGTAGGCGATGGTCGTCATGATGCTGTTCTCGGCTTGGCGTGAATCAAGCCGGGTGTGCTGGACGACGACCGGAACATCGGATTCGATGACGCACGAAAAACCCACGCCACGGGGCACCGGGGCAGGCACCTCGAGATCGTTGAAGCGCTTGTGACACGTGCGCCGGGCGGGGACGGTGAAGCGGTAAGGGCCCTGCGGGTCGCGATCCTCGAAATACAGCGTCAGGGTGATCGCCGCATCGGTGGAACCGGTGTTGAGGATGCAGCAGGTCTCGTGGCTTTGCAGCTCTGGTTCCGGCCCGTTGCTCCACGCAGGGATGTAGCCCTCGGCGATAGCCCAGCACCGCCGACCGAGGGACGTCCGCTCATTGAGGTTCATCCGCGACGTCCCCTTGGCTTGGCGCCCCCGGCAGCCCATTGTGTGATGAGGGCAGCACTGCCGACGGCAATGGCGTCTTCCACGGCGCCGGTGCTGCTTTGACCGTAGCGGGCGATCGCCCGCATGCGCAGGTTGAAGGTCACGTAGGCCATACCAACGGCGGCGCCTGCACCCAGAAGCGCGCCCAGCTTTCGCTGCCGATGGGGAGCGAGCGCTGCGCCTGCAATCATCCCGGTAGCGACGCGCGCAACCATGCCTGCCGGAACGATGCGGTCGGGGGCCGTTTTCATCTTGTCACCAACGAGCTCACCGCCTGCCAACGCGAGCATCCCTGCGGAAGCGAGCTTGTTGGCCAGAAGGCGAGGGGCACCGTTATCGGCCGGCAAGTTACCGCTCCGCGCGGCGTTGGTCACCGCGGCCAAGGGGGTCATCGCGCGCATTCCTGCGACGGCTCCCATCAAAATCGAATGGATCAAGGCCATCTGGCTCTCCTGAATAGGGTGGAATCGCCGGAGCCGGCCCTCAGGGCTTTGCCGGACGCTCGTAATCTTCCGGTTTGGCGGTGTGCTCCGCCTCAGGCATGTCCTTGTCTTTCCACGTGGCGTCATCGTTCCGGAGCTTGTCCGGGGTGTGCGCTTTATCCTGGTCATCCACGTCGGCGCCGGGATTAAGGGGCAGTTTGCTCATGGGTCGCTCCGTGTTGGTGTCAACCTCTATGCTGCTCCCGCCGCCATGAGAACGGCGTTTGGGCGGACTCCACATTTTCACGACGCCGCGGTCACCGTCTGGCTACGTTGACGCGGGTATCTGTTCGTCGCAACGGACGGAGGACCTTACGATGCATGGACCGACCAGGGAGGGCCTGCGGTGATCGCAGTGATAGTTCCGGCCCACAATGAGGCAGCAGACATTGGCCGCTGCCTGGAATCAATCACCGTGGCCGCCAGGCATCCTGGACTTCGAGGCGAGCCCGTAGTGGCAGTCGTGGCGCTCGATGCCTGCACCGATAAAACGCCAGACGTATGTTTGCACCACGGTGCCGTGGCCATCTCGATTGAGGCACGGTGCGTGGGCGTGGCACGTGCGGCGGCTGCCAGCCATGCCCTTGGCTTGGGTGCGCGCTGGATAGCCAGCACTGACGCCGATACGCACGTCCCGTTTGACTGGCTCTGGAAACAAGCAAGCTGTGGGGCCGATGCGTTTTGCGGCGTAGTGGAGGTGCGTGACTGGCTTGATTACCCGGCTGCCGTGCGCCAAGCATTCGCTAGGCGCGAGCATGCGCGCGAAGGCCATCGCCATATCCACGGTGCCAACATGGGTGTCAGTGCTGCGGCCTATCGGGAGGTGGGCGGCTTCTCACCGCTGTTCACGGGGGAGGATGTGGCGCTGGCTCAGGCGCTTCAGCGCTCGGGGGCCAGCATCGCTTGGCGAGCTCGACCAGTCGTCACCACGAGTGCCCGCCGGTCAGCCAGGGCACCTCACGGGTTCAGTGGCTTCCTGCGTGCCTTGGAACGCGAAGTGCTCGAAGCGGGTGGGGCGTTGTTACCATCGCGGGAACTGGTGCGATGACGCTGAGGCCAGAGGAAGTCCAGACCCCAGGTGGATGGCTCCGCTGCCCGGTCTCCGTATGCGGGGACAATGTCCGGTGCTCTCCAAGCTCCCGGCAGTCCGGGGGTGCATGGTCTCGCGTGACCATCTTGGGCGAGGGGCATTCGTCCACAAGGTGGAAAAGCGGGACGAGGGCAAAGTTGGAGCATCTACGAATAGCCCCAAGTTGCACGTGGGAGCAGGGATGCTCATGTGCGCCCTGAATCGCCATAGCTGCACTAGGGCCTGAGCCTACTCACCAGGTGCAGAAGCTCTTTGACACTGAACGGTTTGGTGACAAATGGCGCGCCCTGATGCCGCTTCGGAACCGCTTGAAAGTAGACAGCGGAAGCGAATAAGAACGGGATTCCACGAGCCGCCATTTGATCTGCAACAGGGAACACCGGCCCGTCTCGCAGCTCAACGTCCAAAATGGCCGCATCAACGGTGTGGCTGGCAAGGGAGCTTAGCGCATCGGCAACAGAATACGCAGGCACGACCCGAAATCCCGCATCGCCTAAAGCCTCGACAAAAAGCCTGGAGAGCTCGATCTCGTCCTCGACTACCAAAATGACACTGCCTGATTCAGATTCAGCCGGACGGGTCATGAACTAATGAAGTTGCGGAGAGAATCGAATCGTCCTCTTCGACGTGTCAACGTCGAGCCAAGGGCTTTTGGCTCTGCGTTGACATGCACGCGCCGATAGGCGATGGATTCGTGGCTCAATTCAATTGTTCGTGGATCGCAGTGATGAGCTGTTTGAAGCGGTAAGGCTTCGGCAGAAAACGCACGGACGCAGGAATGGGGGGGAGCTGGGAGCGCTGGAGCCCGGACACCACCAACACACGGGCGCCGGGCTGCGTTTCGGCGACCGCAGCCGCCACCTCAAGGCCTGAAACACCACCCGGCATGCTGACATCCGTAACCACCACGGCGTATTGCGTTTCACCCCTCAACTGGGCGATCGCTTCTATTCCATCGGATGCGGGAGTGACCGCGAAACCCTGATCGGACAACGCTTGGGTCACCACCGAGCGCAAATCGGCTTCGTCTTCAACGAACAGCAAATTAATGGGCATATCAAGGCTCGTGGATAGGAAAGCAAAGCACGATGCGGGTCCCTTTTCCCGGAACGCTGTTCAGTTGGGGAAAGCCGCCTGATTGTTTCGTGAAACCAAACACCTGGCTAAGCCCTAGACCGCTGCCCCGTCCCACGGGCTTTGTGGTGAAAAATGGTTCGAACACGCGTGCCTGCTGGGCGATTGGAATGCCCTCACCATCATCCGCAACGGTCACGCAGACGTGAGGCGCAGGGGCGTGACCCTCTGAGGCAGGATCGAGGGTCTCCTTGGCGCTGGCTGAGATGGTGATAGTGCCGCCGTCGGGCATCGCATCGCGGCTGTTGCACACGAGGTTTAGGACCGCTGCCTCAAGTTGTGCCTTGTCGACGAATACCAAGGGGAGATGCTGGTCGAGGTCGAAGGTCACCTCGACCCCGTCTCCCGCCGAACGCTGCAAGAGTTCATGGGATTCTCGCAGCGCGGCGGCGACATTCAAGGGTTCGGGAGACAGCTTCTGGCCTCGGCCAAACGTCAGTAGTTGTCGCGAGAGCAGCGCCCCACGCTCCGCCGCCCGTAGGGCCGTCTCTATCAGCTTCGACGCAGGGCCGTCCTTAACCCTCAAGCTGATGAGGTCAAGGCAGTTGACAATGATGGTCAGGAGGTTATTGAAGTCATGGGCCAATCCAAGGGTCAGCTTGCCGATGGCTTCCATTTTCTGTGCTTGCAGCAGGCTGTGCTGGACCTTTTCTAGCCGCTCTTGAGCGTCATGACGCTCAGTGATGTCTCTGGTCACTTTGGCGTATCCCACCAACGTGCCGTCGATCCAGATGGGATCGATCACTACGCTTGCCAAGAAGCGTGAACCGTCTTGCCGGACCCGCCACCCCTCCTCGATACACCGTCCCTCCGCGGCTGCTGTCCGCAGGTTGCGCTGAGGCACGCCCGCAGCGGCATCCTCGGGGAGGTAGAACCGGGAGAAATTTGTTCCAATGACATCTTGGGCGGTGTAGCCCTTGATCCGCTGCCCGCCCGGGTTCCAAGTCCGAATTACGCCATGCTCGTCAAGCATGTAAATTGCATAGTCAGTGACGGAGTTGACCAAGAGGGCGAACTGTCGGGACTCGTCATTCAACACGTCTTTGGGGTGTTCCAACTGTGTCACGTCCATCTCCCCGGCATCGCGTCACCCTAAGGGATGGTTTGTAAAGAAATCGTAAAAATGCGTGCTCCCGTGCTCGCTTTGATGTGGCCTTTACACACTGATGCTGCGTCATGGTCACACTGTATCTGCATGGACAGAACGCGACACGCGGGAGGGTGGCCGTATGGCAGACGGAATGGGAGCAGTGAGTGTATTCCTGGTAGAGGATGAGCCGAGCTTGATGTATGTGCTCGAGGAATCGATCAAGACCCTTGGTTACGCAGTCGTTGAGAAGGCGGAGTATTTGCCAGACGCTCTAGAGCGTGCGAAAAGCGTCGCGTTCGATGTGGCAATGCTGGATGTCAATTTGCATGGGCAAGAGTCCTTCCCCGTTGCAGACGTTCTGATGGAGCGCGGAATTCCGTTTGTCTTTACAACGGGGTTTGGTAAAACCACTTTGCCTGAGCGCTTTAAGCGCGCCCCCGTAATGGAGAAGCCGTTCCGTCTGAAAGACATCCATCGCGCGATCACTGAGCTTCAAGGGGAGCTATCGGCCTGACCGGGTCTTATGACTTCGCCTGGTCTTCACCCAACCATCGCCTCCCGGCGATGCCTCGCTGGATAGGGTGCGTTCTCCCTTGTCCAACCAGGAGATTTCCATGGCCGAACCCAAAGAGAACCTGCTTGACTGGCTGCGCGACGCCCATGCAATGGAGCAGCAGGCGGAGACGATGTTGAAGGGGCAGGCGTCCCGTATTGAGCACTATCCCGTGCTGAAGGCGCGGATCGAAGAGCACATCCAAGAGACGATCGGACAACGAGAGCTGCTCGAGGGCTGCATCAAGCGCCTCGGCGGCTCTCCATCCACCATCAAAGACGTGATGGGAAAAATGGCCGCATTCGGCCAGGCGCTGGGTGGGATGACCGCATCCGACGAAATCGTGAAAGGCGCGATGGCCGGCTACGTGTTCGAGCATTTTGAAATTGCCTCCTATACCGCGTTGATCGCGGCAGCCAAGACCGCCGGTGACCCGGAAACGGCACGCGTGTGTGAGGAAATTTTGGTCCAGGAAGAGGCGATGGCCGACTGGCTTGGAACGCATTTGCCGGAAGTTACCGAGGAATTCCTGGTGCGCGATGCTGCCCCCGGTGTTGAGGCGAAGAAGTAAAGTCCCGCTCATCATCGCCGACGCCCCGTCGGAGGGGCTTCCACTCTCCGACAGGGCGTCGGGGCGCCCGGCTTATCTTGTCCGTCGATAGCTAAAGCATCGACGGAGTTCACCCAGAGCCGGCAAGACCACCAGAAGGATTGCGGGCACAAGTGCAAAGGCCCATAGGCCGGCTGGGGCAGGGTCAAATGCCAAGACTGGTCCGACATGGGCGCTAGGCAGTGACCAGTAAACGGCACCTGTCGCGACCCACGGCGCTAAGTCCAGAACACTGTGGACGTGCTGCTCCAACGGGCGAATCGCGCGCTTGGGATAGGCCACCCGCGTGTCCCAGTAGCCTGTTATTGCGTGCAGGCACACCAGTGCCAAGAGGATGGCGAAAAGCCCATGCGAGGCTCGGAATCCCAGCCAAAGAACCGTCGCCAACCCGAGGATCGCAATCTGAGCCAAGTGCAGCCTTGACTCTGGAATGCCCGAGGTGGATTCGATACTGCTGGCGCTGTGCAGCCAGAAGTCCATGGCGCCCGCGGCCAACCAGAGCACGTACAGGACATGCCAGACCGTCACGTCCATGGTGAGGTCGAACTTTCGATTTTGAAGGGCCGGCTGCGTCTATAGCTCATAGCGATTCCTCCTGACAGGTCAAGCATCGGTTGGTCCGGAAATTCTAGAAAAGCCGCTCGCACGACGATGTGTTTTCGGCACGGGTGACTTACCCGTTCCGCTTGACGGCTAGGAACTCCATCGGTTTGACGGACCCTTGACGCCACGCTGACACCCCGTGCCGTCTGTGGAGCGGATATTCGTCTTCAACCTTGTCAGGAGAAACGTATGAGCGCTTATCCACAATTTACGGCAGCAACGCCGCGTGTAACTCGAATGGAGATGGCTGATCTGTACGTGGGCGATGGCACCACCGTGGTCCAGCTGGACGCGCTCCCCTGCGAGGATTGGGTCCAGAACCTCCGAGAATTAGTGAGTCAGTGCCCAGAGCTCGCCGGAGCAAAGGTGGAGGTGGAGGGCTCGTGGGTCCACTTCATCGGAGTACGGAAGGCTGTTGGCCCTGTTGCGCCCCGCCTGTTGGAGGTCATCGCAGCCGCAGGCGAGATGGCCTATGGCCCCCACACCGTTCGGCCGTCATTGTTTACCTCGGCCGCGGACTTAGCGATGCAGTGACACGGCGCCAGTGACGCCGACCGCCCAAATGCTTCCAAGGGCGCTCACGGGATGACCATGGCTGATGACAAGAGACTGGACACGGTATCGATTCCCTGCGCGGTGTTATCCAGCCGGAATAACTCAACTAGACTCTAGTACCCCCGGGGGAGATCGAAGGTGCAGAGGGTTCAGATGAGCGAGCGCATGACCCTCAGCCATGCCACCCATGCCACCCAATGCGATGGCGCTCCACACAGGCGGCCAGTTCCCGGCGGACTACCTGGGATCCGCTCGTGGCCAGAAGTGGACCTTGGCCCCACGGATAGCACAAGGGACCTGCTATCCAATTTTATCGCTTTGGTGACGAGGCAACAGGCGCCCCTATTTGGATGCACCCTTGGTCACTCGCCGCGCCTGTCTCAAGTGTCGGGGCGTCCGCTGGCCAAAATGGGGTGCAGGCTCGGTCTTAGCTTTCTCGCTCAACGGGATCGGTTAGGGATGTTTATCGGGGGTAGGCGGAGTTTCGCTACTGGCAGAAGCAAGCGTTCCCCGAGCAATGGATCAGGGCTCCAGATCACGACTAAGGTTGACGAGACCACACCGTCGCCCGCGCGTCCCCGTTTGCTAGAGAAAGCCCTTAGTCCAACTATTCCTACTAGTTCCTTAAACATGCGGGAGCAGATACTGCTGATCACCAAGGCAGGAAGCTTCTGCACGGTCAGGACTGACGTTGGCAGACCACCTCCACGTTGACGCCATCTGGGTCCAGCACGTAGGCGGCGTAGTAGTGCGGGTGATACTGCAGCCGTATGCCAGGTGGCCCATTGTCGACACCACCAGCGGCCACCGCCTCACGGTGGAATGCGTCGACGGCTGCCCGGCTGTCGGTCGCGAACGCGATGTGCGTGCCCGTCCCCGGTGCCTCATGGTCGTGAATCCATAGGCATGGATAGCCCTCCTTGCCGAAACCATGGCGGGAGCCGCCGGTGCGAGTGCGCTCGGGGCCAATGGTGATGACGAGGAGGATTTCTAGAGGAGCCAGGGCGGCTTCGTAAAAGCGCCGGGATGTCTCAGCATCGCTGACCGCAAACTCAATGTGATCAAGGATCGTCATGACGTGGATTGCTCCGAGGTAGCTAAGAACGTTTCGAAGGCGAGGCCGGCAAGTTTGGCGACCGAAGTCACTCGGGGCCTGGACAATCCGGCGCGTGCCGAAGCAGACAAGCCCTGCAATGTCGTCACGACGTAATCGGCCAGTTCGCGCGCACGCTGCGGCTCTGACCGGCTGATGTAATGCTCGATGAAGGTGGCAGAGGCGTCCGCGTAGGCACCGGCCAATGCACGCGCCTGCGGATCATCAGCGCGCATCCCTTCGGCCGCCATGCAGCCACGCCGGGATTTCGATCTGGTATAGAGGGCTGCGGCATGCAGCAGGAGGTCGCTGATGGCCTCACCCAGCTGCCGATCAGGCGTCAGGATCCTGTCTGCTGGCAGGTTCGCCTCTTCCACATAAACCGCTAGACATCGCTCGAACAGGCCAGCCTTGTTTCCATAGGCGGCGTACAGACTCGGTGGATTGATGTCGAGCGCGCGGACGAGCTCGGAGATGCCCACCGCGTCATATCCCCGTTCGTGGAAAAGATCTTTTGCGATGAGAACGCCCGCCTCGCGGTCAAAGGGGCGCCGTGATGGCCGCGCCGACGAAGGCGAATCCTTGAAGCGGGTCGATCCTGGAAGTTTCTGGCTCATGGTTTCCTCCGACGTCGGCGTAGCTGCGTGGGTGGCGAAGTGTTGCGAGGACGCAGTGGCATGTTTGCGTCCGTTGCTTTAGTGGTCACTATATACTAGATTAGTGATCACTACAACGCGGAGCGTGCAATGTACAACTTGAACAATAAAACAGCTGTTGTGACTGGCGGTGGCAGTGGAATCGGCCTGGCGATCGCCAAACGGCTGACGCAGGAGGGGGCCCGGGTGGTCATCACAGGCAGGCGCCAGCAGGTACTGGATGAAGCGCTTGCCACGCTGGGCGAAAACGCGGTCGGGCTGGTCGCCGACGTCAGCAGCGCGTCCAGCCTGGAGGCGCTGTATACCGAGGTGAAACGGCTTTTCGGCGGGATCGACGTGCTGGTGGCCAACGCAGGTGGTGGTGTACATGCACCACTTGGAAAGATCACCGAGGAGCAGATCGACCAGCAGTTCTCGACCAACGTAAAGGGCGTAGTGCTGACGCTGCAGGGTGCGCTGCCCCTGCTTGGCTCCGGATCGAGCGTGGTGATCATCGGGTCGACGTCCTCCATGGATCCGGGCCCTACCATGAGCATCTACGGCGGTACCAAGGCGGCAGTTCGCAACATGGTCCGGAGCTGGACGGCCGAACTCAAAGGGACGGGGATCCGGATCAATATCCTGAGCCCTGGGCCGACCAATACGCCATCGCTGCGCGAAGCTTTCGGAGACGATGCCGAGGCGGGCATGGCGTTTCTGACGGCAAAAAGTCCGCTGGGCCGCATCGGCGAGCCGGAGGAAATCGCGTCGGCCGTCGCGTTCCTGGCAAGTGATGCAGCCAGCTACGTCAATGGCGTAGAGCTGTTTGCTGACGGTGGCGCTTCCCAGAGCTGACCGGGGGCAGGGCTGCACCCGCCGGCTAGGCGAGTGCAGGTCCGCGGACGCTCGCCATGATGCGTGCAGCGTCCCGGGAAGGCGGCAGACCGAACGCGCGTACGTACTCTCGACTGAACTGCGTCGGGCTTTCGTAGCCCACATCAAGCGCGGTCGCGGTCACGCTCTTGCCATGCGCCGTCAACAGCTGGCGTGCCTGCAGCAGGCGCAGCTGCTTCTGGTACTGAAGCGGACTCAGTGCGGTGGCGGACTTGAAGTGACGGTGGAAGGCCGACTCGCTCATTGCCACCTGTTCGGCCAAGGCGGCGATTCGAAGCGGTTTGGCGTAGTCGCTACGGATGCGCTGGATCGCGCTGCTGATACGCGCCAGCGCCGAATCCGGCGTGGCCAACTGTCGCAGCATGCATCCGTGTGGTCCCTGCAGCACGCGGTACAGGATCTCGCGCTCGTAGGCCGGGGCCAGTGCAGGTATCTCGCCGGGGCGTTCCATCAGGCGCAGCATGCGCACCCACGCATCCATCAGCTCCGGGGTGACGGCAGCGACGTTGAAGGCCTCGGTCTGGGTGGAGGGCTCGCCGCGCCCGGTGGCGGCATCGGTGGTGTCGCACAGCAGCGCTGCGAGGATGCTCGGGTCCAGCGTGAGGCTCACCGCCAGGTACGGTTCGCCGCTGCTGGCCGGGTGCACGGCACCCACCGCCGGTAGGTCCACGGACATGATGAAATAAGTGGCGGGGTCGTAGTGGAGCGTCTTCTCACCCACCGTCATGGATTTGGTGCCCTGCAGGATCAGGTTGATCATCGGCTCGTATACGGCCGCCAAGGCATGCTCCGGGATCTCCCCCTGCACCATGGCCACACGGGGAATACCCGTATCAGTGCGGCGATTTTCGGCATGCGCCGCGAGCCGGCGCAGTTCATCCAGTGCGTTTTCCATGGCCACATTGGACACCCACCGGAGCGGGCTGGCAAGGCGAGGAGCAGGAATAGGCAGGAAATAGCGAGGATCAGGGCGGCGCTCCACGGCCAGCGAGCCTAGCCTGTGGATCACCCTTCACTGCACAGGAGTACCTGCATGAAAAATGTACTGATCACCGGCGGCAGCCGTGGCATTGGTGCCAGCGCCGCGTTGCACTGCGCGCAGCGCGGCATGGGCGTCGTCCTCACCTACAACGCCCAGCCCCATGCTGCCCAGCAGGTGGTGGAGCGCATCCAGGCAGAGGGCGGTACGGCAGTGGCCCTGCAGCTGGATGTGGGCAAAACCGGCAGCTTTGCGGCGTTTGCCGCGCAGGTGAAGGACACCTTGCAGGGCACCTGGGGCGCCTCCGCGCTGGATGGCCTGGTGAACAACGCCGGGTTCGGGCTGTTCAATCCGATAGAGACGGTGACCGAGGAACAGTTCGACGGTCTGTTCAACGTGCACCTGAAGGGGCCGTTCTTCCTTACCCAGGCACTGCTGCCGCTGCTGGGTACTGGCGCGAGCATCGTCAACGTCACCAGTGCCACCACGCGTGTGGCCACCGCCGGGGTGGCGCCATACGCCGCCTTCAAGGGCGGGTTGGAGGTGCTTACCCGCTACATGGCCAAGGAGTTCGGCGAGCGCCGCATCCGCGTCAACGCCGTCGCACCCGGGGCGATCCGTACCGAACTGGGCGGCGGCCTCAATGATGAGTTCGAAGCCCTGCTGGCCGCGCAGACGGCGCTGGGCCGGGTAGGCGAGCCGGACGACGTGGGCCGCGTAATCGCTGGGCTGCTCGGTGATGAGCAGGCCTGGGTCAATGCGCAGACCATTGAAGTTGCAGGCGGCTACAACATCTAGTTCGCAACGGGAGTACGACATGCTCGACCACATTTTCCTCACTGTCACTGACACCACCCGCTCGGTCGCGTTCTACACGGCCGCGCTGGCCCCGCTGGGAATCGTCAACCGGCTCGACTACGACGGCCGGCAGGGCCCACCCGGCCACCCGGACCTGAAGGGCTTCGGCGCAGGCGGCCGGGTCTTCTTCTGGCTGCGCCAGGGCGTGGCGGCAGCGCAGGCGGCACATATTGGATTCGTGGCGGATTCCAGCGCGATGGTCGACGCGGCTTATGCCGCCGCGATGGCCGCCGGCGCCAGCGAGATCCATCCGCCCGGCCCGCAGCTGCACTACGACCCCCGCTACTACGCCGCGCAGGTGCGCGATCCGGATGGCTACAGCCTGGAGTTCGTCTACAAGAGCTGGCAGCACGGCCATGAATGACGGCGTCGAGTCGCACCCCCTGCAGGCCACAGTGGTGGCCTTCATCAACGCCACGAACGCCTTCGATATCGAACGGGCCCTGGCGTTGTTCAGCACGACGGCAGTGATCGATGACCCTTCCACCGGATCCACCTTCAACAAGCATGCCGGGGTGCGCGACTATCTGGAAAGGTACTTCCTGGGTTACCACACGGTCACCCGGCTGCTGTCGCTGGAAGGTCTTGGCGATGTACGTGCACGCGTCCGGGTCGATTTCACCGGCGATTTCGGTCACGAGATCGGATTGCTTCTGGTGGCCGTGGATTCCGCAGGCCGCATCTCCCGCATTGACGCCTCACTCGAATAGGGTGGCGAGGAACACACCATGAAAACATTGATGATCTACGGTGCATCCGGCTACACCGGGCGCATGGCTGCAGCACACGCGAAGGAAGCTGGGCTGAAGCTGGTATTGGCAGGGCGCGACGAAGCTCCGCTGCAGGCGCTGGCCACACGCCTTGGCGTGGCGTACCGCGTGTTCGCGCTGGATTCCGCTGCCGATGTGGACTACGGATTGCAGGATATCGCGGTGCTGCTTAACTGCGCAGGTCCGTTCGCGCATACCGCAGGAGCGCTGATCGAGGCGTGCCTGCGCGCCGGCGTCCACTACCTGGATATTGCCGCCGAGCTGGACAGCTACCAGTTGGCCGAGCGCCATGACCTGAACGCCGCAAAGGCCGGGGTAATGCTGATGCCGGGCAGCGGGGGCAGCGTGGCGATGCTTGGCAGCCTGGCCGCGCGTGCCGTGGAGCGTGTGCCGTCACCGGTGGCCATCCGTATCGCGTTGCATGTAGCAGGTTCGATGTCGCGCGGATCGGCTATCAGCGCCAGCCAACACGTAACGGCCACGTGCCTTATGCGCAAGGACGATGTGCTCACGGCACGTGCCCCGGACGCGCTGCGCGACATCGATTTCGGCAACGGGCCGGTGAGTTGCTTTCCAGTGACGCTGCCTGACCTGATCACCATCGCCCGGCAAACCGGGGTGGGCGATATCGAAACCTACGTACATGTTTCTGGCAGCGCTTTCCCCGAAGGCGGCATCGATGCACTGCCGGATGGTCCCACCGCGCAGGAGCGCACCGACAACCGGTACCAGGCAGCGGTAGAGGTAGTCGGCGCCAACGGTACCGTAACCCGCGCAGTGCTGGATACGGTGAACGGCTACAGCTTCACTCCCCTTGCCGCGGTCGTGGCTGCGCGCCGTGTGCTGGCAGGGGAGGCGCGTCCAGGCTTCCAGACGCCTGTAGGTGTATTCGGCAGCGGCTTCGCTGAGACCATCGCCGACACCCGTATCACTCTCATTGACCCAACCACCCCCACGGCTCGCTAAGGAATCCACTTCATGTCGCTGCACCTCAACGCTCCCGATACTCTTCACGACATACATGCCGTGGTCGACACGCTGTACCGCTTCGCCGCAGGTATCGATCTTCGCGACCGCAAGCTGCTCTCGTCGGCCTTTACAGAGGACGCCATCTCCGACTTCCGCCCCGCTGGCGCAAAGGCGGGCTTCGAGTACCCGGTGCTGCAGGGGCGGGAAACCATCGTCGAGGCGCTGTCCACTTCGCTCAACGGGCTCGATACCTCCCACTCGTTCAGCAACCCGAGGGTGGCGGTGGACGGTGATACGGCCCGGGTGGATGTGTTGGTCGAAGCGCAGCACGTATCGAGGGTCGACGGCACACGCCAGTATCTGATGAAGAACCGCTATGACGTTTTCTTGGCCCGCCGCGACGCGGGGTGGGAGATCAAGCATGTGATAGTGGACAACGTCTGGAGGACCGGTGATCCGGGCGTGCTCGCCGGAATCTGAGCGGAGTGGGTGGTCAGTGGTCCGCTTCTGGCCGAAAGCGGACCTTGGCCCACCGGATAGGACAGGGGAGCCGCTATCCAGTTTTAGGATTAGAGGGATTTATCGAGGGTACGAAGAGGATCTAAGCAGGAAAAAGGCGCGATCACAAGCGGTGTCATGATCGCCACCGGATCGTCAGAGCGCTGCAGGGCGACGCTCGCGCCTTTGTAGTCTCGCAAGCAAATAGGCTGAAACCGTCCCCATAACTTCAACCGCTGCCTTAGCCTGCTCGTCAGAGAGCGCAGGCACCCATGGTCGACCATGGCCAGTTCCCTCCTTGTTGCGGACGCGATTTGCTCCCATGGCAGCCTGAAAGAGCCCACGTTCCATCAGTCTAATTGCTGGCTCGCCAGGTTGCTCAGGCAGTTCGGGCACTGCAAGCTCAAGCGCGACAAAAGCCATGCCAAGCAACGCTTGGAAGTTCGCGCCACTTGGATATCCCCCTTGGAGCGTTGTAAGAACATGCGCCGCTGTAGCCTCAGTCAAGTCTTTGCCGGTGCCAGTGACAAGGGCTGCATCTTCCGCGCCTTTCTGGGCACGCCTAGCGTAGGCGGCTAACGCATCGGTTAGTTGCAAGCCGGTAAGAGAGGAAAGCAGTTTGGGTTCGAGTGAACCTTGATCGGTCAGCACAAATCCTTCCGCATCGAAGGCAGCCTTGGCATTCTCGACCGCCTCGCGGCCCACGTAGTTCGTGGATTCGGTTCGGAAGCCGCCACATGCGCGGACCTTTGCAAGCAAGCCGGAAGCAAAGCGACTTGCAGCTTGTGGGTTGGTGTCCATAGCGGCGTAAAGCACGGCACGAACTCTTTTGGCCTTGCCTATAAGCTGTCCCTGTTGTTTCGGGTCAAACTCTCCCAATCCGGCCTGATTTACGTGAAATTCGATGTCGGCGTGAGAAGGCTCTCTATATGCGCCACCATTGTTTGAATCATCCACAAGTTGCATCAGGGCGTGGGCGATCGTATCGGTGACTGGCAGGCTAGACATCCTGTTCTCCTGATGCAAGGGAAGTTGAAGCGAGCACTATGGGTCGCGAGATACTGGTGCTACCGCAACTATGCAGCCAAGAATGATTGATTGACCACTGCATTCTCAATGTCAGTTTTGAACCAGCGCAGCATCTCCAGCACCTCGTCGATCAAACTCTGGAACGACAGGGGTGTAATGGTTAGATACTGACCATGCGCGATACTATTTCTGCTTTTCAGAAGCACATTGTCGATCAAGGGAAATCGAGTTGAGTACTGAGCATGGTCAATACCAATCCAACCAGAAATGTTCACAAAAACTTTAGAGCTTAGGTTGCTTTCCGCACTAATGACATCTTCACGAGGAAGTCGCACAGGCCGGTCTAGCTCTCCCAGCAGATAGGAAACGGCCTCGACCGCGACGTCGGACTTGGCTGATTCGCCCGCGGACGCAAGCCGAGCCTTCATTGCCAGTGCAATGAAGCAGGGCTTTAGGGATCGATTGTGGTCTGAGCGGTATGACAGATAGTTGACGTAAGCATTGGCAGATCCCTTAATGAAGCCTTCCCAGTGCGCATATAGCATCGAAACGCCGGCGCGAATGTGCGCTTCGACATTGCGTCCTCTTGCTTGGTCCACCGCAGATTTGAACTGATGAATTTCCTTGATCCTCCAGGCCATATCTTGGTCAAGATGGTCAAGCAGCATGGCAGCGGTCCGAAGTCCCAAAGTCATGGCTGAAAATACTGAGCCGCATACGGAAGGAGGTTTGTCATGCGCGTGGTCCCTCGCACGCCAGAACCAGAATTAGCCTGGAAGGTCTGGTCGCCCCAGAGGCCGCGAACACGGTTAACGAACCAGTCGCGGCGATCTTGGGCAGGAATTGCTTCAATTGCGTCACGATTAACCGCCACGCCGTACGCGATGGCATCGAACGCAGATATCGAGAACCCCCCCAAGTGACGCTGACCATCCCAGCGCTTGAATACTTCAGTGCCGCACAACTCAAAGAGACTATTGAACGTCCAATCGAACATATTGAGCTCCTCGTTCAAAGCGCGGTCATCGAGCTTCACCAGCTGACGAGCGGCGACGTCCAAGTACTCGTTCACATCCAGCCCCCTCTTATAAGGGTGGCGGCGATATGCCAAAAAGCGCAGCACGATCTCAACTGCCTGCTGCTCCTCGTGCTGCTTCGGAGTGAGCTGGACAGTTTGCGAAAAGGCATGCAGCGTTGTACGTTGGACCAGCCAATCGTAGAACTGCGAATTGAGCATAACGAGTACGCTATTTCTTACTTCCTGCTCGCTCAAATGTGAGCCACCCGTATTTAGCCGCTGGAAGAGCTCATACTTGGCATCTTCATCACTCTCCTTCCTTAGAATTTCGACTCGCATACGAGCGCGTTTCAACTCGAGCTGCATAGGGATGTCGAACGCCAGGTCCGCCGCGGCGACGTTCTCCTGGCTCCACTTCATTCCCGCCAAGCCGGGGAGCAAGTTTGTCCCTTCGAGGGTCAGAGGCGGGTAGAGCCCTTCGTCGGGATGACGCAATTCTCCCATCAGCTGCAACACTGTAGAAAGGCGCTGCAGTCCGTCAATAAGCTCCCACACGCCTGACTCGCGTTGGAAGACGAAGATTGGTGGAACAGGGATTCCGAGAAGCAGGGATTCGATAAAACGAGTGCGTTGTGATGGATGCCATCGAAAGAGCCGCTGATAGTTTGGGTCAATTACTAATTCTCGCGCCCTGTACATTGAGGCAAGCTCACCCAAAGACATATCGTAGCCATCAGTGACTACCTGCCTGCGCGCATCCTTCAGCTCAGTGGCCAATTCTTGCACTGTCATAAATTTCTCTTAGGGACTAATGTTCATCATTCCGGCTGCAATTTGAACACACAAAGGCGGCGTCTAGATCGGGCGATGCGCCTACCTCAGCAGCCGCGCTGCGGGATTGTCTTCCGCTGCTCCGGCTTGGAAGTACCCGATCACGCTCGCCACCGACCGGTGTTCGGTCATCGCCATTACAGCCGGCAGAGGCACACCTTGCCTGCCTGCCTCGGTCACGAAGCCGGAACGCAGGCTGTGTGCCCCAAAGTCCCCCTCTAGACCTGCCAAACTAGCCCTCCGCTTAACTATCGTCGCTATGGAACCTGGGAGCAGGGGAGGGCCGACCCGTCCCTTCCAAATCCGCCGGAAGATCGCCCCTTCCCGGATTTCTGCCTCATCGAGCCAGGCCGCGAGCGCTTCAGCACTGCGCCCCAGAATCGGTTTGTCAGGGGTCGAATCCGTCCTGACCCCCGCCTGCTGGGTCTTGGAGTACTCCAGCCGGTAGATGTAGCCGTCCTCACCGACCCTGCGCAGGTCCCGCATATCCGCGGCCGCGATTTCACTGCGCCGGCGCCCGCCGCTGGCAAAGCCGAAGCAGAGCAGGGCGCGGTCGCGCAGGCCCTCCAAGGTGTCATCGCAGGTGGCCAGCATGGCCTCGAGCTCGGCACGGGTAATGGCGGTCTTCTTGGTCGGCCGCTCCCCCCGTTTCACCGCAGCACGTCGGGCGCGGCTGAGCAGGGTGCGGACACTAGGCAACTCGCAAGGATTTGCCAGCCGCTTGAGCTTGTGGGCAGTGGACAGCACGGCCACGCGCTGGACCACGGTCGACAGCTTCAACGGCCCGATCCTAGCCTTGAGCCCTGCGGCCACGAGCGCCTGGTCTAGCGCCGACGGCAGCTCGCTGACCAGTTCGGCCTTGCTCTTGCGCTGGATATGGTCAACCAGGAACTGGAGCACCACAGCCTCACTGACCGGCAGCGCCAGCTCGATCCCGTAGCGCCCCTGGTGCCAACCGGCCCAGTAGCGCAGGGCAGTGGCATAGCTACGGGTAGTGTTGGCCGCAGCTGCTTCGGCCAGCAGTTCGCGCACCGCCTCGTCGGCTTGCTGGGCTAGTTGCTCTGGCAAAACCAGATGCGCGACCGTCGACGGCAAGGTCGACATGGTGGAATTATGCTTCATATTATGTAATGTACGCTATGAGCTTACGTTCCTACTCGCGATAATCATCACTTATCGCCAGTACGGAATCAAAGGGGCAGGGTGCCCATACAGGAGGCAATTCTATGGCTCGCGGCATCACCGAATCCGACGTTCACACGGCTGCTGACGAACTGGTCGCCAGCGGCGAGCGACCAACGGTAGAGCGCATCCGCGGCCACCTTGGTACGGGGTCACCCAACACGGTGACGCGCTGGCTGGAGACTTGGTGGAAGAATCTAGGCACTCGCCTGCAGCCGGAGCGACCAGATCTGAAGGACGCTCCCGCCGTTCTTGCGGAGATCGCCGGGCAGTGGTGGGCACTGGCCCTACAGCATGCTCGAGAGGCGGCCCTGGTAGATCTGGCCGAGGCCAGGCGGGAGCTCTCAGCTGAGCGCGAAGAGCACCACCGTCAGCAGGAGGAGTTAGAAAAACAGGCGAGCGAGATACGCTCTCTTTCAGAGGCAGCCGATCTTTCGGAGAAGCTTGCCACTGCACGTGCGACAGAGCTTCAGAGACTAGTGGAGCAACTCCATGCCCAGATCGGCGAGCTGAAGCAACAACTGAAATCCAGTCATCAGCGTGTGGAACTGCTGGAGGCAGCGCGGGATTCACTCGACGCTAGGGTGCAGGAAGTCCAGGAGTTGGCGAGATCTGAGCGAGAATCGCTTGGCCAGTACGTCAGATCTGCCGAGGATCGAGCGCTACGAGACGTAGATCAGGCCCGGCAAGAAGTCAGACTGCTGCAAGCGCAGCTTGCTGCGACGGTAAAGAAACACGCCGGCGTTGAGGCGGACCTCCGGCATGCCGTGGAGCGAGCGCAAGCCGCAGCCAGTTCGGCAACCGCTGAGGCGGACAACCAGCGCGGAAGGAGCGCCGCGCTTGAGGAGCAACTTGCGAGGCTCCAAAGTCTGCCCGCCGAATTCGAGGCAGCGCTTCGGCGAAATCAGCAAGCTCAAAAATCTCCTAAGAAAGCTTCAAAACGAGCTAAGAAGGCCACGGCCAAGGCACCATAGGCTCACGTGAGTGTCTTCGGCTTCGCGGCAGCGGCGATTGCGGCGCGTACTTCAGTGATCACTTGGTCGTGCGGAATCGTCGGCCTACTGTCAGCCAGGGCGCGCTCGACCTTTGCCTGGAACCACTGAGTGTGGCTCTTTGCCTTTTCAGCAAAGTCCTCAGCAGAGCCAAATTCGGTGGGTCGGGCATCGGGCTTGTCCATTGTCAGAGCGTACCCCAATTTCTTCGGGGTGCCTTACAGGCACTCGGAACTATGGAGAAGGCGCCTGGGCGAACGCTCTTATGCGGCCACTCTGTTTCCCTAGATGCTGTCATCTGAGTAACAAAAACCTCAATGAAATCAATGGCTGGCAGGGTTAAGGGTAAAATTGACAACAATTAGGAAAGCCGACAAGCAGAAGGCGAATCAGGCCTGCGTAGTACCGGCCGACGTTTAACATAATATACATTATGCGAAATGCCGTAATCGGCACGGCTGGCCGCAGGCTGCGCGCTTGCATGACCTATTTCGTGGGCTCTTGCTGGCAATGGCTGGGCCTTTGGCTCGGCTCTTGCTTCCCTGCTCGTTCCCCCAGCAAGGACGAGATCGCAGCATGAGCGAGATGGACCCGCACGAACGAATCAACTTGACCGGCCCTTGTGCCGGTTTCGGTTTTCAGGCCGGCCACATGTTCACCCCGGAGGGTCACCAGCTTGAACCCTGCGATATGACGTGGTGGTCGCTGACCTGCAACATTGCCCGGGAATGGCGGCTAATGATGGAAGAAGCCCGGCCGCGTTCCAAAGTGCCAGGTCGTCGCGCCTCGGAACCATTGCGGCACAAGGATTCCAGCGTTATCAATCTTCGCGACGTGCTCGAGGCGCGCCGCCAACGGCAGTTGGGCATGGGATCGCTTCGCGTTTGCCCCGAGCAGCTGTCCCAGTGTCGAGAACGCAGCGTCATACAGGCCCGCAGACATGGCAACGCCCAGTACCACCCAGCCAAGGTAATAGGTAGTTGGGGAGTGTGACGTGGCCAGCACCGCTAGGCCCATGGCAAACACTACGGAGCTGACCGCCAGTACGGTCCGCCCTCCCCGCCTGTCGATGGTCCGACCGGCCAGAGGAGCGAGTAGTCCGGCTGTGACCAGCCCAGCGGAGAGGCCTCCGACCAACAGCCCCAGCGACCAGCCAGTGCTTCTGGACATGGGAAGCGCCAGAATGGCCAACAGGTAATAGCTGCTGGCCCACGCAATGATCTGGCCCACTCCCAGCGCAACGATCAGCCGGGGCAGCTTTTGCGGCTGTCTGGACGCGCTCTGCATACTCTCGAACTCTCCCTGCCACTTAGCAACTCAGCGGACGCGCTTGCCGTCCTGATCGATCACGACTTCGCCATCTTCCTTGATAAAGGGCTCGTGCACTGCTGGCAGGATGTCCAGAACCACCTCAGAAGGCCGGCACAGGCGCGTGCCCATGGTGGTCTGGACGAAGGGGCGGTTGATGAGAATAGGATTGGCCAGCATGGCATCCAGCAGTGCGTCCTCGCTCAACGCGGGATCGTCCAACCCCAGTTCCAGATAGGGGGTGCCCTTCTGGCGGATCGCGCTGCGAACATCCAAACCGGCGGCGGCAATCAGCTCGGCAAGGCGCGCTCGGCTGAGTGGGGTGACCAGGTACTCAATGACTTCAGGCTCAATGCCGGCGTGGCGAATCAACGCCAAGGTGTTTCGCGAGGTGCCGCACCTGGGGTTGTGATAGATGACAGCGTTCATGCGCTCTCCTTGTCATTCAATGCGGTCTCGACGACGCCGGCCGCGGCAGTCAGCGCGGCCGCTTCGACAGCCCCCTTTCGTTCGCTGTAGCGATCAACCAGGTAGTCACTGCGTCCACGCACCAGGAGGGTGAACTTGACCAGCTCTTCCATCACATCCACGACGCGATCGTAGTAGGCCGAAGGCTTCATGCGCCCCTCGTCATCGAACTCCTGCCAGGCCTTGGCCACCGAGGACTGGTTCGGAATCGTGACCATCCGCATCCAGCGGCCGAGAACGCGCAACGCGTTGACCACGTTGAAGGACTGGGAGCCACCGCAGACCTGCATCACTGCCAGGGTGCGACCTTGGGTCGGGCGTACGCTGCCCTCTTCCAGCGGTAGCCAGTCAATCTGGTTCTTGAACACGGCAGTCAGCGTCCCGTGCCGTTCCGGGCTGACCCACACGTGCCCTTCGGACCACAACGAGGCCTGACGCAGCTCCTGCACCTTGGGGTGGGAGGCGGGCACCGAATCGAGCATCGGCAGCGCATGCGGATCAAACACTCGGGTCTCTGCGCCCAGATGTTCCAGCAACCGCTGTGCCTCCAACGCCAGCTTTCGGCTGAACGACTGCGGGCGCAGGGAACCGTACAAGATCAGGATGCGGGGCCGGTGCGGCGCGGCATTCGGCTCGCTCAGCTTTTCGGCCACCGGAGGGTTCAAGGCGCCCGGGACGACATTGGGAAGGTGTTGCATGGGGGGTTGTCCTGCTTATTCGATTCGACTATTCTAGAATCATGGAACATAAAAACGCAACTCACGCCCTGGCCGCCCTGGGTCACGCCACCCGGCTTTCCATCTTCCGCCTGCTGGTCCAGGCCGGAAGTGGCGGCAAGCTGGCCGGCGACATCGCCCAGTCCCTCTCCCTTCCCGGCGCCACCCTCTCCTTCCATCTGAAGGAGTTGCTGGCCGCTGGCCTGATCACCGCCGAGCAGCGCGGTCGCACCATCTGCTACCGGGCCGAGTTCGAGGCAATGAGCGCGCTGGTGGCCTACCTGACCGAAAACTGCTGCGCCGACGAACAAGCCTGCGAACGTCCTGCTGGCTGCTGACCTTCCCCCGTCATAGAGATCGCTCAAATGACCCGTCGTGTTCTGTTCTTGTGTACTGGCAACTCCGCCCGCAGCGTGCTTGCCGAATCGACCCTTAAAAAATGGGCCGCCCGCGTGCATTGGGGCCTGTTCGACCCGGCCGGCGTGGAAGGTTCGGATGCCCAGAAGGCAGAAGCCTTTGATCGTGCCCATCAGATCATCAAGCGACGCCTGCAGGCCTTCCTGGAGATTCCTGACAGCGCCTGGGACGACCGCGTGGCGCTGAAGGCCCGCCTCGACCCGATCGCGCAGATTGACTAAGCGCTTTTCCGAGACCTGCCATGACTACTGATTCCCCCCGCCTGTCCTTCCTGGACCGGTACCTTACGCTCTGGATTTTCCTGGCGATGGCCCTGGGCGTCGGCTTGGGCGCGATGTTCGAAGGCGTGCCCAGCGCGCTCCACGGCCTATCGATCGGATCGACCAACATCCCGATCGCCATTGGCCTGATCCTGATGATGTATCCGCCGCTGGCCAAGGTGAAGTACGAAGAGCTGCCCAAGGTGTTTGCCGACAAGCGCGTACTGATGCTCTCGCTGGTGCAGAACTGGATCATCGGTCCGTTCCTGATGTTCGGTTTGGCGGCGCTGTTCCTGCGCGACTACCCCGAATACATGACCGGCCTGATCCTGATTGGCCTGGCACGCTGCATTGCCATGGTGCTGGTCTGGAACCAGCTCGCCCGCGGTGATGGACAGTACGTGGCGGGCTTGGTGGCCTTCAACTCGATCTTCCAGATCGCGCTATTCACTGTCTATGCCTGGTTCTTTCTGTCGTGGCTGCCGCCGGTGTTCGGGCTGCAGGGCAGCGTGATCGACGTCAGCTTCTGGACCATTGCCGAGGCGGTGTTGATCTATCTGGGCATCCCCTTCCTCGCAGGGTTCCTCACCAGCCGCTGGCTCAAGGCGCGCAAGGGCGTGCGTTGGTATGAAGATAAGTTCCTGCCGGCGATCAGTCCGATCACGCTGGCGGCGCTGCTCTTCACGATCGTTGCCATGTTCAGCCTGAAGGGGGGCGATGTGCTGCGCATCCCGATGGACGCAGTGCGCATCGCGATCCCGCTGACACTCTATTTCATCATTCAGTTCGTGCTGAGCTTCTTCATGGGCAAGTTCATTGCCAAGGACTACCCACGCACGACTGCAATCGCTTTCACGGCGGCTGGCAACAACTTCGAGCTGGCCATTGCCGTCGCCATCGCCGCCTTTGGTCTGGCTTCGCCGGTCGCCTTCGCTGCAGTCATCGGTCCGTTGGTGGAGGTGCCGGTGCTTATCCTGTTGGTCCATGTCGCCCTGCGGCTGGGCAAGCGCTACTTTCCTGCCGACGCACGGAGTCATTGAGTCATGAGCACGATCCGACACATCCTGCTGTTGATCCTCGGTTCCGGCCCGGCCGGCTGGACCGCCGCCGTCTACGCCGCGCGCGCCAACCTCAAGCCCGTCGTGATCACCGGCCTGCAGCAGGGCGGCCAGCTGATGACCACCACCGAGGTGGACAACTGGCCTGGAGATGCACACGGCCTGATGGGCCCGGACCTGATGACCCGCATGCAGGCGCATGCCGAGCGCTACCTGGATGCAGTCAAAATCTCCGATCAACAGCAGCGTAAGAACGCCGCCTGAGCGCGGCGGCGCGAGGGAGCACAGATGGACAGCGTTGATGTGGTGGTAATTGGAGGTGGCCAGTCGGGTCTTTCAGCCGGCTATTTCCTGCGTCGCAGCGGGCTGTCCTATGTGATTCTCGATGCACAAGCGTCGCCCGGCGGCGCATGGCAGCATGCGTGGCAATCGCTGCATCTGTTTTCCCCGGCGGGCTGGAGCTCCATTCCCGGATGGCCCATGCCCGCCAGCCAAGGCCCCTACCCTCCGCGTGCGGAGGTGCTGGCCTACTTGGCGCAGTACGAACAGAAATATGCGCTGCCGATCATTCGCCCCATCGGCGTGCAACGAATCACCCGCGTCGGCGAACGGCTGCGGGTGGAGGCCAGCGACGGTCGGCAATGGTTGGCGCGGGCGGTGATCAGCGCCACCGGAACATGGGGAGAACCCTACACGCCCGAGTACGAGGGGCTGGACTCCTTTGCCGGGATCCAGCTGCACTCTGCCCACTACAGTACCGCCACGCCTTTTGCCGGAATGCGGGTGGCCATCATGGGCGGTGGCAATTCCGGTGCGCAGATTCTGGCTGAAGTATCGATGGTGGCTGAAACCACCTGGATCACCCAGCACGAACCGGCTTTCTTGGCCGATGACGTCGATGGCCGCGTGCTGTTCGAACGCGCCACTGAGCGATGGAAGGCGCAGCAAGAAGGCAGGGAGCCCGAGCTGCCGCCAGGTGGTTTCGGCGACATCGTGATGGTGCCGCCGGTGCTCGACGCGCGGGCGCGAGGGGTACTCGCCGCGGTCCCACCGCCTGCCCGCTTCTCCCCCGCCGGCATGCAATGGGCCGATGGCACCGAACGGCCGTTCGATGCGGTGATCTGGTGCACCGGCTTCCGCCCGGCGTTGTCCCACCTGAAGGGTTTGGACCTTGTAACCCCGAAGGGCCGGGTGGAGGTCGACGGCAGCGGCCTGCGCGCGGTGGCGATGCCCTCAGTTTGGTTGTTGGGATACGGGGATTGGAATGGTATGGCCTCTGCCACGCTGATTGGGGTCACGCGTTACGCACGCGAGGCCGTCAGGCAGGTCACTGACTATTGCGTACCCAATGACATCTAGCGAAGACCCGTGTCGACAGTAGCCCCGGCGCTGCTTGCCCGTTTCAGCGAACAGGGGGAGCAGTTGATCCCTGCCGTGTCCCACTGATGTCTGACCGCCATCGACGCCCTGGCCATCCTTGGCCATGCGCCTGTGCTGAAATCAAGCCGATGCTTTCGCGGCAATCTTGATCGACTTGACGTTCACAAACTCCTTCAGACCTTCCGGACCGTGCTCGCGACCATAGCCCGACGCCTTCACACCACCAAACGGAAGCGCTGGCGATGCCACGTCGAAGGTGTTGATGAAGATCATGCCGGTGTCGAAGTACTTGGTGGCCAGCTCCCGGGCACGCTGCACGTCGCGGCTGAAGATGCCGCCGCCCAGGCCGTAGCGGCTGTCGTTGGCGATGCGCATCGCATCCTCATCGTTCTCGGCGCGGATAATGGCCGCAGCAGGGCCGAACAGCTCATCTTCGTAGGCCACCTGCCCCGGCGCCACATCCGCCAGCACCGTGGCCGGGTAGAACCAGCCGGTGCGGTCTGGTACTTCGCCGCCAACCACCAGACGTGACCCCTGGGAGACACTCTTGGTCACCTGTTCGTGCAGCTTGTCGCGCTGCGCCTTGGAGACCATTGGGCCGAGCTGGGTGTCGTCGGCATTCGGATCGCCCATCCGGATCGCTTCGAACGCCTTTGCATAGCCGCTGACGAAGGCGTCGTAGTTCTTCTTTGTCACGATGAAGCGCTTGGCATTGACGCAGGTCTGCCCGTTGTTGAACAGGCGGCCTTTCACACAGGTCGCCACCGCCAGATCCAGGTCGGCATCGTCCAGCACCAGATAGGCGTCGTTGGAGCCCAGCTCAAGCACGGTCTTCTTGAGGGCCGCGCCCGCCTTGGCAGCCACGGTGCGTCCCGCCGCCTCGCTGCCGGTCAGGGTCACCGCGCGCACCAGATCGTTTTCCACGATGTCATTGGATTGGTCGTGGCTGATCAACAGCACCCCGAACAGCCCCTTGGGCAGCCCGGCGCTTTCGTAGATATCACGCAGCAGCAGCCCACTGCCGGTGCAGCTCTCGGCATGTTTGAGCAATACGCCATTGCCGGCCATCAGGCTGGCGATGGAATAGCGGATCGCCTGGTAGGCCGGAAAGTTCCATGGCTGAATACCGTACACAACGCCGATGGGCGCGTGGGTCACGATGCCTGTGGCACCGTCCACGTCGCGCTCCTCATCGGCCAGAGCGACCGGACCCTGCTTGGCGGTGTAGTCACAGATAGCGGCACACAGCTCGATTTCGGTGCGGCTGTCTTCAATGAGCTTGCCGACCTCGTCGGTCATCAGCTGTGCAAATTCTTCCTTGCGCTCACGAAGCGCCTTGGCGATGTTCGCAATCATCTTTGCGCGCTCATCCAGGCTGCGCAGACGCCATTGCAAAAAGGCTTCATGGCTTGCCTTCACGACGGCGGCGGCTTCGGCGTCAGACATGTAGGAATAGGTGGCGAGCACTGCTTCGGTCAGCGGATTGATCGTGGTGAGTTGCTTGTTGGGCATGGAGAGAGACTCTTCACTTCAAAAGGCGGTCCGTAAAGGGTCGCTTTCGTGCAGTTCCTCTGCCGTGAATTCTTCAGCAGAGGGCATCACTGGAGGTTCACTGGACCCCATTGCTACAGTGCGCCTTCGGCTTGTCCTGACGAACTCCCTGCATGCGCTCTTGGTTGCGAACAGTCTCCATCACTCTGACGGCGACACTGGCTACCGCCGCGGTTGCCAGCCTGCTGCAGACCCAGATCAATCTGCATGCGCTGACCCAGCTCGGCCTGGAGGTCGGCTGGCAGGCCCGGGCTGACGTTACCGTGGAGGATCTGGCCCGGTTCGGGCCGGTGATGTTCGGCTTTTCACTGGCAGGCGGCGTCCTCGCGCTGGGTCTGCAAGCAGGCCTGCGGCGCCTGGGGTTGAGCGCCCTGCCCTGCGCGCTGCTCGCCGGTGTGGCCGGGCTGGCCATCGTGCTGGCGCTGCTGCGCAGTGTGATCCCGATGCCGGCGATCGCTGCGATCCGGGAGATGCCGGGCTTCGCCGCGCTCAGCTTGTGTGGGCTGGTCGGAGGATATGTGAGCCACGCGCTGGCGGCGCGTGCCGTGCGCGGGCCGCGTCTGCACCGTGTCCGTGCTTACCTGCTGCCTGCTTGCCTGGTGTTGCTGCCGCTTACGTCGTTCCTGTTGATGCGCCCGACGCCGAAACAGCCGCCTGCGGCGGCGGGATACCAAGCCACCATCGTCGCTGACGGCCTGCAGTGGCCGTGGTCGTTGGCGGAACTGCCGGACGGAAGCCTGCTCGTCACCGAAATGGCTGGCCAGCTTAAGGTGATTGACCGGGCCGGCAAACGTGTGGGCGTCAACCTTTCCAGGATACCCGCGGGATATCAGCGGGAGCGTGTGATCGGCCTGATGGACATTGCCCTTTCACCGGATTTCGAGAGAGACCACCGCATCTATCTGACGCAGGGCTACCGTGATCCTCGCGGCGTTGGCGTCCGTTTGATTCGTGGCGCGCTGATGTTCGCCGACGGTGAGTGGTCCGTAGATCAGGTGGAGGTTCTATTCGAGTCCACGCCAAAACCCAGCGACGGCAATAACGGCGGGCGCTTGGCGTTTCTTGGCACGCACACCGTGCTGATGACGGTGGGCGACGGCAGTGCACGCCGGGAAGACGCCCAGAACGAAAACAACTCGCTGGGCAAAGTGATGCGCATTTCTCTCGCCCCGAATGCCAGCGGCGCGACCGTTTACACCTCAGGGCACCGCAATCCGCAAGGCATCGTGCGTGACCCCGTCACCGGCGCCATCTATGTCAGCGAACACGGGCCGCGCGGCGGCGATGAGCTCAACCGGCTTCGACCGGGTGGCAATTACGGCTGGCCTCTGGTCAGTCACGGTATCGACTACCCGTTTGCCCGGGTGAGCCCGTTTACGCAGCACCAGGGGTTCGAGGACCCGGAGGTGATCTGGTCGCCGTCCATCGCACCTTCTGGCTTGACCGTCTATCACGGCACCCTTTTCAAGGGATGGCAGGGAGATTTCCTGGTGCCTGCATTGCGTGAGCACAGTATCCGACGCCTCGTTCGCGACGGTGATCGGGTGGAACGCCAGGAGCTGTTGCTGGCTGAACTAGGTGCACGCATTCGTGACGTCAAGGTCGCCGCAGACGGTGCCATCTACGCGCTCACCGACGGCGCGGATGGGAAACTGCTGCGGCTGGTGCCGAAGGACATCCCTTGAGCGTGCCCACTAGCTGCCGTGATCGGCCAATGCATCGTGAAAGTCGAGCTCGTGGACGATGACGACCCGTGATCCTGCTTTACGTAGCTCAATGGCCTTCTCGACCTTGCGTCCGTAGCATGCAAATGCCCAGCAAGGATTGCCTTCCGCACCGATGACCAGGTAGTGGACTTTCTTCGACGGAGATGAATGGGCTGATCCGCCCAGCTTTTCAACGGCGCGTTGGAATTCGGCGCGGGTGAAGCGCGATGACGCGCCTGTAAAGCAGAACCCCCTGTCCAGGAAGCTGATCTCTGGGTCTACCGCGCATAGGCCAACGATCTGCCGCCCCTGCAATACGGGCGGACTGGTGATTGTGCGATCGTCAAGCAAGGGCGTGAACTCCGCGAAGAAAGCCTGCAGCAACGCGTGTTCCTTCGCGTCTATCTGCTTGTCGGCGAGCACGCCTGTGATCAGGCTGCCCACCTCGTCGAAGGGCCAGAATGTCTTCAGGTGCTCGTGATCTGCCATCCAATCGGACAGGGCGCGCAGCTCTTCCACGGAGATATGCGTGTCCGCAACGATGCCCCCCATGATGGCGTGCAACCGCTGCAGGTCCGCAGTCACGTCGTCGTAGAACTCAGTCGAGCGCAGACGTTCACACAGCCACACGATGTCTGCATGCTCTTCCTCGGTCAGGACGCCGTCGGCTACCGCGGCAGTGACAACCGGCACGAGCTCGCTGAAGGGGTGCTGGTCACGCACGGCGTCGTGCTCGGCCAGCCACAGGTTGAGGTAGTCGAGCTCAAGGGCGTTGATCTGGCCGTCGATCACGATACCTTCGACGATGCCGATGAGCGCGTTGACGGACTTGTCCAGGCGGGCCTTCGAAGTGAACTTGAAGTAATTGCGGTGATCCGTGTGCATTGAGCTACGTCCCTGTTCGACGCCGTCCGGCGGCGTGTTATGGAAACTTACCGCCTGAATACGGTATCCAACCTTCCCGTGATGTGGGGCTGAAGCTGATACGCGTCACAGCCAAGACTACATCAGCTTTGAATCGGTCACGGGCGATCTGGCGCATTTGCGGCACGTCCGCGTGCTATCTCTAGGCTCTTGAGGTCGCTCGCTGGCAGAAGTAATGTCGCTTTTCGCGCCATATCCCAAAAAGCATAGGTGTCGCCCAAGCGGCCAATCAGACTCAGCCCATCAAGCGTCTTGCGGCCGACCGTCACGCTTGCGACGTACTTTCTGTCCCCTTGTATGATCTTTTCCGCACGCTCAGCGCCCAACCAGCTCGAAGCTGTCGAAACATAAACAAGCATCGCTACAGCGGACGTCAGCAAGGGCGAGCTTTTTACTGAGCTGGGCACTGCCGGTGCATTCATTACTACAACTAGGCAGACAACCGTGAGCAGACCGCCCAGCAGGATGGTCCATGCGCTTGCCCACCAGATGATCGCTCCCGTCCCTATGAGTAGAGCAACTGGTGCGATCCGCGTGAGCACTCTGCGATCTGGGCTGGTGCTGACTATCTTGCCCTCCAGCCAGCCTCCCAACAAAATGGCAACAAGCATGAGGCCGAGCACCACTCCAATACCCGCTAGGCCGGCCAGTGCAATCTCGCTCACGGCGACAAACTGGAATGGATCTACGCCGAACTGGCTCCAGTACGACTGCAGATATAGCGCGCCCTGGACGAGCCCGAACGTTACGAGGCCAGACCCCCAGCCGGCGACGTCGGCGATCGATAGTTCCTTCTTTATCCGCTCCATCAGCTATCCCCCACCCTGAAGTTCAACTATAGCGATGTGGGCATAGTTCGGCGAATTGAATGGATCTGCGACGTTGGCAGATCGCGGGGCCACGCGGGGCGTGTTCTACGCCTTCGCGCACTCGATCATGAGGTTCAGCTCAAGCGTCTGTCCTGGCTCCAGCCGCTTCGGCGCCAACGTAAACCCATCAGGCGGCCCGGTCTGCGGCTCCACACACGTCGCGTGCGCAGCACCGTCATACACCACCCAGTGATCCGTATCCGCCCGCAGCTGCAGCCGCTGGTCTCCTGACACCAGCGTCACCTCAGCCTGGCTGATGAAGCAGTCATCCCAAGGCCCAGGCGTGGGAGCAATACAGGGCAATACAGCTATGCCCTCCCCGTCCCGTGGATACATCGCACTCGGCGAGAACAGCACCTGATCGGGCTTCCGAAACCACGGGTGCCATCCAAGCGTCGCCGGCATCGCCTGGTCGCCGGCTTGCACCGCAAGGCGCAGCTCCAGACGGTCAGCCAGCATACGGATTACCTGGGTCGCGCGCCCCCCGAAGGGCCAATACCCATCCTCAGGCAACTCGAGCGACAGGGTCGCGCTGTCCGCCCCGAGACTGTCGACCTGCCACGGCCGTGAAAATCCCACCCCGTGGATCGCGTGCCCGCCGAAGTTCGTCGGCAGCGCATATCGGTTTCCATCAAACACAAAGCGCCCGCGCCGCAGGCGCCCCGCCCACGGCACCATCGGATAGCACCCCCATCCGATCGCAGCTGCCCCACCCTCCTGCTCGCCCACCAGCCAGTCCACGCCGTCGTACCGCATCTGGGCAACGCGTCCACCGGCGTCCGGTGCAAGCGCGACCTCCAGCCTGCCTGCCCGCAACCAGTACAGGCGCCCAGCAGGCAACGGCGCCTGCGCATCGTCTTTCGGTGATGCGGTTTCAAGCGCCATACGGATCGATCGTCCGGATGCTGCCGTCCGCCTCCATCTGCAGCGGCGTGCACTTGACCGAGCGCAGGTGGGTCACGCCGCCGGACAACAAGGCGTCGTGATAGAAGAGGTACCACTGCCCCCCAAACGCGCAGATGGAGTGATGCGTGGTCCAGCCCACCACGGGTTTGAGGATCACGCCGGTATAGGTGAACGGTCCATATGGGCTGTCACTGATGGCGTAGCACAGCAGGTGCGTATCGCCGGTCGAATACGAAAGGTAGTACCGCCCCTGGTATTTGTGCAGCCACGGCCCTTCGAAGAACCGGCGCGCATGGTCGTCAGCCCGCAGCGGCTGTCCGTGCTCGTCCAGGATGACGATCTCGCGCGTGGGCTCCGCCAGCCGTGTCATGCCCGCGTCCAACCGGCCGACTCGCGGGCCAAGTGCCGGCGCGTCGCCGGTGGGCTCCTCATGCGCCACATCAAAGCGGTTGTCGCGGTACTTCTGCAGTTGGCCGCCCCATATGCCGCCGAAGTAGAGGTAATGGGTGCCGTCATCATCCTCGTACACGGCCGGGTCGATCGAGTACGTGCCCTCCATCGGCTCGGGCTCCGCAGTGAACGGGCCCTCGGGGTGATCTGCCACCGCGACGCCGATGCGGAACATGCCCTGCGCGTCCTTGGCCGGGAAGTACAGGTAGTAACGGCCGTCGCGGTGCGCCGCATCCGGTGCCCACATCTGCTGAGCGGCCCAGGGCACGTCGCGCACATGCAGCGCCACGCCGCAAGCGGTGGCCTCGCCCTCGGGGGAGTCCATCCGCAGCACGTGGTAATCCTCCATGCGGAAGTGGCCACCCTCGTCGTCGAAGGGCGCGCCGCCGTCGATATCGTGCGACGGATAGATGTACAGGCGCCCTTCGAATACATGGGCCGAGGGGTCGGCCGTGTAGATGTGGGTCACCAGCGGCGGGGAGATGGCATGCGCCTTGAGCTGATCAAGGGTGCTTCCCTGCCGACGCAGGTGCAGGTCCTGCTCGATGCGCGTCTCCATGCGCTTGTCGATCTTGTAGAAGAAGAGCAGCGCGACCGCGACCAGGAACGGCAGGGAGCAGTAGATGCTTACGGTCAGCCGGATGCCGTCCACCACGGCCTGGGGCTGTTGTTCCGCGCCGGCCTGATAGCCGTGGTGCGCAAGAATGCCGGCAACCAGCGCACCGCCGATGCTGAGCCCGATCTTCAGCCCGCACAGCATCGCGGAGAAGATGATTGCCGTGGCGCGGCGATGGTTCTTCCATTCGGAGTAATCGGCCACATCGGCGATCATCGCCCAGAGCAGCGGGATGGTGATGCCGTAGCAGAACCCGTGCAGCATGAAGGCGCCAAAGGCCACCCCCACCGCTGTAGGCGGAAACAGGTAGAACACCAGCAGGAACAAGGTCGAGACCAGCAGCGCGCCACCGAACACATCACGCTTGCCGAAGCGGTCGGCCAGGCGCCGGGAGACCCCAATGCCCAGGATCATGCAAAGGATGCCGCAGGCGTTGAACAGGCTGAAGGCCGAGGTCGCCGGATCCTCCGGCCAGGTGAAGCCGGACAGGCCCCATCCGTTGAGGGCCGCGTTCAATCCGCCGATGAAACGGTTGAAACCGGAAGCATCGAGAAAGCCCGCCAGTGCGGCCTCGCTCATGTAGTACTGGAAGTAGTAGATGTAGGTGCCGCCCTTCAGGGCCAGGTTGATGAAGACCAGCACCGTCAGGGCCAGCATCACCTTCCACGGCCGGTTGTGCAGCAGGTCGGTGAGGTCCTGCATCACCCCGCCGGTCTGTTCCTTCGCCGACACGATGCGCTCACGGGTGGTGGCGAAGGTGATCAGGAAGAACAGCGTGCCCACCACCGCGAACACGGTCATCACCCGTTCGAACCCCTGCACGCGATCCCCGTCGCCCAGGATCAGCACCAGCGGCAACAGCAGGACCTGGATGATGAACTGCGCGATCATCACCGCCACGAAGCGGTAGGCCGAGAGGCTGTTGCGCTGGGCCATGCTGCCGGTCAGCACGCCGCTGAGCGCGGAGTACGGCAGGTTGTTGGCCGCGTACACGAACATCAGCAGGCCATAGGTCACCACTGCATAGAGGACCTTGCCCTGTGCGCCCAGGTCCGGCGTGCTGAAGGCGAGCAGTGACAGCACGCCGAACGGGATCGCCGTCCACAGGATCCAGGGCCGGAACTTTCCCCAGCGGCTGGCGGTGCGGTCGGCGGCAATGCCGATCAGCGGGGTGAACACGAAGGCACCCAGCAGGCCGATCACGAAGATGATGGTGGCCGCCGTGGCGGGCGGCAACCGGTACACATCGGTATAGAAGAACGCCAGGTAGGTGATCAGCGTCTGGAAGATCAGGTTGGCCGCGAGGTCGCCCAGGCTGTAGCCCAGCTTCTCCCGGACGGACAGCGTGTGCTCGGGGGTCTCCCCGTGGCGGGTATCAGTCACGATTCGCCTCCACGGTGAAGCGGCTCCGCACGCGGGCATCGGCGCTTGAGCCGCCTATCCGTACCTCATACGCCCCGGGCGGCACGGCATAGGTGCCGCGCGCGTCGTCGTACTCGCGCAGCGCCTGCTGCGCCTCGAGATCGAACGCCACGGTGCGCCGCTCGCCCGGCGCCAGATGAACGCGCTGGAAGCCGCGCAGCGTCTGTTGCGCATCGCCTGCGCCGGCCGCCAACCGCCGGACGTACAGCTGCACCACTTCATCGCCCGCACGCTCGCCGGTGTTGGCCACCTCCACCTGCACCTTGAGCGCGCCGTTGTCGGAGATGCGCGGCGCATCGAGGCTCAGTTTGCCGTAGTCGAAACGGGTATAGGACAGCCCGTAGCCGAAGGGATACAGCGGCGTGCCGCGGAAGTAGCGGTAGGTGCGGCCCTCCATTGCGTAATCATCAAATGCGGGCATCACCTGGTCTGCGCTGTAGAACGTTACCGGTAGCCGGCCGCCCGGGTTGACGTCGCCGAACAGCGCTTCGCCCACGGCGGTGCCGCCGCGTTGCCCGGGATACCAGCTCATCAGGATCGCGGACAGGTTCGCCTGGGCCCACTCCACCGCCAGCGCCGATCCTCCCGTCAGCACCATCACCACCGGCGTGCCCGTGGCGTGCAGCGCGTCCAGCAGGGCGCGCTGGGTGGCGGGCAGGCGCAGGTCGGTGCGGTCGCCGCCGGCGAAGCCCGGATAGTTGACCGTCATCTCTTCGCCTTCCACGTCGCCGGTCAGGCCGCCGACGAACACCACCACATCCGCGCTGCGGGCAGCATCGACGGCTTCTTCGAACGGCGGCTTCGCCCCGGGCATGCGCCAACCCAGCCGCACGCCGGCGTCGCGCTCGGCATCGTAGTACTCCAGCGTCAGTTTATAGGCACGGCCCGCCTGCAGGTCCAGATCCACCCCGTCGCTGCGCAGGCGATCGCTGTTGGCCCAATGGTCCAGCACCCGCTTGCCATCCACGTAGAGACGGAAGCCGTCATCGGCGGCCGCCTCGATCCGGTAACGGCCCGAGACCGGCGGCAGCAGTTGGCCTCGCCAGCGGATGCTGAAGCCATCGTTGGGAATGCCCTGCCCCGGCGCCGCTTCACCGCGGGCCAGCAGGTTGTCGGTCGGCGAGCCGCGGTCCCAGCGGAAGCCGATCTGCGCATCGGTGCGGACCAGCGCCGGTGTCCCGGACAGATCGGGCGTACGGAAGTACTCGCCGCGCAGGCCGCGTTCCGGGGAGTCGGCTGAGGGTCGCAGATACGCCGCCTCGATCAGCGGCGTCGCGCTGGGATCATCGCGTCCTTCGACCAGATCCACGCCGCGTGCATAGCGCACCTCGATGCCCTTCGCCGCGTCGCGGATGCCCTGCAGGATCGTCACCGGTGCCGCCGGTGTGCCGAAGTAGTTGCCGAGCAATGCCATGGTGTCATCGGCAGTCGGGCCGACCACGGCAATGCGCTTGAGGGTGCGTGGCAGCGGCAGCACGCCATCGTTCTTCAGCAGCACCAGCGATGCCTGTGCGGCCTTCAGGGCCAGCGCATCGTGCGCCGGTGCCTGGTTCACCGACGCGGGTATCCGCGCCCAGCGCACGCGCTCGGGTGGATCGAACATGCCCAGCCGCATCCGCGCGGTGAACAGGCGCGTCACCGCATCGTCGATCTCCGCTTCGCTGATCAGGCCCTGGCGTACGGCTGCGGGCAGCGTGGCGTACTCCTGGCCGCACTCCAGCTCGGTGCCGTTCTTGACCGCCAGCGCCGCGGCGGCCTCGCGGGTCGGCACGATTTTGTGATGCTTCCAGATATCGACGATGGCCCAGCAGTCGGACACCACGTAGCCCTTGAAGCCCCAGTCCCGGCGCAGCACGTCGCGCAGCAGGAACTTACTGGCGCTGGCGGACTCGCCGTACACCCGGTTGTAGGCGCCCATCACCGCGTCGACCTGGCCTTCCTTGACCAGTGCCTCGAAGGCCGGGAGGTAGGTGTCGTATAGGTCGCGCTTGCTGGGCCGCGCGTCGAAGTGGTGGCGATCCGCCTCGGGACCACTGTGTACCGCCAGGTGCTTTGCCGTGGCGTCGAGCTTGCGGTACACCGGGTCGTCGCCCTGCAGGCCGTGCACGAAGGCGACGCCCATGCGCGCGGTGAGGTACGGGTCTTCGCCGTAGGTTTCCTGGCCCCGGCCCCACCGCGGATCGCGGAAGATGTTGATGTTCGGCGACCAGTAGGTCAGGCCCTGGTAGCGGCCATGCGAGCCCTCGCGCACGAACTGGTGATGCTTGGCGCGTGCCTCGTCGCTGATGGTGGTGGCCACCTGCCCCATCAACGGCACATCGAACGTGGCGGCCAGCCCGATGGCCTGCGGGAACACCGTGGCCTGTCCTGCCCGCGCCACACCGTGCAGGCCCTCGTTCCACCAGTCGTAGGCCGGAACGCCAAGGCGCTCGATGGCCGGCGCGGCGTTCTGCATCTGGGCGGCCTTTTCCTCCAGGGTCATCTGCCCCACCAGCGCGGCGGCGCGGGTTTCAAAGCTGGCCGAGGTGTCCAGCCACGGCTGGGTTTCCGCGGCATGACCGGCGGTCGCCGCTGCCATGGCAGCGCACAGCACCAGGGTGCGGAAGGTGGGGCCACGACGGCCACTGCAGAGGTAAGGCGCACGCGTCATCATTTGCTCCTCAAGGCGCGCTCGTCGCGCGCGAATGGTCCCAGCAGCGCGCCGACAAAGCCGCCTGCGCGATCCGTACTCAACACCGTTCCGTCCACGTCGTCGGCGAGCGTCTGCCAGCCCTGCCCATCATCCGTGTCGAATGCGAACGCATAGCGGCCCCCGTCACCGGCGATCTTCAGGCGCAGCGACGTGGACGCCGTCGCGGTGCGCGTGGCCAGGGTGCGGGTCACGCCGCTGCCATCGCGCCCTTCCAGGAAGATCGCCACGCGATCCCCGCCGAGGCTGCGCACGCCCAGGAAGTACCAGTAACGCTCGCTCTGGAACGCAGCAAGGCCCGCCGCCACACCCGTCGCCGGCCGCGTCATGTCGGTGCTGGCCTCGAAGCGCAGATGCTGCTGACGGCGGCCAAGGAAGGCGGGGTTGCGCAGCGTATCCAGGTTCTCCGGCAACGGATGCACGGCCAAGCTACCCGGACGCAGGCCCAGGTCTGCCCACGCCTGTTTGGGGACGCGTACCCGCAACCATCCCATGCCGAGCGTCGGTGCATCGAAGCCGTCGCGATCGACGAAGTTGCCGGTTGATGGGGCCTGCGAGGCATCGCCCTGCATCCACGACGGCGCCTTGACCACGTACGGAATGGCCTGGTTGGCCGGCAGGATCACCGGCCAGCCATCCCGCCATTGCACGGGCAGCAGATACGTCTCCCGCCCCGTGTTGTAGTGGCGCGTCTGGTAATTGCGACTGGCCAGGAACACCGCCCACCAGGCGCCGTCCGGACCTTCCACCAGATCGGCATGGCCGGCGTTGGTGATCGGCAGCGGCCGGTCGTCCGGCAGGTCGCGCTGGGTAAGAATCGGATTGCCCGCATACGGGAGGTAGGGCCCCCAGACCTCGCGGCTGCGCAGGACCACCTGGGAATGCTGCGGTCCGGTGCCACCCTCGGCATCGGAAAGGTAGTACCAGCCATCGCGCTTGAAGACATGCGGACCCTCGATCCAGATCGGGTTCTTCGCCGGCTCCACCCCGCCGTCGATGAGCACCCTGCGCGGCCCCACCGGCTTGAACGCGGCCAGATCGATCTGCTGCATCCAGATGGCGCGGTGGCCTTCGTAGCGCTGCGGACCGGGTGGCACATCGTTGTTGACCAGGTAGACGGCGCCGTCTTCGTCGAAGAACAGCGACGGGTCGATGCCCTCCACGCTGGGCAGCCAGTGCGGGTCGGACCAGGGGCCGGCAGGGTCGCGCGCGGTCGCGATGAAGTTGCCGCCACTGTCGACGGCCGTGGTGACCACATAGAACATGCCGTCTTGGTACTCGATCGCCGGCGCGAAGATGCCGCGCGATACGTTCAATCCATCGAAGTCCAGCTGCGTCGGGCGGTCGATCACGTTGCCGATCTGTTTCCAGTGCACCAGATCGATGCTCTCGAATACCGGAATGCCCGGGAAGAACGTGAAGCTCGAATTGACCAGATAGAAGCGGTCGTTGGCGCGGACGATGCTGGGATCCGCATGGAAGCCGGCCAGGATCGGGTTGCGGTAGTGACCGGCGGGCAGCGGTGCTTCAAAGGCCGCGTCGTGACCCGAATAGTCGAACCAGTCGAAATAAACCGGTGGCGCAGGCGCAGCGCCCAGTGGCGACACTGTCGCCGACAACAGCAGAACGACCGTGGCCATCAGCAGGCGCATCAGCGAACCTCCGCAGCGTTAAGGGAAAGCTCGAAGGGCCCGGCCGGCGCACCGCTGCTGTCGCGTAGCGTGCAGACCGGACCGTCCGCCCAGCAATAGCGCACACGCAACGCGCCGCTCCGGTCGTGCCGGCCGCTGGCCGGCTCCACGCAATCCATGCAATCCAACACAACCTCACGCCCCTCCAGCACCGCGTCGGCATAGCGGCAGTGCCGTGCATCGGCGTCACAGAGCTCGAATCCTATGGGGCCGTTCGCACCGGTCGTGACCAGGGTGCCGGTGACATTGTCGAACGCAATCCTTGCTTCGCCCTGCCCGCGCGACACGGTGCGAACCGTCGGGCCGGAAGGTGCCAGCGCCCGTTCGCCGTAGGCCACGTGACGTGCCACCCGGGCCAGGCGCCGGCCCAGCTCCTGTTTGTTGGGCGGGTGGATGTCGTACGCATCGCCGATGTCGATGGCCACCGCGAGCCCGGTAAGCGGGTCTTCCGCCGCGACGCGACGCTGCGCCTCGCGCACCTGCGCCCAGCCACTCTCCACCGGCGCCTGGGGCGGCTGCCCATAGCCGGCCAACTGCACCACCAGCAACGGCAACCGCGCACCGAACCGGCTGCGCCAGTCATCGCGCAGGCTGCGCAGCTGGTTGGCATAAGCGGCACCGTCCGCCGTGTTCGACTCGCCTTGGTACCAGAGCATCCCACGCAGGCCATAGCCGCCGAGCGGTGCGATCATGCCGTTGTACAGCGTCGACAGACCGGTGGCGGCATGCCAGGGCGCCAGCGGCGGTGGTTGTGTGCCGGGCGCCACCCGGTAGTGCCACGGTGCGTCCAGGACGATGCGCGTGCCGTCGTCCAGCTGCACGGCGTGAGCGTCGGCCGGTCCCGACAGCCCGCCCTCGCCGTAGGTATCCAGTACGTTGATCACCACCGTGTTCTCACCGGCGTTCAAGAGCCCGGCCGGAAGTGTGTAACGCCGCGCCTCCCCGGCACCGTACTGGCTGCCCACCGCCACGCCGTTGACCCAGGTCATGTCCGTCTCATCGACGGGCCCCAGCGCAAGCCGTGCACCCTGCCCCGCCTGCGCGGCCGTCAGCGTGACCTGGGTGCGGTACCAGACCATGCCGTTGTACGCGGCAAGGTCCGGCACGCCCCAACACTCCCATGCCCCCAGCGCGGCGGGGGCCGTGTGCCATGCCGTGTTGGCCGCGCCTGGCTGCCAGGGAGTGTCGCCTTGCCGGGCTCCGTCGCGCGTCGACCACCACTGCTGCCATACCTCGCCCCAGCCCGCGGTTGCCGCCGCAGGGTTGCTTGCGTAGAGCGCGAGCAGGTCAAGCGCGGGGTCCATGCCGCGCTGCGTACGCAGCGCGTCGGCGCTGGTCCACGCCTCGATCCGCGAGCCGCCCCACGCCGCCTGGATCAGCCCCATCGGGACGTTGACGGTCTTCTGCAGTTCACGCGCAAAGTAGTAACAGGCGGCGGAAAAGTCGCGCACCGCGGCTGGCGACGCCGGCCTCCACGCCGTCGGCGCCGGGAACGTGCTCTGCGGCGTAACGGCTGCGGCCTTGGGCACGGTGAGCAGGCGAATCGTCGGGTGCGTGGCGGAGGCGATCTCACTGTCTGCATCAAGCGCGCGCCAGACCGGCAGGTCCATGTTCGACTGCCCGGAACACAACCAGACATCGCCCATCTGCACGTCATGCACGTTCCGGGTGGCCTGCCCTGCGCGGACGGTCATGTCGTGGGGGCCGCCAGCGGGGATGGGCTGCAGCGTTGCACGCCACTGGCCGCCGGCATCCGCGCGCGTGGTGACGGTTTGGCGTGCGAACGCCACGGAAACCGGGGTGCCCGGCGCAGCATGGCCCCAGACCGGAATCGGCTGGTCGCGCTGCAGCACGGCGTGGTCCTGGAACAGCGGATGCAGCAGCGGTGTTGCCGGTTCCTGTGCCACCGCCGGCATGGCAGCGCATGTCACGGCGGTCGCCAGCATCCAGAGGATCGCCCGTGGCCGACTCATCGCCCATCTCCCGGCGCGGAAGGAAACTGCAGATGCTGGTACCAGGTCAGCGCGTGTGGCGGCGCGGTTTCGCCCGCAGGCAAGGGCCTGCCGCTGATCGACTGGAAGTACGCCACACTGGCATCGCGCCACCACTGCGCTTCGCGCCGCTGGATGCTGAGGAAGGCGGCGACCTGCGCATGCCGCTGCGCATCCACCCTGCCCTGCAGGCCTGCCCAGGTGGCCTGCATTCCTTCCACCTGACGCACACCCAGGGAGTAACGCCCCACCAGTTCGTCCCACAACGGTCGTCCCGAGGCCATGCGGTGATTCCACGGGACATGGTGGAACCACAACAGGAGCGGCTCCGGCACCCGCGCCAGGTCGCCGTACACGGTGGCCACCTCGGGGGCGTACTGGGCCACCGCGTTGCTGCCGCTCGCGGTGCGATCGAAGCCGATGCCATCGCGGTCGGCGCGGTGGTAGTACACGGCGGTCCAGTCCGCGCGCGGACCGCCGTCCACCCAGGGGCCGGGCCCGTAATGGTGCCCGCGCGCCATCAGGTGGTGCAGACCCAGCGGCGTCATGTAGTTCACCGCGGCCTCGCGCGAGACCATCATCATCTCGACGATGGGCACGACCACCTCGGGATCCGGCGCGAACGTCATCGCGGCCCAGTCCGCCGCGATGTCGCGGGCGGACTGGGCCGGATTCCAGGCGAGACGGCCGAAGGCGTACCAGTTGGCCTGGTCGAAGTGCGACCCACTCCAGGTGCGATCGCTGCCGATGTTGGCGACGCCGGCGATCCCGGTCAGAAACTGCGCGACCGTGGCGCCCGCACCGCGTGCGTGGGTGTCGGACTGCAGCACCTCCTCGTACAGCGGCCCCAGGTAGACCAGATGCGTGGCGAAGCCGAGATACTCCTTGGTGATCTGGACCTCCATCATCAGCGGCGTGCGTGGCATGGCCCCGAACAGGGGATGGAACGGCTCCCGCGGCTGGAAGTCGATGGGCCCGTTCTTCACCTGCACGATCACGTTCGGGCGGAAGTCACCGTCGAGCCCGGCAAATTCGGTGTAGGCCTGCGTGGCGCGGTCCTCGGGCACCTCATGCGCGTAGACGAAGGCGCGCCACATCACCACGCCGCCATGCGGTGCCAGCGCGTCCGCCAGCAGATTGGCCCCGTCCGCATGCGAACGGCCATAGTCCTGCGGTCCGGGCTGTCCTTCCGAATTGGCCTTGACCAGGAAGCCACCGAAATCCGGAATGCGCGCGTAGATCTCGTCAGCCTTGTCGCGCCACCAGCGCTGCACGTCCGGGTCGAGTGGATCGGCGTTTTTCAGCCCGCCCAGCTCGATGGGCGCGCTGAAGCGCGCGCTCAGGTATACGCGGATGCCGTACGGGCGGAACCTGTCTGCCAGCGCGGCGGCTTTGATGAGATATGCCGGCGCAAGGCTCTGCGCGCTCGCGTTTACATTGTTCAGCACGGTGCCGTTGATGCCGAGCGAGGCGTTGGCACGCGCATAGTCCGTATAGCGTGGGTCCCGCCACTCCGGCAGGGTCTGCCAGTCCCACAGCGAGCGGCCCGCATAGCCGCGCTCCACATAGCCGTCCAGGTTGTCCCAGTGGTCGAGCACGCGCAGTCGGAGGCGGGGTGATTCGCGAACCTCGAGGGCATCGAGTGACGCGCCGGTCTGCAGCAGTCGCAGCAGATGGAACACGCCATACAGGACGCCGATATCCCGGCGCGCGGCTACCAGCAGCACCTCGCGCCCGCCGATGTGCGCACGCCTGAGCAGGTAGCCATCGTCGCCGAGTGAGCCAATCTCCTGGCGGAGGGGCGCGATCACGGCCGACGAATCCGGGGTGCCCAGCACCACGGTGGGGTCTGCGCTTGGCGCGATCTGCATCCGCGGCGCGCGACCCAGCAGGCCGGTGAGGCCACGCACAAGTTCCTCGCGCGCGGCGCGTTGCGTCGGGGTCTTATCGGGAGCCACGACCCCGCCCAGCCGTGCCCGGTCGTCCGCCGCGAGCGCAGGTTCCAGCGGTGCGTAGCGCAGCCATAGGGCGTAACCGTCTTCTGCCCGCACGCTGCCTGCGCATGCGAAAAGCGCCACGGCGACACCCAGCATCCAGTGACACCGCTCGACATTCCGGCGCAGCAGCAGCGTCGCCAGCAAACCTTGTAAGCTGGGGATGTGCCCGCCTCGCGGCAGCGTCACAAAGAAGAAAGGCAACACGCATTGGACAAGCCGAAGAAATCGGTCCGCCGCAAAACCAGTGGCGTGACGATCGACGAGGTGGCTGCCCTGGCCGGGGTATCGCCGATGACCGTGTCGCGCGCGATCAACCAAGGCAAGGTGCGCGATGTCACGCGCGAACGGGTGATGCGCGCGGTGCGCGAACTGGGCTACACGCCCAACCTGGCCGCGAGTTCGCTGGCCGCGGCGCAGCACACGCGGATCGCGCTGATCTACACCAATCCCAGTGGCGCCTACCTGCGGGAGCTGCTGGTGGGCCTGCTGCGTGTCGCGTCCAACGCGGCCATCCAGCTGGTCATCCATTACTGGGACAACTTCGACCCCGAGGCCGAGCGCAACGCTGCACGCGCCTTGGCCGGACGTGTGGATGGCGTCATCCTGCCGCCGCCGCTGTGCGAGTCGCAGGCGGCCGTCACCGAACTGGTCAGCGCCGGCATCCCGGTGGTCGCGATCGCATCGGGGCACCTGAGAGACGATCTTTCCTGCGTCCGCATCGACGACTTCCACGCGGGCAAGGAGATGGCCGAACACCTGATCCAGCACGGGCACCGACGGATCGGCTTCATCTGCGGCCGCAGCGACCTCAGTGCGAGCGCGCGTCGCTACGATGGGTTTGTCACCGCCCTGCAGGAGGCAGGGCTGCAGGTCGAACCCGGCCTCGTCGAACAGGGGGATTACACCTACCGTTCGGGGCTTGCCGCGACCGAGAAGCTGCTGTCCCAGCGTCGGCCGCCCACGGCCATCTTCGCCAGCAACGATGACATGGCCGCGGCGGCCATCTCCGTTGCACACCGACGCGGCCTCGAGGTGCCCCGCGATCTGTCGGTCGTGGGCTTCGATGACACCTCGGCGGCAACGACCGTCTGGCCCGAGCTCACCACCCTCCATCAACCCATCGCCGCGATGGCCGACGCCGCCATCGATATCCTGCTGCGTACCATCCGCCGCAAGGGCGACGACACGCGCGTGCTGACCGATCACGTCATGCTGCACCGGCTGGTGGTGCGCGACTCGGTCGCGCGCCCGCCCAAGCGCTGAGGGCGCAGGCCGCATCGTCACGCGCCGGGGCATGCGATGGTGGCCTCCGCTTCATTCAAGGCGCCCAGGGCAACGCGTGACACCGAGAGCGTCATCGCGCCTGCCGTCCCGAGCGACCAGGGGCGATCCAGCTTGCCGACCTCCGCGCCGGCCGCCGCCAGACACTTCAAGGGCACGCCCACGCGGGTCCATTGGCCCACGGGCAGCGTTGCCAGCGTCGGTCCGAGCGCGACGCGTGCCGAACAACCCGTGCCGCAGCCCACGGACAACCACGCCTCGCCCTGGGGTGCGGCGTCGACGCGCATCGTCGTCAACAGCATCAGGTCGCCGTTGCTCTCGCGCTGCAGGTCCAGCGGCGTGTGCGACTGCAGCGCGACGATCGCCTCACCCTTGCCCGACCACGCCAGACGGCGACCATCTTCCTGTGCCAGGTGATCCACGCCGGTGACCTTCAGCAGGTCGCCCTCGAGGGATTCCGGCACCTGCGTGACGGTTACCCCCTGCCCGGCGCTGCCCTCCAACCGCAGGGCCATGCCGGAGCCGGCATCCCCGCGCGCGAAGAACACCCCGGCGGCCCCTTCGTTGCCCGTCACGCCCGAGGCTTCCGGCAGCGCGGCCAGATCGCCGTTGTCGGCATAGGTCAGGCCGAAGCCGAAGGCGAACAGGGGGTTGTAGTCCTTCTGCCCGACATTGTTGGCGTACTGCGTCGCGGTGCGCGGCCAGCTGAAGCTCAGCTTGCCCTTGAAGTCGTGCTGCACGCTGCCATCCGGCCTGCGCAGCAGCACATCGGCAATGCCGGCACCTTCCGAACCGGGCAGCCAGGCCGCCACGAAGGCATCGGCGGCGTTGATCTCACGATTCACCCAGAGCGGGCGTCCGCTGAGGAACACCGCGATCACGGGGATGCCGTCGGCCTTGAGCCGCTTGATCAACGCCAGATCCGCGTCGTCCCCCGGCTTGTAGGCAAGGGTCGCCAGATCGCCCTGGAACTCCGCATAGGGGTTCTCGCCGAACACCACCACGGCCACATCCGGTTTCGTGGTGTAAGCGCCATCCACCGCCAACTGCGCTTCGCCGCCAGCGGCCCTGGCCTGCTGCGCAATGCCCTCGTAGATCGTGTCCGCGTTCGGGAAGTCTTTGCGGGTGGTGCCGGTGCCCTGCCAGTTCAGCGTCCAGCCGCCCGCCTGCTTGCCCACGTCGTTGGCACCGTCACCGGCCACCAGGATGCGTTGCTTCGGCGACAGCGGCAGCACGCCGCCCTGGTTCTTCAGCAGCACCAGCGATTCGCGCACCGCCTGGCGTGCAACCTGACGATGCTCCGGCGCACCGACCAGTGCGAACCGCCCACCGACCGCGCGCGACGATGGCTTGCCCGCCTCGAACAGGCCCAGCCGCATCTTGACCCGCAGAATCCGGCGCACTGCGTCGTCCAGGCGTTGCTGGGGAAGGGAGCCGTCCTTCACCGCGGCCAGCGTGGTCTCGTAGAAACCCTTCCAGCTGTCCGACGCCATGGCCATGTCCAGGCCGGCATTGATCGTGGCCGGACAATCGGTGGTGGTGCAGCCCTTGACCTGCCCGTGGCCGTTCCAGTCGCCCACCACGAAACCACCGAAGTGCATGCGCCCCTTCAGCGCATCGGTCAGGTACGGCTTGTTGCCGTGCATTTTTTCGCCGTTGACGCTGTTGAAGGAGGCCATCACCGTCTGCGCGCCCGCCGCGATGGCGGGCGGATACCCGGCCGCGTGGATGCGCACCAGCTCGGCCTCGCTGATCCGGGTATCGCCCTGGTCCTTGCCGTCGGTGGTGCCGCCATCACCGAGGAAGTGCTTGACCGACGCGATGACATGGCGACCGTCAAGGAAGCCTGGCGAGCCCACCTTGCCCTGCAGGCCCTCGACCATCGCGCCGGCATAGCTGGCCACCACCTCGGGCGACTCGGCGTACCCCTCGTAGGTACGCCCCCAGCGGTCGTCCTGCGGTACTGCCACGGTCGGCGCGAACGCCCACTCCATGCCCGTCGCACGGGTTTCCAGCGCGGTGATCTCACCGATACGGCGCAGCAGCTCCGGGTTACGGGTCGCGCCCAGGCCGATGTTGTGCGGGAACAGGGTCGCGCCGATGATATTGCTCTGCCCGTGGACGGCGTCGATGCCGAACAGCACTGGAATCGCCTTGCCGCCCTGCGAGGTGTCCATCGAGGCTGCGTAGAACGCATCGGCCAGCGCCAGCCATTCGGCCGGCGAGGCATCATAGCGGCCGCCGGGATCGGAGTTGCCGCCCGCGAGGATCGAGCCGAGCCGGTAGGTGCGGAGGTCCTCCGGCGTGATGCTGGCAATGTCACCCTGCACCAGCTGACCCACCTTTTCCTCCACCGTCATGGTGTCCATCAGGTCGGTGATCCGCTTCTCCAGCGCGGCATCCTGGGGCAGTGGCCAGGCCACCTGCGGCCACGGATCCGGATCGGCCGCCGCCGGTGCAACGGCCTTGTCATCGTTCCCGCAGGCAGCCAACACCCCCATCAGCGCGGCCAGCAGCACGCCACGGCGGGCGTGCGCAAGGCGTCGATTCGTCATCGTGTTCATCCTTCCATCTGCTCCAGTTCCTTGCCCTTGGTTTCGCGCACGTACCTGAGCACGAAGAAGACCGAGATGATGGCCGAGGCCAGGTAGAGGCTGTAGGTCGCCGCGAGCCCGATGGCGGCCAACAGGATGGGGAACGTCACCGTGACCGCGAAGTTCGCGGTCCATTGCGCCGCACCCGCCACGGCCAGTGCCGAGCCGCGGATCTGGTTGGGGAACATCTCGCCCAGCATCACCCACATCACCGGCCCCCAGGAAAGATTGAAGAACACCACGTAGGCATTGGCCGCCACCAGCGCCAGCGTGCCCATGCTCCCGGGCAGCTGCAGGCGCCCATCGACCAGCGAGCCACTCGCGAAGGCGACCACCAGGAGCGCCAACGACACCGACATGCCGGCCGAGCCGATCCATAGCAGCGGCTTGCGCCCGATGCGGTCGATCAGCAGCACGGTGACGACGCAGGCGCCAATGCTGAGCGCACCAGACAGCACGTTGATCAGCAGTGCGTCGTTCTCGGAAAAACCGACCGCTTGCCAGAGCACGGCGCCGTAGTAGAACACCACGTTGATGCCAACCAGTTGCTGGAAGATGGCCAGGCCGATGCCGACCCAGACAATCGGCCGCATCCTCCCGGTGACCTTGCTGCGCAGGTCCGACAGCCGCGGGCGATGGTGGTCCGTCGACAGCGAGGCGTCGATCTCGGCCAGCTTGGCCTGTGCCTCCGCACCGCCGAACAGCCGCGTCAGCACGTGCAGCGCCTCGTCCTTGCGGCGCTTCACCACGAGGTAGCGTGGGCTCTCCGGAATGGTCAACAGAAGCGCCAGGAACAACAGCGATGGCACCGCCTGCATCCAGAACATCCAGCGCCACGCCGCGTACCCGCCCCACAGCGCCTCGGTCGAGGCACCGGCGGTGGCCGCCAACAGATAGTTGGAGAGGAACGCGACGGTGAGGCCGCTGATGATGGCGATCTGCTGGACCGTCGCGAGGCGGCCACGGTAACGCGCCGGCGCAACTTCGGCGATGTACGCCGGCGAGATCACACTGGCTGCGCCGACCGCAAAGCCCCCCAACACCCGCGCGATGATGAACAGGGTCGAGGACGCCGCCGCGCCTGCCCCGATCGCCGACAGCAGGAACAACACCGCCGAGACGATCAACACGTTGCGGCGTCCCAGGCGGTCGGACAGTCGCCCGGCGCTGAAGGCACCGATGGCGCAGCCCAACAGCATCGAGGCGATCTCGAACCCCTGCATCCACTCGCCTGACCGGAACGTCTGGTGCAGGCCGTCCTGGGTGCCGTTGATCACGCCGCTGTCGAAGCCGAACAGGAATCCGCCAATCGTCGCCACCACGCTGATCAATACGATCAGCCGGGTGTTCTCCCTACCGCTCACTGCCTGGTTCATTGCCCTGCCCCTCCCCGGTTCGGTGTCATCGCTGCGAGCTGTCGCGCTCAGCGCAGCAGGTACTGGTTGAGCAGGTTCTCGTAGCGTTCCTGTTTGCCGCTGGTCTGGTTGGGCTCACCGCCCTTGGCACCCAGTGCGGCCAGGTCCGTGAGGCTGAGCGCGCCTTGCGCGAACTCCTTGCCGGCACCAGTGTCGAAGCTGGCGTAGCGCGCCGTGCGCCACTGTTCCAGCGGGGAGTCGTTGAGCAGCGCGTGGGCCACTTCCAGCCCGCGTGCGAACGCGTCCATGCCGCCGATGTGGGCGATGAACAGGTCTTCCATGTCGGTGGATTCGCGACGCAGCTTGGCGTCGAAGTTCAGGCCGCCCTCCAGGCCGCCCTGCCGCAGGACGACCAGCATCGCGCCCACGGTGTCGTAGAGGTCGGTCGGGAACTGATCCGTATCCCAGCCGTTCTGCGCGTTGCCGCGGTTGGCGTCGATGCTGCCCAACAGGCCGTGGTCCGAGGCGACCTGCAGATCGTGCTCGAAGGTGTGGCCGGAGAGCGTGGCGTGGTTCGCCTCGATGTTGAGCTTGAAGTCCTTGTGCAGGCCATGCTCCTTCAGGAAGCCCGCCACGGTCGCGCTGTCGAAGTCGTACTGGTGCTTCATCGGCTCCATCGGCTTGGGTTCGATCAGGAAGTTGCCCTTCAGGCCGATGCTGCGGCCATAGTCGCGCGCCATCGTGAGGAACCGCGCGAAGTGATCGACCTCGCGCTTCATCTGCGTGTTCGCCAGCGAGGCATAGCCTTCGCGGCCGCCCCAGAACACATAGTGTTCGCCGCCCAGTTCAACCGTCGCCTCCAGGGCGGCCTTCACCTGCACGGCGGCGCGCGCCACCACGGCGAAATCCGGATTGGTGGACGCACCGTTCATGTAGCGCGGGTGCGAGAACAGGTTGGCTGTGCCCCACAGCAGTTTCATGCCGGTCGCATCCTGCCGCGCCTTGGCCAGGCCCACCATGTGCTTCAGATTCTTCTCGTACTGGCCGACGTCGTCCGCATCCGGCGCCAGGTCGATATCGTGGAAGCACCAGTACGGCACGCCGAGCTTGGTGAAAAATTCGAACGCCGCGTCCACCTTCGCCTCGGCGGTCGCCATCGGCGAGCCGGTCTCCCACGGGAAATTGCGGGTGCCCGGACCGAACGGATCATGCCCGGCGTTGCAGAACGTGTGCCAGTAGCAGGCCGCGAAACGCAGATGCTCCTGCATGGTCTTGCCGCCGATGACCTTGTTCGCGTCATAGACCTTGAACGCGAGCGGGTTGTCCGAGCCGCGGCCTTCGAAGGGGATGCGGCCGATGCCCGGGAAGTATTCCTTGGCGCCGATGAAGGGTTGATTGCTCATGGTGCGTCTTCCTGTCGTTGTGCGAGGTGGTGCGTAGAGGGATCAGCCGCGATACAGCGGCGTGAGAGCGTCGAGATGTCGCAGGAAACGTGCATAGGCCGCGGCATAGGCGTGCGTACGCATCGGATCCGGGTGAGCGGACTGCAGCGGGTCGACCGCAACGTGCCGGTCCGCGATGTCGGCGATGGAGGCAGCGTCACCGCGTGCGTGACCCAGCGCCCACAGGGCCTGCAATGCCGCGCCGAACGCCGCCCCCTCGGACTGGGTCGGTACGTCCACCGGCAGGCCGAAGACATCGGCCACCATCTGCCGCCACTGCGCGCTGTTGCTGCCGCCACCGGTCAGCACGATGCGGTCGAACCGCATGCCCGCGCGGACAAAGGCGTCGTACCCATACTTCAGGCTGTACGTGGCGCCTTCCATGGCCGCGCGGTAGAGGTGCGCCGGGGTCATGTTCGTCGTGTCCAGACCCGCCAGGACGCCCTTGCCCAGCGGCAGGTCCGGCGTGCGTTCGCCATTGAGGAACGGCAGCATCACCAAGCCGTCGGCGCCGGGCGAGGTCGCCCGCAGGTGTCCATCGCCATAGCGGGTGCTGAAACCGAAGGCGTCGGCGACCTGTTCGGTCACGACGGTGCAGTTCATCGTGCAGATCAACGGCAGCCAGCCACCGGTGGACGAGCAGAACGCGGCCCAGGCGCCGTCCGGATCGACCACGGGCGTGTCCGAGTAGGCGAACAAGGTGCCCGAGGTGCCGAGGCTCATCGCCAGGCGGCCGGGCACGACGCAGCCGGTACCGATGGCGGCCATCATGTTGTCGCCCCCGCCGACCGCTACCATCACCGTCACGGGAAGCCCCAGTACGCCCGCCGTGGCCGGATCGATAGCGAACAGCTCGTCGGGTGCGGCGATGCGCGGCAGGCACAGGGCCAGGTCGCGCGCCGGATCGGTCGCGCGCAGCAGCGCGGCCGACCAGGTCCGGGTGCGCACGTCCAGCCAGCCCGTGCCCGACGCATCGCCGTACTCGCAGAAGCGCTGGCCGGTCAGCACGAAGTTGAGGTAGTCGTGCGGCAGCAGGATCGTTGCGAGCCGGGCGTAGGCGTCGGGCCGATGCGTCTTCGTCCAGGGCAGTTTGGACGCGGTGTAACCGGTCAGGATGGGGTTGCCGGCCAGCGCAATCGTGCGCGCGGGTCCGCCGAGTGCGTCCATGATCTGCACGCACTCGGCCGAGGTGCTGGTGTCGCACCACAGCTTGGCCGGTGCCAGGACCTCCCCCGCGGCATCGACCGGTACGAAGCCGTGCTGTTGCCCTGAGACCGCCAGCGCGGAGATGCGGGAACGCACCTTGGAATCGATCGCACGGAAGCAGGCCTGAAGGGCGGCGACCCACGCGGCCGGCTGCTGCTCACGGCTGCCATCGGCGGCGGACGCCAGCTCCAGAGGTGAGCTCGCGCTGGCGATGAGATGCCGCCCGGCAGGGTCGTACACCACGACTTTCAGACTCTGCGTACCTGCATCGATTCCTGCAACCAGATCCATCTATCTCATCCCGTGGGTGTATGGAGGTAGCGCTACCATTTCTGTGCAACAGCGAGCTGCCCCGTCATGCCAGGGCTGAGACCCGTGGCCAGACGTCCCGCGCCGCCCTGCAGTAGCGTTCGATGAACGCTGCCTGCGACGGCATCGTCGCGACCGCCTGCTCCACTGGCTGGCGGATCCGCATCAACAGCGTGCGCAGGTCCGCGTCGCTGATGGCAGCGGCAAGCGGATGCGGAGGTCCCGGCTGGATCCCCTGCCCCATCAGCACGCTCGTCCAGGAGTCGACCCGGAACAGCTCGCCGGGGTCCTGCCAGGCATGCGCACGTTCGCGCCAGGCCCGCAGCCGGACCGCGAGCGATTCGGGCAGGTCCATGTCACGACAGGCCTTCCACATCGGCTCGTCGCGCTGGTTGGCGTGGTAGTGCAGGATGATGAAGTCGCGCACGTGCTCCATCTCCTGCCGGCTGACCTCGTTGTACAGGTCCACCAGCGCCGGGCTGATGCCGTCGGACGGGAACAGCTGGATCAGGCGCACCACCGCGCTGATGGTCAGGTGGATGCTGGTCGATTCCAGCGGCTCGATGAAGCCACTGGCAAGCCCCAGTGCCACCACGTTCTTGTTCCATGCCTTCAACCGGCGCCCGCTGCGGAACGGCACCAGCCAGGGGTCCCGCAGGGGCGGGCCGTCAACGTCGCGCAGCAGCTTGGCGTGCGCCTCGTCATCGGACATGTGGCGGCTGGAGAACACCAGCCCGCAGCCGACCCGGTGCTGAAGCGCGATATGCCACCGCCACCCGGCTTCGTGCGCGATGGCGCGGGTATACGGAACCGGCGGCGCGACCGATGCGGTCTGCACCGCAACGGCACGATCACTGGGCAACCATTCGTGCCAGTCCTCATAGCCGGTATGCAGGGTCTGCTCGGTCAACAGGCCGCGGAAGCCCGTGCAATCGATGAACAGGTCGCCCTCGATGACCTGCCCGTCTTCCAGCACCAGGCAGGCAATGGAGCCGTCGTGGGCATCTTGGCGGACCTCGCGGATCTTGCCTTCGACCCGTCGCAGCCCGTGGCCTTCGGCTTTGCGGCGCAGGAATTTCGCGTAGAGCCCGGCGTCGAAGTGATAGGCGTAGTTGACCTGGGGCTGGGTCTCCAGCGTAAACCGGTCATGCCACGAGGCCGCGCTTTCCAGGCAGAAATCGCCCAGGTCCGACGGCATGCCGCGGCGCAGGCTGTCCAGCCAGAAATGGTGGAACGGTGTGGCCCAGGTGCCCTGCCCGATCGTGCCGAACGGATGGATGAAACGTTCCCCGGGGCGACGCCAGTTCTCGAACGAGATCGAGAGCTTGAACGTGCCGGCGACGGCCTGCAGGAACTCCTGCTCATCGATCTGCAGAAAACGGTGAAACGTGCGGATGGGGGGCACGGTCGACTCGCCGACACCCACCGTGCCGATCTGCTCGGACTCCACCAAGGTGATGTCCAACTGATCGCGGAACTGGTGCGCCAGCGCACACCCGGCCAGCCAGCCGGCCGTGCCGCCACCGGCGATGACGACCTTGCGGATGCGCCCTTGCGTTGTGTTCGCCACGTTCAATGCGGTGCTCCCATCAGCGGTTGAGTCGAGCCAGCAGCTGGGCGCGCATGCGGCGCGCCTGCGGCTCGTCGAACGGTGCCAGGTCGCCCCGGGCGGCGTCGGGCAGGTGGTGTCCTGCACGCTCACCCGGGCCGAAGACGTAGTACTCGAAGATCGTTGCCCAGGCCTGCTTCTCGCGCGCCGGCAGGTCGCGCACGGCCCACATCGCGTGGTGGAGTGCCGGTAGCGGCGAGGACAGGAAGGCCGGCGAGCTGCGCCACCAGTAGTTCACCAGCACATTGAAAGGCGCGAGGCTGCGCACGTGGTGCCACCACAGGCTGGGAATGAAGATCGCATCGCCGGGTTCCAGCTCGGCGTTCTGTGCGCTTGCCAATGCATCACGGAATCGCGGGTGGCGCGAGAAATCCGGGCGGTCGAAATCCACCACGCTCACTACCTGTCCGCCCGGGGTGGGTTCCAGCGGCCCGGGATACAGGTTGTCGATCTGCTCCGGCGGAAACAGCGTGAACCGGCGCCGACCTACGGCGCAGCACGCCAGGTTGTCGGGCGTGTCGAAATGGCAGGAGGCGGTCACGCGGTTGCCGATCCAGATGCTTGCCGAAGCGTCGATGCCCTGCCCGGCCAGGCCGGCATCGTTGTGCTGCGCGAACCCGGGCAGTGCTCGATCGATCAGCAAGGACGCGACATAGTAGGTGGGCGGCCGCGGTGCCTCGAGGGTGGCTTCAATCTCGTCCAGCACCTGCGTCAACAATCCGCGCCGGACCTCGACGTTCAACCGGGTGAAATCCTTGTTATAGAACGGGCGCCCCTCGATTTCAGGCCCGCCGAAGGAGTACGGGACCGGCACACCTGCCTCGAAGCCGCGCAGATAGCCCAGTGCCGCCTGCGTGGAGCGTAACCCGGCCTGCACCAGCGCCCAGTCGCGCGCGATGCCGCGCAGTATCACCGGCTCGCCAGCGGCCACCAGTGCCTCCAGCGGAAGCGCGCCAGGCGCCAGGCCTTCCAGTGTCCGCATGGCAATGCCGTCCAGCACCGGTCAGTTCCTGCCCGCCGCAGCGGCGGCATCCTGCAGACGCAGACGTTTCTGTTTCTCTGCGATCAGGCGACGCATGTTGTGCAGCGACGCCAGCATCAGGTACGCCCCTTCCAGGTAGCCGGCGCGATTGAGTTCGGCCAGCGCCGGACCGTCCAGCTGGGCAAGCCGGTCACGGTCGATGGCGTGCAGGCCGTTGACACCGACCCGATGCTCCTGGGCAACCTGCACGTCGAGCGTGATCGGGTGAATGAGGCCTTTAGCATCCAGCTCGGCAAACATCGCCGCCCCGAAGGCGTGTCCCTCGTGGATACCGCGCAGCACGCCTGCGATGTGGTCCAGATAAGGTGTGTTTCCCCCCTGCGGCAGGAATACCGGCTCGCCCTGCATCGCCGTCACGCGCGGGTGATCCAGATCCACGTGCAGCACCGCTTCCTGGGTGAGCGTGCCATCGATCCGGTTTTCCTGGAAGCCGATCAGGAACGGCCCCTTGGCCGCCGCCCCGGGCAGGTAGGACGCATTCCAGCGGCCGTCCTGCAGGTAAAGATTCTCGTGCTGCTCAAACCCAAGCAGGACCACGGACTGCCACTCACCCGTGGCGGCGTCCCTGCGAAGGAAAATGGGGTATTCGCGCTGCAGTTCGGCGAACTCGCTCGGGTAGGCCGGCACCATGCCGACCGCATCGCCAAACGCGGACCCGAAATCGGTGGCCACGCGCAGATCGCGGTGGGCGATGTTGTTGAGCATTTCGTAACGCGGCATGGTGTTCTTCCAACCCCATCAGGACCCTTGAACGGGTGCCGCTGCCAGGGCAGCGGCACCCCCACACGTCAGAACCTGTAACGAACGCCGAGCATGTAACGCGGGCTCTGGTCAGCCAGCTTCACGATCATCTGCGAGGTGCGCGAGCGCCAACGGACGTCCTCACCGGTCAGGTTGATCGCCTCAAGACCGAACGACCAGTGATCATCCAGGGTGTAGTTCACACTGAGATCCCACTGTTCGTACGCTTCCACGTAGTACGGATTGCGACTGGTCCCCTGGTTGGCGAGGATCAGGTACTGGTCGCGCCAGTTCCACGCCAAACGCACCGACCAACCATATTTTTCGTACATTAGCACGGCGTTTGCGGTGTCACTGAGGCCGGTCAACGAGAACTGGTCGATGCCCGGGTCGCCCCCGTTGTTGTAGCCGACATCGCCATCCACCAGGGTGTAGTTGGCGAGGACGCCAAAGCCGGTATCGCCGAAGAAGTACTGACCCCCGAGCTCCCAACCGTGCAGTTTTGCCTGGTTCTGGTTGATGGGACGGTTGACGCTGAACTGGTAGAGCGGATCATCGCCCTCCCCGTACAGGTCATAGGCCGCTTCGGTGGCCAGGACCTGCGCGTCGGTACCGTTGTAGGCGCCCAGTCCGGCCGGATTGTTGCGCAGCAAGGCCAGCGCGGTGAACAGGGCCGTATCGTTGGCCGAGCATGCCGCCGCATTGGCCGCGCCGACCTGGGTGATACAGGCGCCGCTGTTGAGGAACGCCAACGCGGCCTGCGCATCCGGGCCGGCGGTAGGATCCCTCAGCCCATACAGGTTCTCCTGCACGATGGTGTTGCCGATGAAGTTGTTGACGGACTTGTTCCAGTACGTCAACGACACGTAGCTCGCATCGGCGAAGTACCACTCCAGTGCCAGGTCGAGGTTGTCCGACTCCAGCGGCTTCAGCTGCGGGTTCTGTGCGGTGCCGCTGGCCCGCGAAGACGGATCGATCAGCACCGAGCCAAACGGTTGCTGTGCGGTCGGGCCTGCGTAGAGGTTGCCGATCGGCGCGCGCGCGATACTCTTGCCGAACGAGACGCGCGCCTTCAGATCGTCCATGAGGTCGATGCTGAAATCGAGGTTGGGCAGGATGTAGCTGTAGCTGTTCTTCTCGGTGAACGGCTGCTGCTCATCGGACAACACCACGCGGAAGTCGTTGTTGGACTGCCATTCGATGGCTTCCGGGATGGCGATGACCGACGTCGACACCACATCGGTGGTCTCATAGCGCACGCCCAGGCGGGTATTGGTGCGCAGGCCGCCCAGCTCGCCGTCCAGCTCGACCTGGAAATAGGCCGATTTGGTCTTCTCTTCCACCAGGTTGTCGGCGGCGCGCTGCGGGCTCACGCCAAGACTGGCGCCATAGTTGTCCGCGGCCCATTGCGCCAGGCGGCCCGCATCGCCGCGCCAGGCGGTGAAGCTGTTGGCATTGAAGTCGTTGAACAACCCGACGATGTTGACCGGCTGCAGCAGGTCCATCAGCCCGTTGGCCACATCCCCGTCAACGTTGGCCACGCCCCAGTCGCCCAGGGTGTTGTAATTCTCCGCGGCCTGGATCCGGTGGGTGGTCTGCTTGCTGGAGTCCACGCCAAACTGGAAGCGCCCCCGGTCGAAGCTCCATTCACCGTCGACGCGTCCCTGCTTGATCTCGCTGACCTGGGTCTGCGAATTGATGCGCAGCACCTGCGAACCAATTTCGCCCGGCACGAAGCCCGGGTTGACCACGCCGTTGGTCTTGGCGATGGCATCGGCCGTGCTCGGGTACCAGACCTGGGTGCCCACGGGCAAGCCGTTGTTGAAGTTCATCTCCTGTACCCACGACCCACCGCAATGCGGCCCGGTAGTGCAGTTGTTGGTGCCGGCGATGCTGCTGAAGATGGAGCCGCCGCCGGTGAGCGGGTCGTTGGGTCGGCTTTCGTTCTTTGAATTATGCGCGTCGAAGGTCAGCTTGAAGCGGTCGGTGACGTTCCACAGTGCATTGAAGCCGAGGGACCCCAGCTTGTACTTCTGCATGCTGCGCTGCTGCTCAAGCCCGAAATCCTTGGTGCCCGCGATTTCACGGATATAGACCGGCGTCGCAACCGCACCGCTGGTGTCGAACGTGACATCGGTGTAGTTGCTGTTCTGCAACCACATGCCCTGTTCGCCACGATTCTCGGTGATCTCGTTCGTCGAATAGGTGTAGTCCAGGGTCAGGGTCACCGCGTCGGTCGGCGCGAACTGCAGCACCGCCTGGCCATTGATGCGCTCACGCTCGAACTCGGAGAACGCATAGCGAAGGTCGTTCGGACGACCGTACAGCGCGCCCACCGCCGGTGCATTGACCACGGTCGGGTTGCCGGGCATCGTGCCGGTCCACGGCTGGATGTTCCAGTAGTTGTTGGTGGCCTGCACCGAGCCACCCTTGCGCTTCTGGTAGCTCGCACTCACGCCAACGCCGAAGGTCTTGTCCGGGTTGCTGTAACTGAAGATGCCGGACAGTTCAGGCGTCAGGTCGCTGTCGAATGGCTGGCTCTGGTCGGAAACGACCTTGGCACCGGCGCTGGCGACGGTGCCGTCATGATCGAACGGGCGTCCGGTCAGGATGTTGATGGTGGCGCCGATACCGCCGCTGGGGACATTGGCCTGGCTGGTCTTGTAGACCTCGATGCCATTGATGGATTCGGCGGCCAGCTGGGCGAAGTTGAAGGCACGGGTACCCCCGTCGACGCCGCCGATGGCGACCTGCCCAGAGGCACCGAACGCATCTGCGCCCGGCATCTGCCGTCCGTTGAGCGTGACCATGTTGAACTGGGGGCCAAAGCCGCGTGCCGTGACCTGCGCGCCTTCACCATCACGACGTTCGATGGAGATGCCGGTGATGCGTTGCAGCGATTCGGCCAGGTTGGTGTCCGGAAACTTGCCGATATCCTCGGCACTGATGGCATCCACCACGCCGGCCGAGTCACGTTTGATGTCCATCGCCTGGCTGAGGCTGTTGCGGATGCCGGTGACCTGCACGGTATCCAGCTGTGTCGGGCTGGGCTGGGCCTGCGGCTGGGCGACGGGCGCGGGCGTTGGCGCGTCCTGTGCAAACGCGGGATTGATGACCAGGACGCCACCGACAAACGTAAACATGGCCCTGGAGGTGAACTTCGCCAGCGTGCGGCTCATGAACGAGCCCCCCGGCATTGGGTACGACGGAACGTAGAAGCGCTCATGACTCTCCCCTCTGACATAACGATCGAATGGATGCACCGCCCCTCCTGGGGGCACGTACGGGCGATGCCCGTCTTCCACACCGAACATCGCAGCGCGCTGTGCGCGTGCTGCGACTTACACTCGCTTTCAGGCTTGCCAGAACAGCCGCGTGGTAAAGGGGGGGTACCCGTTGGCCCTTACCCCGGCCAAGTGGTAGCGCTACCATCACGTCACGGCCGCAGACTAATCATCCGGGGTCGCGCTTGTCATCATGCAGCGCAACAAAGGAGCGCGTGTCCTGAAAAACAGCCCGAAAGCCGTGCGTCGGAAAGCCAGCGCCATCACCATCGACGACGTCGCGGCGCACGCCGGCGTGTCCGCCATGACGGTGTCGCGCGTCATCAACGGCCATGCGGGGGTGCGTGACGGCAACCGGGAGCGTGTCATGCGCAGCGTGCTCGCACTGGATTACCGCCCCAACCTTGCGGCGAGCGCACTGGCCGCGGCGCAGCACACCTGCATCGCGTTGATCTACACCAATCCGAGCTCCAGCTATCTGCGCGAACTGCTGGTGGGCGCGCTGCGTGGCTCCACCCGGGCAGCGGCACAGCTGGTGATCGCCACCTGGGATGAACTGGGCAGCCAGCAACGTCGCGAGGCAGCACGGCAATTGTCCAACAGCGTGGCGGGCGTGATTCTTCCGCCGCCCCTGTGCGAATCACAGGACATCGTCGACACCTTCGTGACCGCCGGCATTCCCGTCGTCTCCATCGCATCCAGCCATTTCAGCGACCGGCTGTCGTGCGTGCGCATTGATGACCGCCAGGCAAGCCACGACATGGTGTCGCATCTGATCGCTTACGGGCATGCCCGCATCGGCTACATCACCGGCGATCCAAATCAGACCGCCAGCGCGCACCGCTGGCAAGGCTACCGGGATGCCTTGGCTGACGCCGGCATCGGCTACGACGACACGCTCGTCCAGCCGGGATATTTCACGTACCGCTCCGGGCTGGAGGCGGCCGAACGGTTGTTGACGCTGCCCCAGCCGCCCAGCGCGATCTTCGCCAGCAACGATGACATGGCGTCGGCCGTGGTGTCCGTCGCCCATCGCCGCGGGTTGGAGGTGCCAGGGGATCTTTCGGTGGTGGGCTTCGACGACACCTCCGCGGCAACGATGGTGTGGCCGGAACTGACGACCATCCATCAGCCGGTGGCCGCGATGGCGGACACGGCCATCGATATCCTGCTGCGCGCGATCCGGCATCCCGCGTCCTCGGCGCGCGCCACCGTGAACCATGTGCTGCCCTACCAATTGATCACGCGGGCGTCTGTTTCGAGGCCTTTGCTGACCCTTTAGCCGACGACTGCTTCACAAACGGCGGTCAAGAACCTGACCCGGCCAACCGTCTATGTTGAAGGTCGACAACCGTTCGTAACCGCACGATTCGTAGAAACGCACCAGGTCGCCACTGCCCCCGGCATAGCAATCCACGCGCACGTAAGCGACACCCGCGGCACGTGCCTGCTCGTCGGCGAACGCCATCAGCCGGCGGCCGATACCGCGCACGCGCGGATCGCGCGAAGCAATCAGCACACGCACGTAGAGCTCTGGCTCGACCGCTGCCGGCACGTAAGGCATGGCGTCTCCCAACGCCAGGAACGCACGCACCTCGCCCTGTGCGGTCTCAGCTACCCACGCACCCGGCAGCGCGCAGGCGTCGGTCACCTGGGTGATACGGCGTGGAATCGATGACCACGCTTCGCTACCCCACTGCTGTGGGTTGCCGATGGCCACGAACCAGGCAATCACCTCGTCGAACAACCGCAGTACAGCGGGCGCATCGGCCACGCTGGCGCGGCGCATCGTCAGTGTTTGTTTTGCTGCATCAGTCACGCATACCTCTCCTGCCTGGTGGCGCTACGCCACAACCAGCAGCAGTGTGCCGCCATCGGTGGCAGACACCAAGCCTCTCGCGAGATCGATGTTGGCATCGCAGAGACGGGGCGTGTAACGCCAGGTGGCCTCAGCCGGCCGCTTCCAGCGCCGAGCGCGGCATGGCAAGCCGCGAGGCGCGCAGGTATCGCAGGTACTTTCCGATGAAGACGCCGGTGAACCCACCCGACAACAACAGATAGGCGGCGCGGAAGCCGACATCGAGGTTGAGCGAAGGGGAGACGGAAAGCGCTACCTCGAAGCCGTACTTCACCACAAACGTGAGCAGCAGCAGCGGCAGCAGGCTGTAGTCCGCACTGCGCCACAACCTCCCCGTGGATATGTTGACGGTGAGCGTTGCCCGTCGCAGCAGCATCCACCCAAGGCCCATGCCCGCACCGATGCCGACCACCCATTCCCCCCACGCCTCCCAGGAACTGCCGAAACGGTGGCCGAGCGACCAGGCCCCCCAGGCGGTGAAGAGAGCCGGCACGATGGCCAGTTTCGTGAGCGAGGTTTCACCGGGTCTCATGGCAGCGATGCCGCGGCTGACCAGGAAGACCAGGAGCGCCCAGACCCACACAGGGGTGTTCGAGATGAGGTGCTGCAGCATGATCACGGGGAGTCCTTGATGTGGGCGGGTGCCGGCGATGCACGCCGCGCGGGAATGGCTCCATTCTCGCTTTGCACCGACCCATCACAAGTGACAGGTGTCAGGCATCAGTAAGTACGACCATCATTTCCCTGGCGTCGAGCCATGGCGCGTGTAGAGGGTCAGGTCCGCTGCAACTCATAGTTGGCCACCATCCTGTCCAGAAGGTCCAGTTCGTTGGGAGGAACTGGCGAGGCGGTATCACACACAATCGACGAGGCCAGATAGTACTCGGTGTCATTGCGGAGGCGGCCACGCCGCAGGAGGGCCTTGTAGTGACGAGAGCGGCGCTGCCAGAGCTGACTCATCGTCGGTGCACCAGCCCCGGCTAGAGAGGCATCTGCTGCAGCGATCTGCTGTGGCGAGAAATCCCCGAAGTCCTCCAGGATGTCATTGACCGCTTGTTTCAGGCCTGGCAGGACACGTGAAACACCCAGCTGGCGCTCGTAGACCGCAAGCACATTGATTGGATTGTGCGGGTGCTCGAGCCCCAACACCCGTTGCGGCGTGAGATGTGTCTCCCAGTGAACAAAGAAGCGCTTCAGTTCGTCGTACTCACGCTGCTTTTCTGCAGATACCGACCTGACCATATGAGGTTCAACTCCGCCGCATCAGAATCATCTTCTCCTGCGACATGTCCCGCATCGTGTACGGAATCCCGCCCGTGCCATAGCCCGATTCGCGGCGGCCGGCGAAAGGCATCCAGTCCGTGCGGAACGCAGTCGGATCATTGATCATCACGGCCGAGGCATCCAGCCGGTTGGCGGCGCGCATGGCGATGTCGATATCCTGCGCGAACACGCTGGCCTGGAAGGCGGTGGGCAGGGCGTTGGCGCGCGCGATCGCCTCGTCGAGGTCGGTGTAGCGATAAACGGCCACCACCGGGCCGAAGACTTCCTGCGTGGTCACCCGCGCGTCGCTGGCCGGATCGAGCAGCACGGTGGGCTGCAGTGTGGTCTCGGAAAGTCGCTTGCCGCCGGTGGCAAGCTGCGCACCGCCGCTCACCGCTTCGTCAATCCACTCGGCCACGCGGTCGGCCTCGCGCGGCTGGATCAGCGGGCCCACCTCAGTGTCCTTCAGGGTCGGGTCGCCGGTACGCAGCCGTTCAACCCGGGCGACGAGGGCCTGGGTGAAGGCGTCTGCAATGTCGTTGTGGACGAAGATGCGCTGTGTGGACACGCACACCTGGCCGGCATGGTAGTAGCCGCCCTTGACGATCGGCTCGACGATCCTGGCCAGGTCAGCACTGCGGTCGACGAGGGCGGGCGCAACCCCGCCGTGCTCCAGCGCCGAACGTGCGCCGTGTGCCAGCTTGGCGTGCAGCGACCACCCTACCCTCGCCGAACCGATGAAGCTCAGAAAGGCAATGCGCCTGTCGGTGGCCAGCGCCTCGGCCAGGTCGTTGCCTTCGGGGAGGAAACTCTGGCACCACGGTTCGGGCAGCCCGGCCTCATGCACCATCGCCACGAATTCCAGGCAGGACAGTGGCGTTGCCGAGGCCGGCTTGATGATGACCGGGCACCCCACGGCGATGGCCGGCGCGACCTGATGGACGATCAGGTTGAGCGGGTGATTGAACGCCGAGATGGCCGCCACGATGCCGATGGGCTCCCGGGTCGTGAACGCCCAGCGGCCTTCGGACGCTGCGGAAAGACCCATCGGGATTTCGCGGCCGGCAAAGTTGCGCAGCTCGTCGGCCGCATTGTGGACGCCATCGATCGCACGTGTGGTCTCGATGATCGCATCCGGGAGCGGTTTGCCGCCCTCGCGTGCAATCTGCAGGGCGAGGTGGTCGCGTTTGGCATCCATCAGGGCGGCAAGCTTGCGCAGGATGGCGATACGCTGGTGCGGGGCGAGCCAGCCGTCGCGGTTCTTGAAAACCCGCTCGGCGGCACTGAGCTTGCGCTCCAGCGCGGCGGCGGTATCCAGTCCGATCTCAGCGATAGGGGCGCGGTCAAAAGCCTGTACGACGGTCAACATCTTGAGCTCCTTGCGGAAGGGTCAGCGAGGGCGATCACGCGCAGCCCACGTCCGGCGTGCGGTTGCGCAGCTCGTCCACCAGCACGCGGGTGTTCTCGGCATAGTCGATCAGCACATCCAGCACGTGGACACCGCCGCCTGCGAAGGCGGCTTCGATCATGGGCACCAGGTCGCCTACTGCGGTCACCCGGCTCCCCTTGGCGCCGTAGGCCTCGGCATACTTCACGAAATCCGGATTGCCAAAGCGCATCCCGAAATCCTCGAAGCCATCCACCGCCTGTTTCCAGCGGATCATGCCGTAGGCGCTGTCGTTGAGGATCACCACCACCAGGTTGAGTCCGAGGCGCACGGCGGTTTCCATCTCCTGCGAGTTCATCATGAAGCCGCCGTCACCGCATACGGCCAGGACGCGCCGCTTCGGGTACAGCATCGCGGCCATCATGGCGGACGGCAGGCCGGCCCCCATCGTGGCCAGCGCATTGTCGACCAGCAACGTGTTGGCGACATGCGTGCGGTAGTTGCGCGCGAACCAGATCTTGTACATACCGTTGTCAAGGCAGACGATGCCGTCGTCCGGCATGGACTGGCGCACGTCATGTACCAGCCGTTGCGGCGTGACCGGGAAGCGGTCCTCCTCGGCACGGTCGTTGAGACGGGCCAGGATCTTCTGGCGCAGCTCGATCATGCCTTCGTCAGTCGCCAAGCGGCCTTCCAGCCGCCCGGCCAGGGCATCCACCGAAGCCCCGATGTCGCCCAGCACCTCGATATCGGGGTGATACACCTGCTCCACCGTGGCGGACTGGAAGCTGATATGGACGACCTTGGGGCCGCCGCCGCTCTTCATCAGGAAGGGCGGCTTTTCGACCGTGTCATGGCCAATGGCGATGATCAGATCAGCACGGGCAACGGCTTCGTGGACATAGTCGCCCTCGGAGAGCGCGGCCGTTCCCATGTACAGGTTGGAACCGCCGGTGACGGCGCCCTTGCCCATCTGCGTGTTGAAAAACGGCAGGCGGGTCCGCGTGACGAACGCGGAAAGCGCCTCGGCGAGCCACGGGCGGCTTCCCGCCGCACCGATCATCACCAGCGGCCGTTTGGCGGCCAGGATGGCCGCTTCTGCGCGGTCGAGCGCGGCAGACGGTGCGATCGGACGCTCCAGCGGATGAACCGGGATGACGGGGATATCCTCCACCTCCTCGCCGGCGACATCCTCCGGGAGCTCCAGATGCACCGGCCCTGGGCGCTCTTCCATGGCCACGCGGAAGGCATCGCGCACCGTGGCCGGAATCGCGGCCGGGCTGACGATCTGACGCGTCATTTTCGTGAGCGGCTTCATCGAGGCCACGATATCCACGATCTGGAACCGTGCCTGCTTGGCGCTCATCACCGGCTTCTGCCCCGTGATCAGAATCATCGGCCACGCGCCGAGGTGGGCATAGGCCGCGCCGGTGGAGAAATTCAGCGCGCCCGGGCCGAGCGTGGCGAGGCATACACCTGGCCTGCCGGTGAGCCGGCCGTGGGTGGCGGCCATGAACGCGGCCGCCTGCTCGTGGCGTGTGAGCACCAGCTCGATGTGCGAGGTCCGGAGCGACTCAAGGAAGTCCAGATTCTCCTCGCCCGGGACACCAAAGATGCGGTCGACGCCTTCGTTCTCCAGCGCCTTGACCAGTAGATCCGAGCCCTTCTGCATAGCTTCGATCCTTACGGTGAAGTCAGGATCACTATACCCGGGCCGATGTCAGCGCTGCGTCGGATGTCTGCGGGAGGCTGTGCGCCCCGGGTGCCGGTAGTTTTACTGACCTCACCCCGCACGTATTGCGGTTGAGCACGTGGAGCGCTGGGGCCAGACTCGAGTCACACCCGGTGCCCGCCATGCGTGGCGACTTCGTGCATGTAGATCAACACAGCACATCATGGATAAAACGTGGAGACTTCCCGATCTGGTCGCCGAGCAGCCTCCGGCGTGACGTGTGCGGGTACGTTCGTGTCACCGCAATCGATCCGCGGCAGCCTGCTCGTGGTCGGGCTGGCTGCGTCGGCGCCCTGGTGCGCATTGGCGCAGAGCGTGGACGCGGCCAGCTGTATCACGGTACCGGCAAGCGTACCCGCCCAGCAGGTCCGCGCGAACGGCACGGTCCTGACGGTCGCAAGCGGCACCTACGCGCCGACCACCGTCGGTGCACCGGCCTTCTATGCCGCCAATGCCGGCGTGATCAACGCTACCGGCGCGGTGGCGTTGATCACCAGTGCCGCCAACACGGCCACGGTCTGCTCGACCAACGCGGGCGCGGTCAACTTCCTGGCGGCCGGCTCCACCGTCAGCCGGCTGGGCGCCGGGGGGCCTGCTGCCCGCCTGGAGGCAGGCACCACGCTGACCTCCAACGGCACGCGTTTCTACACGTCCCTGGCCAACAGTGAAGGCATCCAGGTCGCAGGCGGCCGCTTCACCGGCAGCGGCGATGTCATTGCCACCGGGATATTGCTGGTGCTGTTGTTGCCGTAGGTCTCGATACGGGTCGTGGTGCCCAACGCTGAGCCATCGGCCGCCACGTCCAGCCGCAGCGTGCCACCCGTGGAGGACACCTGCGCGCCGTTCGCCCCGGTGGTGCCGGTGGCCACATACGCGGCAGGATCCGTGGTGGCATTGCCGCCGGCATCCACCGGCAGGCCATAGCTGGCGGCGGCAGGATCCGTACCGAGCTGTACGCCGGTCAGCAGGGCATTGCCTTGGCTGACCACGGTACCGCCGCTGGCGGCCTGCAGGCCAACCGCCGCGTTGCCGCCGGCAATGCCGGAGGTGTAGATCGCACTGCCGCTCAGCGTGAGCGTGCCTGATGTCAGCGCATGGCCAGCGATGGCACCGTTGAGCAGCGTTGAGAGGCGAAGCCCGTTTGCCGTAAGCGCGCTGCCACCGCCTTCGGCGCGCAGCGCATTGCCGGTCTGTCCTGCAGCGATGACGACACCCGGCGCTCCTGCCAGTGTGACCGTGCTGCCGCTCCCGGCCAGCACGCCGTGCGCATTCTGCCCGGCCACGCGGATGTCCAGCCCATCAACCTGCACCTGGGAGGTGCCGGTGGCCGACAGCCCGTGCGCGGTGATGCCGGTGGCGTTGATGGTCAGCCCGGACAAGGTGCCTTGCGCATCAGCGAACACCAGGCCGGTCGCGCCGGTGCCGGTGGTATCGATGGAAAGCTGGGATGCCTGGAGGCGCGAACCGGTGGCAAAGCGTCCACCACTGTTGTTGTTGCCGCGGGTGAGGATGTTCACCGCATGCACGTCGAACTGCGCGCCGCTGGCGCCGAGCAACCCGTGGCTGCCATTGGTTGCACCGGCGCCGGTGCCGAGGATATGGATCGATGTGGTGCCACCCGTGGGAACGCCGGCGCTGTCCACATTCAACCGGACGGTGCCGTCAATGGCACTGATGCCGTGGGCCGCCGTTGCGGCCTTGCCCACGTAGGCATCGGGATCGGTGACGAGATTGCCGCTGGCGTCCACCGGCAGACCGTAGGTGGCGGGATTGCCGGGTTGCGTCCCCAGCGTGCTGGTAGCCCAGGCGGCTTCCGCGACCTCGCGGCTGCAGGCAGCAGACACGGTGATCACCACGCACGGGATGAACGCCAACGCCGTGCTGGTCCAGGGCGCCGTCGGCGGGGTCGGACCACAGGCGGCGTTGCTGCGCCTGGACACGCGCACCACCGATCTCAATGCCAACGGCGTGTATGGCCAGGCTGGCGCGCAGGTCAGCGTCACCGACAGTATCCTGACCACCTCGGGAAGCGGGGGCGGTATCCGTGCCGATGGCGCGGCAACCCGCATCACCGCGCGCAATCTCTACATCGGCGGCGGTGGCGCGGGTGGCATCGGGCTGAACGCCACCGGCGGCACCATCGACAGCGCTGGAACGACCATCATCAACTCAGGCCGCCCCGGGATGACGCTCAACGCCAGCGGTGGCACCGCGGGACGCCGCTGTCCCGCTCCTTCCCCCGGACCTTCCGCCCGATGATCCGCCAGTGCCCCTGCCGATGGCCTTACCGGCGCCGCAGGGTGTGTTGCCGGCCGCCGACACCCCGACCCTTGCCAGCATCACCGCGACCGGCAGCGTGCTCACCGGCGCCGCGATCACCCTGCCCGGCAGCCTCTCCAATGTGGCGCTGCATGACACGCTGTGGAACCTGACCGGCAGCTCCACGCTCACCACGCTGCTCAATGATCGCAGCCGGATCGCGTTCGCGGTGCCTGGCGGAGATCCCGTCCAAGTGGCCAGCTACAGAACCCTGACCGTGTCGCGCTACAGCGGTAATGGCACGCTCGCGCTGAACACCTGGCTGGGCGACGATGCCTCGCCCTCGGACCAGCTGGTCGTGGTGGATGGCAGCAGCAGTGGCCCGGGCGTGCTGGAGATACACAACACCGGCGGACGTGGCGACCGGACGCTGGCCGATGGCATCCGTGTGGTGCAGGCACGCAACGCCACCAGCACGCCCGACAACTTCGCGCTGGCGGCACCGGTGGTGGCGGGTCCGTACGAGTACTTCCTGTACCGCGGCGGCGCGGCCACGGTCTCCGGCGCGGATGTGGAGAACAGCTGGTACCTGCGCTCGGTGATCGACTGCGCCAGCCCGGGTGCGCCGGTACCGCCCTGCCCCGCCCCTCCTCTCCCGCCGCCACCGGATCCTGCTCCGCCGGATCCCGTGCCCCCTGAACCGCCCAGCCCCTCGCCGCCCCCGGCCTATCGCCAGGAGGTGTCGCTGATCGCGGCCGTACCGGCGATCGCCCAGGTGTACGGCCGCACCCTGATCGATACCCTGCACGAACGGGTCGGCGATGAGCAGCTGCTGCATCAGCGCGGCGACCTGGATACCGAACGTAGCGGATTCAATGGCGCCTGGATGCGCTATCTCGGCCACGACGGCGAACATGATGGTGGCCGGCGCGGCATCTATGGCGATCGCGGGCCCGACTTCGACTACCGTTTCGATGCGTTGCAGATCGGTACCGACCTCTACCGGCGCGTGGATGCCGATGACCTGCGTCGCCGTCACGCCGGTGTCTACCTCGCGTATGGCAAAGGCAAGGGCGAGGTGCGGCACAACCTCCTGGATTACCGCTTCCATGCTGGCACTGACCGGTTCAAGGCCGGCTCGGTCGGCGGCTACTGGACAGCGTTCTCCGCCAAAGGCGCCTATATCGACGCCGTGGCCCAGTACACCTGGTATGACATGCGCCTGCAGTCCCCGCGCACGTCCGACAGTTTTGTCGATGCCGATGGGCTGGCGCTGTCGCTGGAAGGCGGCTGGCCGTTCATCCTCAACGAGGGCGACGGGTCCTCCGGCGAGGACGGGCGTTGGCGTCTGGAGCCGCAGGCGCAGGTGATCTGGCAGCAGATCGACGTCGACGACCTCGATGATCACACCGCGCAGGTGCACTTCAGCGACGGTGACTCGCTGGTCGGGCGCATCGGCGCGCGATTGAATCGCACCGGCCAGCACGAGACCGCGCAGGGTGAGGCCCGCAGCAGCAATGCCTGGCTGCGCGCCAACGTGTGGCACGAGTTCCGCGGCACGCCCCGCGCCGCGTTCGCCACCAACAGCGGCTACGTGCCGTTCGCCGTGGATATGGGCGGCTCATGGGGCGAAGTGGGCATCGGCGGAACCTGGCAGGTCACCCAGACCGGCTACCTGTTTGCCGATCTCGATTACAGCTGGAGCTTCAATGGCGACGAGAACGCGTGGAACGGCAAGCTGGGCATGCGGTGGAACTGGTAGACGCTGTGATTCCAGGGGATGGTGACAGCCGATAGTGCCTGTGAAATCATGCGCGGTTGTCCGCCCGGCGAGCTTGCATGTTTCAACGATTCTTCAGGAAGAGCCGCACGACTGTGGCAGCGACCGCTGCGCTCGACGTCCGCAGTCAACGCCCTTCAGCGGGCGAGATCCGGGTTGAAGGCGCGACCGAGACGCTGTTCCTGTCTCCCTTGCCGGTGTACACCGGGCAGGTGCAATCCTCCCGTCGCCATTTTTCGGACATCAATGATGTGTTCCTGGACCTGGGAGGGAGCAACTGGGGAACCGTAGAGGGCGGCAAAATGCTTGCCGGCGGAATCGTCGGCCTGTTCGTGCTCGCGTTCATCGTGCCCGCGCTCATCATGCTCTACCTGGTGCTCGCCTACCCGGAGAACTTCCCGACGCCATGGGCGGATTTGAAGATGTTCATTCAAGTGTTTTCTGCCGGCGCGCTTCTCGGCATCCTCCCCTTGGGGGCATTCGCCTACGGGATGTTCTCGGATGAGTTCAAACGCGCAAAGCCCTATCCGGTGCGCTTCAACCGTCAGCGTCGCGAGGTGTGCTACATCGACCGCGAGAGCGGCCGTGCCCTGATCGTGCCCTGGAAGAGCATCGTTGCCTGGGTGTCCAATTCACAAGGCATCACCCCGTATGGCACAACGCGCCAGTACACCTTCGGCATGGGCCTGGAGGATGAAGAGCGCGACACCGTGCAGTTTGTCCTGCTGCCACAACCCAGTGATTCGCACTCACTGGGCCTGTGGGCGTCGATCCGGAACTACATGGAGGACGGGCAGTTGTTCAATGCACCCAACCCATGGTTCCAGGCATTGGGGTTGGTCCCGACCAAGGATCGACTGAAGCCGTATGAGGGCATGCACACCTTTGAGATCGAGCGTGAGGATGCTCGCGCGATGGGTTCGCTCGACGATGGCGGTGATGATCTGACGCTGGAACAACGGGAGAAGTATGGCTACGACAAACGCTCCTACTGGCCGCTCCGTCGCTGGTACGCGTGGCGTGTCCTTACCTTCTGGAAGCTGCCCTACCTGCTCGCCGAATGGGTCCATCGCCGCGGCCGTCCTTCGCTGCCGGCCGTGGTGGAAGCCTGGTCCCAGGCATTGCCGGAAGCGCAATGGGCCACCCCCAGCGGGGCGCTTGTGAACGCCAGCAAGCGCGTGAGAACGGCCATGGATAAACAAGGCGCGACGTTCGTCGATGCCTGCAAGGCAGCCGGCTTCAAGTGAGGTGACTGCTCCAGAGCATCTCGCGGGTATTGAACGGCAGCGGACGTGATCCACCACTTCAAACAGGCGATCCGTGCCTGCGGCGAGCAAGGCGATACAACACGGTGCCAGCCAGTACCGCGGCCACGGCCCCTGTCAGCGGTACCGATGCCAGCGTTGCATAGCTGATCGTGAGGCTGCCCATGGCGCCCCCGAGCGCGGTGCCCAGGTTGAAGGAGGCGATGTTCAACCCGGCCGCGACCGGGCTGTAGGCGGGAATCAAGCGCTGCGCCTGCTTGAGCAGACGCAGCGTCAGCAGCGTCACGATGCAGAAGAAACAGATGCCCAGCGTGCCGATCAGCAGCATCATCATGGCCGGCATGCTGGCGAACACGTAGAGCCCGAGCAGATTCAACGCCAACGCGCACAGTGCCAACTGAAGGCTGCGGTCCCCGTCCATCGCGTCGCCCAGCGCTCCCCCGAGCAGGTTGCCTGCGATCGCACAGACGCCGAACAACAGCATGCCCAGGCTCAGCCACTGCACGTCCACACCAGTGACCTGCTGCAGATACGGCGAGACGAAGGTGAAGAACGAAAACGTCGCGACGCTCACCAGCGCGCCGATGCCGGCCGTCGTCAGGAGCTGGGGATGGATGATGGCCTGGATGCCCTTCCATGCGCCGCCGCGGGACGGGGCCGAACCGGCAGCTCCCCTCGGCATGCACAGCGCCAGACCCAGCATGCCGACCACGCTGAGGACGTCGATGGACAGGAAGACCACGCGCCACGACCAGAGACTGCCCAGGTACGTGCCGATCGGAACGCCGAACGCCAGCGCGAGGGTCAACCCGATCCACACGACCGACAGCGCCCGGCCGGATCGCTGCGGGTCCACGAGCCGGGTCGCCGCGTCGGAGGCGACCGCCATGAAGACGCCGTGGCCGAGGCCGACCACGAAGCGGATGGCCAGCAGTGTGACCAGATTGGGCGAGGCGCTCATCAGCAGGCTGCCCAGTCCGAGCAACGCCGTGGCCAGCAGCAGGATCTGCCGGTCCCGCCAGTGCGCGACCAGCGCGGTGATGAACGGTGCGCCGATGGCCGCGCCCAGTGCATAGGCAGCAATGGCCGTGCCGACGAGGGATATCCGCGCCCCGAGGTCATCGGCAATGGTGGTCAACAATCCCGCGACCACGAACTCGGAGAGCCCGAACGCGAACGCGCACAGGGAAAACACATAAATGGCAGCAGGCATCGCAGGTCCTATCCAGCAGAGCTGCGGAAGCCTAGTGCCTGGCCATGTGCGGGTGAAGGACGGTTTACATACTGCAGCAAGACGCCGCGCGTCTTGTCACCTCAGGGCAGAGAACGGGTCTGCAGAATCGCCTGTATCAACCGGTCGCGGATCGCTGAGGTCCGGGTCTCGTTCCACGCCATGAACAGCTCCAGCCGTGACACGTCCTCCGCCGCTTCCACCTGGAGCGGACGGAACACAACGTCCTCGCGCGTTTCCGTCGCCAGCGAAGCGGGCAGCAGCGCGATACCGAACCCCGCGGCCACCAAGGCAATCAAGGTCTGCATCTGCCGGCCGTGCTGCACGATGTCGGGCACGAACCCGGCTGTCTGGCACAGGCCGATCAGCTGGTCATGAAATCCTTTGCCGAGTGTCCGGGGCGAGGCGACGAATGCTTCGTCCCTGAGCAATGCCAGGTCGATGCCCGCCTTCGCCGCCAGCGGATGACCGGCCGGCAGCGCGACGCAGATCCGTTCGCTCAGCAGCCTTTCCATGCGCAGGTGCGGCGTCGTGGTGCCCGGCGTCCGCATGAAGCCGATATCCGCCTCTCCCTGCTCCAGGGCGTTGACCTGCTCCTGGGTGGTGGCCTCCCGCATCGTGAAGGCGATGCCCGGGTTGAGCTCGCGAAAGTGGCGCAACGCCTGCAGCAACGAGGCATAGGGGGCGATGTTGATGAAGGTCAGGGTCAGGTGGCCCTCCATGCCCTGGGCCACGCGGCGCGTCTGGGCGACGCCCTCCTCCAGCGACTGCACGGTACGGCGCGCGGTCTCAAGGAAGGCTGCCCCCGCCGGTGTCAACGCGACGCTGCGAGGGGTGCGCTCGAACAACGGGGCTCCGACGGCGCCCTCCAGCTTGCGGATGGCCTGGCTCAGCGGCGGCTGCGCCATGTGCAGCCGCTCGGCGGCGCGATTGAAGTGCAGCTCCTCGGCCACGGCAATGAACTGTTGGAGCAGACGGGTCTCTATCACTGAAACACCAGACCTCTGGAATGCCGGAATTGAGGGTGTTCAACATACCAAATCTCTACGTTGTCCAGAGCGCGCCAGCAGGCGCCTGCTGGAGGGACTGGTCATGATGCTGCTGCTCGTCAGCGATGCTCGACGAGGGGCCGGACAGCGTTACTTCGTGGCGTCGCGCGCTGTCGCGTCCGCTTCCATCAGCTCCCGGCGCTGGGCCTCGATCCAGGCGTCCCCGGCGGCACGTGCCTGGGCATCGAGTTCCTTGTTCTGCCGGTCGTTTTCCTGGTACTGCGCCCACACCTCGGGCGTGATCGTCTCCAGTCGATGATCGGGGCGCAGCTGGATCGAGGGGGACGCCCCCATGGCCACCGTGAAGTTATCGAACAGCCATTGGCGGCGCAGCTCAGGCGAGGCATACAGAAGGTCCGGCTCCGCATAGGTCCGCATCGGCAGTGCCTGCTCGGCGAGGGGCGTGTCGGACGAAATCCTCGCCAGCCTGACGACCAGTCGCTCATGGTCCCGGTCTTTGTGATACAGGGCGGCGATATCGCCATCGATCCACAGGACGTACGCGTACCCCGCGATGGGATGGACCTGGAACGGGTGCTCACGGACCAGGATGAGATCACTGCGGTCTGTGTAGAGCGCCCGCCAGCCCGGCGGTGCCGGACGGATGCCGCAGTCGACGGTCCCTGCCGTGATCTTCTCCAGCGTCGCCCTGCCGCGGCTCGCGGAAAGCCGCGTTGTCCAGCAGCGTGAGCTGTCACGATTGTGCGATGCCATCAGAACTGCGTCTTCGTCCAGCACCACCGCATCGGTATGCACAAACGGGGCGTCTGTGGCGGCATGATCCTGCAGCAGCGTCGCGAAGTCCTTATCTGACAGCGCACTGCCATTCTCGTAAACGGCGTACGTGGTGTGGTGCTGGTACTTGCTGCTGTTCATATCCAGCCTGCTTTCCGTCACGGCCACGACCTTCAGCGTGTCTGACGAAAACACGGTCTCCCGCTGGGTGCGTGCACATCCAGTGGTGAGCAGCGCTGCACACAGCAGCAGCGCAGCAGAAAGCAGGACGGAACATGTTCTGGCGTGCATCGCGCTGCTGCCTGCGGGTCGGGATGGGATCCGTGCAAGCATATCCGCTTCGGCCACGGTTACCGGGCAGCACGGCCCCAAAGGGGCCGCACTGCCCTGCCCCGCTGGATCAGAAGCTGTAATCCAACGAAACACCCACGGTACGCGGCTGCATCATCACCGCATTCCAGCGCCGGTACTGCTGCGCGCCCGCGGCAGGAATCGTCCTGCCAGCGGCGACGTAGATGTCCTTGTTGGTGAGGTTGGTGATGAAGAAGCGCACGGTCGTGTTCTGGCTGCTCACTTCGGCAGTCAGGTCAACGGTGGTGTAGCTGGGCAGGTCGAAGGACTGCGTTGAGGCCACCGATGCCGCACGCTCGCCGTAATAGCGCAGCGCGCCACCGACGCTCCAGCCCCATTCGCCGCTCGTCGGGAACTGGTAGTCGGCCTGCAGGCTGCCGGCCCATTCGGGCACCTGCGGCAGCTGGGCGCCGGATTCGGCCTGGTTCGGGCCGCCCGGACGGGCCGGGGGAATCGGAGCCGTCAACGTGGCGTCGGTGTAGGTCAGGCTGCCGCTCAGGCGCAGGCCGTCGACGGGCATCAGCGCGCCGGTGAATTCAACGCCCTGGCTGCGTGCTTCGCCCCCATTGACACCATAGGAGATGCCCTGCGCCGTGAGCAGGTTCAAGCGGATGTCGTCCCAGTCGATCCGGAATGCCGCCACTTCCACCAGCGCACGACGATCCCAGAAGTGGCTCTTCAGGCCGGCTTCGTAGTTGATCAACGTATCCGACTTGACCTGCGCGGGCACCTCCGGGGCGGCCGGCAGGATGGGATTGGGGCTGCCGGCGCGGTAGCCGGTGGCGACCCGCACGTAGGCCATGGTGTCTTCGCCCAGGAACAAGCGCGGGCTGGCGCTCCAGGTGGTCACGCTTTCCGAGGAGTCGGTGATGCGCTGCACGCCATCGCCGCCCAACGGACCGCCGAGTGTCTGGCGGAATTCCTGGTCGTTGCGCGCATGGCGCACGCCCAGGGCCAGATCGAAGCGGTCGGTGAACTTCCAGGTGGCATTGCCGAACAGGGCCTTCTCTTTATACGTGGTCAGCACCGAGGCGGTGAACAGATCAAGCACCGGATTGAATGCCGGGCTCAGTGCACTGCCGCGCTCGATGTAGGCGGCATCTTCATCGGTATAGAACGCGCCGAGCTGCCATTGCAGGCGACTGTCGCCCTTGGAGGTCAGGCGGAATTCCTGGGTCCACTTCTTCAGCTCGATATCCGTGTCCAGGCCGGCGTACGCCATCACCGGGCCCACGCCGGGCTTCTGCCCCAGCAAGGGGATGTACTCCACCGACTGGTCCTGCAGGCGCCATGAATTGGATTTCATCCAGCTGCTGGCGGAGGTGAAGTCGGCCCAGCCCAGATCCCAGTCCACCGTCAGGCCGTACACGTCGTACTTGATCGTGCTCGGCTGCAGGAACAGATACTCGTTTGAGTAGCCGGGCAGCTTCGGCTTGAAGGTGGCCGGGTCGAGCGCGACCGTCGCGAAATTGTCGCCCTTGTTTTCCTGGCGCATCGCGGTGAGCAGCACGTCCACCGTATCGGAGGCCTTCCACAGCAGCGAAAGGCGGCCGGCGTTCTGGTACACATCGTTGGTGTCGCGGCGATGCAGGACGCTGTTGTCGATCCAGCCCGGACTGGTCTGCTCGGCGTAGCTGGCGCGCAGGGCCAACTGACCCTTCACCAGTGGCACATTGATGGCGGCGCGCTCAGAATGGCCCACCCGGCCGCCATCGTCGACAACGCGCATCGTGGCGCCGGCGCGGCCCGAGAAGTACTCCAGGTCCGGCCGTTTGGTGACGTACTTGACCACGCCGCCCAGCGCACTGGCACCGTACAGCGTCCCCTGCGGGCCGCGCAGCACTTCCACGTTCTGCACGTCGTACGGCAGCAGGTCGAACATGCCGGAGGTCGCACCGGACAGTGAGCCATTGGCGGTGAGCGGCACGTCGTCAACGTAGATCGAGGTCGAGGCGGTATTGCCCATCGGGGTGATGCCGCGGATCGAGATCGTCGAGCGGCCCGGCGCACCGAGGCTGGTGATCTGCAGGCCGGGAACCAGCCCGGCCAGGTCATTCATGTTGTTGACCTGGAGGCGGTCGAGCTGCTCTTCGCTGATGACGCTGATGGACATCGGGATATCGGTGACCACTTCCACGCGTTTCTGCGCGGTCGCGGTCACAGTGCCCAACGTATGTACGTCGTCGCGGTTGGGGTTCTCGGCGGCGACCTGTGCCAGTGCCGTGGCGCTGCAGCCCAGGGCCAGGATGCCTGCAGTGCAGGCCAGCGACAACGCGTTCATTCGGAGCGAACAGTGACTCATGTGATGAGACCTCGGTAGCGAAGCTGGACGCCCACGGCAATGGGCACGGAATGCGGCAGTCAGGGCACCCCGTCGTGCTGGGGTGGGGGCCGGCCTGGCAGTGACGCTCCTGGGATGAATGGCTATGCGTAAGCCCATGTAGGACACAATAGTCCTGTTCAGAGAACTGTCAATCCTGCGTCGCAGCATTGACATGAATTCATGCGCCAGGCCCGCCCCGGACCTCAGCGTCCGGCGCCCCAGACCGCTTCGTCACACCAGATCGTGCCGTCGCGATAGAGCACCCCGGGCGTGCGGTCCTGCTTGAGGAAGGTGGGCCCGTCCAGGTCGACGAGATCACACAACTGCCCGACCACGAAGCCCGGCGCAGCGCCCAGGCTGCTGCAGACCATGCACCCGACCATGACGCCCAGCCCGGCCTCGCGCGCCGCGGCGGCGATCAGCAGCGCCTCGGTCAGGCCGCCGCATTTGTCGAGCTTGATGTTGAATACGTTGAAGCGACCCTTCAGGCCGTCGACATCGGCCAGGGTGAGCGCGCTTTCATCGGCGGCCAGAGGAATCGGCGACACGAATCCGTCCAGATCGGCTTCGCGCCCCCGGGCCAGTGGCTGTTCGATCAGCGCTACATCGGCGTCCACCATGGCTGCCACCAGCCGCTCGAGATCGCCGACCTGGTAACCCTGATTGGCATCGACCCCCAGCCATACCTCGGGCCGCGCCTGACGGATCGCCGCGACGCGCGCGATGTCCAGGTCGAGATCACCGGTCAATTTGACCTTGATCGAACGCGCCTGGCGATACGCGACCGCGGCGGCCGCCATCGCCGTCGGCTCATCGGCGCCGACCGTGAAGGTCGTGGGGAGCGGCCGCGGCGGCGGCAGCCCTGCAAGCGCCCATACGGGCTTGCCTGCCTGCTTCGATTCCAGCTCCCAGAGGGCAGCATCAACCGCGTTGCGAGCGCCACCGGCTGGCAGGATCGCGCGCAGTTCCTCGCGCGTGGGGTGTGCCTCGATGGCATCACGCACCGCTTCGAGCTGGAGGCGCATGGTCTCGATGTCTTCGCCCAGGTAATAGACGCCGGTCGCCTCACCGCGGCCGACGTGCGTGCCGTCATCCAGGGTGACAAGGCAGGCCAGCCGGCTGTCGAAGACGTGGCTGGCGATGCGGAACGGTGCGGCCAGACGCAGCGCGTCGACGGCGATGCCGAGGGTGAGGCGGGCCATCAGGCGTTCACTCCGGATGCGGCCATGTCACGCGCCACAGCGGGCGTTCCCAACAGCTTGATCGAGCACATCTGCTTTCCCTGCCTCAAGGTGAGTAATTCTCACATCGAGACATTAGTTCTCCGCGTGGAGAACTGTCAATGGGCGCCGTGTCCGGCGCCCCTCCCTCGTGCCGCGTTACGGATTACTTCGCAGCTACCGGGGCCGGGGCCGGTGCCAGTGCGGCCGCGATCTGCGACAGATACTTGTTCCAGTCGAACTTCTGCCCTTCCGGTGTCCAGCCCAGACGCACGATCACCGCATCCTGCGAGGGAATCACCGCCATGATCTGATGGTTGTGGCCCATCGCCATGAAGGCATCGGGAGGCACGTCCTGCAGCACCTTCCGACCTTCTTCTGCAGCCGCGGCCCGGTTCAACCACAGCTGCGCGCCGTATGAGGGGCGCGGTGATGCTGGCGTGGGCGTCACCGCGAACTGGAGCCATTCCGGCGACAGCAGCCGCTTGCCATCGGCCTCGCCGTGGTTCAGATGCAGCAGCCCATAGCGCGCCCAATCCCGTGCCGTTGCATACCCGTAGGAACTGCCGACCAGGACACCGGACTCGTCCGGCTCGATCAGCGCGCTGCGCATGCCGGCCGGCTCGAACAACCGTGTCTGTGCAAATCGGGTCATGCCTTCCAGGGTGCCGCCGGTGGCCTCGAAGACGATCCGCGACAGGATGTTGGTCGTACCCGAGGAATAGCTCCAGTGCGTGCCTGGCGCATGTTCAAGCGGCATCGCGGCCGCCAGCGCGCCCATGTCACCGGCCTCGAACAGCATCTTGATCGATTCGTTACCGGGCTTGTAGCTCTCCACGAAGGCCAACCCGCTCGACATCGTCAGCAACTGGCGCAGCGTGATCGCGCCGCGCGGATCGCCTTCGCCCTTCCATTCCGGCACCGGCGCGGGGTCATCCAGCTTGAGCACGCCGTCATCCACCAGCAGGCCAACCAGCGTGCCCATGATGCTTTTGGTAGCCGACCAGCCCAACATGCGGGTGTTCTGGTTGAAGCCAGGCGCGTAACGCTCGGCAACGATCGCCCCACCCTGCACCACCACGATCGCACGGGTGTCCGGGTAACCGCCCACGTTCTGCTCATCGAAGGCCGCACTCACGGCCGCGTCCAGTGCGGCACGGTCGAGCTTCGCTTCTGCGGCGGCCTGCAGCGCCGGCACAGTCGAGCTTCGCTTCTGCGGCGGCCTGCAGCGCCGGCACAGGCCGGTCACCCTGTGGCCAGGGGCGCGCCGCCAGTGGCGATAGTGGCGTGAGCTGGGCCGCCTGGGCCTTGAGCGCCGCGAGCGGCACGTCGCCCGTGGTCAGCGTGCAGCCGACCGCCGGGCGATGCAACGCGGTCCGGCTGGCCGTCCCAGGCGCGGAGGCGGTGACCGTCCCTGCCTTGCGATCGACCGCCAGCGCCACCGTCCTGGTGAATGGCGCCAGTGCGTGGATGTCGTCGCGCAGCACGTCGGCCTCGGCGCGGTTGGCCACGAAGATGCCGGCGCAGGCGATCTGTGCCGAGACCGCGGTGCCCAGATCCTCCGCGCTGGTGATCGGTGGTGCGGCGGCCAGTGCTGGCGCGGAGGCGGCGAGCGCCAGAGAGAGAAGACTCCAGCCGGAGGCGTGTCGGATCATGAGGTGTGTCCTGTGTTTGTTGGAGCGCGCACGTGGATCAGCGCGTGCGGCATGGGTGGCGCAGCGCCGAGCCCGCCCGGGCGCCGGTGTGTTTGCCACCCTCGAAACTCACCACACCGTTGACGATCACGGTTTCGATGCCGGTCGGCGCGCCGGCGGGCGCGTCCCAGCTCGCCACATCGTCCAGCGTGTCCAGATCGAACAGCACGATATCGGCGCGCATCCCCTCGCGGATCAGCCCGCGATCGCTCAACCCCATCCGCTGTGCGGGCCAGCTGGTCATCTTGCGGACCGCGTCTTCCAGCGTCAGCACATGACGCCGCTTCACATACTCGGCGAGGATCCGCGGGAAGGTGCCATACGCGCGCGGGTGTGGCAGGCCGATGGCGCCGTCGCTGCCGTAGTTCACCGCGGCGGCCGCGTCACTGCCAATACTCACCCAGGGCTGGCGCAGCGCGAGCTGCACATCCTCTTCGCTGATCATGAAATACAGCGCGACCGCCCGATTGGGCAACCCTTCAAGCGCGATGTCCCAGGCCGCATCCGCCGGGTCCAGATTCAGTTCGGCACCGATCTCGGCCAGCGTCTTGCCATGGAAGCGCCGGTACTTCTCACTGAAGCTGTTGGCCAGGCGCACGTTCTGAAAGCCACCCGACGCATGCACCAGGTTGGACCAGCCCGGCATCGAACCGGCGGCGACCTCCTTTTTCATGCGCTCGCGCACCTTCGGATCGCGCACGCGCTCGATACCTTTCTCAAGCCCGTCGGCCCAGACCCAGCTCGGCGCGATGATCTCCAGCCCGGTGCCGCCGGCGGTGTAGGGATAGAGATCGGCGGCAACATCGACGCCGCGGTCCCGCGCTGCATTGATCGTCGCCAGTGCCTGGGGCATCAGCTTGCCCCACTCCGGCGCATAGGCAGCCTTCAAGTGGAAGATCTCCACCTTGACGCCGCCCTTCTCGCCGATCTCGATGGCCTCTTCAATGGCCTTGACCACGCCCTCGCTCTCGTCACGCATATGCGTGGCGTAGAAGCCGTCGCATTGCGCGGCCACCTTGGCCAGCGAGACCAGATCGGAGGTGCTCTGGAAGCTGCTGGGTGCATAGATCAAGGCGCTGGAGATACCGAACGCACCGGCCTCCATCGCAATCTTCACCTGCTCGCCCATGGCATCGACCTGCTTCCTGGTCGGCGCACCAGCGGCATCGCCCATGACGTGCACGCGGGCCTGGGTGGAGGAGTAGTACGTGCCGAAGTTGACCGCGATACCCTGCGTTTCGAGCTGCTTGAAGTAGCCCGGCATCCCCGCCGCAGGCACCGGCGGTCCGCCCTCGCCGCCGATCAGCGTGGTCACGCCCATCCGCAACTTGTTCTCGGCCGCGCCGTCCTTGAGCAGCGCCGCGCCGGACTGATCCATCATGTCGATGAAGCCCGGCGACACATAGCGCCCCGTTGCGTCGATCTCGCGGGTGCCCTTGCCGGGGACCTGGCCGACCTGGACCACCCGCCCCTCCTTGACCGCCACATCGGCACGGACCCACGGATTGCCGGCACCGTCGAGCACGCGTCCACCGCGGATCACCAGGTCATAGTCGGCCGCGGCCGCGTTGGCGGCGAACAGCATCGATACGCCCGCCCAGAGCAGGGTGCGCTTCATCATTGCATCTCCTTGTTGGTGCGCGCCTGCGCACGCACGTCATCCACGACCTCGCGAACCGCATCCACCACGCGATCAGGCTGATCGATCTGGATGTAGTGGCCGGAATCGCTCACGATCTGTTGCTGCCCGCGGCTGGACAGGGCGGCCTGCTCGGCATGCAAGGTGCGCCATTCCTGCTTGAACCGGGCGCCCTCCTCCGCCGTCAGGCCCATCTTCTTCAGCTCGTCGGGCTTGAACGGCTTCAACGCGGTCAGCACGATCACCGGGCGGTCGCCAAACGACGTAACCGCGCGGGCATCGTCCATGGTGCTGTCGAAGCCGTCGAGTTCTGCGGTCGCGCCTGTGACCGAGGCACTGGAGAAGGCGGTGATCTCTGCGGCCTCATCCTTCGGGCGTGGACCATGATCGGCGCGCGAGAACAGGAAGCGCACCAGGCCGGTCCGCGATAGTGTGGTGGCGGTATGCATCAACAGCGACACCTTCTTCGGGTGGACATCGATGCTCACCACGCTGCCGAGCCGGGCGATCTGATCCGGGTGCGAGGGGTCGACCATCACCAGCCCGGCGACCTGATCGCCGTAGCGCCCCACATAGGTCCGGATGTACGGCCCGCCGATGGAATGGCCGACCAGCACCAGCGGATCGGTGATGCCCGCGCCTTTCAACAGGGCGTGCAGGTCATCGGCCACGGCCGACGCACGCTGCGGGGTGTCCTTCGCATCGCTGCGCATGATGCCGGCGCGGTCGTAGGCACAGGCGCGGGTGAAGCGGGCGATCCGGTCGTGCACCCGGGTCCAGTCCATCGTGCCGCCCGTGCCGAGGCCGGACTCGAAGATCACGGTCGGGGTGCCACTGCCGCGACACTCGATATGCATCTGGCGTCCGCCGACATCGACCATCTGGCCGCGCAGTGGATGATCGGTCGCCGCGCTCCGGCGTGCCAAGGCCTCGTAGACCACCCCGATGAGGGTGATCAGGATCACGACCGCCAGCAGACCCAACGCGATCCACTTCACCCACCGACGAAACCGCCGCCAACCCTTCACTGCTGTCATGTCGTGCTCTCTTGAATGGCGTGCTGAAGCCTGCGTTGCGCCGCAGGCGGTTGAGAATCCTGTGACCTGCCTGCCCGGCCAACGCAAACGACCGGGGACAGGTTCAGGCCCATATAGGATATAAGCGTCCTATTTGGAGAATTGTCAATGTGCAGTGCGGGGCGCGCGGCCAGCCCATGGGCCACTCCGGAGGGCACGCTGCCCAGCGCCAGACTGCGACAAACCGTCGCAATCGAGCACGAACCGGGCATTTTCGCCGGGAATCCCGACAGACATGCCTTACCATCGGGCCGGTGCGTGCGTCCCTCCTCCACCGCTGGCTTCATGCATGGGCCTTGCTGGCGATTGCGCTGGTGATCGTGGCGCCCATGGTCAGCCGGGCATTGGCGCCGGTGAATGCGCCCGTCATGGAGGCCTCGCCGGCACCCGATCCGCATGCGGCGCATCACGCCATGACGGATGCCGACGCGCATGCGGGCCATCACGCGCATCACGATAGGGATCAGGGAAAGGCCAGCCCCGCTGCCGAAGCGCCTGCCGATCCGCATGCCAACCATGAGATGGGCGTGGACTGCGAGTACTGCCTGATTGCGGCCCGTCTCATCAGCCTGCTCGTGGCGCTGTTCCTGCTGCTGACGCAATGGCCGGCCGTGTTTCGATCGCTGTCGGGTCTGGTCGACTGTCGCCGCGCCCCCGCACGGGGAACGCTGGGAGCTCGCGGCCCGCCGCTGCTGGCCTGCTGATCCGGTCCTGACCAGGTGCAGCGCTGCTGCGCCCTGCCCTGTCTGCTGATCCACCGTGTTCGGTGGGGCCAGGCGATGCCGGATTGGAACCGATGCCCCGCGCCATCCGGCGTCTCTGCCGGACCTTGTTCCTGCCCCGGTCGATCTGACCGTGGCGACCTGTGCTGTGGACCATGACAACTTCCTTTTCGTATCGACCGTTGGCCAAGGCCATCACGGCCGTGCTTGCCGCTGCCCTTCTTCTTCCCGCCACCGTCGCCGCCCAGAACGGTACCGTGCTGACCCTGGGCACCGTGCAGGCGCGTTCGGCCGCCGAGCGCGAGCTGTCGGCCCGTTCGGTCTTCACCTCGGTGGATCTCATCGGCGGCGACGTCCTTCAACCGCAGAAGGTCGACCATAGCTGGGAGCTGCTGATGAACGCCCCGGGCGTGCAGGTCACCCAGTTCAAGATGGGCACCGACGCCGGCCGTTTTTCCTTCCGGGGTTTCAACGGCGAGGGCCGCATCAACGCGGTCAAGCTGCTGATCGACGGCATTCCGAGCAATGACAATTCGGGCAGCATGCCCTACCTGGATGCGGTGTTTCCGCTGGACATCGCCGCGCTCGAGATCGTGCGCGGCACCAACGATGCCCGTCACGGGCTGCATGCGATTGCCGGTGACGTGAATGTGTTGACCCGCCAGGGCGGCACTGACGGCCAGCTGAGCATCACCGCCGGCAGCTTTGGCACGCAGGATGTGCAGTTGGCCAAAGGGTTCGAGCGCGGCCCCTGGTCACAGAACTATTTCGTCGGCTGGCGCACGTCCGACGGCGAGCGCGACCATGCCGATGGCACCCAGCGCAGCTTCGCCGGCAAGTGGTTCTACACCGACCCTGACGGCCGATGGCGCGCAGGGCTGACCAGCCGCTACTACAAGAACGCCGCACTGGAAGCCGGCTACCTCAGCTATCCGGAGGTGCAGGCCAATCCGACGCAATCGCCGGCCTACGCACGCGATGACCGCAGTGAGCGCGAGACGGTCCAGACCGCCGTGCACATCGATGGCGCACTGGGCAGCGACTGGAGCTGGAACGCCAAGGCCTACCAGAACAACTATCGCAACCAGCGCTGGGTGACGTTCACCGCGGGAGGCGCTCAACAGGAACGTTTCAATGATGAGACCCATCGCGGCGTGATCTTGAACACCACCTGGCGCCCGGACTCGCGGCTGGCCGAGTTCGTCCTCGATGCCGGCGTGGATGGGCAGTGGCAGGACAACACGGCCCGCCGCTACAGGACCGTCGCGCGCGAGCGCCAGGCGACCCTGCGCGATTGGGACTACACCCTCGATACCCGGGGTGCCTACGTGCAGGCGGTAATCCGGCCGATGGACGCGCTGAAGATCGTACCCGCCTACCGGGTCGATCGCGTGTATGGCGACTTCCACAATGGGGCGACCGGCCTGCGCGCACCGGTCTACGACTATGGCCTGATCAAACAACCCAAGCTGAGTGTGTCCTACGATCTCAGCCCGACCACGGTCGTGTACGCCAACTGGGGGCGAACGTTCCAGATCGGCAGCGGCAATGGCGCGTATCGCACGCAGCTGAACGATCTTGCTCCCTCCCTCAACGAGGGCTGGGAGGCCGGTATGAAATGGGCGCCCGTGCAGGGGCTGCAGACCCGGATCGCGTACTGGGAGCAGCGGGCCAGCGATGAGGTCGCCACCGTCCTGGGCGTCAATGGCGTGGTCGGGGCCAATGAGGTCGGCAACGTGGGCCAGACGCTGCGCCGCGGTTGGGACGCCCAGCTGACATGGCAGGCCAGCGCCCAGTGGCGCGCCTGGGCCGCGTACTCGCGGCAGAAGGCGGTGATCGAGGTGCCCGACCCCAGTGCGCCGCAGACCCGCGGGCGGCAGATCGAGAACGTGCCGAACTGGCTGGCCAGCGCGGGGGTGGACTACGCCCCGACGGCCGACTGGGCCTTCAGCGCCTGGGGCAATGGCCAGGGCGACTACTTCGTGGAACGAACCAACACGCTGGGACGCTACGGCGGCTATGCACTGTTGAACCTGAGCGCCACGTACCGCCTGGACGCGCGCAACAGCCTGGCCCTGCAGTTGAAGAACGCGACAGATCGTTTCTACGTGTATGCCTGGTACGACAGCGGTTCCTCGGGCTACTCACCCGGTGATGGCCGGGCGCTGTACCTGAGCTGGACCCGGGAGCTCTGACATGCCAACCCCCGCTACCCCGCGTGCATCGGATCGCTGGCGTTTCTACCGCGCGGTGTGGCGGTGGCACTTCTATGCCGGCCTGTTCGTGCTGCCCTTCATCGCCTGGCTGGCGTTGACCGGGGCCGTGTACGTCTACCAGAAGCCGATCGATCGCTGGATCCATCACGATCTGAAGGTCGTGGAGACCGCAGCGCTGCCACCCTCGCCTGCCAGCGCCCAGCTGGCGGCCGTCAATGCCGTCAGTCACGGGGAGATCTTCCGTTACACCACGCCGGACTACGCCGACGGCACCATCGAGATCGGCGTCCAGGAGGCCGACGGTCGACGGCAGGTCTACTACGTCGACCCGGGCACCGCGCAGGTGCTGGGGCACCTGCCCGACAAAGGCACGTTCTCGGGCGTGGTGCGGCAGCTCCACAGCCTCGATCTGCTCGGCGATTACGCCAGTGCCCTGATCGAGATCGCCGCTGGCTGGGCCATCCTGCTGGTGGCGACCGGCGTGTACCTGTGGTGGCCGCGCGGGCAGAACGGTGGGATCACCACGGTTCGCGGGCAGCCGCGACAGCGGCTGTTCTGGCGCGATCTGCATGCGGTGACCGGCGTCTGGGTCGGCGGTGTGCTCGTGTTCCTGGCCGTGACCGGCATGCCCTGGTCGGTGGTCTGGGGCCATCAGGTCAATGCCTGGGCGAACGGTCACGACTATGGTTACCCGACCGGGGTGCGGGTGAACGTGCCGATGTCCGCGCATCGGCTTGCCGACACCACCACGCCAGCCTGGTCGATGGCGCAGGCACAGCTACCGGTCTCAGCGGTGCCGCATGCCCCGCACGCCGCTGCCGATGACGGGCATGCCGCACATGGCGGCGGTCCACTCGGGGATCTGTCGCCGCAGCCCGGTGCGCTCGGCATCGACGCGGCCATGCGCCGGTTCAGCGCACTGGGGCTGGCACCGGGTTACAGCATCGCGCTGCCGCGTGGGCCCATGGGGGTCTACACCGCCTCGGTCTATCCGGAGGATCTGTCGCGCCAGCGGGTGGTGCATCTGGACCAGTACAGCGGCCGGGTTCTGCTGGACATGGGCTACGCCGATTACGGTGCGCTTGGGCGAGGACTGGAATGGGGCATCAATGTCCATCTCGGCAACGAGTACGGCACGGTCAACCGTGTGGTGCTGATCATCGCGTGCGCAGCGATCCTCCTGCTCTGCCTCAGCGGTGCGGTAATGTGGTGGAAGCGGCGGCCCATCGGCGGGATCGGCGTGCCGCCACTGCCGAAGCACGGGCGAAGCGTGGCGGGTGTCTTCGTGCTGCTGTGCATCGGCGGCGTGGTGTTCCCGCTGGTGGGCCTGTCGCTGTTGGTCGTGGGGCTGCTGGACCACCTCGCCACCCGTGGCTGGCGACGGACGTGAAGACCCGCACTTCACGCGGCGCACACTACCCTCTTGCCGTCACACCCCATGGAGCTGCCCCCTCGTGAGCCGGCATTGGCCGCCAACGCGCGCGTTAAAAGGACTTACCTGTCTCTCCCTGCTTTGCATGAGTGGCGCTGCCATCGCCCAGCCCGTACCGGACAGCGCTACGGTCCCCGCCTTGGATTGGCAGCAGTCCCAGCAGCGGCTGGAACAGGTGTCCGATGCCCTGGCCGCGGCGGATGCGTCGGTGCGCAACAAGCAGGACCTGCAGGACGCCACGCGCCTGCTGCGCCTGCCCGAGGTCACCGGTGAAGTGCGCCGGTTGCAGTTCCAGAAGACGCTCACCCTGCCGCTGGGGTCCTTGGCGCCGGTCGCTGAGGCCTTCGGCATCGACTCGCCGTTGCAGTTCACCGAGCGCGACTGGCGCACCCGCCCGGTGGTCACTGCGGTACTGCCGTTGTACACCGGTGGCTTGATCCCGGCCGCCCAACAGGCCGCTGCCGGCGCGACCGATCAGGCCAGCGCCGAGCGCGAATCGCAGCGCCAGTCACTGAGCGTGCAACTGGTCCAGGCCTATTTCGGCCAGCGCCTCGCCGAGCAGGCAGTGGACGTGCGCCGCGTGGTGCGCGATGGGCTGCAGCGTCACCTCGATGATGCCCTGAAGCTGGAACGCGAAGGCTTTGCCACCCGCGCGCAGCGCCTGCAGGCCAATGTGGCCCGCGACAAGGCCGAGCGCGAGTACCAGAAATCGCTCAATGATCTGCAGACGCTGAAGGCCGCATTGGCCACCCTGCTGCGCAGCGGTGGCGACGTCCGCCCGCTGTCGCCCTTGTTTGTGCATCGCGCGCCGATCGGTGCGCTGCCTACCTTCGAACGCGATGCACAGGCCCGGCAACCGCAGATTGCCCGCCTGCGGGCCCTGGTGGCCCAGGCCGAGCAAGGCGTGCGCGTGCAGCAGGCCAAGCTCAAGCCCACCGTGTTCCTGTTCGGCCAGTACGATTTCCGCCGCCGCGACGAAATGTTGACCGACCCGGACTGGGCGTTCGGCATCGGCCTGAAGTACACCTTCCTGTCGCCCAACTCGCGTCCTGCCCAGATCAGCGCCGCCCGCGCGCAGCAGGATCAGGCCGAAGCCGGCCTGCGCGAAGCCGAGAACCAGGTGACGCTGGGCGTGCGCAAGGCCTGGTACGAACTGGATACCGCCCGCCAACAGTTCCTGCTGCTGGACAGCAGCATCGAACAGAACCGCGAGAACCTGCGGCTGCAGGAGCTGGCCTTCCGCGAGGGCCAGGCCACCTCGCTGGATGTGATCGATGCGCGCCTGGGGCTGGGCGGCGCACAGGTGGAACGCGCGCAGGCCGCGTATCAGTACGACGTGGCGCTGGCACAGCTGCTGGAGATCAGTGGACAGATGGACCGATATGAAGAATTCCGCCGCCGGGGCGACGAGGTGATCGCGCATGAATGACACATTGCAGGCGCCGGCCGACGCGCCGCCGCCGAAGAAACGCAAGGCCGGCATCCTCATCGCGCTGGTACTGGCGATCGTCGTCGTGGTCGGGCTGTGGCTGGCCTGGCGCACGCCGGCCGAACAGCTGCAGGGCATGGCCGATGCCGACACCGTCAACGTGGCGGCGAAGATCACCGCGCGGCTGGCCGAGCTGAAGGTGCGCGAGGGCGACCGGGTCACCGCCGGCCAGGTGCTGTTCGTGCTGGACAGCCCCGAAGTGGCAGCCAAGGAGCAGCAGGCCCAGGGCGCGCTGGAAGCGGCGCGTGCGGTGGCCGACAAGGCCGACGAAGGGGCACGCAGCGAGGACATCCGTGCTGCGCAGGCCAACTGGAAACGCGCCGAGGCGGGTGCCACCCTGGCCGATGCCACCTATCAGCGCGTGCAGAACCTGTACAACGAAGGCGTGATGACGCGGCAGAAACGTGACGAGGCCTTGGCCCAGGCGCGCAGTTCGCGCGAGCTGTCCAATGCCGCACGGGCGCAGTACGACCAGGCGCTGGCCGGCGCGCGCGACCAGGACAAGCGCGCCGCGCAGGGCCAGGTTCGCCAGGCGCAGGGCGCCGTGGCCGAGGTGGATGCGGCCCGCGACGAGATCAACGGCCGCGCGCCCATGGCCGGTGAGATCAACAAGCGCATGTCGGATATCGGCGAGCTGGTCCCGGCCGGCTACCCGGTCTTCACCCTGGTCGACATCGACCGCATGTGGGTGTCGGTGAACCTGCGCGAATCGCAGATGCGGGGCCTGAAGGTGGGTACCCGCCTGCGCGGCAACGTACCCGCGCTGGATCGTGATGCCGAGTTCGAGGTGTATTTCATCAATCCTGCCGGTGACTACGCCACGTGGCGTGCCACCCGGCAGTCGTCCGGCTATGACGTGCGCAGCTTCGAGATCCGGCTGCGCCCGGTCGCCCCGGTGGAAGGCTTCCGCCCCGGCATGAGTGTGCTGTTCGGGTGGCCGCAGGGATGAGCCGGTCGGTGTGGGCGAGTGCCACAGCCTCGTTCCAGCGCGAGCTTGAGCACCTGCGCCGCGATCGTGCCGATCTGCTGCTGGTCACGCTGCTGCCGGCCGTGATGCTGGGGTTGATGGCATGGCTGTTTGCCGCCTCGGTGATGCGCGATATCCCCATCGCCATGGTCGACCTCGACCGCAGCGCGGAAAGCAGACAGCTGGCCCGCATGCTGGATGCCAGCCCCGGCGTGACCATTGCCAGCCAGCCGTCCACCCTGTCCGAAGCGCAATCGCAGCTGCGCCGGCTGGAGGTGTTCGCGGTGGTGCTGGTGCCGCGCGATGCCACCCGGCAGGCGCTGCGTGGTGAACAGGGCACGGTGTTCGCGTACTACAACGCCACCTACCTCACCACCGGCCAATCCGCCGTGCGCGATATCGTCGAAGCCGTCAGCGCCTGGAATGCGCGGCTGCTGGGCGAGCGCATCGGCAAGCAGGTCGGCCCGGCCACGCTGCGCGCCCCGCCGATCGCCGTGCAGTCGGACATCCTGCACAACCCGGCACGCAGCTATGAGCTGTTCCTGCTGCCACTGCTGTTCCCGGCGATCCTGTCGCTGGGGCTGGCACTGGCCGTGGCAGCCAGCCTGGGCCGTGAGGTCCGTGATGGGCACCTGCGCGATTGGCTGGGCGACACCCCGTGGTCGGCGATCGCCGGCAAGGTCGTGCCATACGTGCTGCTGTTCTCGATGTACGGTGCACTTGGGGTGCTCTACCTTGCCCTGCTCCGTGGCGATGGCATCGCCGGCAGTGCGCTGTTGCTGATGCTGGGGCAACCGGTGTTCTACCTGGCCTGTGCGGCGGTAGCCCTGCTGTTTGTCGGGCTCACCCGGGACATGGGCACATCGCTTTCCGCGATCGGCTTGAGCATCGGCACCGCGCTGGCATTTTCCGGCGCCACCTTCCCGGTGGTCGATGCGCCGCTGTTCACCCGGGTCTGGAATCTCCTGCTGCCACTGACCGCCTACGTGAAACTGCAGACCCAGCAGCAGTTCGTCGGCGCGCCTTGGAGTGTCTCGCTGTGGCCGCTGGGCACGCTGCTGCTGATGGGGGTGGTGGCCGGTGGCATCGGTGGCTGGCGGCTGATTGCTGCCGCGCGCAGCGCCGATCCAGCATTGCCGGGCGCACCGCGCGAGGCCGGTGCATGAGCCGCTTCGTCGACAGCCTGCGCCTGACCCTGCGCACGGTGCTCACCGACCGGTATGCCGTCGTGTTGATGGTCGGCGCGGTGGTGCTGTACTCGTTCTTCTACCCGGCGGCCTACCGCCATCAGGTAGCCAGCAACCTGCCCATCGTGGTGGTTGACCACGACCAGAGTGCCACCAGTCGAGAATTGCTGCGGCGGGTGGACGCGCTGCACACGGTCCGCATCGTCGATCAGCCGGCCAGCATCGACCAGGCACGCCATGTGCTGGAAACCGGCAAGGCCGAAGGCATTCTGCTGATCCCGGCCAACCTTGAACGCGACATTCTGCGCGGCAGCCACGGCTATCTGGTGTTGATGGGCAACGGCGCCTACCTGGGCCGCGCCAGTTGGGTGCTCGGCGGCGTGGCCGAGGCCCTGACCGCGTTCGCGCGCGAGGCGGCCGTGTCGCAGGCGGCGTTCATGGGGGCACCCCAGGCACCGCCGATCACGTTGGTGCAGCGCCCGCTGTTCAACACGCAGGAAGGCTACGGCAGCGCCATCGTGCCCGGCGTGGCCGAGCTGATCGTGCATCAGACGCTGCTCATGGGCATCGGCGTGCTGCTCGGCGCGCGGCGGTTGGCGTTGGGCCGGCGCCTGCGCTTTGACATGCCGACACTGGCCGGTATGGCGATTGGCTTCGGTGCCATCGGCCTGCTCGGGCTGCTGTATTACGCCGGTTTCACCGCGTGGGTGCAGGACTACCCGCGTGGTGGCAATCCACTCGGGCAGTTGCTGGGCGGCACGTTGTTCATCGCCGCCACGGTGGCGTTCGGGCTGTTCATCGGCAGCTTTTTCGCGACCCGAGAACGTGCCTTCCAGGTGGTCGTCGCCTGCTCCATCCCGCTGTTCTTCCTGGCCAACCTGTCCTGGCCGGCGGTCACCTCCCCGCCCGTACTGGTGGCCCTGGCCCACCTGCTGCCGACCACGCCCGGCATCAACCTGATGGTGCGGTTGAATCAGATGGATGCCAGCCTGGGTGAAGTCAGCCACGAGCTCTGGACCCTGCTCGCGCTGCTGGCGCTTTACGGTGGTCTGGCGATATGGCGGCTGGGCGCACGCAGGCCGAACTGACCTTGAGCCTCGCTGGTGGCCCAGCGCTGCTAGATGAGCACCTGCCGGGTGCTGCGAAGAAACTGATGGATCTCCTTCTCCACCGATTCATCCAGCATGTAGACCGGCCGCTGGCCGTTGGGGCAGCGCAGGCTGGGGGTCGTCCCGAACATGCGGCAGATCAAGGGGCGTTCTTCGTACACCTCACAGCCCTGCTTGCCCAGATAGGGACAGCTCAGGTCCGCCAGCGCGGCAGCGTGCTCGGCATCGCTCTTGACCGGCAGCCGCGCCACTTCCTCACTTGAGGCGGTGACCGGGCCACAACAGTCCGTACACCCCACGATGCAGCGGAAGGTCGGGATCTGCTCGCGCAGCCGCTGGATCGCGTCGCGGGTGGTGTATGGCATTGCGATGGGCCCTGGAACGGCGTCGGCGGTGTGCCATTTTAACGCGTTGGCGCAGTGTTCACGCCGACAGGGTCGGTGGGCCGGCTTGCGGCCACCTGAACGCCGCGGACGCGCCGCTTGAATCTGTGGCGGACAGACGCATTGAACCAGAGCGCCCGCGGTTGGGCGCTCTCAGGAGAAATGCATGCCGCACCATGAAAAGGTCGCCCTCGCCGGCGTCATCGAACACGTGTTCGCGCACCGCTTCACCCTGATCTGCCACGATCAGACGTATCTGGCAGACCTCGGCCCCAAAGGGGCAGAGGCGTTTGCGCTCAAGGAAGGCGTTGCCGTCAGGCTGGAAGGGGAACGGCGTCCGTCGGAAATCAAAGTGGCCCGTATCGCCAGGAAGGGCGGCAGCTTTGTAGAGGTGGAGCACAAGAAGCCGCATCACGGCCCCAAGCATCGTCACCCGGAGGGGCCGGCGGATCCTCGTGTCGCCGTGGCCGCAGTGAAGAAGGATGGCTGGACGCCAACCGGCGAACCCGCGCGCAAGCCCAAGCACTTCGAAGTGCTCGCACGCCGTAAGGGTGGCGAGTGGACCGAGCTCCATGTGGACTTCTCGGGTGTGATCTACAAAGAGAAGCACGCCGACCCGGAGAAGTGGGGGCTGTAAAACCCGGTCGGTCTGAAGCACATGGTACCCAGAGCCCTGGAGATTCCGGGGCTCTTCTGCGTGTGGCGCCACACGACCATCACAGGCGGACGCGCATAACATGCGCGCCCCACCGGCATCGGGGCTGACCCAGCGAGCATCGAGCCAACGCACGTGAACCCACCTCCCCCTGCCCCCTTGCCCGTGCGCTCGGCTGATCGCGCGCTCGACGCCGTGAACTTTTTCCTGGCCGATGTCCGCGATGGATTGGGGCCGTATCTTGCGATCTACCTGTTGGCCGTGCACAAATGGGACCCAGCCAGCATCGGCCTGGTGATGACGGTGGCGGGACTCGCTGCCCTGCTGGCGCAGACGCCGGCAGGCGCGCTGATGGATCGGGTCAACGCCAAGCGGGCCACGGTCGTCATCGCTGCCCTTCTGGTCACCGGCAGTTGCGTCGTGCTGCCGTGGATCACCTCGTTCACGCTCGTGGCCGCGACCCAGGCTGTCAGCGCCGTCGCGGGTACCGTCTTTGCCCCGGCGATCGCGGCCATCTCGCTGGGCATCGTCGGGCCACGGGCGTTCGCGCGGCGCATGGGTCGCAATGAGACGTTCAATCACGCAGGGAACGCCGTTGCGGCGGTCCTGGCCGGGGGGCTGGCGTACATCGGAGGCCCGGTCGTGGTGTTCTACCTGATGGCCGCACTCACCCTGGCCAGCGTGGCCGCGGTGCTGATGGTGCCGGCCAAAGCCATTGACCATGAGCAGGCGCGCGGATCGCCGGCCGCACCGGAGCGACAGCCGGGGCCATCCTCCTTTGGCATGCTCCTGCGCGACCGTACCCTGCTCATGCTGGCAGCGTGCTGTGCGCTGTTCCACCTGGCCAACGCGGCGATGCTGCCCCTGGTCGGTCAGAAACTCTCCCATACCAACCCTGCGTTGGCCACCACCTTGACGGCGGCGTGCATCGTCGCGGCACAACTGGTCATGGTGCCGGCCGCGATGCTGGTCGGAACACGGGCCGATGTGTGGGGGCGCAAGCCACTGCTGTTGGCCGGCTTTCTGATCCTGCCGATCCGTGGCGTGCTTTACCCACTGTCCGATGCGCCGGCATGGCTGCTGGGCGTGCAACTGCTGGATGGCATCGGTGCGGGTATCTTCGGGGCGCTGCTCCCCGTCATGGTCAGTGATCTGACCCAGGGAACCGGCCGATTCAACGTCACGCTCGGTGCAGTCTCGACGGTCTTCGGGCTGGGTGCTGCGCTCAGTCCGGGCTTGGCCGGGGTGATCGTGCAGTTCGCTGGGTATGATGTCGCGTTCCTGACCCTGGCGGCGATTGCAGCCCTGGCCTTCGTGCTGGCAATGGCCATGCCGGAGACCCGACCTCACACAGGCCGCGCTTCCACGGTGGCAGCACCGACGGACGCGACCTGACGCCAGCCACTGCGTTATTCCTGAGCCATGCATGCACGTCCCCACAACCTCCCTGATCATCTGGATGGTGACCGCCGTTGCCACCAGCGGTGTCATCTTTCGTCCCTGGCGGATCCCCGAGTATGTCTGGGCACTGGGCGCTGCCGTGGTGCTGGTGGCGACAGGTCTGGTGCCCATCCCCACTGCCATCGGGGCGGTGGCCGAAGGCGGCGACGTCTACCTGTTCCTGATCGGCATGATGGTGCTGGCCGAGCTGGCGCGTCACGAAGGCCTGTTCGACTGGCTGGCCATGTATGCCGTCCAGCACGCCAAGGGATCCGGGCGGCGCCTGTTTGATCTGGTCTTCCTGGTTGGCACGCTGGTGACCATTTTCCTGTCCAACGACGCCACCGCCGTGGTGCTCACACCGGCGGTTTACGCGGCCTGCAAAGCGGCCCGCGCCAATCCACTGCCCTACCTGTTCGTCTGCGCCTTCATTGCCAACGCAGCCAGCTTCGTGCTGCCGATCTCCAACCCCGCCAACCTGGTCGTGTTCGGCAGCCACATGCCCTCGCTGCCTGAGTGGCTGCGGCAGTTCAGCCTGCCGTCGCTGGCGGCGATCACCATGACGTATCTGGTGCTGCGCCTGGCTCAGCGCCGTGAGATCGCGCACCCCCTGGCGGAGCGGATCGAGTACCGCGCCCTGTCCGAGGGCGGTCGCCTGTGCGCCATCGGTGTCGGGCTCACCGGCATCGTGCTGCTGGTGACCTCGGCGATGAACGGCCCGCTCGGCGTGACGACCTTCTGCGCAGGTGCGCTCACCTTGGCGGCGGTTCGCCTTCGCCAGCGTCGCAGCCCGCTGCCGATACTGCGTCACGTCGCCTGGGGGGTGCTGCCCCTGGTGGCTGGCCTGTTCGTGCTGGTCGAAGCCGTTGCCCAGACCGGGGTGATCCGCACGGCGGCGCACGCATTGGATGCGCTGGCACGGACCTCGCCTTCGGAAGCCAGCTGGGTGGCAGGGATCGCGGCAGCGGTGGCGAGCAATCTGGCCAACAACCTGCCCATCGGGCTGGTGGCCGGCTCGCTGGGGCAGATGGCGGAGCTGCCGGCGCAGACCCGCGCGGCGCTGCTCATCGGTGCCGATCTGGGGCCGAACCTGTCGGTGACGGGATCGCTGGCGACGATGCTGTGGCTGGTCGCGCTGCGTCGGGAGGGCGAGAACGTCAGCGCGCTGCAGTTCTTCAAGCTGGGCATGCTGGTGATGCCACCGGCATTGATCGCGGCGTTGCTGCTGCTCTGATGATCGCGTGGCGTCGCGGCAATGCCGTGACGCCGACACGCTCAGGCGGCTTTAGGGGTCCACTGGCGCAGCGTGGCGGCTTTGAGCGACTGCTCGCCGCAGCCGGTCGGGCAACGCAGTACCCGCGCGGCCGAGGTACTGACAAAGCCAGCGCCTTCCTGCGCCTTGAAGATCACCTCACACGACAGGCAGCGCGCCACCATCGAATACAGGTGGACGATGCGGCCGCTGCAGGGGTCCTGCAGCGCGCTCACATCCAGCAGGTCGAAGTGGCAGCTGTCGGGCATCGCGCGACGGGGGAACGGAAGGGAAACGGTCGTCTGCAGGTTCACGCGTGCCAGCCTCGATGAAGTGGCACCCACTTTAGTGAGCCCGCTGTGGAGCGTGCGTGCACTGGACGACCGTGTCGTGTGATCAGAGCGTAGCCTGCGCCTGCAGCGTGAACACCCAGCTGTCCGGGCGGCTCTCATACGCCCCGGGACGGGCTACATACTGCACCGCAGGCCGCAGGATCAGCCACGGAGTGACCTGCACACCGTAATTGAGCTCCACGAACTGCTCGTTGCTCTGCACGTCCTTGCCGGTGATGCGCTGGTACTGGGCAAGGCGGTCGGAGATGTCCAGCCGGGTCCACGCCAGGCTCAGCACATCATCCTCGCGGGATGCCACCACACCGCGCCAGCTCAGGCCGGCTTCCCACGAGTACCGCATGAGGCCGGTCCTGGCATCCGCACGCGTGGCCACGCCGAATACCGACAGACCGCGCACGGTGTCGCCTTCGGGCTTCAGCACACGCTGCGCCAGCTGGATGTACGAACCGCTGCGATGCGACGCGCGCGGTGCGGCCGGATTGCCGATGTCGTCCGCGTTGGACGTGTCCAGGTAATAGCCGACCTTGTAGGTGCCACCGTAATGCTCGCCGGTGTTGCCGTGGCTGTAGCCCACTTCCACGGGCAGGAACAGGCCGGTCTTGCCACGGTCGGACACGCGGAAGCCACTGCCCTCCTGCTTGCGCATCGGCACGACATCGTAAATGCCGGTCTGTGCGTACCAGCCCGAGGGATCAGCCCACTTCACCCGCAGGCCCCACTGGCCGGTCGGATTGTCCAGCCAACCGGAGCTGTAGATCGGGCCCAGCGGATGACCACACTGGCCGTTGTTGTTGAAATTGCAGGTGTACGGCAAGCCGCCGAAGTCGTTGCCCATCGAGTAGAAGCCGCCCTTCAGGCTCAACCGCTTGTCCAGCAGCCAGCGCTCGTAGGAGAGCTCGTTGAAGCGCAGGTTCTGCCCTTGGCCATAGAACGCCTGGTTCTGCACGTAGGAACCGGTCGAGCGGTCATTGACCGCATTGCCGAAGCGGTCGGAGAACACCACCCGCATCGTGCCGTCGAAACCGAAGGCCTTGCCGGTATCGATCATGGCACCGAAATCAACGTGCTCGGCGGTGGACCAGCCGGTGCCCTTGTAGCCGTCGCTGTTGACGCCCGTAGCGATCACGATGCGGGCGCTCGGGGTCACGCCACGGTCCTGCAGCCAGATACGGGCCGCCCAGTCCGCACTGAGCGGTGTCTGGGCAATGGTGTCCACGGTCTTGGGTTTGGGGACCTCTGGTTCAGCTGCCCATGCCGGCAAGACGGCCGCGGAGGCCATCAGCCCGAGGCTTACAACGAAGGAGGGGCGCTTCATGCCGAAGCCCTCCGCTGCTTGCGCCTGGTCCACGCGCGTCGCACCAGCAGGATCACCACCACGAAAGCCGCAAGCCCCAGGATGAGCAACGGTAGCCACAGGCGCGCGATCTTGGCCAGCAGCGGCTTCTCACCGCCGTCGCGGATCAACGCGACCTGCGCTTCGGTGACCTGGTCACCCGGGCCGAAGGTGGTCCGCACGTACGTGGCGACGGCCGCGATGTCCGCGTCACTCAGCGCCTGCACGTACGAGCCCTCGGAGAAATGCGGCATCAGTACATGTTCGCTATCCACTTCGCGGTCGATGCCGCCGATGATGGTGGCGACCAGATTCTGTGGCCGGACCATGCCCACGGTGCTGTTGTGCACCAGCGACGGGTAGTAGCCGTCGTTGCTGCCCTCGCCACGCGAGCCATGGCAGCTGGCGCAGAGGCCGGAATACAGCACCGCACCGGAGGCGATGGGCGCGTCCGTGCCGCGAATCGCGGGCTCGCCCGGCGCCGTGGCGGCATCGCCCCAGGCGAAGGCCGCGCGGGTGGCGTCCTTGTCGGCCACCGCCGGCACCGTCCGCAGATAGGTCACGATCGCGCTGATGTCTTCGTCGCGCAGTTTGGAAAGGCTGTTCGTCACCGCCTCGGCCATGCCGCCACCGGCCTGCCCCTTGCCTTCAGCTCGGCCGGTCTTCAGGTACTGGGCCAGTTCGTCATCGGTCCACCCGCCGATCCCGCTGATCGGATGCGAGGTGATGTTGGGCGCGTACCAATCGCCCAGCGAACCACCGGCAAAGGCCTTGCCGCCCACTTCCTGCATCATCAGGCCGCGTGGACTGTGGCAGCTGGAGCAGTGCGCCAACCCTTCCACCAGGTAGGCACCCCGATTCCACTGGGCACTCTGCGCCGGATCAGGTTTGAAGGGGGTCTTGTCGAGGAACAGCAGATTCCACACCGCCATGGACGAGCGCACGCTGAAGGGGAATGGCAGTTCGGTGGTACGTGCCTCCTCACCGACCGGGGCGACCGCCTGCATGAAGTAGACGTACAGCGCGTGGATGTCCTCGTCGGTCAGCTTGGCGTACGAGGTGTACGGCATCGCCGGATACAGATGGGCACCATCCTTGCGCACGCCCTCCCGGACCGCCTTGGCGAAATCGGCCTCCGTGTAGTTGCCAATGCCGTGGGACGTGGACGGGGTGATGTTGCTCGCCCAGATCTCACCCAGCGGCGAGGCGATCGCGTAGCCGCCGGCGTAGGGCTTGCCCTGCTTCGGGCTGGTGTGGCACGCCACGCAGTCCGCGGCCACGGACAGGTAGCGCCCACGTTCGACGGCGTCGTCGGCGCGCGCGGTGTCGCTGACGCCGGCCAGCAGGCCCAATGCGATGAGCAGGAAGGTCTTCATGCCGCACGCTCGATGGCATCGGTCGCGCGCAGGGCCAGCGCGGCCATGGTCAAGGTGCTGTTGACGACGCTGGCCGAGACCATCGCGCTGCCACCTGGGAGCCACAGGTTCGGGTGATCATGCGCGCGGCAATCGCCATCCACCACGGAATCGCGCGGGTCCGCGCCCATGATGGTCGAGCCCATGATGTGGTTGTTGGCATTGAGCGCCGTGGTGATCACGAATTCTTCGGCGTTGAACAGCTTGCCGATGTGCCGCAGCTGCTCGCAGGATTTGTCGTAGCCCTTGCGCGCGTAGTCGCCCAGCGAGTAATGGATGTCCGGGCACGCCAGGCCGTGGCCATCGACGCGGGTCGTGGACAGCGTCAGGCGGTTGGTCGGGTCGGGCAGCGGCTCCAGGCTGATCGACAGGTCCACGCCGTAGATCGCGCGCCGTCGGATTTCCGCGTCCAGCGCCTCACCGGCCAGCCCCATCTTCAACGCCTGGTCGGTGGCGATCGCCACCCGGCTGATGTTGTTGAGGATGATCTTGGTCGCCGAATACTCCGACCGGAACGCGCCATCGCGTGGCCCGACCATGCAGCTGGACTGCGCCGGGCCACGCCCCAGCCAGATCGGGCGGTCCGCAATGAAGGAGCAGTGGAAGCCGGAGTGGTCCAGCATGTTGCGCCCGACCTGGTCGGACGAATTGGCGATGCCGTTCGGGTTCTGTTCGTTGGCAGCGAGCAGCAGCAGGCGTGGCGTTTCCAGCGCGTTGCAGGCGATCACGAAACTGCGGCCGGTAGCCTTGTGGCTGACCTTGTCGCTGTCATACCAGTGGATGGCGGTGACCCGGTTCTGCGCATCTGTGTCGATTTTGTACGCCACCGCTTCGGCCAGCACCTTGGCGCCCAGCGCTTCGGCGGCCTGCACGGTATGGACGCCGTTGTACATGGCGCCGATCGGGCAGATCGGCTGGCAGTTGTTGTTGCCACAGCACGCGGGGCGATCATTCCAGGGCTTGATCATGCGCCCCTGCGGAATCGGCACCAGGTTGTAGCCGTGCGGATTGACTACCTCGGCAAACACCTTGTCGCCGTTGCCCCACGGAATCATGTCGGCCAGGTACGGCCTGGAGCGCTCCGAGGGGCTCTGCTGCGCGGGGTCGTTCGGCCCGGAGACGCCCATGGCCTCTTCAGCGCGGCAGTAGTACGGCTCGATGTCCTCGTAGCTGATCGGCCAATCGCGCCCGACCCCGTAGGCGGACTGCATCTTGAAATCGACCGGCAGATGGCGCCAGCAGGAGGCAGCCCAATGCCAGGTGGTGCCACCGACCGCCTTGATGAAGCCCTGATGGAAGCTGCTGGCATCGGGGCCGGTCAGGCCGACGTAGTCGTTGGCGGGGAAGTACAGTGGCGCCGTGGCGAATTTCGATTGCGGGAACGGCCCTTGGAAATCGCTGCCGATGCGCCGTTCGAAGCTGACGTTGCGCCAGTTCTCGACCACGTCGGAACGGTTCAGACGGGGGCCGGCCTCAAGGACCAGGACCGATTTGCCGGCGCGCACCAATTGGTGGGCGATCAATGCACCGACAACGCCCGAACCGACGATCACGACGTCGGCATCGGCGTCGCCATCACGGAAAACCGGAGCTTTCATGGGAGGGGTTCCAGATCGATAACAGGGAAAAAGGGACCGCGCAGGCTCAGGCGTGGGCGCGAATCGGGGCCGGCGGCTCAGCGGTCCACCAGGCGGGGCCACCTTGGGCGTAGGTCGGCGGTGAAAGACCGTCATCCACGCAGCGCTGCATCAGCGCATCGCGGTAGGACACGGTCACGGCATGCACGCCTTTGCCAACGGTGCCCGTGTACCACGCGGTGATGATGGCCAAGGCCGCGGGCTTGGCATCGCCAGCGGCCGCGATCAGCGCCTGCGCGCCACTGATCTGTCCTGCCAGGGTGACCAAGGCGGGGAACTGCGCATGCAGCGCTGGCTGAAGGGTGGCAAACGCCTGTTCGATCCGGTCGGCCGTGGCCGGGTCCAGATCGGTCTTGCCGGTCAGGGCATGAGAGAGGTCGAGGAAGGCGGTGTCGGTCTTTGCCGCAGGCGCCGTGGCAGCCGGCGCTGCCACCGCAGGCGCTTTGTCACGGCAGGCCGCGAGCAGCGACACCGAACCGACCGCAAGAAGGAAGCCTCGTCGTGTGAGGCCCTGCCCCCGACGATGCCCGTCCAATCCCTCGGGAATACTCATGATGTGAACTCTGCTCCGTAACACGCCGGCTCCCCGCCCGTAGACCACGGAACGGCTAAGCATCGACGGCGGCAAGGGTACTCCATGCGGTTGTCGTCAAAGAGTGATCAACGGGGTGATCACGCATCGCCAACGGCGTCGGCGCTACAAACCGGATTCGTCATCACTGCAGGAGAATCGCCATGCGAATCGTGTTGTTGAGTGCCCTCGCGACCCTCGCGCTGTCGGCCTGCAGCCAGGATGAGCGTAACGAGCAAGGCCAGCATGCCGATGCGATCGAGCAGCCTGCCGCCGCGACGGCGCCTGCGGGTGGTGAGGCCGCGCGTAACGTGCCCGGGGGTGGCAGTGGCACGGCGGCCTCCGAGGAGCAGGACTCCGGCCATGGCACCGAGAGCTCCGCGGAGCCGAAACACGCAGCGCCGCCGAAGCCGTAGCACGTCATGACGCCACTCGATAAACCACTGCGCCGGGAAGTCCAGATCGGCGACGAGACCTATACGCTGACCATCGATCCAGACGGGATGAAGCTGGTGTCCAAGGGCAAACGGAACGGCCTCACGTTGAAGTGGACCGAGCTGGTGAATGGTGACGCGGCGCTGGCGACGGCGCTGCAGGCTTCGCTCCAGGTGCGCTGAAGCCCCCAGGCCGGCGGCAACCAGCTGCAATGACCCCCATGGCCATCTGCACATCGGGCTGCATGGGTGCCGCCTGATCAGCACCAAATCCCAGGATCAGGGACAATAGCCTCCCACCGTATGCCCCGGGCTGCTGGCGGATGCCCCCGTCAGGGGCCGTCGCGCGGCGCCCCATGCCCGTCATCCTGCCGCTTTTCCCGGATCTGAATTGAATACCACCGCCCTGCCCCTTGCCGACGACGACCTGCCCCTGACCGACCGCCTGCGCACCGCGCTGGACCTGCTGGAGGCCATCGAAGCCGACCGCAGCGTGCTCGATACGCTGCCCGAGGCTGATCGCGTCCGCCTGCACCAGGTGGTGGCCAAGGTGTATCACCCCGAGCCCAAGGCCCGCCGGGCCAAGCTGAAGCAGCAGGCCAAGGCGCGGCATCAGGAAAAGGTGGCCAAATCCGAGGCGCTGCTGGCGCAGACCGGTATCCGCGCCCTGCGCCGCAAGCCGGTATTCAGCACCCCGAACTACTTCCCGCCGCACGCGGCCGGTCTGCATGACGCCTCCAACGGCGAGAATGCGGCACCCACGCCGGAACCGGTGCATTCCCCGGAACTGCGCCACTGCTACGTGTGCAAGCAGAAGTTTACCCAGCTGCACCACTTCTATGACCAGATGTGCCCGGCCTGCGCCGAGCTGAACTTCGTCAAGCGCACCGAGACGGCGGACCTGACCGGGCGCGTCGCGTTGCTGACCGGCGGCCGGGTCAAGATCGGCTACCAGGCAGGCCTGAAGCTGCTGCGGGCCGGTGCCGAGCTGATCGTGACCACGCGCTTCCCGCGGGATTCGGCCGCGCGTTACGCCGAAGAGCCGGACTTCGGCGTGTGGGGCCACCGCCTGCAGGTGTACGGCCTGGACCTGCGCCATACCCCGAGCGTGGAGGCCTTCTGCAACGAGCTGCTGGCCACCCGTTCGCGCCTGGATTTCATCATCAACAACGCCTGCCAGACCGTGCGCCGACCGCCGCAGTTCTATGCGCACATGATGGCCGGCGAAACCGCCGCGCTGCATGAGGTACCCGAGACGCTGCGCAAGCTGATCGGCGATTACGAGGGGCTGCGCAGTGCCGAACTGCTCGGCACCACCGCCTCGGCCGCGCTGCCGGTGGTCCAGGGGCGCGATTTCAACGCCGCCAATGGCCTGACCCGTGCCGCCGAGCTGTCGCAGGTGCCGCTGCTGGAGGACGAGCTGGTCGCCCAGCAGCACCTGTTCCCGGATGGCCGGCTGGATCAGGACCTGCAGCAGGTGGATCTGCGCGGTCGCAACTCCTGGCGCATGCTGATGGCCGAAGTGCCGTCGGTCGAGCTGCTGGAAACCCAGCTGGTCAACGCCATCGCGCCGTTCATCATCAATGCGCGCCTGAAGCCGCTGATGCTGCGCACGCCCGAGCGTGACAAGCACATCGTGAACGTCTCGGCGATGGAGGGGCAGTTCTACCGCAACTTCAAGACCACCCGCCACCCGCATACCAACATGGCCAAGGCCGCGCTGAACATGATGACGCGCACCTCGGCGGCCGATTACCAGAACGACGGCATCCACATGAACAGCGTCGACACCGGTTGGGTGACCGACGAGGATCCGGCGGACATCGCGGCCAAGAAGGTGAAGGAAGAACGCTTCCACCCGCCGCTGGATATCGTCGACGGCGCCGCGCGCATCGTCGATCCGATCATCCACGGGTTCAACACCGGCGAACACGTCTGGGGCCAGTTCCTGAAGGACTACGCGCCCACGGACTGGTAACTGCATCCGGAACCGCGTTCGGTGCGTATAGAGTGGACAGCGGGCCGCTTGCGCCCGGCCCCCAGTCGATACGAAATGAGCCCCCCACCCTCCCCCCTGGATGAAAGACGCGCGGTGCTTTGCGCCATGCAGGTCGACGGCGTGGCGTCGTTGCCCGCGCTGGACCGGATCACCGCGCTTGCCGGCTACACGTTCAACGCGCCGGTGGCCTTCGTCTCGGTCCTGGGGGATGTAAAGCAGCGCTTCATTTCCCGGATCGGTCTGCCCATGGCGCAGACCGACATCCGCTCGTCGATCTGCGCCCACGCCGTCACCTCCGGCGGCGTCCTGGTCGTCCCGGACCTCGAGCAGGATCCGCGTTTCCGCGACAACCCGCTGGTGACGCACAGTCCCCACCTGCGTTTCTATGCGGGCGCGCCGCTGGTGGCCAAAAATGGCGTGGCCATCGGTGCGCTGTGCGTCATGGACACCCGCCCGCGCACCTTTGACGAGCGGGATCAGGAGCAGTTGGCCACTCTGGCCGAGCTGGTGATCGCGCAACTCGAACTACGCAACCTCTCCGGCAACCTCGACCCGGTCAGTGGCCTGCCCAGCCGGCACCAGTTTCATACGGATCTGCCAGGCGTTCTTTCGCGCTGCGCGGAAGGAACGGCTTACGCCGTCGCGGTGGACGTGCTGGATATTCCGCGTGCCAGCCAGGTCGGCCAGGTGTTGGGCCTGCGCCCGTTGGAAGCACTGATCCGGCGTGCCGGCGTCCGGCTGCGCACCGCGCTGGAGGACGTGGCGACCGTGTACCACGTCGGAGTGACCCGGTTTGCCTTCGTGGCCGAGATGCCGACGGCAGGCCACGTCGAGAGCCTGGTCCTGGAGCTGAGGACGCGCATGTTGCGTCCGTTGATGGCCGCCGCCGTCCCGATGTCCCCCCGCTTCCATGCGGGTATCTGTGCGGTCGATACGGATGAGCAGGACAGCCATGACCTGCTGCGGCGGCTGCTGGTGAGCATGCAGGGCGCGTTCGATGCGCGGCAGCCATTCTGCTGGTATTCCGCACAGCGCGACGAGAAGATGCACCGCGCCTACCGTCTGGCCTCGGATGCCGAACGCGGCCTGCAGAACGGCGACTTCCATCTGGACTACCAGCCGCGCTTCACCCTTGACGGTCGGCGCCCGGTCTCGGCCGAAGCGTTGATCCGGTGGAACCACCCCACCCTGGGGCCGATCAGCCCGGCCGAGTTCATTCCGGTTTTCGAGCGGACCGCACTGATGGATGAGGTGACCAACTGGGTGCTGGACACGGCGCTGGATCAGGTCCGGGCGTGGCGCGCCCAAGGGCAGGACATTCCGGTCTCGATCAACCTGTCCAGCAGCTATCTGTCCAATGCCTCGGCCTGGCAGGACATCCGCAGCAAGCTTGAGCACAGGGCGCTGCCGTTCTCGATGATCGAACTGGAGATCACCGAAGGCGAATGGCTGCGTCCGGGGTCGCCGGCCATCGGCCACATCGCGGCGATGGCACAGGCCGGCATCACGGTGGCGATCGATGACTTCGGCAGTGGCTACAGCAATTTCAGCTACCTGTCCGACCTTCCCATCCACACCGTCAAGCTGGACAAGTCACTGGTCGATGGCATCGCCAGCAGCTCGCGCGCCCGCGCCAAAGTTTCGGCCATCCATCATCTTGCGCACGAGCTGGGCTATCTGACCGTGGCCGAAGGAGTTGAGCAGGAGGCGCAGATGGACGTGCTGGCAAACATGGGGATCGACGAAGTTCAGGGCTACCTGCTTGCCCGGCCCATGGCGCCGGCCGCGGTGATGCAGGTGTTCGAACAGGCGGCGAATACCGGGTAGCCGCAGACGGTGCGTTGATCACCCGCCGGACACCGATGCGACCTGGCAGCGTGTGCCAGGCCCCGTCAGAGTTTGAACACCTGCTGCAGCTTGCGCGCGAACCACCCGCTGAAGACCAGCGGCGCATCCAGCGCTGACACACAGATGCACGCCACACCGGGGGTGGTCACGGGCTGATGCTCGACGTCGCTGTCCAGATCGGCCACATCGCCGGGGGCGAAATGCCCCAGGGAATCGTCATAGGCGCCGCGGAGAATCTGGGTCAGCTCGCTGTTGCCATGGCTGTGCATGGGCAGGCATTTGCCCGGGGCGATCTTGAGCATGATCAACGAGGGGTGCGCCGGTGCACGGATGCAGTGGACACCCGGGGCCACCCACCGCCATTTCAGCGAGCGGTAGGACGTCCCGAAATGCGGTGCCAGCGCGGCCGGCAGTTGATCCGGATCGTAACCAGCGGCGCTGCGGGCCACCGTTTGGTCCTGCACGCCACCCGCAGGCGCGGCAGTATCCAGGCGCTCCAGCATGGTCTGCCGCAGTGCGGCCTGGCGATCCTCTGCCGAAGGCGGCGACAACTGCTGCTCCAGCAGCAGTCCGCCCACCCGTTCGGCCGAGCGCAGGTGCTGCCGGCAGTGGGCGCAGGCTTCCAGGTGCGCGGCGGCGACCACGGACATTTCCGGCGCCAAGGTGCCGGTGGCAAAGCCCAGGACGGTGGTCGGGTCCAGATGGTGACGAGGGTTCACTGCCGCTCTCCCATCAAGGACTGCAGCTGAAGAAACGCACGTCGGATATGGGATTTCACAGTGCCCAGTGGCATATGCAGCTCGTTGGCGATCTCGGCGTGGGTTTTTGCTTCGAAGTAGGACATCCGGATCAATCGGGCCTGCGTTGCGGAGAGTTCGTCCAGCCGCTGCTTGAGCCTGACGTGCTCGGTATGCCGTTCGGCCAGAGAGCCACCGCCATCCTCATCCTCCGCCGCCTGCTCGACCACCTCATGGGCATGCACCCAGATATGTTCGCGACGTACCCGGTCGATATGCAGATTGCGCGCCACCCGGTAAAGCCACGTGCCCAGGCTGCTGCGCGCCGGATCATAGAGCTCGGCCCGGTTCCACAGTTTCAGCAGCACTTCCTGGGCCAGATCCTCGGCCACGCCATCGGGCGCCCCCAGCCCACTCAGGTAGCGGCACAGGCGCGGCATGAAGTGATCGTAGATGCGCATGAAGCACTCCCGATCGCGCGACGTGGCGACGCCGGCCATGTCGGCCGCCCAGGTTTTCAGCTCCGGGTTGGGTTGAGCGGGAACGGCAATCATCCGGGCTGCCTCGAAGGGCGTCATCCTGGCGGTGGACGGGTCAGTGTCCATCGTAGGCGAGTTCCGGCAGATCGGGGACATGGGCTTCATGGACGTGTGTACGGACGGCCGCGCGGTTTGGATGCAGCCGCTACCGGACCCGGCACCGCGGCCGGGCCAGAGGCGCCACTGTCGATACACCGGCTGCTGATATAGTCAGCCGAGCATGGCGGGCACGGTGCCCGGCCACGAATCGCAGGGAGTGTGTCATGGGTCTTCGTCAGGCAGTGGCAGGGGCAGTCGGTGGCGTTCTGGCCGACCAGTGGAAGGATTTCTACACCGTGCCGACGGGCCTGCCCTCCACGGCAGCGCTGTTTGCGGCGGTGCCGCGCGGCACCAATGCCGGTCGTGGCTCCAACACCAGCGCCTCCTCCAACATCATCACCAACGGCTCGAAGATCGTCGTGCCCGAAGGGTACGGCCTGCTGCTGTTCCAGGACGGCGCCATCACCGGCTTTGTCGCCGAACCGGGTGGCTATGAATGGCGCTCGGATGACCTGAACTCGCAGTCGATCTTCGCCGGCGACGGTTTCGTCAGCCCGCTGATCAAGCAGAGCTGGGAACGCTTCAAGTTCGGTGGCCAGCCGGGGTCGCAGCAGGCGGCGTTCTTCGTCTCGCTGAAGGAGCTGCCGGACAACCGCTTCGGCACGCAGTCCGAAATCTACTGGGACGATGGTTTCCTCGGCACGCAGGTCGGCGCGGTCACGCGCGGCTCGTACACCCTGAAGATCGTCGATCCGATCCTGTTCGTGAAGAATTTCGTACCCGCCAGCTACCTGCAGCCGGGTCAGGTGTTCGACTTCACCGATCTGGACAACGCGGCCGCCAGCCAGCTGTTCAATGAAGTGGTGGGCTCGCTCGCGCCAGCCTTCAGCCTGTATACGAACGACCCGGGCAAGGGCAACCGCATCACCAAGCTGCAGCAGGATTCGCTCGGCTTTGCACAGAGCCTGTCCGCTGCCGTCGAGCAGGGCTACCAGTGGAAGTCCGACCGTGGCCTGGCCATCGTCAAGACCGCCATTGTCTCGATCGAGTACGACGCCAACACCCGCGAGCTGCTCAAGACCGTGCAGCGCGCCGATGCGCTGGCCGGCTCGCGTGGCAATTCCAACCTGCAGGCCAGTGTTGCCCAGGGCATCCAGTCGGCGGGCGAGAACGGCGGTGCTGCCGGCCTGGTCGGCGTGGGCATGGCCTCGGGCATGCTCGGGGTCGGCGGCATGCAGCAGCCGGTTGCTCCGGCGGCGGATGATCCGGTCGCCAAGCTGAAGAAGGCCAAGGAGATGCTCGACCTCGGCCTGATCACCCAGGACGACTACGACAAGCTCAAGGCCAAGGCGCTGGGGCTGTAAGACACCGAGCGCATCGACACCATGTCCGACCCCAAGATGCCACCGCCGATCCCGGCGGCTCCGCCACCGTTGCCGCCCTCTCCGGCGGCGCCGGTCTCCGGCCCGGGCTCGCCCCGGGAGGTCCCGCCGTTGCCGGGCAGTTTCCCGGTGGATCCGGCCACCCTGCCCCAGCACATCCGCGATGAGGTGCAGGCCCCGGATCCGGTCGCGCTGGACACCGCCGCGGCCGAACTCAAGGACGGCCTCAACCGCTGCCCGAAGTGCGGCTCCAGCGATATCCGGCTCAAGCTGGGCACCGATGTGCTGGTCTGCCAGTTCTGCCGTCACGAATGGCACGGCGAGCGCGTTGAGGAGGCCTTCGGCTTTGGTGAAGGCATCGACCAGCTGCGCGGCACCGTCATCGCCTCGGGCGCGCGTGACATCGCCGCCGATACCGCCAGCCTGATGAGCTTCAAGTGCACCGGTTGCGGCGCCGAAGTCACGATCAATACCGAAAGCACGATGACCGCCCGCTGCCACTGGTGCCGGCATGTGTTCGGGGTCAACGAGCAGATCTCCAACGGCGCGGTGCCCGATGCGGTACTGCCGTTCCATATCAGCAAGGACGATGCGGTCGCGCGGATCCGCCAGTTCGTGGACAAGCGCCGCCTGTTCGCGCTCAAGGCGTTCAAGGATCAGTTCACGCCCGAGAATGTCTCCGGCGTCTACCTGCCCTACATGGTGGTGGACAGCAATGTCAGCGCCAGCGTCTCCGGCAAGGGCGAGATCCAGACGCGGCAGTACACCCGCGGCACCGAGAAGAACAAGAAGACGTATTACGACGCCGACGTGTACCAGGTGGATCGCCAGGTGGATTTCACCGTGGACGATCTCACCCTGGAATCCTCGGCCGAGCGTGGCAACCTCGATACGCAGACCAACACCAACAACATCATCAACGCGATCCTGCCGTTCGATACCAAGAACGCCCTGAAGTGGAACGCCTCCTATCTGGCCGGCTTCACCTCGGAAAAGCGCAACCTCGACGTGGAAAAGCTGCGCCCACGGCTGGAAGACCAGCTGCTGTCGATCGCCCGCGCCCAGGTGGAGGGCTCGGTACGCCGCTACGATCGTGGCGTGCGCTGGGAACGCGAGCGCGTGGATGTGCACGGGACGCGCTGGGTATCGATGTACCTGCCCGTCTGGCTGTACTCGTACCACCAGCCGGGCCGCAATGGCGGCATGCTGCACTACATCGCGGTGAATGGCCGCACCGGTGAAACCATGGGCAGCGTGCCGGTGCAGCAGTGGAAGCTGCTGCTGGCCGCGCTCACCACCGGCACGATCATTGAAGCCCTCGTTCTCTTCTTCCTGGTAGCTGCCTCATGAGCGATGACAGTGGACTCTGGCTGCTTGCCGCCGGCCCCGCCGGCGCGACGGCGTTGTACTGGGCGTTGTACCGGTACTACCGCAATACCGACAAATCGCATGCGTTCGAGCGTGATACCGCCATCGAGGCCAAGCCGGTCACGGGCGCGGACCGAAAGGTCGATACCGTGACGGGCACGCAGGAGCGACGCATCCGCGGAGACAACGTGGCGGCGTATCGCACGCGGGTACAGCGCGACAGGGACAGCCCCCCACCCTTGTGACGCGTCACGGACGCGGCTCGACGAACCCGGGCGGTATCATGTGGCGTCAGTTTTCCGTAGGACGCCCCCATGCGCACGCTTTATCCAGCGATCACGCCCTTCCTCACCCATCAGGTGGCGGTCGACGACCTGCACACCTTGTTCGTCGAGGAGTGCGGCAATCCTGACGGCATCCCCGTGGTGTTCCTGCATGGTGGGCCCGGCGCAGGCGTATCGCCGACCCACCGGCGTTTCTTCGATCCGTCGCGTTATCGCATCGTCCTGATCGACCAGCGCGGCAGCGGTCGCTCCACGCCGTTCGGTGAGCTGCGTGACAACACGACACAGCACCTGGTCGCGGACGTAGAAATCATCCGCGCCCTGCTGGGTATCGAGCGCTGGCTGGTGTTCGGTGGATCGTGGGGCTCCACGCTGGCACTCGCCTACGCCCAGACCCATCCGGAACGTGCAACCGGCATCATCCTTCGCGGGGTCTATCTCGGCCGTGCCGAAGAGAACCGCTGGTTCGCCGAATCCGATGGCGGTGCACGCTGGGTGTTTCCGGAGCGCTGGGCGCGCTACGAGGCACATATCCCTGAAGACGAACGCGGCGACATGATCGCCGCGTACTGGCGTCGTCTGGACAGTCCGGACCAAGCGACCCGCATCGCCGCCGCCCAGGCCTGGCTGGGGTGGGAAGATCACGCGGCCACGCTGGAACACGACGTCGATGCCGTGTCGGGTGATGACCCACTGCACACCCTGGCCAAGGCGCGCATCGAAGCGCACTACTTCCGCAACCACGCATTCCTCGAGCATGCGCAGCTGCTGCGCGATATCGACCGCATCCGGCATCTGCCCGGCGTGATCGTGCAGGGTCGCTACGACATCATCTGCCCGGCGCGCAGTGCCTGGGACCTGGCCTGTGCCTGGCCCGAGGCCTCGCTGCAGATGGTGCTGTCAGGCCACAGTGCGACGGAACCCGCCACGGCAGATGCGCTGGTGCGCGCGACGGATGCGTTCGCAGAGCGCCAGTAAGGAGGCGTCGTGGATTCGATCTACCTGATGGTGGCGCTGGGCGCCATCGTGGCGGGCTTCGTGCAGGGGCTGTCGGGCTTCGCCTTCGGGCTGGTGGCCCTGTCCTTCTGGACCTGGGTGCTGGATCCCAAGCTCGCGGCCACCCTCTCCGTGTTCGGCGCCCTGACCGGCCAACTGCTGGCGGCCTTCACCGTGCGCCGCGGCTTCAATCTGAAGACCCTGCTGCCCTTTGTTCTGGGTGGGCTGGCCGGCATTCCGCTGGGCGTCTACCTGCTGCCCATGCTCGACATGAACTGGCTCAAAGCGATCCTGGGCACTCTGCTGGTGCTGTGGTGCCCGGCCATGCTGCTGTCACGCCAGCTGCCACGGGTCACGGCAGGCGGGCGCGCGGCGGATGGCGTGGTGGGGTTTGCCGGCGGCATCATGGGCGGCTTGGGCGGCTTCACCGGCACCCTGCCGACGCTGTGGTGCACGCTGCGCGGTTACGAGCGTGACGTGCAGCGCTCCGTGGTCCAGAACTTCAACCTGTCCATGCTGCTGGTGACGATGGGCACCTATGTCGGCACCGGCATCGTCACCCGCGAGATGCTGCCGATGTTCGCCATCGTGGCACCCGCCATGTTGATCCCGACCCTGCTCGGCACCCGCCTCTACATCGGCATCAGCGACCTGCGGTTCCGGCAGATCGTGCTCAGTCTGCTCACCGTGTCGGGGATCGCGTTGCTCGCCTCGTCGTTGCCGGCGCTGCTGGGCGGGCGCTGAGGCCGCGCTGCGACAACGGCAGACGGTTGCCGACGAAGTTGACCACGTTCTCCATCGCATCGGGATCGACATTGCTCAGCCCGATCACCACGTAGCCGTGGCTCGGTAGCACGATGAGCGCGGCGTTCGCACCGGGCGCCCCACCCTCGTGGCCATACTGATGCTGCTCGCCCTCGCCGCTCACCATGAAGCCGTAGCCGTACCACCCCTTGGTGTTCTGCGGTGAGGTGGCCGCGTCCAATGCCGAGGCCGGGATCAGCCTGCCACTGCGCAACGCCTCGGCGAACCGGAGCAGATCGTGGGCGGTGCTGTAACCGCCGCCCGCCGACGTACCGCGCAATGGCAGGGTCTTGGTCTCGCGCACCCACCGGCCGTCGCTCAGCGTGTAGGGCACCGCGCGGCCTGGCACCAGGGTCGCCTCGGGCGCCGATCCGGTGGCGGTCATGCCCGCCGGCCCGAAGATGTGCTGTTCGACGTAGGCGTCATACGACTGTCCCGATGCCGCCTCGATGATCGAGCCCAGCAGGATGTAGCCGTAGTTGGAATACTGGTCCTGGGTGCCCGGCTGGAAGGCCGGTGCCGCAGCACCATAGACCTCCCAGTAGTCGGCCAACGTCTTGAGTGATGCTTTCCGGCGTTCGAACGCCTCGTCGAAGATCTCTCCCAGGCCACTGGTGTGGTTGAGCAGCTGCCGGATCGTGATGGATGTCGCGACCGCCTGATGGGGATAGTCCCTCAGGTGGCGGGCAATCGTATCGTCCAGTGTCAGCTTGCCAGCCTCGGCCAACTGCAGGATCGCCACCGCGGTGAACATCTTGTTCAACGAGGCGAGCCTGAATGTCGTGGAGCTATCGACCGGAATGCCCTGCTCCCGGTCGGCCCGCCCGCCCTGCCACGCCATCTGCACCTTGCCGTCCTGCGCCAGTAGAAAGGTGCCGGAGAGCTTGTCCTGTGCTGCCAGCGTGTCCAGACGGGCACGGCTCTGCGCGATGAGCGCGGGCATCTCAAGCCGCGCGGGTTTGAATGCGTCGGGTATCTCCACCCCTTCCAGCTGCAGCGTCTTCAGGTACGGCCGGTTCGCAGGATCGATGGCCACGGTGATCAGGATCCCGCGATCGCTTGAGGTGCCGCGCACGATCGCGGCGATCGTATCGGGCGTATCGACGGTCCTGGTCAGTACCTCAAACGGGCCGAAGGTCTCGCGGATGTCCAGATACCGCTGCGCGGTGTGGTCGATCCCGTGGCTCGACAACACCGCCTGCAGCGCCTGGCTGTCACCGGCGTTGTAGGCCGCCAGCCAGCGGCGGAATATCTGCTCGGCCTGCGCAGAGTCTGTGGGCACCCTGGCCCAGGTCGAGGTACTGAAGAGAAGCAGCACCACCATGAGTGTTCTGATCAGCAACATCCTGTGCTCCTTTCCGCTGGGCTGCCGCCCGGCAGTCGGACGGATTATGCAGCGGCGCGGGATCACTTGGATCGTGCCGCCTGCCTTTCAATCGTTTTTTGCATGCCCATCCAGCGGGCAGTCAATACTCCCAGCGTGACTGCGATGAGTGTCCAGCTGCTCAAGAAGATGGCAAGCCCTATCCAGATGCTGCTCATGATCCGATGTCCTCGTCGTAGAGCCGTTGATGCGATTTCGTGCGTGGTAGCCGGTCACTTCACAGGCATTTACTTTATGCGGTGCGTTCGCCCTGCGACATCCAATTAGTTGCAAATATGGCGTGGCTGCCTGCCCTGATTGCGACGACAACCGCCCCTATCGCGAGAGACGGGGGGCCAGCCGCGGTCTACGCTTGCCTCCCGTCCGCTCCCGTGATGCCCATGCGGCTGATACCACACGCATCGGCAGCCTCCCGTTCCCGATCCCGGCCCATGACCCCTGAAACCGCTGCCCCGCCCGTCATCCCCACCGAACCGCTCACCCCCGCCCCCCACCAGGGCTTTGCAATCCGCATCGTCGGTGCCGCGGCGTTCGCGCACCTGCTCAACGACATGATCCAGGCGGTGCTGCCGGCGGTGTATCCGATGTTCAAGAGCGAGTTTTCGCTCACCTTCGGCCAGATCGGCATCATCGGCCTGGTGTACCAGGTCACCGCCTCGCTCTTGCAGCCATGGGTGGGCATGTACACCGACAAACGGCCGCTGCCGTATCTGCTGCCGTCGGGCATGATCGCCACCTTCGTCGGCATCGCCCTGATGGCGATGGCCACGAGTTACGAAATGCTGCTCATCGCCGCGGCCATCGTCGGGATCGGTTCGGCCACCTTCCATCCGGAAGCCTCGCGCGTGGCGCGGATGGCCTCGGGCGGTCGCTTCGGTACCGCACAATCCACGTTCCAGGTCGGTGGCAATACCGGCTCGGCGATCGGGCCGCTGCTCGCCGCGGTCATCGTGATTCCGCATGGGCAGCGTGCCATCGCCTGGTTCATGCTGGCGGCCGCGTTGGCCATCACCGTGCTGTTCCGCCTCACCGGTTGGACCGTGCAGCATGGCCAGGCCAAGATGAAGAGCCTGGCCAAGAGCCATGGCGTCGGGCTGAGCCGTGGCAAGGTGATCCAGGCCATCGCGGTGATCGCGGTGCTGATGTTCGCCAAGTTCGTGTATATCGCCTCGTTCACCAATTACTTCACCTTCTACCTGATCGAGCGCTTCGGCCTGAGCGTGCAGCAGAGCCAGATGTACCTCTTCATCTTCCTGGCCTCGGTCGCGCTGGGCACCTTCATCGGTGGCCCGGTCGGGGACCGGATCGGGCGCAAGGCGGTGATCTGGATTTCCTTCCTGGGCGTGGCGCCGTTCGCGCTCGCCCTGCCCTACGCCAACCTGATGGGCACGGCGGTGCTGGCGGTGGTGATCGGGCTGGTGATGTCCTCGGCGTTCGCTGCGCTGGTGGTGTATGCGCAGGAGGCCGTGCCGGGCCGCGTGGGCATGGTGTCGGGCCTGATGTTCGGCCTGATGTTCGGCATCGGCGGTATCGGTGCGGCCGGGCTGGGCAACCTGGCCGACGTGCATGGCATCGTATGGGTCTACCACTTCACCTCGTACCTGCCGCTGCTCGGGCTGGCGACGGCGTTCCTGCCGAAGACGACGATGCACTGAGGCGTTTGCCTCAGTGGAAGAACTGGCTCGGCAACTGGCCGAAGCGCTTCTTGAACATCGCGGTGAAGGCGCTCGGACTGGCATAGCCCAGCGCGAGCGCCACGTCGATCACCTTTTCGCCGTGCGCCAACTGTTCCAGTGCACGCAGCAGGCGCGCCTGTTGCCGCCATTGCCCGAAGGTCATACCCAGCTCGCGTGCGCACAGCCGCTGGATGGTCTTGACATCCACGCCGAGGCGGCCGGCCCAGTCCTGCAGAGTGGACGGATCGTCCGGCATGGATTCCAGCTGCCGGCCAATCGCCTGCAGGCGTGGATCGGCAGGCTGCGGCAGGTGCAACGGCAGTACCGGCAGCATCTGCAGCTCATCCAGGATCAACTGCATCAGCCGCCCGTCGCGCGACTGCGCGCGGTATGGCGTCGGTACGTCCATCGCTGCGTGGATCAAGGCGGCCAGCAGTGGTGTCACCGAGACCGTCGATGCGCTGGCCGGCGGCTGGGCGATCGCCTCCGGCAGGATGTACAGGCTGCGCATGCCGACCGCGCCGATGCAGCTGACCTTGTGGCCCGTACCGGCCGGGATCCAGATCGCGCGCGTGCTCGGGACGACCCAGCGCCCTGTCCCGGCCTGGACCACCAGCACGCCGGTTTCGGCATACACCAGCTGATGACGGTCCGGATGGTGATGCAGCGCGATGATCGTGCCGGCGCGATATTCGCGCGCCCGGCAGAATACGGGCGTCTCCGGGCCTACCGGCAGGCGTTTACCTTCGCCGAGACCCGGGGCGATGTCCCTTTTCCGATATGGCATGGCAATACCCTCGCAAACAACCTTCCGGGGGACTCTAGCGCGTCCGGCGTGTTTTCGATATCGGGCCGGCGCGGTTATCGGGGCTTGGAAGGCGCCACCACCTCGATCCACGTGGGCGCGTGGTCGCTGGGCTTCTCCAATGCGCGCACCCACCTCTCCACGCCGGCATCTTTCAGGCCGGGAGCAAGGACCGGATTGAGCAGCAGATGGTCGATCCTCAATCCACGGTCACGGGCGAAGTGCTCACGGAAGTAGTCCCAGAAGGTGAAGATCTGTGCGTCGCCGTGCACCGCACGCAGGCTGTCGGTCCAGCCTTGGGCAAGCAGTGCCTGGTAGGCCTCGCGCACCTCCGGCTGCAGCAGCGCGTCCTTCCGCCAGGACTTGGGCTCGTAGATGTCCGCATCGGTCGGGACGACGTTGAAATCGCCGATCAGTGCGACGGGATGCGGCAGCGCGACCAGGCTCTTGGCGTGTTTTTGCAGGCGCTGCATCCACTTCAGCTTGTAATCGAACTTCGGGCCGGGCTGCGGATTCCCATTGGGCAGGTACAGCCCGCCCACGATCACCCCGTGCGCGGCCGCCTCCAGATAACGGCTCTGGTCATCGTTCGGGTCGCCGGGCAAGCCGCGCCGGCTCTCGATCGGGTCCTGGCCGCGCGCCAGTAGCGCGACGCCATTCCATGAGCGCTGGCCGTGCCAGATGCAGCCGTATCCCGCATCGCGGATCGCTGTCTCCGGGAAGGCCTCTTGGGTCGCCTTGAGTTCCTGCAGTGCCACGATGTCCGGTTGTTCGCGCGCCAGCCACGCGAGCAGATGCGGCAGCCGGGTCAGCACGCCGTTGACGTTGAAGGTTGCGATTTTCAGGCGCTTTCTGGCAGGCATGGTGCGTGCTGCATGGCGGCGGAGACAGGCCTCGAGGATTGCCCTGCGTCAATCAATCTGCCGCGAATGCCGGGCGAGCGTGGCGTGACGATGGCGGCGTTGATCGTGCATTGACCCTCGTCGCGTCACAGTAGGCGCTCGTTTCGGACTGGCAAAGGGTATCCATTGCGTGGAGGGTCATGAAAACGTGGACGGTTCTGCCGCGGCGTTTTTACCAACGCCACCCAGCCGAGGTGGCGCCCGAGCTGCTGAACAAGCTGCTGGTGCGCGATGACGGTCGCGCTGGGCGCATCGTGGAGGTGGAAGCATACGCAGGTGACCAGGACCCGGCGGCGCATTCGTATCGCGGTATGACCGCGCGCACCGCCACGATGTTCGGTGAAGCCGGTCATCTCTACGTGTATTTCAGCTACAGCATGCACTGGGGCTCGAACGCGGTGTGTGGCGAGATCGGTCAAGGCTGGGGCGTGCTGCTGCGGGCATTGGAGCCGGTGGCGGGACTGACGTTGATCCAGGAAGCGCGGCCGGCGATCAAGCGCGCGCGCGATCTGGCCAGTGGCCCCGGTCGGCTGTCGCAGGCGATGGGCATCACCAAGGCCTTGGACGGCGCGGATCTGGTGCGCAATGACCGCGGCATCCGCATCGTGTCCGATGGGATGGCGCCACCGCAGGACCCGGTGGTCGGGCCCCGGATCGGCATCAGCAAGGCAATCGAATTTCCGTGGCGGTGGCACGTGCCGGCGCATGTGCATGTGTCGGGACGCACGGCGGCTAAGAAGACGGGCGGGACAACACCGTGAGCTTTTCGCCGCCCGCCCCCTCCCCGGCCCGCCGCGTACGACGCTGGCTGGTGCGGCTGTTCATCCTTGTCGTCTGCATCGTAGTGGCAGGGGTGGTGTGGAACAGCCACATCGCCGAATCACCGCGGGCACTCTGGCGCCTGTCACAGATGCCTGCACCCACCGCGCTGCCCGTCCCCGTGGCGGGCGTGGCCGCACGCCAGGTGGCCAATACGTTCGGCGCACCGCGTGGACGCGACCGCACGCACGCCGGCGTGGACATCTTCGCCAAGCGGGGCACCGAGGTGCGCAGCGCCACCCCGGGAATCGTTGCCGATATCCGCGAGAGCGGTCTGGGCGGGCGTCAGGTCTGGGTGATGGGGCCGGCACGCGAGCGCTATTACTACGCCCATCTGGATGACTGGCGCGAAGGCCTGGCGCGTGGCGACATCATCGAGCAGGGCGACGTGCTGGGCTACGTCGGCGATACCGGCAACGCGAAGGGCACGCCGCCGCATCTGCACTGGGGCATCTACGGTGCCGACGGCGCTTACGATCCGCTGCCCCTGCTGAAGGCGTGGCCCGACGCGCCCTGAGCGCGCGTGCAGGGGCCCTTCACAACAAAGCGCACCGGACTAACACCCACGCGCCTAGCGTCGGACACTCAAACCCACCGGCAGCACCTCCATGGCGATCAAGACCGCAGAAGACCTGTTCATCCACGAGCTCTCGGATATCTACAGTGCAGAGAAGCAGCTGACCAAGGCGCTGCCCCGACTGGCGCGCGCCGCCTCCAGTCCTGACCTGGCCGCCGCGTTCACGACGCACCTGGAAGAGACCCAGGGCCAGATCGAGCGCATCGACCAGGTGGTGGAACTGCTGGGGATCCGGCTCAAGCGCATCAAATGCGCCGCGATGGAAGGCCTGGTCGAGGAAGGCAAAGAGGCGATCGACGGTATCGAGGAGGGCCCGGTCCGCGATGCTGCACTGATTGGTGGCGCGCAGAAGGTCGAGCATTACGAAATCGCCTCCTACGGCACCATTGCCGCACTGGCCAAACAGCTGGGCTACAAGGCAGCCGTGCCACTGCTGCTGGAAACGCTCAAGGAGGAGAAGGACACCGACGAGAAGCTGACGCTGCTGGCCCTGGCCGGCGGCGGCAATGCCAAGGCCGCCGCGGCCTGACCTTCCCGTTTCCTCTCTGGCATTGCGCTGCACGGGGAGCCGTCCTCCCCGCGCAGCGCGTTGCCCTTTCCGCGCTTGATCGCCGCCGTTGATCACAACAGGAGCCTGCATGTCACTGCCCCCACCCGTTCTTTACCACGCCTCGCTCGAGCATGCCGACGAAGATGAGGCGACGCATATCCGTGAGTTGACCGAGGTGTTTGCCCGCATGGCGCTGACGGTGGCCGAGCAGGAAGGCCACGCCCACCGCGCGGTGCACGCCAAGGGCCAAGGGTTGTTGAAGGGCCGGCTGCGCGTACTGGACGGGTTGCCGGCCGAGCTGCGCCACGGCCTGTTTGCGCGGCCCGGCAGCTACGACGCGCGGGTGCGATTGTCCTCGCCGCCGGCCGAGCAGCTTCCCGATTCGGTCTCCACCCCGCGCGCGATGGCGCTCAAGGTGATCGGCGTGGACGGCGCGCGTGCGGAAGGCGCCGAGGAGCAGCACACGCAGGACTTCCTGATGGTCAACGGTCCCGCATTCAACACGCCCGGCGTGGCCGGCTTCCTGCGCTCGGCCAAGCTGCTTGCCGCGACCACCGAACGGATGCCGCGTACCAAACGGATGATCTCCGCCACGCTGCGGGGTGCGGAGGCGGCGCTGGAGGCGGTCGGTGGCCAGAGCGCCCTGCTCAAAGGCATGGGCGGGGAGCCGCAGCACCATCCGCTGGGGGAGACCTTCTTCAGCCAGGTGCCGTTTCTCTACGGTCCGTACATGGCCAAGTTTTCGTTGGCACCGGTCTCACCTGCCCTACTCGCACTGACCGGCGACAAAATCGGCTCGGACGAGGATGCGCAGCGCGACGCGGTGGTGGCCTTCTTCACCGACCTGCCCAATCCGGTCGAATGGGAGCTGCGCGTGCAGCTGTGCCGCGATGTGGAGCGCATGCCGATCGAAGATGCGTCGGTTGCCTGGGCCGAGGCGGACAGCCCGTTCCTGCCGGTTGCACGCCTGAGCGTGGCGCAGCAGGAGGCGTGGCAGCCTGACACCTCGCCGGGCGTCGAGGATGCGCTCGCGTTCGCGCCGTGGCACGCGCTGGCCGAGCATCGTCCTCTCGGCGGACTGAATCGTGCACGCCGCGTGGTAATGGCCGCCTCGCGTCAGTTCCGCTCCCGATTCAATGGATGCCCGATCCACGAGCCCGTCGGCTGAAACGCGCCGGCCCCGTTACGGATCGCGGAGCACCTTGCCTGCCGCGTCCCGCATGGCAGCCGTGATGCCCTGAAGCGTGGTCGAGCGGATCGCGGCGTGCTGCCAGTACAGCGGCACGTCGATCCAGCGCGCTGGATCAAGCTCGACCACGGCGTTTCTCTGCAGCGCAGTGGAGGCGAGCGACTCGGGCACCAGGCACCAGCCCAGCCCAAGTGCAGCGGCCTCGACAAAACCCGTCGACGTAGGCAGGTAGTGCACCGGTGGGGACAGCGTGGCGCGCGTAACGGTGCGTAGATACCGCGCCTGCAGCCGGTCCTTGCGGTTGAAGACGATCATCGGGGCAGTGGCCAGGGATGCCGCGCTCACGCCCACACCGAAATACGCCGCTTTGAATGCCGGCGCCGCGATCGCCAGATAGCGCATCGTGCCCAGCGGATGGACATTGCAGCCCTGCAGGGCCTTGGCATCCGCCGTCACCGCGCCCAGTGCCGAGCCGTCTCGCAGCAGATCCAGCGTGTGGTCCTGGTCGTCCACGCGCAGGTCGAAGGTATAGCCATGCGCAGCATGCAACGCGGCCAGCGCGGGAAGAAACCAGGTTTCGAGCGAGTCGTCGTTGACCGCCAGGCAGACGTTGCGATGCTGCACCTCCGCATCCGGCAGGAAATCGGCGAGCACCTCTTCTTCCAGGGTCTGCATCGGACGTACCCGGCGCAGCAGCTGCTCACCGGCAGGTGTGGGGCGGCACGGTGCCTGGCGCACGATCAGGACCTGGCCGAGACGGTCCTCCAGCGCCTTGATCCGCTGGGAGGCAGCCAGCTGCCGCCCTCGCCGGATTTCTCACAGGCGCCGGTCTCATCATCGCCATCGGCGCCCAGAACGCCTTCGTGCTCCGCCAGGGCCTGAAACAGCAGCGCGTCGCGCTGGTGGTCGCGGTCTGCGCAGCCGGCGACATCGCCCTGATACTGCTGGGGGTCGCCGGCATCGGCGCAGCCGTGGCGCGTTTCCCATTGCTGCTCGAGGTCCTGCGCTTCGGTGGGGCGGCCTTTCTCGCGGTATACGGCCTTATGGCAGCGCGCCGGGCCTGGTCCGGCGGTGGCGGGCTCGATGCAGCTTCTGACATGCAGGCGGGATGGCGGCGCACGCTGCTGGTCTGCCTGGCATTCACCTTCCTCAATCCGCACGTCTACCTGGACACGATGGTGCTGCTTGGCAGCCTCTCGACCCGCTACCCGGGCGACGCCCGCTGGCTGTTCGCGGCAGGCGCGTGCCTGGCCAGCGTGTCGTGGTTCACCCTGCTGGGCGTCGGGGCGCGCTGGCTGCAACCGTGGTTCGCGCATGCCAGGGCGTGGCGCTGGCTGGACGCGGGCATCGCGGTCTTCATGCTGACGCTGAGCGTGCTGTTGCTGCTCCGGCCCCTGCAGTAACGCTTACGCAGGGGTATGCAGCTCCATGGCCCGCATCACGATCGGCTTGGCCCAGTCCGGGGTCTGCAGCAGCTCGATCGCCGAGGCAGGATAGTGCAGCCCGTTGCGATCCAGCTGCAGCACCGGCAGCGGTTCGGCGCCATCGGCATCGGCCGGGGCGCTGTTGTCGTAGACATGCAGCTCGGCCAAGTGCGGCAGCAGGGCCAGCAGGTTTTCGCGCGAGGAATCGTAGCGGGCACGGATCTTGTCGGCGGGGATGTCATGCCCGCCGCGGCTGACCCGGGCCGCGACACGTTCCATGTGCAGCTCCACGCTCTGCAGGCCGCAGAACCAGATCGCCACGTCGTGCTGCTCGCACGCCTCACGCAGCAGACGCGGGATGGTGTTGCCGCCCAGCGTGGTTTCGAACGCGAAGTCGGTGCCCTCGTCGATCGCCTGCCGCAGCCGGCGCGCGCCTTCATTCCAGGCCGCAGCGTTGGCCTCGCCCAACGACCACCCCGTCTCCACCAGGCGGCGGGTGAACGTATCCGGGTTGAACCAGGTCAGGCCTTCTTCTTCCAGCCACATGCCCAGCAGCGAACTCTTGCCGGCGCCATTGACACCGGCCAGCACCAGAATCCGTCCCATTGGTCAGAGCGGACTGCCGAGGGCGACCTTGCGGCCGCGTCGGATCGGCTGCCCCAGTACCTTGCCCAGCCCACCATCGCGGCCCAGGCTGGCGAGGGTGGTATCGAACGCGGCGCGCAGGCGTTCCAGCTCGCCCATGCGCTCATCGAGGTCGCCGCCGGCGGCCTTGGCCAGCAGTTCCTGGTAGGTCTTGATGTCCACGATCACCGCTTCGGGATGATTGTGGTTGGTGATCACCAGGGCCTGCTTTTCGCGAACGGTGCGCATCAGGCTGGGCCAACCGCGGGTTTTCACCGACGAGGCCGTGGCCTTCTCAAGGCCGGGCAGATCCAGTGGCAGGGTCATGGCACGCTCCAGGACGGGATGGGCCCACTATACCCCTTCTGGCCAAATTGGACATAAATCCCATTTTGGCCAGAAGGAGGGTCCAGAGGCCCGTCAGCGGGACATCGAGTAGGGCTGCTCGGCGCCCTGCCCCGGCCAGGCCATGTTCGGCTCGGCCTGGAGCGTGAAGCGCAGCTCGCCGCCGGCCAGGATCTCGTCGTGGCGCAGGAAGGTGCGCTGCAGCGGCTGGCCATTGAGCGTCACCGAGCCGACGTAGTCGTGGCCCTTGCCCAGCCCGTCGGTGACGATGGTGAAGGTCTTGCCGTTAGGCAGGTGCAGCGCCGCCTTGGGCAGGAACGGGCGGCCGATGATGTACTCGCCACTGCCCGGGGCCACCGGATAGAAGCCCAGCGCGGTGAACACGTACCACGCCGACATCTGGCCCAGGTCGTCATTGCCGGCCAGGCCATCGGGACGGTCGGCGTACTGGGTGTCCATGATCTGCTTCAGGCGCGCCTGGGTGCGCCACGGCTGCCCGGCATGGGCATACAGATAGGCCACGTGGTGGCTGGGCTCGTTGCCGTGCGCGTACCAGCCGATCAGGCCGGTGATGTCTTCCATATGCTCGAAGATCGAGGGGTCGACCTTGGCCTCGAACACCTGGTCCAGACGGGCCAGCAGCGCGTCGCTGCCCCCGTGCGCGGCGGCCAGGCCGGCCACGTCGTGCGGCACATACCAGGAGTACTGCCAGGCGTTGCCTTCGGTGTAATCCGTGCCGTAGCCGCTGGCGCTCGGGTCGAACGGCGTGCGGAAGCTGCCATCGCGCTTGCGCGCCCGCATGAAGCCAGTGTCCTTGTCATAGGCATTGCGCCAGTTCGTGGCGCGCTTCTCGAACTCCCCGGCAACCTTCGTGTTGCCCATGGCCTTGGCCATGCGCGCGATGGTCCAGTCGTCGAACGCATATTCCAGTGTCTTGCTGGCGGCCTCGCCTTCTTCATCGATCGGCACCCAGCCCAGCTCGCGGTACTGCGCGATGCCATCGTACGGGCCGTAATTGGCGGTGGCCACCATCGCCGCCAACGCCTTGTTCTCATCGAACCCGCGGATGCCCTTGAGGTAGGCATCGGCGATCACCGGCACGGCGTGGTAGCCGATCATGCACCAGGTCTCCTGGCCGTGGAACGCCCATACCGGCAGCATCCCGTAGGCGCTGTTGTGCTGGTGCGCGAGCAGCGAATTGATGAAATCGCTGTTGCGTTTTTCCGGCTGCACCAGGGTCAGCAGTGGATGCAGGGCGCGGTAGGTGTCCCACAGCGAGAACGTCGAGTAGTTGGTATAGCCCTCGGCGCGGTGCACGGCATTGTCCGAGCCGCGGTACTGGCCATCGCTGTCCATGAACACGGTCGGCCCGAGCAGGCTGTGGTACAGCGCGGTGTAGGCGCTGCGGCGGTCGTGCTCGGGGCCGTCGATATCCAGTACCGACAGTGCCTGCGTCCACTGCGCTTTCGCCTCGGCGCGGACACGGTCGAAATCGAAGCCGGGCACTTCGCTTTCCAGGTTGGCGATCGCACCGGCCTCGCTGACCGAGGAAATCGCCACCGTCACCACCAGCGGCGTGTCCAGCGTGCCGAAATCAAACGTGCCGACCAGCTGGCGCCCTTCAATCTGCGCACGCTGCGCGGGGCTCTGGTGCCCCGGCGGCGGGAAGCCCTTGTAGGCGATGTCGGTCTCGGTGTTGTGGAATGCGTGACCGGTCAGCGGCCGCGAGAAGCGCATCGCGAAATACAGCTGCCGGCCCGGTGCCCAGCCGCGGGTCTCGCGGAAGCCGGTGATGGTGCCGTCCTCGCGGGCGCGCAGGCGTGACCACATGATCTTGCCCGGGTAGTCGTACAGACTGGTGCGCAGGTCCAGCAGCACGCGTGCGGGCTGGTTGGCCGGATAGGTATAGCGATGCACGCCGACGCGGGTGCTGGTGGTCAGCTCGGCGCGCACCTTCGGATCATCCAGGGTGACGGCGTAGTAGCCTGGTTCGGCGCGCTCGTCGCCGTGGCGGAAGCGCGAGGTATAGCCGCTGCCGGGTTTGTCGGGGGCGCCCCGCTCCAGGCTGGCATCGGTGCGCACCGGCATCAGCAGCACATCGCCCAGATCGGAATGGCCGCTGCCGGAGAAGTGCGTGTGCGAGAAGCCGACGATGCTGGTGTCGTCATGCCTGTAGCCGGCGGCCCAGCCATAGGCCTTCTCGCGCGGCTGGATACGGGTGTCCGGACTGAGCTGCACCATGCCGAACGGAACGGTCGCGCCGGGATAGGTGTGCCCCTCCCCGGCCGTGCCGATGAACGGATCGACCGCCGCATAGGCGCGTTCGCCGACCTTGGCCGGTGCTGCTGTGGCAGTGCTGGCCACCAACATCGCCCCTACCGCGAGCCCCAACCACCGCACCGTCCCCGTTTTTGTCATGGCGTTGAATTTAGATCGATTCAGGTGAGGTCGATCCTAGCACTGGCCGAACGGGCTGACATGTTGCGGTGCGGGTGTTGCCGGCGCCGGGCCGATCGCCCGGCGCCATTGGTGCGCCGTTGATGATGGACGCGGACCGGCGTTACGCCGGACGCGCGTCCTCCGGCACGGCGGCCACCGGCAGCGTCGGCTGGGTCGCATCCACCGTGACCGGCTCGTCGCTGTGCATCAGCGCACGGGCTTCGGCCTCGCTGGCCACCGCCGGCGGCGAACCACGCAGCGGCATCCCGGCCGTCTCACGCACGAACAGCATGGTGATCACGCCGATCACCGCCGCGCCCATCAGGTAGTACGCCGGCACCAGCGGATCGCCGGTGCGCTCCACCAGCCAGGCGGTCACCAACGGCGTGGTGCCACCGAACAGCGAAACCGATACATTGAACGCGATCGACAGCGCGCTGTAGCGCACCGGCGTATAGAACAGCGCCGGCAGCGTGGACGGCATCGAGCTGGTGAAGCACACCAGCGCCACGCCGAGCAGCATCAGCCCGAGGAAGATCAGCCAGTCATTGCCACTGCCGACCAGCTTCAGGCACGGGATCGCGAGCAGGAACAGCGCGATGCAGGCACCGATGATCATCGGGCGGCGGCCCAGGCGATCGCTGAACAGCCCGCCCAGCACATTGAGCGGCATCATTACCAGCATCACGATGATGATCAGCAGCAGGCCTTTGCTCTCGGCATAGCCCATCGTGACGCTGAGATAGCTGGGCATGTAGGTGAGCAGCATGTAATCGGTGACGTTGAACACCAGCACCAGGCCGACACAGATCAGCAGCTGGGCCCAATGCACACGGAACAGCGCGCCCAGGCCGGGGCGTTCGTGATCGCGCTTCTCGGCCTCTTCGGCATACGCGCGGAACGCCGGCGTCTCTTCGAGCTTCATGCGCATGTACAGGCCAAGCAGACCCAGCGGACCGGCGACGAGGAACGGGATGCGCCAGCCCCAGTCCAGCATCTGCGTGCTGCTCAGGGCCATGTGCAGCGCGGTGACCGTGCCGGCACCGGCGATGTAGCCGCCCAGCGTACCGAACTCCAGCCAGCTACCCATGAGGCCACGATTGCGGTCGGTCGAATACTCGGCGATGAACGTTGCCGCGCCGCCATACTCACCGCCGGTGGAGAACCCCTGCACGATGCGGGCAAGCAGCAGCAGCGCCGGCGCCCAGATCCCGATGCGGTCGTACGAGGGAATCAGGCCGATGCTGAAGGTACCGGCGGCCATCAGGATCATGGTGGCCGCGAGCACCTTCTGCCGCCCGTACTTGTCGCCCAGCGGCCCGAACACCAGCCCGCCCAGCGGGCGCACCAGGAAGGCGACGGTAAAGGTGGCGAAGGTGGCGATCAGCTGTGCGGTCGGGCTGCTGTCGGGGAAGAACACCTGGCCAAGGGTCACGGCGAGGTAGCCGTAGACGCCGAAATCGAACCACTCCATCGCGTTGCCGAGTGCGGCGGCGCCAACGGCCTTCTTCAACATGGGACGATCAACGACGGTGACTTCGTCGACATGCATCTGGCGGCGGCGTTTGAACCAGCCGAAATGAGCGTGTGCGGCAGGCAGGTCCTGCATCTGCTTTCTCCTGGAAGCAGGCCATCACGGCGCCCGAGGTCCCGCGCACGGCACAGGAAATACCGCCTCTGATGACACAGCGCGATGCGCGAAGAGGGGTTGCAACAGACGATCCCGGACGGCCGCGTGGACTCAGCGACGCTGCGGGATGGATGACCAGGAAGCGGGCAATGGCCCGGGGGTGATCAAGCGAGCCATGTTACTACATTTGGCCAGCGCGAGCCCCGTACTGCCCTGTCTGGCAGCGTGGAACAGCGTGTTTCAAGCTGTTTGGGTACGCTTTTCACGCGATGCATACACGCCTGCGCAACGCGGGAAATGGATTGTACTGACTGTGATCGCACGGCGGTTGAGAGTGGGCCGTGTGTTACTGCCGGCTCTCAAGCGCATCGATCAGTGGCGCCAGATCCTCGCGCTCATGCGGTCGCACCGCCCGCGCGATTTCGTGGCCGTCGCGCAGCAGGATCACGGTCGGCCACAGCTTCACGGCAAAGGAGCGGCCCAGTGGCCGCCCCTTCCCGTCCTCGACCTTCAGGTGTGTCGCGTCGTAGCCACCCAGAAACTTCTGCAGCAGGGGCTGGGCGGCACTGCAATGGCCGCACCAACCGGTACCGAATTCCAGGAGCACCCATCCGCTGCCCGCATCGATGTCGGCACGGGTGATGTCCGATGGGCTGTACTCACGAACGAAGGTCATGGGCGATTCTCAGGACAGCGCGCGCTGGATATCCTCCAGCGGCGCGTTGGTGAAGTCCTTGGCCAGATCCTTGAGCAGACGCTCCTGGGTTTCCTTGTGCAGCAGCGGGCGGATACGGCCCAGGGTCTGCGGGTCGGCGATCAGGATCAGGTGCGCGTAGCGGTTCTTCAACGCGTCTTCGTTCAACTGCGCCGCCACCTGCTTGGCAAACGTCGCCTCGTTGAGCTGGGAAATCGACATTTCCTGGGGCACCGAGCCGGACGGCCCCTGCCCGGATGCGCCGGTATCGCTCACGGCCTGCAGCTGCAGTTCCCCCTCCTGCTTGAGTTGCAGCTTGTGCGCGGTGCCAACGTTGGTGAACACGCGGGCCGAGCCGCCATCGGCTACAACGACCAGGGTACCTTCGGGAATCTGCTGACTCATCATCTACTCCTTATGGGGAAAACCGAGCGCGGGTGCACTCGGGTTCCACCGTAGGCAACGGCATGTAAGCACCGTGCATACGGATGTATGCACAGCGTATGCAGGCCCTGTGCGCCCTACTCCCCCGGGGATGCCGGCAGCGGCATCTGCAGGTGCCTGGCGAAGAAGCGCGCCATCACCCGGTAGGCCTGCTGGCTTTCCGGCAAGCGCGCGTCCAGGTGGAAGGCGTGGCCCAGGCCGTCCCAGACGTGCAGGTCCGACTCGCGGCCGAGGTCCACCAGTCGGGAATGGGTGTAGGCGACGTTGCTCATTTCGGCCGCGCGGGTGGCGGTGATGAACAGCGTGGGCGGAAACCGGGCCAGTACCGCATCGGAAAACACCGGCGACACCAGTGGATCCCGGAAATCGACCTTTCCGTAGTACAGATCTTCCATGATCGGCAGCGTGCCATCGGCATGCGGCAGCAGGGCGTCGGTCACCGCTGCGGCCACATAGCGCGAGTCGCCGCCGTAACGGGCATCGCCGCCGGCGCAGAACAACCCGGCCGCGGCCGGCATCGGCAGCTTCTCCTTGTCGAACCACGCCAGCGATTCACCGGTCAGCACGCCGCCGGCCGAGCAGCCGAACAGGGCGATGTGCTGCGCGGGCATTTTCTCCAACGCGGCGCGATATACCGCCGCGACATCCTCGCTGGCGGCCGGAAAGTGGTGCTCGGGCCCCTGCCGATATTCCACCGCCACCACCGTGGCACCGGTCATTGCCGCCACCGGGATCGCCTCGAGCAGGCCGAGACTGTCGGCACGCCCGAAGACGAAGGCGCCGCCATGCAGCTCGATCAGCAGCCGCCGCTGCGCCGGGTCGGCGGGTGCACTGTGCGGCTCGACCCGCACCACCGGCACCCCGTTCCAGCGTTCATGGTGCAGCTCAACCGGATAGCGCTCGCGCAGCGCCTGGATTTCTCCGTAGGCCCACGCGTCCGCGCCCTTGCGGATCGCTGCCAATTCCTTGAGCACGGTGGCGTTGTCCATCTTTGCGACGGGATCACCGTTGACCACCGCGCTGCGCATCGCCGCCTGTGCTTCAGGGCTCAGATAGCGCGAGAGCGGTAAGGCAAAACCGGGGACGTTCCGCACGCCCTCCGCGGCTGAAGGTGCGGGCGTGGCCGCCATGACGGTCCCGCTGGCGGTCAACCACAGCGCCATCGGCGCGATCTTCCCGGTCCAACCCATCTTCCGCACTCCCCTGTGAGATCGGGTCACAGAGTAATCGTTGCCTCACCGCAGACGCTACGCAGCCGGGCCGGGATCCTTGCGCCCAGGGCAACTGTCTTTCGCCGCTGGACGGGTGTTTGCGGACCAACGCCGCGCGCAGACTGCCTGGCCTGCAACCTCGGACCCCACCGCATGCGCATTGATCTCCCCGGCCGCGTCGGCTTCGGCACCGCCCCTCTGGGCAACATGTACCGCGCCATCCCCGAACAGGAGGCACTGGACACCGTGCACGCCGCCTGGGACCACGGCATCCGCTACTTCGACGCCGCCCCCATGTACGGCGCCGGCCTGGCCGAACTGCGCCTAGGCGAAGCGCTGCAACACTATCCGCGCGATGCCTATGTGCTCAGCACCAAGGTCGGCCGTCGCCTGCTGGATGAAACCGAAGACACCGCCCAGCGTGATCTGGGTGAGAAAGGAGGCCTGTTCGAGCACGGACTGCCCAACAGAATCGTCTACGACTACAGCGCCGACGGCACGCTGCGCGCGATCGAAGAGAGCCTGAAGCGCCTGAAGACCGACCGCCTCGACATCGTCTGGATCCATGACCCGGCCAAGGATTTCCATGGCGATGACTGGCGCGCCGTGTTCCACCAGGCCATGTCCGGTGCCGCGACCGCGCTGACCCGGCTGCGCGAGGAAGGTGTCATCAAGGGTTGGGGCCTGGGCGTCAACCGCGTCGAGCCCTGCGTGATGGCGCTGCAGCAGGCCGACCCGGATGGCTTCGTGCTCGCCGGGCGCTACACCCTGCTGGATCACCACGAAGCGCTGGCCAATCTGATGCCGGCGGCCGAAGCGCGTGGTGCCAGCGTCGTGGTCGGTGGTCCCTACAACTCCGGCATTCTCGCCGGCGGCGCGCACTATGAGTACCAGAAAGCCGGCGCCGAGGTGCTGCATCGCGTGGGGCGCCTGCAGCAGGTGTGCGCGCAGTTCGGCGTGGATATCCGTGCCGCAGCGCTGCAGTTCTCGCTCGCCCATCCGGCGGTCGCGGCGGTGATCCCGGGCGCCAGCCAGCCCAGCCGTATCGCGGAGAATCTGGCGTTGGCCGAGGTCGCGATTCCGCCGGCATTCTGGAGCGCGCTGCGCGAGCAGGGCTTGGTCTCCCCGCACGCGCCGTTGCCGTGACTACAACTTCTGGCACCCGCATTCGGTCCTGCAGCCTGCCACCCTGCGCTACACACCGTGTGCGCAGGAGCCGTAATGAACAGGATGTTGGTCGTGGGTGTGGTAGTGGCAATGCTGTCGTTGCCTGCAAAGAGCGCGCCGCCTGAAACAGCAACACAGGTGATCGTGCTGGGCGTGGACCATGCCGCGCAGCTCGTGGCGCGTGAGGATCGGCCCGCGGTGCTGGCGGCGTTCCTCGATCGCGCTGCGCCCGATGCCATCTGCATAGAGCGATCGCCGGAGGCATTTGCACGTAACGATTTCTATGAGTTCACCTACGAAGTGCAGGACGTGGTGGTGCCGTTCGCCCGGGAGCGCAACATTGACGTGTGCCCCTTCGACTGGCATCCCTCGACGGAAGACGCCCAACTGGGCTTCGGCATGGATCTGGAGGCGATTCCTGAAATCCGGCCGATCCGGGGCTTCCAACAGTTCCTGACCTTCCCCGAGCCGGCGCAATTGCACCGAACGCTTTTCCATGCCGACGATCCCCACAATGTGACGCGCTCCACGCAATGGAGCCTCACCCCAGCGGCACGTACCGCACAGGACCTGCCACGTCGCCTGTTCCTGTATCGCACCTTCCTGCAGGCCAAGCGCATCGCGGCCGCCGCGCGGGCGCATCCAGGCGGCACCGTGGTCGTGGTGGTCGGTGAGTTCCACAAGCGCGACATCGATGCTGTGCTGGCCGATGAGCCCGGCATCGTGGTGGTGCAACCGTCGAGCCTGGGTGCCCCGAACGATGCGGATGTCCACCAACGGGAACTGCCGGCGTACCGCTTCGCGGTCGCCAGCTTCAACCTGCTCGGCAGACAGGCAGAAACAGGCAACCGCGACGACGCATTCCTGCGCGAAACGGTGGACGCCCTGTCCGGGAGTGGTGCTGCCGCTGAGGTGCAGTTGCTGGCGACACGACTGGACCTGCTGCAGGGCCGCATCAGTCGCGCCGAGGCGATCGGGCGTTACAGACAGATTGCGGCCATCGCCGGCGAGGCACGATTCACCTGGACCGGGGTGAAGGATATCCGCCGTCTGGATTCCTGGTTCGACCCCTTCGGTAACCTCAGCGTGCGCCAACGCGCCCACCTGGAGCTGGCGCGTGAATCGATTCGGGCCGGCCGCCGCGCTGAAGCAGACCGGCTCAGGACGGCGCTGGGCGGTGAACTCACCGCCCGCCAGCGCAGGCAACTGGACGGTTACTGGCCCCTGCTGGCGAAGTGAGGGCCGGCCGAGCCTGAACCCCGGCGCCGGGCGGCTACCGGTCATTACGGTGTAAAATTCATCGTTTTAACCGGAACAATGGCCAAAACCGCGCAACGGACGCCTGTCCCGGGCCCGGCCTTCATCCGGCTGCTGGCCCGCCTCGCTGAGAGCAACCTGTCCTCGACGGGCCCTGCCCTGTCAGACCGGCTCAGCGAGTGGGTGGACTGGACGCGGGCGGTGACGTTGTCCAAGGCGCTCGATGGCCGGCTGCCGGCCGCGGTCGAGGGGCCGGACTTCGATGCCGACGAGGACGCCGAGTGCCAACGCCTTCGCGCGGCGCTGGAGGCGAGTATTGTTCAGGAACCTGAGACCACCAAGCCGCCTCGCCGGGTGGTTGACGCCGACGGTGCTGCCGCCGCTATCGAATACACCGTGTACGGCGAGCGCTATCTCACCCTCCAGCGCGCCATGCTCAGCGCCACCAGCCGTCTGCGCGGGCGCCTGCGCGACATGTTGACCCGCCGCTCGCCCGAGATGGCGCGGCTGGCCGAGGTGGACGCGCTGATGGAGCAGACCCTGAGCGCGCGGGAGTACAGCCTGCTGGCCAAGGTGCCGGTGCTGCTGAGGGTGCATTTCGAACGCCTGCGCGAGGCCGGCACCGACGATGCCTGGCTCGAGGTGTTCCGCCGCGACATGCAGAGCCTGCTGTTGGCCGAGCTGGATATCCGTTTTCAACCGATCGAAGGCCTGCTTGCAGCGCTTCGCACCCACTAACCGGGACGTCATGTTCAGAACCAGTCTTCACTACGTTGTTTTCCTGCTTGGCCTTGTGGCGGTGTGCTGGATCGGGGCGGGCTATGCCAGCACCAATCCGGTCGGTTTCGCTGTCGCCGCGCTGATCGCCGTCTGCTACCTCGCCGGTGGCCTCGAGCTGTATCGCTACCGGCAGGCGACCGCCTCGCTGGCGGCGGCCAGCGCCAGTGCGGGCGCCGCCAGCGCCGGGCTCGCCACCTGGTTGGGCCAGCTGCATCCCAGCCTGCGCAATGCCGTGCGCCTGCGCGTGGAAGGCGAGCGCGTCGCCCTGCCCGGCCCGGTGCTGACGCCGTACCTGGTCGGCCTGCTGGTGCTGCTGGGCATGCTCGGCACGCTGCTCGGCATGATGGCGACGCTGCGCGGCACCGGACTGGCGCTGGAAAGCGCGACCGACCTGCAGGCGATCCGCGGCTCGCTGGGTGCGCCGGTGGAAGGCCTTGCGGTCGCCTTCGGCACCTCGATTGCCGGTGTCGCCACCTCCGCCATGCTGGGCCTGCTCTCGGCGCTGTGCCGGCGTGAACGGCTGGAAGCGGTGCAGCGGCTGGACGTGGAGATCGCCACCACCCTGCACACCCATTCCCAGTCCTGGCAGCGCAATGAAGCCTTCCGGCTGCTGCAGCAGCAGGCCGAGCTCATGCCCGCGCTGGTGGATCGGCTGCAGGCCATGACGGCCGCGATCGAGCAGCAGAGCAGCGCCTCGGGCGAGCGGCTGCTGACCAACCAGCAGAACTTCCATGCCAAGGCCGACGAAGAATACGCGCGCCTGACCGCCGCGATCGAGCAGTCACTCAAGGACAGCGTCGCCGAAAGCGCACGCACGGTTGGCGCGGCCTTGCAGCCGGTGATGGACACCACCCTGGCCGGCATCGCCCGCGCCAACGCCGCCATGCACGAGACGGTGACCGAGGCAGTACAGCGCCAGCTGGCCGGCCTGACCGAGGGCTTCGACGCCAGCCGCGTCGCGACCGCCGCGACCTGGCAGGCCGCACTGGACAGCCAGCAGCAGACCAACACCGCATTGACCGCCGACCTGCGCGTCGCGCTGGACGGATTCGCCGCGCAGCACGATCAACGCGCGCTTGGCCTGCTCGATGCGGTCTCCGCGAAGCTGGTCAGCACCGCTGACGGTTGGCAGGCTGCCCAGTCCGCACAGCAGCAGACCAATGAAGCCATGGCGACCGAGCTGCGCAATGCGCTGGCCACGTTCGCCGAGCAGCATGGCGAGCGCTCCAGCGCCTTGCTTGAGGCGGTCTCGGCCGAGCTCAACACGACCGCGACGCGCTGGCAGGATGCCCAGGCCGCGCAGCAGCAGACCCATGCTGCGCTGACTGCCGACCTGCGCAGCGCGCTGTCCCGCTTCACCGAAACGCATGACGCCCGGGCCGCCGGCCTGATCGACGCGGTCGGCAGCCGCATGGAGGCCACCACCGCGCAGATTGCCGATGCTTGGCAGCAGGCGCTGGCCCGCCAGGATGCCGCTGCGACCGCAGTGAGCGCGCGTCACCAGCACGCGCTGGATGCTGCCGCCGCGACGCTGCAGGCCCAGGCGGTGTCGCTCGGCGAGGCGATGCAGCAGTCCCATGCCCAGCTCCAGGACGCCTTGGAAGCGCGCGATCAGCAGCGTCTGAACGCGTGGACCGAGGCCTTCACCGGCATGAGCGCCAGCCTCGGCGAACGCTGGGAGCAGACCGGCGCCAGTGTCGCCAGCCGTCAGCAGGAGATCTGCGACACCCTCGCCCGCACCGCCAACGACATCACCCAGCAGGCACAGGCGCACGCCAGCGAGACGATCAGCGAGATCTCGCGCCTGGTCCAGGCGGCGTCGGAAGCGCCCAAGGCCGCGGCCGATGTGGTCGCCGAACTGCGCAGCAAACTGTCCGACAGTCTGGTCCGCGACACCGCCACGCTGGAAGAACGCAGCCGTCTGCTGGCGACCGTGGAGACCCTGCTGGATGCGGTCAACCACGCCGCCAACGAGCAGCGCGTCGCCGTGGATGCCCTGGTCTCGACCTCGGCCGAGCTGATGGACCGCGTTGGCACGCGCTTCACCGACCACATCGAAGCCGAGACCGGCAAACTCGGCAGCGTGGCCGCGCAGGTCACCGGCAGTGCGGTGGAAGTAGCGAGCCTGGCCGATGCGCTCGGCAGCGCCGTGCAGTCCTTCGGCACTGCCAGCGACGGCCTCAACGAGCGCCTGGCCCAGATCGCCGCCTCGCTGGATGGTTCGCTGGCCCGCAGTGACGAGCAGCTGGCCTATTACGTGGCCCAGGCGCGTGAGGTGATCGATCTCAGCGTGCTGTCGCAGAAGCAGATCATCGATGAACTGCAGCAGCTGGCGGGCCGCCGCAGCAGCAAGGCCGGGGCCGCCTCTGCATGAGCGACGAGATCGAAGTCGAGGCCGACGGAGGCGCGCCGATCTGGGCCGCCTTCGGCGACCTGATGTCGGTGCTGCTCGGTGCGTTCGTGCTGATCCTGGTCGGCGTGGTCGCGCTGCAGTTGGAGCTGACCAACCGGCTGGATGAAGAGGTCAAGCAGCGCCAGGCCGAAGTGCAGCGCCGCCAGACGCTGGAGCAGGCCTTGGCCGGCCCGCTCGCGGCCGGGCGTGTGACGCTGGTGGATGGCCGCATCGGCATCCGCGGCAATGTGCTGTTCGCGTTGAACTCGGATCAGCTGCAGCCGGAAGGTGCCGACGTCCTCGAGAGTCTGGCCGGGCCGTTGAAAGGCTACCTGGCCGCGCGCGAGGAGATCCTGATGGTCAGTGGCTTCACCGACGACCAGCAGGTGCGCGATGGCAACTGGCGCTTCGCCGACAACTGGGAACTCTCCGCCGAGCGTGCATTGACCGTGACCCGCACCCTGATCGCCGAAGGCGTGCCGTCGGATGCGGTGTTTGCCGCAGCGTTTGGCTCGGAGCAGCCGGTGAGTTCCAACGCCGACGAGGATGGCCGCGCCAAGAACCGCCGCGTCGAAATCGCCCCGATCCCGAAACCCAAGGCGAGCAAGGCCGCGGATGCCCCGTAACCCTGTCGCAACCGCTGAGATTCTCGAGAACTGGCGAGCGGACAAGCTCGACGGGCTGGACCGCACGCGTTTTGCGATGATCGAGGCGTTGCATGCCCGCATGCAAGCGCATGACGGTGAGGTGCGGGCGCTGTTGCAACGGAAGCTGGATGCGTTGGTCGCGGGTTACGCCGAGCGGGTTGCCGAGGCGTCGGCATCGGTAGTGACCGCGCCGGGCCTGTCATCGGGACGCATCGGTCTGCAGGCGCTGGTCACGGAATTAACGGGGCAGCACAATGCTGCGTATCCGGATTTGCCGGTGCTGGGTGAGGTCCGGGCGACGTGGGCCAGGCTTCGCAATGCCAGCCAGCTCAAGCAATCGCTGGCCCAGATGCCCACCAATGGTGGGCCGTTGAACTCCGGTGTACTGGTCCATCGCGCCCTGACGCTGATGAAAGAGACCTCGCCCGGCTACCTGACGCATTTCATGGCGTACCTGGATGCGCTGTCGGGCATGGAGCACCTGCATCAGTGGGGCGTGCTGGTGGCGACGCCGAAAGTGGTGCCGCGGGGGGCGAAGCCGCGGCGGCCGCGTGCGGGAAAGGGAGCGGGCTGATCCAGGCGTTCCATCTGCGTGCCTTGATGGCCGCACGACATTGCCCCGAGCAACGCTGAGCCGAGGTCGCGCCAGCAAGGTATTGCCCGCTTTGAACAAACATGCCTGCGCGTTCGCCAGCCATCCCGCTCAGCAACGATGCCGCGACGCTCGGCGCATTGACGCTGAGGATGGCCAGGGGAGTCGGCTCTAACTGAATACGACAGGCCCAGAACTGGCCTCATCAGGCCTCTTGCCCCGGCCAAACTCGGGTGATAGCTTTGTAATTACAGCGTAATTATGAAGAGGCGGCAGATGGCTCGAGACTGGAACACGCTAGCGGATCGCCGCCAGGCAAGGCTGCAGCGGGCCGCCGATGCCGGGCTCGGGCGCTTGCTGCCCCATGCCGAGGTTCCCCGCCTGCTGCATACCGTGCTCGAACCCGGCGACCGGGTCTGCCTGGAAGGCAACAACCAGAAGCAGGCCGATTTCCTCGCCGAGTGCCTGGCCCAGCTCGATCCCGCGCAGGTCCACGGCCTGCACATGGTCCAATCCGTGCTCTCCCTGCCCTCGCACCTGGACGTCTTCGAGCGCGGCATCGCCCAGCGCCTGGACTTCTCCTTCTCGGGTCCGCAGAGCGGCCGGCTGGCCAATCTCGTCGCCGAGGGCCGGATCGAGATCGGGGCGATCCACACCTATCTCGAACTGTTCGGCCGCTACTTCATCGATCTCACCCCGCAGGTCGCACTGATCGCCGCCCAGGCCGCCGACCGTCACGGCAACCTCTATACCGGCCCGAATACCGAAGACACCCCCGTGATCGTCGAGGCCACCGCGTTCCGGGGCGGCATCGTGATCGCACAGGTCAACGAAATCGTCGACACCCTCCCCCGCGTCGACATCCCGGCCGATTGGGTCAACTTCGTCACCGAGGCGCCGCGCCCCAATTACATCGAGCCGTTGTTCACCCGCGACCCGGCGCAGATCTCCGAGATCCAGGTGCTGATGGCGATGATGGCCATCAAGGGCATCTACGCCGAGTACGGCGTGCAGCGCCTCAACCACGGCATCGGTTTCGATACCGCGGCGATTGAGCTGCTGCTGCCCACGTATGCCGAATCACTGGGGCTGAAGGGCAAGATAGGCACGCACTGGGCACTCAATCCGCATCCGGCACTGATCCCGGCGATTGAATCGGGCTTCGTCCAGTCCGTGCATTCGTTCGGCTCCGAGCTGGGCATGGAGCGCTACATCGAAGCGCGCTCGGATGTGTTCTTCACCGGCAGCGACGGCAGCATGCGCTCCAACCGCGCGTTCTCGCAGACCGCCGGTCTGTACGCCTGCGACATGTTCATCGGCTCCACGCTGCAGATCGATCTGCAGGGCAACAGTTCCACCGCCACCCGTGATCGCATCGCCGGCTTCGGCGGCGCGCCCAACATGGGCTCGGATGCCCGCGGCCGCCGCCATGCCAGCCCGGCCTGGCTCAAGGCCGGCCAAGAGGCGGCGCTGCCCGGGCAGATGCCACGCGGGCGCAAGCTGGTCGTGCAGATGGTGGAAACCTTCCGCGAGCACATGGCGCCGGCCTTCGTCGACCGCCTCGATGCCTGGGAGCTGGCCGAGCGCGCGCAGATGCCGCTGCCGCCGGTGATGATCTACGGCGATGACGTCACCCACGTACTGACCGAAGAAGGCATCGCCAATCTGCTGCTGTGCCGCAGCCCGGAGGAACGCGAACAGGCGATCCGCGGCGTGGCGGGCTACACCGCGGTCGGCCTGGGCCGTGACCGCGCGATGGTCGAGAACCTGCGCGACCGCGGCATCATCCGCCGCCCGGAAGACCTCGGCATCCGCACCCGCGACGCCAGCCGAGACCTGCTTGCCGCGCGCTCGGTCAAGGATCTCGTGCGTTGGTCCGGTGGGTTGTACAACCCGCCCAAACGCTTCCGCAACTGGTAAGGGGCACGCCATGGAAACCCTGCGTTATCGCTTCCCCGGGCAGCACGATCTCACCGAGCGCGACCATCACGCGCTGGTCGGCGTGGTCGCCTCGGGCAATCTGGAAGTGCTGATCGAACCCACCCCGCTGGACGGTGCGATGGAGATCGAGGTGATCACTTCGGCCACCGGCTTCGACACCATCTGGCAGGCCGTGCTGGCCGACTTTGCGGCGCGCCACCCGCTGCGCAACGTGCGGTTGTCGATCAACGATGCCGGCGCGACACCGGCGGTGGTCAGCCTGCGCCTGCAGCAGGCGCTGGAAACCCTGCAGGAAGGAGACGCCGCGTGAGCAGTCACAGCTTTTACGAGGCCGATGCGCGCGAGCGTATCCACGGACTGCTCGATGCCGGCAGCTTCAGCGAGTTCGTGGGCCCGGCCCGCCGCATCATCAGCCCACACCTGGCCCAGCTGGATCAGCCCGGTGCCTTCGATGACGGCATTGTGGTGGGCACGGGCAGCTTGAGCGGTCGTCATGTCCTGATCGCTGCGCAGCAGGGCCAGTTCATGGGGGGTGGCGTCGGCGAAGTGCACGGCGCCAAGCTCACCGGGCTGCTGGAGCGTGCCGTTGCGGTGCGCCCGGAGGCGGTGCTGCTGCTGCTCGACAGTGGTGGCGTGCGGCTGCATGAAGCCAACGCCGGCCTGGTCGCCATCTCCGAGATCATGCGGGCGGTGTTGGCCACCCGTGCCGCCGGGATTCCCGTGTTCGCCCTGATCGGCAGCGGCAACGGGGCCTTCGGTGGGATGGGCATCGTTGCCCGCTGCTGCACGGCGGTGGTGATGTCCGAAGAAGGCCGTCTCTCGTTGTCCGGCCCGGAAGTGATCGAGACCGTACGCGGCGTGGAAGAGTTCGACTCGCGCGACCGTGCCCTGGTGTGGCGCGTGACCGGCGGCAAACACCGCTATCTGATCGGCGACGCGGTGCAGTTGGTGCCGGATCGCATCGAGGCGTTTACCGAGGCGGCACTGTCACTCATCGACGCCCACACAGAGACCGAAGACCCGTTGCAGGCCCTCGATCAGGCACACGCCCAGCTGGGCGCGCGGCTGCAGGCCTATGGCGGCTGCCGCGATGGCCTGGAGGTCTGGACGCTGCAGGGCATCGCCGATGCCGGGCGGCTGCCCCTGCTGGACACCGCTGACTTCCTTGATGCCGTCAAGGATAGGAGCCTGCCATGGAACTGACCCCGCTGCTGGATGCGCTGTTCCCGCTCGGCCATGCGGTCACCCGCGATGACGATGTACTGGGCGGTACGGCCACCACCGCTGCCGGCGACGTCACCGTCATCGGCACCGCCAACAAGCTGGAGGTGGGTGTCGATCACGCACTGGCGCTGGCCGCCACCGTGATGGCCAGCACGCGCGCGCATCCGCAGCGACCGATCGTGATGCTCGTCGATACCGCCGGTCAGCGTTTGGCGCGCCGCGATGAAATGCTCGGCATCAACAGCTACTTCGCGCACCTGGCCCGCACGCTGGATCTGGCCCGCCGCCGCGGTGCGCCGCTGGTCAGCCTGGTCTACGGTGAATCCGTCAGCGGCGGTTTCCTGTCGTTCGGGCTGATGGCCGACCGCATCTATGCCCTGCCCGAAGCGCAGGTGCGCGTGATGGATCTGCGCGCGATGGCACGCGTCACCAAACAGCCGCTTGAGAAACTGCAGGCGCTGAGCCAGAGCTCGCCGGTGTTCGCGCCGGGCGTGGAGAACTACGTACGCATGGGCGCGGTGGAGGCCGTCTGGGAGGGCGATCTGGCGCAGGCCCTGGTCGATGCGCTCCACGCGCCTGTCTCCGGCGATCAGCGTCGCGCCCGTGGCGCCGAGCGTGGTGGCCGCCTGTTGGCGCGCGATGTCGCCGCTGCCGTGGCCGCAGGCGAGGCCTGAACCATGCGCCGTCACGACCTGGTCTGGCTCGCTCCGCAGGCACCGTGGCAGGTGCTGACCCCGGGCGCGGATGCGCGCCTGCGGGCGTGGGCCCAAGCGCGCCTGCCCTTTGTCGTGGCGCGACGCGATCCGGTCACTGATGGCGATCAGCTGCGGCTGGGCGTGCCGTTGCCCTTGGCCGAGCGGCGCCAGCGGCTGTCTCTGCGGGTCGAACGCATCCACGTGCAGCGCACCGCACCGCCGCCGTTGCTGGCCGAGGTCGCCGAAGCACTGTCCGCCCCCTGGCGCGATGCACTGCGCCCTTTGCTGGCCGACCTGCTCGAACCCACCCGACCGCCCCGCGTGTTCGGCAGCTTCGCCTGGCAGGGCCTGACCGGCCTGCCGTATCTGCACGCCGGCTCCGATCTGGACCTGCTCTGGGAGATCACCGATCACGCGCATGCCGCGGCGCTCACCGAACGCATGCGGCGCTGGGAACGCGAGCACGGCCTGCGCATCGATGGCGAGCTGCGCTTCCCCGCCGGGCGTTCCGTGAGCTGGCGCGAGTACACCGGCGATGCCGCCCGCCTCCTCGTCAAAGCGGATGACGCCTGCTGGTTGTCCACACGCGATGCCCTGCTCACGCAGCCGGTGGCCGCATGAACGCCGTGCCCCGCCCCGTCCCGTTGCCACCGCCCTCCCCCACGGCGGCTGCGCATCGGCTGGCCCGGATGGCGATCACCAGCCTGCATGCCGAACTGGCCTGCGCCCCCAAACCCGGGCTGGTCACGCCATGGAGCCGCGGCAGCCACGATGACATGGACGCGGCCACCTTCCTGCGCAGCCTGTTCGCGCTGCGTGGCTACTTCGTGGCGGTCGCCGCCGCCGGTGCGCACAGCGCGCCGTTCGATCATCTGCGCATGCTCGGCATCGAGGCGGAAACCGCAATGCTGCGGGCGACGGGTGGCATCAACACCCATCGCGGCGCGATTTTCAGTCTCGGCCTGCTGGTCGCCGCGTCCGCGCGTCTGCGTCATGTCGAGCATGCTGCGCCTCAAGGCACTGCGGTCTGTCATGCGGTACGCGGGTACTGGGCGCCCGCGCTGCTCGCCGCACCGTTGAACGGCGCCAGCCCTGGCCAGCGCGCCCGCCAGCGGCATGGCGTCCCCGGCGTGCGCGAACAGGCGGCGCAGGGATTCCCGCTGCTGCGCGAGGTCGCCCTGCCCACCCTGCAGGCCACTCTGCGCACCACCGCTGACCGGCAGGCCGCGATGGTGCAGACACTGATGTCGCTCGTCGCGGTCACTACCGATCTCAACCTCCTGCATCGCGGCGGTGAACGCGGGCTGGCCTTTGCACAGCAGCAGGCACGTCGCTTCCTCGCCGAGGGCGGCGCGCTGGAATCCGGCTGGCGGGCACGGCTGGGGCCGGTGTGCCACGCATTCCAAGCACGTCGGCTCAGCCCGGGCGGCAGTGCCGATCTGCTGGCCTGCGCATGGTTCCTGCACCTGCAGGAGCGCGCATGAGCCTGGTCCTGCTCTGTCCCGGTCAAGGCGGCCAGCATCCGGATATGTTCAAGCGGGTGCGCGGGAATCCGCAGGCGCAGCCGGTGCTCGATCTGGCCAGCGCGCTCCTCGGCGCACCGGTCGAACCATTGGCGGCCGACCCATCGCGCTTCCACAACGCAGTGGCCCAGCCGCTGGTCTGCGCCGCGGCGCTGGCACATTGGGCGGCGCTGCAGACGCAGCTGCCGCCCATCACCGCCGTCGCCGGCTACAGCGCCGGCGAGCTGGCCGCGCACGCGGTGGCGGGCAGCGTCGACACGGCCACCTGCCTGGCCCTGTCGCGCGAGCGTGCCCGGTTGATGGACGCTGCAGCGCCGGCCGATGCCGGCCTGCTGGCGGTGATCGGGCTGGACGAACGTCGCATCGCACGTCTGTGCGTGACGCACGGGGTGTTCCTGGCCATCGTCAATGGGCCCGATCACGTGGTCCTCGGCGGCCTGCGGCCTGCGCTGGAGGCCGTCGCCGCTGACGTGGCTGCCCACGGTGCCCGGACCGTCCCGCTGCCGGTGGACGTGCCCGCGCATACCCCGTTGCTGGCCGCAGCGGCGCAGGGCTTTGAGAAGCCGTTGCGCGCACTCCCACTGCACGCACCCCGGTTGCGCCTGCTGGCCGGCATCGATGGCCGCCTGGTCAGTGACGTCAGCCGTGTCGTGGCGACGTTGTCGGCGCAGATCGCCCAGCCGGTGCAATGGCAGGACGTGCTGCAGCAGGCGGTCGAGCGCGGTGGGCGCGTCTTCCTGGAGCTGGGCCCGGGCGCGGCGCTCAGCCGCCGGGTTCGCGAAATGCACCCGCAGCAGGAGGCGCGTTCCGTCGAGGATTTCCAGACGCTGGAGGGCGTCCTGGAGTGGGTGGACCGCGCATGCGCACGCGCATGAGGGTCCGCCGGTAACCGTTGCACCCCGTAACCCTCGATGGCGGGTCGCCATCATGCTGCACGCGTATCAAGTGTCTCGGGAGGGCGCATGAGTCCGCAAATCGCAACGATCATCGGCTTGGTGATCATGTTCATCGTGGCCACGGCCCTGCCCATCAACATGGGTGCCGTGGCATTCGCGCTGGCCTTCATCATCGGCGGCCTGTTCGTCGGGATGGAGGGCAAGGAGGTGTTGGCCGGCTTCCCGGGCGACCTGTTCCTGACCCTGGTCGGCATCACCTACCTGTTCGCCATCGCGCAGAAGAACGGCACCATCGATCTGCTCGTGCATTGGGCGGTCAAGGCGGTGCGCGGGCATATCGTCGCCATTCCGTGGGTGATGTTCGTCGTCACCGCGGTGCTGACCGCCTTCGGTGCGCTCGGCCCGGCCGCAGTGGCCATCATCGGCCCGGTCGCGCTGCGCTTTGCCAAGCAGTACAAGATCAACCCGCTGATGATGGGCCTGCTGGTGATCCACGGCGCGCAGGCAGGTGGCTTCTCGCCGATCAGCGTGTATGGCGGCATCACCAACCAGGTGGTGCAGAAAGCTGGCCTGGAAGTCACGGAAATGGCCGTGTTCCTGACCAGCCTGGGCTTCAACCTGCTGATGGGGATCATCTGCTTCTTCGCCTTTGGCGGGCTGGCCCTGATGCGTCGCGCACCAACCGCGACCGAGCCGTTGATCGCCGGCAGCCAGGCGTCCTCGCGCCAGTTTGCGATCGAAGGCCACGGCGCCCTGGTCTCGGCGGGCGGTGGCACGCTCTCCAATGATCCGGATGCGCTGGATGACGTGCGCATCAACCGCGAGCGCGTGTTCACCCTGATCGGCCTGCTCGGGCTGGGCATCGCGGCCCTGGTCTACAACCTCAACGTCGGCCTGGTCTCGATCACCGTCGCGGTGGTGCTGGCCCTGCTCTCGCCGAACTCGCAGAAGGGCGCGGTGGATGGCATCAGCTGGTCGACCGTGCTGCTGATCAGCGGCGTGGTTACCTACGTGGCCGTACTGCAGCAGGCCGGCGCGGTGGACTACATCGGCCATGGCGTGGGTGCGATCGGCATCCCGCTGCTGGGCGCGCTGCTGGTCTGCTACGTCGGTGGCATCGTCTCGGCGTTCGCCTCCTCGGCGGCGGTGCTGGGCGCCACGATTCCACTGGCGGTGCCGTTCCTGATGCAGGGGCATCTCAGCGCTGCCGGTGTGATCTGCGCACTGGCGATCTCCTCCACCGTGGTGGATGTCAGCCCGTTCTCGACCAACGGCGCACTGGTGGTCGCCTCGGCGGCGAAGGAAGAGCGCGAAGCCCTGTTCCGTCGCTTCCTGGTCTACAGCGGCCTGGTGGTGGCCTTCGGTCCGCTGCTGGCATGGCTGCTGTTCGTCGTGCCGGGCTGGATGTAAGCGCACGGCGGGTCTGCACCGGCAGGCCCGCCATGACCCGGTAGAATGCTGCACACCTGCCCATGAAGCCCTGCCATGCCCCTGGCCCCTGGTCCCCGCCTGTCCAAGAAACGCGTGCCGCTTTATGAAGCAGTGGCCGAGCGGCTGCGCCAGAAGATCTACGACTACGAGCTGCCACCGGGTGAATGGATCGACGAGCCGCTGCTCGCCGAAGAACTGGGCATCAGCCGCACCCCGCTGCGCGAGAGCCTGAAGCTGCTGGCCGCTGAAGGCCTGGTGCAGCTCGATGCGGGCCGCGGCAGCCGGGTCACCCGGCTGACCCTGGAAGATCTCAACCAGCTTTTTCCGGTGATGGCCATGCTGGAAGGCCGCTGCGTGCATGAGGCGGTCAAGCGCATCGATGAAGCGGGCGTGGTCCAGCTGCAGGCGCTGCACGATGCCATGGAAGTCGCCGCAGCCGCGGGCGACCTGGCCGAGTACTACCGCAACAACTATCTGATCCACGAAAGCCTGCAGACCCATGCCGGCAACCCGTGGCTGATCCGCGTCACCCACGACCTGCATCGCATCCTGAAGATGCATCGCGGCCGCCAGTTGCTCACGCCGGGCCGCATGGCCCAGTCACTGGCCGAGCATCGCGCCTTGATGGCATGCATCCGCAACCGTGATGCCGAAGCCGCCGAGCAGATGATGAACCGCCATCTGCTCAGTCAAGGCGAAGCATTGGCGGCCTATGTGGCAGCCGGTGGCCAGTTGAACGTGCCTGCGCCGCTGCCTCGCCATGGCGGGATCTGAGCGCTCAGGCCAGCTCCACCGTCAGCCGCGTCAATGATTGCCCCAGCAGGTGAAGCCGGATCTGGTCCAGGCTGGTGAAGTAGCACGCCGTATCGGCGCCGGCCAAGCGGTAGATGCCGCGCTTGCCGCCCAATAGAACGAATTTTTCCTGGTCCACCAGGTACTGGGCGACCGGCGGCACACCCTGTGCCTTGAGCGCATCGATATCGATGGGTTCAAGGGCGTCCAGATCATGTAGTGCTGTGGTCATGGGAAAAGAAACTTCGCGACGGGAATGCCAGCTTAGGTGGCGCACACGCAGCAACGCGTGGAACGATCGTGAGGACGGTGCGAGTGTCCAAGGTGATGCAGGCAGCTGACCGATCGCATCGTCGCCAGCTGCGCGATGCACGTTGATGAGCTTCGACTGCCATGCCGATCGAGCCAATCGCCGTGAAGGGCGCGTGGAGGCCTGCGAGACGCACTGCGCAGACCGAGCGCCTCGTGCCGGATACGACACCCCATCGTCGGAAACGCACATTGAGCGCCTCCTGGTGTCGTGCAAGGCTGGATTCGTGGCTGCGCGCACCAGCTTCCACAGCACCGTCGGCGCCTTGCCGGTGCCGTTCTTGTGCGTGGATCGGGTGCGAGCGTACTTACATGAAAAACATCGCGGGTAAACGTCGGGTCGCGTTGCAGGCCAGCCTGCTGGCGACCATCCTCCTCGCCGCCGGGGCGCTGCTGCTTACGCTGTTCCCCGCTCATTCGGATCGGCAGCCGCCCTTCGTGCTGGCCGCCGGCCCGCAGTTGGGCGGCCCGTACGGGCTGGGCGGGCCTTCCTCGCTGGGCGGTGCACGTGCCTACGTGGAGGCGGTGGAGGCACTCTCAGGCATCAAGATCCAGGTGGCCGGCGCCACCACCTTCAGCGACGCACTCGGCCTGCTTGCGCAGCAGGAGGTGGACGGGCTGGCGTTCGCGCTGCCGGGCACCACGGCACTGTTGCCCAGGGCCACGGTGATTTCACCGGTCTTCTATGCCGGCGACTCGGTCCTGCTCACCCGCAGCAGCTCCCCCGTGCGGGCCCTGTCTTCCCTGGAGGGCAAGCGTGTCACCGTGATCGGCAACGGGGAGTACCACGGCTATCTCGCCGCTCACCACCCCGCGATCGAGGTGATTCCTCTGCCTGCCGCGGCAGACATGGTGGCCGCGGTGGACAGCGGCACCGTGGACGCGGCGCTGGGCATGGACGCTATCCTGATTCCGCTCGCACGACGGGGCAACAGCACCACGCTGGCGGTGCATCCGGCCAGCGATGGCCCCTCCGTGCGAATCCGGGTCGCCTCCCATCCTGCGCGTGCCGCCGAGATGGACCGGGCCCATCAGGCGTTCCGCTCGTTGCCACTGGACACCCAGCAGGATCTGGTCGGCCGGTGGATGGATGCCCTGTATCGCTCGCCTCCCACTCTCCATGCCGTCCTCTCTTTCTATCGCACACCGATCATCGTGCTGGTGCTGTCCATCCTTGGTGCGGCCTTCGTGATCATCCAGGCCTACCGCAATGCGCGGGCGACCGCGGCGCTGCAGGCCAGCACGGCGCGCATGTTGACCCTGGTCAATCACGAAGTGCGCAATGGCGTGGCCTCGGTCATTTCCGCCATCGACCTGATTGAATCCACCGTCCCCACCCCGGCCGCCGCGCCCGTGATCGCATCCGCCCGCGCGGCCACCTCTTCCCTGCACCACACCCTGGCCAATGCGCTGGAATTCATGTTCCTGGATCGCCACAGCCATGCACCCGTGGAGTGGCAGCCCGGCGCGGCCACCGTACTGGCCGGCTGCCTGAGCGCATCCCGGCCGGTGGCCGCGGCCAAGGGCACCGCCCTGCTGTTCGATCTCGACCAGCCGGTGCTGGAGCACGCGAGCTGCGACACCCGCGCCCTGCGCCACATCGCCAGCAATCTGATTTCCAACGCCGTGAAGTTCTGCGATGCCGGAACCGTGTCGGTGCGCCTGAGATTCGAGGCGGGCGTGGGCGAGCGCGGCCGGATGGTGCTGCGTGTGAGTGATACCGGCGAAGGCATCAGCGCCGAAGATCTGAACGACATCTTCGGCGCCTTCAGCACCACCCGTGACGGCCGGCAGCGCGGCGGGACCGGGCTGGGGCTGTCCCTGTGTCGCCGCATCGCCACGGCGCAGGGCGGGCAGATCACCGTGCGCAGCCAACCAGGCGTGGGGTCCACCTTCACCGCCACCCTGCCCGCGCAGCGGCGCACGGAGCCGGCGCCGGCCCTGCCCGGCCACCTGTCCGACCACAACGACCGGCCCGCGCGCGCCCTGGTCATCGAAGACCAGCCACTGATCGCCGACGTCATCAGCCACCGGCTGCGCGAGCGCGGGTTCGAGGTGCGCTGCGCCACCAGTCGCCATGAGGCACTGCAGCAACTGGCGCAGGCCGGCCCCTTCGACCTGATCACCCTGGACGATGCACTGCCGGATGCCAGCGGCCTGGAAACAATCGAGGCGATCCGCGCCCTGGAGCGGACGCGCGCGTGGCTGGGCGCCCGAGTGGTCTCGATCTCGGCATCACCCGACGTCACCCGTCCACTCCGCTACCGGGCCGCGGGCATCGCAGCGACGTTGTGCAAGCCCATCGACTGGCCTGCGTTTGATGTGGCCACGCACTGCACGGCGATGAATCCGGCCAGGGCCCTGCGGCCGGCGGCGGCGACGCCGTTGGATGTGCTGGCGGTGTATCGCACGCAGATCCCCCAGGATGTTGCCGCACTGCGCGAGGCCATCGTGGCCCACGAATGGCGGCGGGCGCTGGGGATGAGCCACCGCATCCGCGGGGCGGCCTCGATGGTCGGGGATGCGGCCACGCTGGTCACGCTGGACCAGATCGACGGCTGCTTGAAGCACCATGCCATCAACGGCGACCCGGGCGCCGCGGACCTGGACGAGATCGACCGCCTGCTGGCGCAGATGGACCCAGGCACCTGAGCCCACGGCGGCGTGGCACCTGCCCGCCCGGGCCCGCACGGCACGACACAAAAAGAAACTCCCCGGTCCGCAATGACGGACCGGGGAGCGCCGGTGTATCCCTGCAATGGGCCGGGAGGATTACCAGCCGATGCCTACACCCAGGCCCACGCTCTGCTCACCGCTGTTGGTGAACGCCCCGTTGAGGCTGAAGGTGGCCGAGCCACGCTCGTTGAGCACCCGCTGATAGCCGACCGCCAGTGCCGACTCGCCATCGCTGTAGCCCACGCCAGCGCCCAGGCGGTTGTACGTCGCCAGGCCCGCCGTGTTCATCGCCATCGCGCTCTGCGCACTGCTCATCGCCGCCATGCGGTTGAAGCGCTTGTCCATCTTGTCCAGGCGGCGTTCGAAATTGCTGATCGCCCCATCGGTGTACTCGTTGGCGCGGGCCAGCATCTTCTCCAGATCGGCGGTGTTCACCTGTGGGGTCGGCGCCGGCGCGTCGGCCGGCGCAGGCGAGCCACCACCATCAGCACTGGCGATGCCGCCACCGGCACGGCCTGCGGAAGCCGCCGCCGGTTCACCCGATGCACCGGCAGGGCCCTCGGCCTCCGGCGCAGCCGGCGGCGTGGGTGCACTGGCCGACGCCAGCGCCCTGCCCTCCGGCGTGGCATCAACGCGCTGCTCCAGCCCATCGATGCGACCGTCCAGGCGCTGCTCCATGGCATGCAGCTGACCGCCGTTGACCGCATCGCGGCTGCCCGGGGCAATCAGGCCGTTGGCCACGTTGCCCAGCACCATGCCGTTGGCGCCGGCGAGGTTGAGCTGGCCCAGACCATCGCTGCGGGTTGCGGGGCTTTCCTGGAACGCCGAGCGCAGTTGGTCTTCGACCCGATCAACCCGGGTGCCAGCGGTGAGCACCGCGCCGTCGAGAACATTAAGGGCGTCTTCAACGTTGTTCTGGCTTCCGCCCTGCATTCTGTAGGTTGGAAGGATAATGTTTCCGCCCGGATCAATGGCCGCCCCCCCTCCCAGTGCTGTTAATGAGTCACCGAGCTGCCCCACAGTGACGGCGTCTTCAGCCCCCCGCCCTCGAGCCAGATTGACGATTCGTCGCTTCCTAGTCAGGTTTCCAACAGAAACCACATTCTCTTCGGTCGCGGTCGATGATGCGCCCAATGCAACTGAATACTCTGCACCCGCCTCAATTCTTGCAAATCCGCCAAGCGCTACGCCTTCATTGCTATGAACCGATGACCCGATACCCAGAGCGAACCCATTTTCGGCAGAGCTATCGACGAACGACGCGCGCCCTAAGGCGACAGATCCCTTTCCTCTAGCTCTAGAGAAAGCTCCTATAGCAGTTGCTCCATCAGTGCCTTCACCAGCCTCAGCGCCATCACCAATGGCTACTGAAAACTCTCCTGCCTTGGCGTCAATACTTTCGTCATCCTGCCCGATAGCTATGTACCTAGCCGTCTCTTCAACCTGTGACAGGCGCTGATTGGTGACGAACAACTGCCCACCGTTCACAGCATCGGTGCTCCCCGCCGAACTGATATCGCCCGCTGCCACGCCGCGTACCTTGCCGCCGTCCATATCGATCGAACCGTCGGCTGCGTAACGGGCCACGCCTTCCAGATCGGGATCGAAGTTGTCAAACTCGGTACGCAGGTCATCCAGATCCCGCCGGTTGCCGGCGATACGCGCCTCGTGTCCAGTCAGCTCGGTGGCGTGGCTGGCCAGCAGAGACTGATTCGCAGTGACCTTCTGATCGACGGCGAATACCTGTTTGCCCGTTACTGCATCGGTGCTGGTGCTGCTCAACGTGGCATCAGCCACGTTCACGAGCTTGCGCTTCAGTGTTGCGTTGCCAATGGAGACCTGATTGGTGCCACCGGTCACCGACTTTTCGCCCAATGCCACCGCATTTTCGTGCGTCGCCTTCGCGTTTCCACCCAGTGCAAGCGCGAACTGGCCCGTCGCACCGGAGGCGCTACCGATCGAGATCGCATTGGTGCCAACGGCATTGGCGTTGTTGCCCACGGCAACGGTCGCCACGCCATTGGCCTTGGCGACATTGCCCATGGCCATGGCCAGGTGCCCCGTCGCGGTGGCCTTGTTCGCGTCGCTCACCTCAGCGGCAGTGGCCACTGCGTTGCCCGTGGCGCGAGCTTTGGCGAAGGCGCTGTCCGCGGTCGTCTGCGCAACGTTTGCGCTGGTCTGGGCGTTGGCGGCGGCACTTCGAACCGAGGCCACTTCCGTGTTCGTGGCATTGAGCTGCTTGCCGCTCACCGCTTCGGTGCTGCTGGCGCTGAGCGTGGCTTCAGCAACGCCGGTGACCTTGCGGTTGGCGTTGGACTTGTTGCGCACATCCACCATGGTGCCGGTGTTCTCTCCGCCCAGACGTACGTTGCTGGTGGCCGAGGTCTGACTGACCAGACCGCCGAGCGCATTGGCCTTGGCCAGTGCATTGTCGGCGGCGGTCTTCGCAGCGCCCGCCGTCGTCTGCGCGCTGGTGGCCGTGGTCCGGACCGAGGCCACTTCCACGTTCGTCGCGTTGAGCTGCTTGCCGCTCACCGCTTCGGTGCTGCTGGCGCTGAGCGTGGCTTCAGCGACGCCGGTGACCTTGCGATTGGCGTTGGATTTGTTGCGCACATCCACCATGGTGCCGGTGTTCTCTCCGCCCAAGCGTACGTTGCTGGTGGCCGAGGTCTGACTGACCAGTCCGCCGAGCGCATTGGCCTTGGCCAGTGCATTGTCGGCGGCGGTCTTTGCAGCCCCAGCAGTCGTCTGCGCGCTGGTGGCCGTGGTGCGGACCGAGGCCACTTCCACGTTCGTGGCGTTGAGCTGCTGACCTGTCACCGCATCCGTGCTGCCGGTGCTCAGTACGCCATTAGCGATGTTCTGGATGCGGCGCTTCGTCCCTCCGGCGTTCGCCACGTCGATCACCGTACCGGTGTTCTCCGCGCCCATGCGGATGGCACTGCTGGGTGAACTCTGGGTCACCAGACGTGCTCCCGCTGCGGCCTCATCTGCCGTCCTTTGTGCGCGGGTAACGTTCTCGTTGGTGACAAACAATTGTCCACCCGTCACGGCATGGTCGCTGCCACGGAAAAGGCCGCCGTCCTCCATGCCGACGATACGACGCTTCCGGCTGCTGCTGCCAACGGCGACCTGCCAGTTGCCGGTGGTGACCGAGCCGCTGCCCAGGGCAATGGAGCTCAAATGCTGGGTGTTGGCGCCGCGGCCGATGGCAATCGAATCCTGGGCGAATGCGTCGGTGATCCGGGCGCCCTGCCCGATGGCAATGGAGCCCGTGGCCGCGGTCTGGGCATCGCGACCGACGGCAAGCGACGAGGCTGTCTGCGCTTTCGCCCCCTTGCCCATCGCCAGCGCATTGGCGGCGGTGGCCTGGGCACCACGGCCCATTGCCAAGGCACCTTCTGCGGTTGAGCGGGCCTCGTGCCCGACGGCTACCGCATCGTATTCCGCACGGCTGTTACCGCCCAGCGCTACTGCGCCAGACCACCCGGCCGTGCCTGCATATGCATTGCCACCGATGGCGATCCGGGACACGCCAGCACTGCTGTTGACCGTGTTGGCACCGCTGCCGACGGCAATCGAGTTCTCCGAATAGGCTTTCGCGTTGTTGCCGAGCACCGTGGTGCCGACACCAGACGCTACCGACTGTGCACCAACCGCCGTTGCGTAGCCACCATTGGTGATCTGCACGTTGTAGCCAATGGCAGTGTTGTTGGTCCCCCGGCTGGTGATCACGCTTCCGTAGGCCACAGAGCGGCTGCCGCTCAGCGTTGATCGCGAGCCCAGCACGGTCAGCAGGTCTCCATCAACAGTGGAGTCCCGATAGTAGTGATCTGTCGTCAGCGCGACCTGCCCTATGATCCGCTCAGCCAGCGCGTCTGCGAACGGCGCAGCACCTGCACCGCTGATGGCCGCCCGGCTTCCAAACGCGGCCTGCAATGCCCACGCGTCCAGCACTGGAACATCCACCGACTCATCGACCGTATCCTCCTCGGCAGCCCAGGCACCTGGAGATGACAGGGTAAGCGCCAAGGCGAGTGCACCGGCACCGACCAACTGGCTGGACTTGCCTCTGGCGGCGCTCAGTTCACTGGCCACCACCCAGCATTGCCGTGCGGTGGACCATAGGCGACGGTAGATCTTGTTCATCGAACTCTCCTTAACAGCGATGTCAACAACGCACCCGCCACGGAAATCTGCGTAGCGGGCGTGGAAAAATCAGGGCGTGAGGGTGGTCACGTGTTCCCGATAGCCATCGCGCGTGAGCCGATAGCGCAGCTGCACGGTATGGCCGGGCACCACCGTGAAGGGCAGCGCAAGGGAACTGCCGGGATACAGGCTGTGGGATACGTCATGGGCGGTGCAGCGGCTGCCCTCGCAATCGGCGATGCTGGTGATGCCGAGGCGCAGCGTGCCGTCGTTGTACAGCGCATCGCCCTGCACCCGCGGCTGCACGGTGCCTTCGGCCGGCAGCACATTGACCAGCGCACCCCAGACCAGATTCACACCGATACTGGCCTGCGCACCGTCACCGCCCTCGATGCTGGTTTCCTCGGGCCCACGCACGCCCTCGAAGTAGACGCGGTAGGCTGTCTCGGCCTCCACGGGCTGCAGCGGAATCAACCGGATCAACCGGTTGCCGCCGCCCGCCAGTGCGAACTTCCCGGGTGTGATGGCAATGGCCGCCTCGCCCGGCTCGACCTCCACCTCGTGCTCCTGGTCGCTGGCCGGATCTACGATGCGCCGCAACGAGGCCTGGATGTACTGCGGTTGGGTGGACTGTGAATAGATGCGCATCTGGGTGCTGCGCTTGCCATCCACCGAGGCGCGCATTGGATGCACGGTGAGATTGGCCTGGGCCGGCAATGCCAGCAGCAGCGTCAACGGGATGAGGCAGGCGGCGAGTCGTTTCATGCGGCTTCCTGGGGGGATCAGGGGGTGGTGGTGGGCACACGCAGCTCCACCTGCAGCTCGCCGAAATAAGTGCCGGCCTGCTGGGCGGAAATGGGGACGCGGGGAATATCGAAGGTGATCGGCGTGGGCACACAGAACACCGGCTGGCTCATGCCCGGCAGGATCACCAGCCGCAGCTGGGCGCTGTCGATGCCGTGCAGTTGCTGTTCCACGCCGTTGGGCATCCGCACCGTCGCGCCGCTATGGGCGAGGCTGACGGTGTAGTCCAGGCGCCGCGTGTCGTCGGTACCGCCATCGGTGTGCCAGAGCGAGTAGCCGCTGGGACCAGGGGGATGCCCGCCACGATCGCGAACCGTCACGCCGAGATACTGCGCCTGTGAACCGAGACCGTCGTACAGGCACATCTCCAGCACCGTGCGTCCACCCACGGTCTGCCCGATGGGATCATAGGCAGCGTTGAGCTGTACCAGCGGACTAACGTTGTGAAATGCGGGGAAGTAGATCGAGACGGCGTTTCGATCAGTGATAGTGAAGTCGAAGTTAAAGCGATAGGTCGCGACTGAACCCCCATCAGGTTCGTCATGCAAGGTCATCACTAAAACGGCGTCCCAGTGACCAGCCACCAGCCGAGAAAGCTCGTTCTCCGGCAAGACCAAACCAACGCGTGTTCCAACTGTGGGGTCGCCCCCGCAGGCATCTCCCACTGCTATCCAAGGCGGACGAATGGGTGAAAGCCAGTACGTTCCGCATACACGCGTATCCATCGCGCGATTAATCCACCCGCGCACGCTTATGTTCGTGGTCATGCCCGAGCGCCGTTCCCGCGCTTGAACGGAGATGAGCCCTGCGCCGTCGCCAATGGCGGATATCCCGCTTGTAGGGCACGCACCCGTGGCGGAGTCGCTGGACGACGCGCATGTGAGATGAAGTTGTCCGTACTTCAGTGACCTATCCACGCTGTAACCGAGAACGAATTCCGGAAGCCAGATCGACATGTCCCCAGGCATCGCCGAGCGATCCCACGTCATCACGATGTTCTGCGTGGCACTCACCGGATGGGTTTCCGGCGGCCGCTGCCCCCACGCCTTCGGCATCACCAGCAGCAACGCCAGCACCAGCATCACCGCCCATACGCCACGCCGGTTCATGGCGTACCTCCAGCGGCGGCGGTCTGCGGCACGGCGGCGATCAGCGCCTGTTCCTGCAGCAGGCGGGTGACCCGTGCCTGCTGGCGGATATCGGCGGGCAGCTGGGCCACGCTCAATGGCGCGCACTCCACCTGGCCCACCAGCATCACGACATTGCGGCGCTCGCGAACCTCCAGCGGGCACTGCAGCAGGCTGTCGTCCTGCAGCAGGTACAGCGTGCGTTCGCGGCGCGGGAAATCGGCGACGAAGCCGCCGTTGGCGCCGGTACCGGGCACCGGCGCGTTGAGGATGCGGGCGCCGCGCAGTGGCGCGCCGGCGATGTCGCGGGCGCTGCCGATGAAGGTGTAGGTCACCTCGATCGGTACCGGCACCTGCACCAGCCGGCCGGGAGAGAGGAACAACGGCCGTGCGCCGCCCACCCCGGTCACGCGGATGGCGGCATCGCTGGTCAGCGCGCTGGCATCCTGCACTTCGGCACGGTGGGTCTGGTAGGCCGGCAGCGGCAGCAGGCGGCGCTCGCCCAGCGCCAGGCGCTGCCGGCGCAATCCGCCCACCTGCAGCTCGGCGGCCACGCCGGTCAGTTCCAGGTCGTCGGTGTCATCCACCTGTACGGCCAGGCCGGCCTCGGCGCCCAGGCCGCCGCCCCAGTAGAAGCCACGGCGGCCCAGCGCCAGCCCGGAGCTGTGCGTGGCGCTGTAGGCCATCTCGTTGCCGCCGCGCTGCTGGTAGTGCGCCAAGGTGGCGCCGGTGTGGCCGATGCTGTTCTGCAGCTGGGCACTGAGCGCGGCGCTGTAGCGGTCGTTGTTGTTGCCGCGCACATCCAGCGAGGCCTCACGGTATTGCGTATCCACTTCCTGGCGCACGGTCTGGCCGGCGCTGTAGTTGATGTCCGGCCGCAGGTGCTGCGGCTGCCGGTAGTCGATGCCATAGCGGCGTTGCGAACTACCCCGGTTGCCGCGTTGCAGCCGGGTCAGGCTGACGTTGAGGTAGATGCCGCGGTCGCGACCGACACGCAGGCTGCTGCGCGTATCCTGCTGCCACAGGCCGAGCCGGGTGGACACGCTGAACTCCTGCCAGCGCTGCACGCGGCTGTAGCTGGCCTGCCAGGTGCGGCTGAGCTGCGGCTCGCGCGTGTAGCGCTGCTGCCACGGGGGCAGCAGCGGGTCGAGCCCGGCCATCGGATCGTCGATGTCGCCCGGCAGCAGCGAGCCACGGCCCCAGGTCTGGCGGCGGGTATAGGCCATGTAGGCGCTGCCACCGGCAACCGGCAGCGCAACCGATGCGCTCAGCGAATCGGCGCAGCCCAGGCGGTCGCGCGCATCATCCTCGAACACACAGGCCTTGCCGCGTACCCGCTGCTGATAGAGATTCCACGAGGCGTGGCGGCGATAGGACACCTGATGCTGCTGGCCGCTGCTGCCATCACTGCCCAGCAGGCCGCTGAAGGTGGCACGGATATCCTGGGTGTCGAAGGCATGGCGCAGGTCCACACGCAGTTCGCCATAGCTGAAGCCGCCGAGGTCGGCGACGCCCGCGGTGACCGCCGTGGCGCGGCCCAGTGGCACGCGCAGGCCGGCCATGGCGGCCATCTCGCCGTCGAAGCGGTCGCTGCGGCGCTCGTTGCGGCGGCCGCCCTGCAGGAACCACTGCACGCTGCTGTCGGTCCAGTCGCCGCCCTTATCGAACGGCGCGTCCTCGCTGCGCACCAGCTGGCCATCTTCGTAGACGCGCAGGGTGACGGTGTAGTTGCCGAACGGGAACCGGCGGGTGTCGAGCTGGTTGATGCCGGCCGGCAGGTAAAAGGTCTGCAGCAGGCGCTCGCCATCGAAGGCGTCCACCCGTGCATCGCGCGCCAGCAGCACGGTCAGTGGCAGCGCCTGCACGGCGGCATCGGCATCCACGTAGGCCTGGGTGGTACCCACGCGCAGGCCGGCGAAGCGATCCATCGGCAGCATGCTGAAACTGAAAGTGCCGCCCTGCGGGCTGGACAGGTTCCGGCGGTCCATGCGCCCGGCCTGCAGATAATGCTGCTGGCCCAGGTCATGGCGGTAATAGGCGCTGTCGAACTGGAAATCATCGTGGCGGCGGCCACCGCGGTACTGCTGGCTGTTGAAGTTCCAGTCCACGGCAATGTGGCCACGCTGCAGCACGCCCAGCGCACCCGCGCCTTGGGCGGTCAGTGCCTGGTAGCCGCGGCCGCCACTGAAATTGAGGGTCTGCTGGTGCAGGAACGCGTTCTCGGCGTTGGTGCTGACCTGATGGAAGCGCTCGGCGGCCGGCTCGGCCGCGATCCACTGGCGGGCGACGAACAGGCGCACGGCGCCCTCGCCTTCGTCATACAGGGCACGCACGGTGTTGGAGTCCTCGGGGGGATCGAGATAGCCACAGCCCGCACTGCCCCCGCCATAGCGGCAGGCGAGATGGCTGTTGCGCGGCAACGGCTGCGACAGCGCGGGCAGCAACGCCGCCTGCGCCTCGGGGGAAAGCTCCAGCGCCTGCAGCACCTGTGCCGGATCCTCCAGCTGCACGTGCTCCAGGGTCACGCGCACGGGCGACAGTCCGGCTGAAAGGCCGAACAGACGTACGTCGAGTTGTTCGATCTGGCCTTCGGCCAGTTCCTCGAAACCGACTGGAACGCCACGTGCCGTGGCCAGCGGGGTGGCCAATGACAAGGCAAGCGCGATCGCCAGCCGGGTGATGGCGGGTGCGTGAGCTTTCATGGGGGTTACTACCTGAAGCGGCCGGCCCGGGTGCCGGGCCGGCGCAGGGTGTTACGGGGTGCCGGTCTTCTGCACCATGGCGATGCTGACAATGCCCTCGTACTCGCCTGCCACGGTGATCGGCGCACGGGTGGCCTGGCCGATCTGCAGATCCATCACCACCGAGGCCCCCGGCAGCGCGCCGTCGTAGATATCCGAGGCGAGGAAGTCCTGTGCGGCAACCGTCAGGCGCTTCTTGTTGAGGCTGACTGCCAGCGGGATGGGCGTGCCGCCGCCGCTCCGCAGCACCAGCGACGGATCCGCGGTCAGGCGGACTGCGATGTCCTTGTCTTCATCGTTGGTGTAAATACGCACACGTTCGGTGTGGGCGTTCAAGCCCTGCCCCGGAATATGGGCAAGGGTGATCAGGTCCGGCAAGGCGCTGCCGTCAGCCTTCATCAGCGCCAGCGTGGTGTCCACATTGGTGTAGACCTTGATGTGGGATTCGGCGGCGTTGGCCGACAGCGAGACGGTGGCCAGCGCGGCGGCCAGGGACAGCTTCCTGAGCAGAGTCATTGCGATCTTTCCTTGCGTAATAAGTAATGAGACTGACCGCAGGCAAGGGAGGCCGAACGTCGGCGCCTGCGGACAGGACGCAACAGTAAAGATGCAAGCTGCGTTGCACCATGCAACAACTTGACAAAAATGGAATGCGTGCAGCATTGGACGATCGACTGGAAAAATGGGTGCAACCGCGTGCGCCGATCGCCCGCAGATCGACAGTGTCGCCGGGTCTCATCAGCGGCATTCCGGATGCACACCTGCTGCCACAACAGCGGCTCACTGCCCGCCGGGAGACAATCCAATGGACTTTGCGTAGTCGAGCAGCTCATAGTCCGAGCGCAGGCCCAGCCGACGCATCGCCGCGCCTTTCTGGCGGCTGATGGTACTGATCGTTCGCCGGTGCACATCGGCGATTTCCTTGACACTCAGCCCGTGCGCGAGCAGCCGGATGACTTCGCTCTCGCGCGAGCTGGGCCCGGTGCGGTTGCGACCGGAGCGCAAGCGTTGGGCAAGATCGCCGGAGAAATAGCTACGGCCGCCGAGGACGCAGTCCACTGCGGCCAGCAGGTCGGACAGGCCGCCGGTTTTCTCCAGGATGCCCTCCACGCCCAGCCGCACCACCGCTCGAAGCACCTGCAGGTTGGCGAAGGAGGTGACGACGATCAAGCGCACATGGCCGTGATCACGGCGGATGCTCTCCAGCATGCGCACGCCATCGGGGCGACCACCCCACGGCATGGACAGGTCGGTGATGACCAGGTCGCACGTCTTTTCCGCCAGCAGGGCTTCGAGTTGCCCGGGATCCGCTGCTTCGCCGATGACCCGTACCCCGGGGTGCCGGGCGAGCAGGCACTGGAGGCCCACGCGTACCACTGGATGATCGTCCGCAATCAGTATGTTTTTCATGCAAGAGCCCGTGAATTGAAGTTACACGCGCACGGCGCATGGCCTCGCCACACTGGGCGATGACGAATACGTTCTGAAACTCTCGCTCAACGGCCTGCCGGCAGGAACGCGGCAGGCCGTTGTGATTGTTTCGGGTGAACCTTAGGCGAAGCGCTGCACCCCAAACTATGAATCAACTTGCATAAACGTGAATCTGCGGCGTAGTTCCGTTCTGGCCGCCGTTCAACCGCGCAGCGTTGCGCCACCGTCGACGTAGAGATCGCTCATCGCGATATGACCGGCCTGGTCGGAGAGAAGAAACATGACCCCGTACACGATGTCATTCGGGCGAGCGATTTTCTGCAGGGGAATGCCTACCTTGTATGTTTCCAAACTCCCTTCAATCACGCGCTGCTCGCCCTCGGGTCCGGCCCACATCCCGGTCTGCATCGGGGTCAGGGTTGAGCCGGGCGCCACGATGTTGCAGCGGATGCCGAGCGGTGCCAGTTCCAGGCCGAGGCAACGGGTAAACATGGTCGCGGCCGCTTTGGATGCGGCATAGGCGGCCATGCCGTGCCGGGGTACGCCCGCGGCATTGGAGCTGACCGTGACGATGGCGCCTTTCCGCCGCGGCGACATCACCCGTGCGACGGCACGCGAGACGTGGAACACGCCATCGGTATTGACCGCGAAGACGCGGCGCCATTGCGCGTCATCCGTCTCCACGACCGTACCGGTCTGCAGGACACCGGCCACATTGATGGCAAAGCCGATCGCACCGATCCTGGCTTCGATCCAGGTAACCAGTGCCTCCACCGCAACTGGATCACTCACGTCGAGCGCGCAGGCGTGGATGCGCGGCTGCCCTGCCCGCGCGGCGAACACGGGGGCCTCAAGATCCGTCGCGATCACGGTGCAGCCGCTGTCGTGAAGGTGCTCGGCCAGTGCCGCGCCAATGCCGCCGCCCGCGCCAGTGACCAAGGCGATGGTGCCGTCGAATCCGGTGAGTTTCATGCGGGTGTCCTGATCGTTTCAGAGCGCTGAAGCTGCGCATCGAGCCATGGCGCGATCTGCGCCACGGCATCGCGGCCGGTGAGTTCAGCGTGCAGGAAAGGAAGTTCAATCGCTTCGACGCTGGCGGCATGCGCCTGCCACAGGGCCGATTGCAGCTGCGGGCGGTCGAGATGGTCGCGGCCGGCACGGACGTGCAGCAGCGGACCGTCGTAAAGTGTGTGGTGATGGGCGCGGATCAGCCGGTTGGTGCCGGTGACCGCACGCACCACGCCATCGACGACCACATCGGGGAGGTTGCCCAGCGCGCTGTCGCCCCGGCGCAGGAACGCCAGGATCCGCTCACGGCTGTCCAGCTCGGGATGCGCCTCCGGGTCATGGCCGGCGATGGCCAGCAGGGCGCGCAGCGCGGCGATCGGGTCCGGCTCGGGTTCGGCACGCCAGCACTCGCTGGGATAGGCATCCAGCAGCGCCAGTACCCCGACCTCGTGGCCGAGCGCGCGCAGGTGCACCGCCATCGCCTGGGCAAGGATGCCGCCGACCGACCAGCCAAGCAGATGCACCGGGCCGGGCCGGCCCAGCGCGAGGATGCGCTCGGCATAGCTGGCCGCCAGTGCCTCGATGCTGGCCGGCAGTGGCTGGGCAGGATCAAGCACGGGCGACTGCAGGCCCTGCACCTCGCGGGCCGGGGCGAGCGCCCGGGCCAGGTCACGATAATTCCAGGCGATACCACCGGCCGGGTGGATCACGAACAGCGGCGCCAGCGCCGGGTCACCCGCGGCCAGCTGGATCATCGGCGCCAGCCCGTGATCGGTAGCCGCTGGCGGTGCGTCGATACGGGCGGCCAGCGCCGCAACCGTGGGGGCAGCGAACACCGCGCCGAGGCCTAGATCGCAGCGCCAGCGCTGCTGGATCGCCAGCAGCAGGTGCACGGCGCCGAGCGAGTCACCGCCCAGGGCGAAAAAGTCGGCGTCGGCACCGACCGCCCTGCCCAGCCCCAGGGTCTCGGCGAACAGCTGCGCCAGCGCCTGTTCGGTGCCGGTGCGCGGCGCCACACCCTCGGATACACGCTGCGCCGGGGCGGGCAGCGCGGCACGATCCAGCTTGCCGTTGGCGGTGACCGGCCAGTGCTCCAGTACAACGAATGCGCTGGGCACCATGTAATCCGGCAGGCGGGTGGCCAGGTGGGTGCGCAGCTCATCCGCCTGCGGGCTGCCCGCATTGAGGTAGGCCACCAGCCGCGGCTCGCCGGGGCGATCTTCGCGCAGCAGGACGTCGGCCCGGCTGACGCCGGGTGCCGTGCGCAGGGCGGCGTCGATCTCGCCAAGTTCGATGCGCAGGCCGCGCAGCTTGATCTGATGATCGTTGCGACCGAGGTATTCCACCGCCCCATCCTCACGCCAGCGCGCCACATCGCCGGTGCGATACAGGCGGTTGCCGGGCACGAAGGGATCGGCCAGGAAGCGCTCGGCGGTGAGGTCGTCGCGGCCGAGGTAGCCGCGCGCCAGCTGCACGCCGCCCAGGTACAGATCTCCTGCGACACCGGGTGGCAGCGGCTGCATCCGCGCATCAAGTACGTACAGCTGCGTATTCCAGACCGGGAAACCGATCGGCACGGGCTGGGAGGCGTCGTCGCGGTTGGCCGGCCACCAGCTCACATCCACGGCAGCTTCGGTCGGCCCATACAGATTGTGCAGCTCGGCCTGGATCGTGGCATGGAAGCGGTCGCGCAAGGCGGCATCCAGCGCTTCGCCACTGGTGAAGACCCGGCGCAGTTGCAGCCCACGGGCCGCTGGCGCGGCCAGGAACGCGGCCAGCATCGACGGCACGAAATGCAGCGTGGTGATCGAGTGCTCGCGGATCAACGCGGCCAGGGCGAGCGGATCGCGGTGCGCCTCGGGCGGTGCGACCACCAGAGTGGCGCCGCTGATCAAGGGCAGGAAGAACTCCCAGACCGAGACATCGAAGGTGGACGGGGTTTTCTGCAGGATGCAATCGTCCGGCTGGATACCGTAATGCGTGCGCATCCATTCCAGGCGATTGACGATGGCGCGGTGCTCGATCAGCACACCCTTGGGCTCGCCCGTGGAGCCGGAGGTGTAGATGACGTAGGCGGCATCGTCCGGCTGCGGCACGGTGCCGAGGGCGCCGTCACTGGCGTGCGGCCACTGCGTCGGCGGGAGCACGGTCATCCCGGGGAACCGGTGGCGGTCCTGCTCCAGCGCCAGTACGCAGACCGGCCCGGCCGAGCGCAGGATCCGCGCCAGGCGCTCATCCGGGTGGGCCAGATCCACCGGCAGATACGCGCCGCCCGCGCGCAGCACGGCGACCAGGGCGATGACCAGTTCAAGCGAGCGCGGCAGTGCCACGACCACCCTCGCCTCGCGGCCGGTGCCCTGCGCCTGCAGGTGCAGCGCCAGCGCCCGGCTGCGTTGCTCCAGCTCGGCGAAGGTCAGCTGCTGCGCGCCGTAGACCACGGCCACGGCGTCGGGCGTGCGCGCCATGCAAGCGGTGATCAGCGCGGCGAGGCTGACCTCGGGCACCGGATGTGCGGTGGCGTTGACCTCGTAGAGATAGCGCTGGGCCTCCTGCGGCGTACACAACGGCACCGAGGCGATGGGGCCACCGGCAGCCTGCACGTCCAGTGCGGCCGACACGAAATGCAGCAGGCGTGCGGCATGGGCCCGCACCTGCGCGCGGGTATACAGCGCCGGGTTGGCCTCGATCTCCAGATCGAGCACGGCGGCGCCATCGCCACGAAAGCCCAGCGTCACGTCGTCAACCGGGCCGGTGGACAGAATCTCCAGTGTCGCGTGCACGCCGTCCAGCTGCAGCGGCCGATAGAACGGCTGCACATTGACCAGCGGGCCATGCAGGCGACGCTGGCCACCGATCAAGCCGAGATCGCGACGCAGTTGTTCACCTCGGTAACGTCCGTGGCGACGGCCGCGCATCAGCCGCAGGGCGACGTCGCGCACGAAGGTGTCCACGCTGCCCTCGCCGGCCGTGACCCGAAGCGGCAACACGTTCATCACCATCGCCGGCACACGGGCCGAGACGCTGCCGAGGCGGCCCATGAAGGGCACGCCGATGATGGCCTCGGCTTCGCCGCTGATCCGGCGGCAGTACTCGGCGCCGAGCGCCGTCAGCAGGTCCGGCCACGGCTGGCCGATCGCGGCCGCGGCACGGTGCAGACGCTCGCGCAGGCCCGGATCAACGGGGTGTACGTGGCGCAGGGCATCCGGCGCGGCGGCAGCGAGACCGGCCTGCAGACCGGTGGCGGCCGGCGCGTCGGCCATGTGCTCATGCCAGTACGCTGCGTCGCGCGTGCGGCGCTCGCCGCCACGGTAGGCGGTGTCTTCATCAAGCGCGGGGGCCAGTGGTGCCAGTGCGGCATGTTGCGGGGTGCCTGCATACAGCGCGCAGACCCGCTCGGTGAGCAGACCCATGCCGTAGCCATCGGTGGCCAGGTGATGCACACGCAGATACCAGACGCTGCGCGCCGGGCCGAGCAGGAACAGGCGCTGCTGACTGAGCCGGTCGCGGGCGGGATCGACGGGGGTGAGCCGGTCACGCCGCATTGCCTCGCACGCGGCGGCGGCCGGGTCCGGCTGATCGCGCAGATCCACCACCTGCACGGTCGGCGCGTGCTGCGGGTCAACCCACTGCTCGGGCAGACCTTGTGCGCTCTCGACGATGCGCAGCGCCAGCGCGTCGGCTTCGCGCGCGGCCTGATCGACCGCGCGGACGAACGCAGAGACCTCAAGCGCACCCTCGATCCACACCGCATGGGCGGTGTTGAACGCCGGATTGTCCGGCGCCAGGCGCTGCGCATACCACAGCCCCGCCTGCGCCTCGCTCAGCCCGCGCACGATGGGCTCGGCCGCACCCGGCACCGCACGGGCATTCATGCGCTGGCCGCAGCCTGTGCCTGCAGGCGTTGCACCACCATCCACCAGCCGCCCAGCGTGGCGTGCTCGGCCAGGTGGCTGAACTCCAGTGCGATGCCGGTGTTGCCCCACGCCAATACCAGTCCCAGCACCCGCATCGAATCCAGCCCGAGGTCCATCAGATTCTCATCGGTGCTGATGTCCTCGGGCGCTTCGCCGATCATCTCGGCGACATCGGCGCGCATGCGCTCCAGGGTAAGTACGGTCATGCCAGTGTCTCCAGCAGGTGATCGGTGGTCATCGCAACGCCGCAGGTACGGGCGATCCAGTGCAGGGCCAGGTCATGATCGGCACGCGAGAAGTCGGCGACGGCATCGGCGGCGATGAAGCTCTCGATGTCGCGCTGGAAGCCCTCGGCGACGGTGGCCGTGCAGCCGATGTGCGCGTACACGCCAGTGACCAGCAGCTGGTCGCGGCCACGGGCGCGCATCATCGTCTCCAGATTGCTGCGCTGGAACGCGCTGTAACGGTGCTTGACCAGCACATGGTCGCCTGGCGCCGGGGCCACGGCCTCGACGATGGCTTCGTGGTCCTCGGTGGCGGACATGCCCGGGCCCCACAGATCGGCCTGCAGGCCACGGTCGCGGCGATCCTGGTTGCCCCGCTGGGCGGTGTAGAACACCGGAATGCCACGGGCGCGGCAATGCACGAGCAGGCGGGCGATGTTGGCCACGGCCGGTGCCAGCGGCGCGGCATCCGGCGCGAAGGCGGCCAGGAAGTAGCGCTGCATGTCATGCACCAGCAGCGCCAGGCGCTCGGTCCGGGGCTGCCAGGCGCCGCGCGGCGTGGGCAGTTCGGCGTGGGTCGGCAGCGGGTACGGTTGGATCCTGGGCAGCGCCATCAGCGCGTTTCTCCTGTCTGTTGCATGAAACGTTCGCGCAGCTGCGCACGCAGCTCGCGGCGGCTGATCTTGCCGACCGCCGTGGTGCCGAAGGCATCGACGAACACGATCTGGTCCGGCACTTTGAACGCGGCCAGGCCGCGGCTGCGCACCCAGGCCTTGAGGCTGGCAGCCTTGGTCGGCTCGCCCTGGGCAATGATGAAGGCGCAGCTGCGCTCGCCAAGGTAGGCGTCGGGAATGGAGACCACCGCCGCATCGAACACGCTCGGGTGCGCCAGCAGATGGTCTTCGATTTCCTCCGCCGAGATCTTCTCGCCCGCACGGTTGATGTGGTCGGTGGCCCTGCCCTGCACCACCAGATAGCCACCGGGGAGGCGCTGCACCCTGTCGCCGGTGCGGTAGAAGCCATCCTCGGTGAAGGCGCGCGCGTTCGCGGCGGGATCGTTGTGATAGCCGCGGATGGTGTACGGGCCGCGGGTAAGCAGATGGCCGGTCTCACCGTCTGCAACCGGGTTGCCGTGGTCGTCGACCACCAGCACTTCGTCGTCTTCGCTGATCGGGCGGCCCTGGGTGGAGACGATGATCTCCTCGCTGTCGTGCAGGCGGGTGTAGTTGACCAGGCCCTCGGCCATGCCGAATACCTGCTGCAGGGTGCAGCCCAGCCCTGCGATCACCCGGCGCGCGGCTTCCGGGACCAGCTTGGCGCCGCCGACCTGCACCACCTGCAGGCTGGAGAGGTCCTGCGTGGTCGTTGCGGCGGCCTGCGCCCACAGCAGCGCCAGCGGCGGTACCAGGCCGACACAGGTCACCCGCTCGCGCGCGATCAGGCCGAACGCGGTCTCCGGGCCGGCGCCCGGGCTCAGCACCACGCGGCCACCGGCGTACAGCGTGCCGAAGAACCCCGGCGAGCTCATCGGGAAGTTGTGCGCGGCAGGCAGCGCCACCAGATAGACGCTGTCCTGGGTGATGCCGCAGATCGCGTTGCTGGCGCGGAAGGAATACAGGTAGTCGTCGTGCGTGCGCGGAATCAGCTTGGACAGACCGGTGCTGCCCCCGGAGATCTGCAGGAACGCAACGGATTGCGGGTCAGGATCCGGCGGCAGCTGTTCGAGATCGCCCGCCAGCACCGCCAGCGCGGTGAACCCGGCCGCGTCACCGGCGATGATGACGTGCTGCACGTCGGGTACCTGCGCCTGCAGTTCGCGCGCAAGGGTGCTGTAATCGAACCCCTCGTAGCTGGAGGCAGCGATATAGGCATTGGCCTCGGCCTTGCGCGCGAAGTGCGCAACCTCGGTGAGGCGATGCGCGGGCAATGCATACACGGGAATCAAACCAGCGCGGAACAACCCGCAGACCACGGTCACGAATTCCGGCACGTTGCCGAGCTGCACCACCACCCGGTCACCCGGGATCAAGCCCTGCGCGAGCAGGCCGGCGCCGATGCGACCGGCCTCCTGCCACAGCTGGGCATAGGTGAGGCGCGTATCGCCGCCGACCACCGCGATATCACCGGCGAAGCGCTCGGCGCGTTCGCGCAGGAAGCCCGGAAAGGTCTCGCCGCGCCAATGGCCGGCCGCGCGATAGCGCGAGACCAGGGCCGGCGGCCATACCTGGCGCAGCGGCACCCGGGAAGAAGAGAAGGATGTGTTCATGGACAGCTCCCGCACATCAGAAAGGACGAACGTCATGGACGCCGAGCGCGGTCAGCAGGGCCATGAACTTGGCAGCCGTTTCGGCCACCTCGAGATCGGGTTGGGACTCGGCGACGATGCCGGCACCGGCATACAGGCGCACCTGCGTGCCCTGCACGCGTGCGCAGCGGATCGCCACGTACCAGTCACCATCGCCCTGCGCCTCGGTCCAGCCGACGGCGCCGGCGTAGAAGCCCCGTGCGACCGGTTCGGCCTGACGGATCAGCGCCAGTGCCTGCGGACGCGGCGTGCCGCAGACCGCCGGGGTGGGATGCAGCAGCGCGACCAGGGCGGCCGAGGACACCGAGGCATCCTTCAGCGTGCCGTGGATGCGGGTCCCGAGATGCCACATGGTGGCGGTGGCGTGCAGTGTCGGGCGCGGCTGTGCCTCGACGTGATGGCACAGCGGGGCCAACGCGGCCACGATGGCCTCGACCACATGGCGGTGCTCGTCATGGTCCTTGGCCGACGCCAGCAGCGTCTGCGCGGCGCGTGCATCCTCGGCGGGATCGGCCGAACGACGCGCTGAGCCGGCCAGTGGATGCGAGAGCACACGATCACCGCGCTTGGAGACCAGCAGCTCCGGGGTGGCGCCGACCAGCCAGGCCGGATCGGCGGCGCCCGCTGCGGGTACCGGCACCACGTAAGTCGCCACGCTGGGGTCTTTCCCCAGGCGCGCGGCCAGCACGCGCGGATGCAGCGGCTGCGCGGTGGTGACCCGCAGGCTGCGTGCAAGCACGACTTTTTCCAACGGGCTGTCGGTGCGCTGCAGTTCCGTGACTGCGGTCGCCACCGCCTCTGCATAGGCCTCCGCGGATGGCTCGGCGAGCACATCGCCGACCAGCGTCGGTGTTTCCACGTGGATCACCGTGGGGTGGCCAGTCACTTGATCCGGCTGATAGAGCGCATCGCCCTGCTCGGGATCAAACGGCACCGCCCCCACCAACAGGCGCGGGCCGGAGCGCGGCGCGGCGAAGAACGCGGCGACGCGCTCGGCCAAGGTGGCGGTGGCACCGGACGGCAGCCGCGCACGCACACCGTGCGCTTCCATCGCCTGCTGCGGGCTGCGCAGCAGGAAGTACGGGGCGTCGGCCGCATCAACGGTGGCGGTCTCGGCCAGCGCATCGACCACGCCGCTGGCGAGCATCTCGTTCATGCCGCACCCCGCGCGCGATGCAGCGCGGCAGAGAGCGCCAGGATCAGCAGCACCGCGCCCACCAGCAGGTACGGTGCGCTCGGCGACCACCGATACAGCAGCGTACCGATCATCGGCCCGACCACCATGCCCATGCCCTGCACCGAGGCGACCGTACCTGCGGCAGCGCCCTGCTCGTGCGCCTCCACCGAATCGGCCGCCAGCGCCTGGAAATTGGGGAACACGAAACCCATGCCGAACGCGGCGATCGCATAACCGGCCAGCAGCTGCCACGGCACGCTGACCAGCGCGACCGACGCAAAGCCCAGCCCGGAGATCAGCGCGCCGACCAGGATCCAGCGCGTCGGGCGGATGTCCTTGAGCTTCATCACCAGGCCCTGCGCGAAGATCAGGCCGACGCCGACGGCGGTCAGGGCCAGCCCGGCCATGCGTGCGCCGTCTGCCGGGGAGAGCTGCAGGCGGTCAATCGCGAAGAAGCCGACCGTCACCTGCGCGATGGTCACCGAGATCATCGCGGCGAAGACCGCCAGCAACGGCAGGCGCAGGCGCGCATCGCCCAGGCCCAGCGTCGGTTTGGGGCCGGTGTGCGTCGGCGCGACGGGCGGCGTGTTCGGTAGTCGCCACCAGATCATCAACAGCGACAGCAGCGGCAGCAACGCGGCGACATACAGCGTGAGCGAGAGATTCTGGTAGGCGATCCAACCGGCAGCGGCCGGACCCAGCACCATGCCCAGCGCATTGGCCGTGCCAAGCTTGGCCATCACGCTGCCGCGCTGCCCCGGGGCGGCCTGGTCGGCGATGATGGCCGCAGCGGTTGGCGGGACGGCGGCGTAGAACAGCCCGACCAGGGCACGCGTGCCGACCAGTGCCAGCACGGATATCCAGACCGCCGGCGGCGAGGTCAGCGCCACATCCACGAACACCGCCAGCGCTACATAGATTACGGCATAGGCCGCCAGTGCGATCAGCAGCACGCGCTTGCGCCCGACGCGATCGCTGAGTGCACCCCAGCGACGTGCCGACAGCATCCACAACACACCCGCCGCGGTGACCGAGAGGCCAGCGTGCCACTCGGCCAGGCCCAACACCCGCACCACCGGGCCGATCACGGACACGAACGCCATCATCGCCATGGTGCCGAGCAGCGCGGCGGAAACGAGGGCGGGCAAACCGGAAACGACAGGACGTGAAGACATTGAACACCACAGCCAATAAGAAGTTGAACCACGCGGTGCGCTGACGCGCGCGCGGTTCCGCCATCCGGTTGCGAACGCATCACCGCCATGTGATCTATCAAATGATAACGGCTCGCATTTGCGTTTGATAGTGCAATCTGTATGGGATGTTCATGTGTACAGGAGAGCCCCCCTGCGACAAAAAAGCACTACATATCCGGTTGACGATCCACCTTAACCCCACTATGTTGTGCTCATCGGCTCCCCGCTTCCGCCAGGCCCGGTGCATCGTCGCAACGCCGCGTTGCTGTTTGACGCCCCGTTGCGCCCACCTGACCGGCGCCTGGAAGCATGGCCCGTCGCCACCGATGTGAGCCTGCGGCGACGTATTCCTGCACACGCAGGGCCTGCCCACCAATCACGCCTTCTGTCCGGCTGCCGCACGGCGCTGCCGCGCTGCCTGCCGGGCTCTGCGCCATGCATGGAGAACGCATGAACACCGACGACACCGTCGCTTCGACCCTCACCCCGCCCACGGACACCCCCGTTGATGCGGCCCCCGGCAGTGACACGCTGTGGATCACCAAGGAGGGCGGCAATCGACGCATGCCGTTCGACCAGGCGCGGCTGCAGCGCACGGTGCACAGCGTGCATGCCGAGTTCCCCCAGCTGGACGTGGCCGATTACCTGCGCAGCGTGCTGGGGCAGATCGCGCGGCGGCAGCAGCTCAGCGCCGATGAGATGGTGGACCTGCTGATCCGCGAGGCCGAATCGCGCATCGACCTGACCGCGCCGGACTGGGAGCACTTCGCCGCCCGCCTTTACCTGCGGCGGCTGTACAAGCGCGCCAGCAAGAACCGGTTCTACGATGCCACGCTGAAGTACGGCTCGTATGTGGGGCTGCAGGAGAGCCTGGCCGACCGCAACGTCTACTCGATCGACATCCTCAAGGCGTATTCCAAGGACGAACTGGACGAGGCCGGGCAGATGATCGAGCCCGAGCGCGACACCTTGTTCGCCTACAACGGCCTGTACCTTCTGGCCACCCGCTACCTCGCCACCGATCACTCGCGCGCCGTCTACGAGTTGCCGCAGGAGCGCTGGCTGACCATTGCGCTGTACCTGATGCAGCACGAACACGAGCACGGCGACCGCTCGCGGCGGCGGCGCATGCTGCTGGTGCGTGAGGCCTACTGGGCGCTGTCCAACCTGTACATGACCGTGGCGACGCCTACGCTTGCCAATGCCGGCAAGGTGGGCGGCCAGCTGTCGTCGTGCTTCATCGACACGGTGGACGACAGCCTGCAGGGCATCTACGACTCCAACACCGATGTCGCGCGCGTCTCCAAGCACGGCGGCGGCGTGGGCGCCTATCTGGGCTATGTGCGCTCGGCCGGTTCCTCGATCCGCGGGGTGGCCAATTCCTCCGGCGGCGTGGTGCCGTGGATCAAGCAGCTCAACAACACCGCGGTGAGCGTGGACCAGCTCGGCCAGCGCAAGGGCGCGATCGCGGTGTACCTGGATGTCTGGCATCGCGATATCGAGGCCTTCCTCGATCTACGCCTGAACAACGGCGACCAGCGCCTGCGCGCGCACGATGTGTTCACCTCGGTGTGCCTGCCCGACCTGTTCATGGAAGCGGTGGAGCGCCGTGGCGACTGGTATCTGTTCGACCCGTACGAGGTGAAGCGGATCAAGGGCTGGTACCTGCAGGACTTCCATGATGAGCAGCGCGGCCAGGGCAGCTTCCGCGAGAAGTACGAGGAGGTCGTGGCCGACGAACGGATCAGCCGGCGCACCATCAAGGCCATCGACCTGTTCAAGCGGATCATGGTGAGCCAGCTGGAGACCGGCAATCCCTTCATGTTCTACCGGGATGAAGCGAACCGGAAGAACCCGAACAAGCATGCCGGCAGCATCTACTCCAGCAACCTGTGCACGGAGATCCTGCAGAACATGAGCCCCACCCGCATGATCCAGGAGATGATCAGCGGCGACCAGATCGTGACGACAAAACAGGCCGGCGATTTCGTGGTGTGCAACCTGTCCTCGATCAACCTGGGCCGCGCGGTGACGGCCGCACCGGACCTGCTCACCAGTGACGTGCTGGAGCGCCTGGTGCCGATCCAGGTGCGGATGCTGGACAACGTGATCGACCTCAACCAGCTGCCGGTGCCGCAGGCCACCATCACCAACCGCAAGTACCGCGCGATCGGCCTGGGCACGTTCGGCTGGCATCACCTGCTGGCCCTGCAGCAGATCGAGTGGAACGGAGTCCAGGCCGAGGAGTACGCCGATACCCTCTACGAGCGCATCAACTACCTGACCATCCAGGCCAGTATGACGCTGGCCAAGGAAAAGGGGCGCTACAGCGCCTTCGTCGGCAGCGACTGGCAGAACGGCGAGTACTTCCGCGCCCGTGGTTATGACAGCCCGGCCTGGCGTGAACTGGCGGCGCAGGTGGGCGTCAACGGGCTGCGCAACGGCTGGCTGATGGCGGTGGCACCGAACATGAGCACCGCCCAGATCGCCGGCTCCACGGCCTCGATCGATCCGGTGTACGGCGCCTTCTACTACGAGGAGAAGAAGGACTTCCGCCGCCCCGTCGCTGCGCCGGGCCTGTCGCTGGAGACCTATCCGTACTACGAGAAAGGCGCCTACCGGGTCGACCAGTTCGCCAGCATCCGCCAGAACGCCCGCCGCCAGCGCCACGTGGACCAGTCGATCAGCTTCAACCTGTACGTGCCCAGCACCATCCGCGCCAGCACCCTGCTCGCGCTGCACATGAGTGCCTGGCGCGAGGGACTGAAGACGACCTACTACGTGCGCTCCAACGATATCGACATAAGCGAGTGCGAATGGTGCAGCAGCTGACGCACGTCAGCCCCTTGACCTGTAGTGCCGGCCGTTGGCCGGCAACTCGCACTGCCCGAAGAGAAACAAGGACACACCCCGATGGCCATCCCCCTCGAACGCATCAAGATCCTCGAACCGCGCCACCCCAACCGCTCCACCGGCATCATCAATGGCCGCACCAGCGGCATCCTCAACTGGAACGACATCCCCTACCCGTCCTTCTACCGGGCGTACAAGGAGCTCTCGACCAACTTCTGGATTCCCGACGAAGTCGACATGAAGGGCGACGCGCGCCAGTACGGCGAGCTCAATGCGCGCGAGAAGAACGCCTACGACTCGATCATCGGCCTGCTCGCCACGCTGGACTCGCCGCAGACGCGCTTCATCTACAACGTTGCCGAGTACATCACCGATCCCGCCGCGCACGCCAATGCGGCGATCATCGGCCAGCAGGAAGTGATCCACAACGAAAGCTACAGCTACGTGCTCGCCTCCATCGCCGGGCTGGCCGACCAGAACCGGGTGTTCGAGATCGCCCGCACGCACCCGACCATCCTGGCCCGCAACGCGCCGATCATGCAGTCCTACCATGACTTCATGCGCGAGAAGACCGCCGAGACGCTGATCCGCGCACTGATCCAGTCCTCGATCCTGGAAGGCATCAACTTCTACTCCGGCTTCGCGTTCTTCTACAACCTGGTCCGCCAGAACCGCATGACCGGTACCGGCAAGATCATCAGCTTCATCAACCGCGACGAGCTGGCCCACACCAAGTTCATCAGCGAACTCATCCGCGCCATCATCGGCGAGAACCCGGCGCTGCAGGGCGAGCAGCTGACCGCCTACGTGCATGAGGCCTTCGAGCACGCCATCCAGCTGGAAACGCGCTGGACCGGCGAAGTGCTCGATGGCATCGACGGCATCGACGTGGACGAGATGATCCGCTACGTGAAGTACCGCGCCAACAAGATGGCCGGCATGCTCGGCATCGAGAAGCTGTACAGCGAGACCAATGTCAACGTGATGCCGTGGATCAAGGCCTACGCCGACAACTTCACCGAGACCAAGACCGACTTCTTCGAAATGCGCAACGCCAGTTACAAGAAGACCAACGCGGACAACGGATTCGATGACCTGTAAGGAGGCATGGCGATGCACATTCTGCTGGCCTTCGCCTCGCTGAGCGGCAACACCCGCGAGGTGGCCACGTTGATCCGGGCGCGCTGCGAGGCACTGGGGTACCGGGTGCACTGGGTCGACGTGGATGCCGTTGACGCGGCCGTGGCGCTGGCGGGAGAGCCGCCTGCCCTGTGCCTGGTCGGTTCCTGGACGGACAACGCCGGGCGTACCCCGGCGGAGATGAAGGACTGCGTGGCCGCGCTGCGTGATCGCTTCGGCATGCCACTGCCGTTCCCGGTGGCGGTATTCGGTACCGGCGAGACCCAATGGGGCGAGGAGTACTACTGCGGCGCCGCCCACCGGCTGGCGCGGTTCTTCGGCTCCCCGTACCCGGTGCTGGAGATCGAGCAGATGCCGCACGGCGCCGAAGACACCCACACCATCCACCACTGGGCCGACAGCGTGTTGGCCCGTACCGAGAGCCCTACGACATGCTGACCCTGCACGCCCAGACCGCCGAGGACTACCACGCCGCCGTGCGCGAACACCCCGCCCTGCTGGTGGATTTCCACAAGGACGACTGCCCAGGGTGCCGGATGCTGGAGATGTCGTTGGCCAGTGTCGCTGGCGCCATCGCGGATGCAGGGATGACGCTGTTGAAGGTCAAGCTGGAAACAGTCGGCGAGGGATTGTTCCGCGAACTGGGCTTGCGGCAGACGCCGACGCTGCTGGTGGTGCGCGACGGTCACGAAACGGCGCGGCTGGCGGGGTTCCAGTCGCCGAAGCAGATCCTGGCGGTGTTGGGGGCTGGGTGATGCCTGAAACAAGGAGGCCCCCGCAAGGAGCAGAGACCTCATTGCGCGTGCGTTATCGCACCGCTGCCGACAACAGCCCACGACGCTTGAACCACCACTCCAACGGCAGCGTCACCAGCGGTGGCACCGCCGCGGCCAGCGCCAGCAGCGCGGCCCACCACGGCCACCGCAGCCGGATCGCGGCGAGCACCGACACAACCACGTAGACCATGAAGGCCACACCGTGCACCGGGCCGAAGATCTTGACCCCGACCGGGGTCGGATCGGCCGCCCGGTACTTGAAGTACATGCCGATCAACAGGCCGGCCCACGTCAGGGCTTCGACGAAGGCGACCGTGGCGAACACGCGGCCCATGGGGCTGATTGGCAAGGCACGCTTCAAGATGGGCTCGGGGTCGTAACGGAAAGGACCCGCATCATAGCCAGCGAACGGTTTTGATGCGAATCATTCTCAGCATGCAGCGCCGGCCCTGCCGTTCACCAGCGTGCACTGATCCGGAAGTCGGCGCGCAGGCTGTCATCGTCCTGCAGCACTTTGTCCAATGGGTGGCCAAGGTCAAGGCTGTAGCTGTAGCGCTTGGCGAGCTGTCCATTCAGGCCGACGCCGACGCTGCTGATGCTGGCCGAGGTGGGATAGTCGCCACGCACCTCGCCGTGATCGAAGAACACGTAGACATCGTGCGCCTGCCGATAGGGCCGGTGCAGTTCGACGCTACCGAAATAGCCTTTCACCCCGGAGAGGGTGCCGCGAACATAGCCACGCACGCTGCCGATGCCGCCCACCTGGAACAGGTTGCTTGAGGGCAGGAAATCGCCGTTGGTGAACTGCCATCCCAACTGTGCCCGGTACAGCAGGCCGCTGCTGCCGATGCGCTGTGTCCAGCTGGTGGATCCGTTGGCGGTCGTGAAGGCACGCCCCTCGGCCAGCGTCTCATCGGTACGGATGCGCGACACGCCCTGATAGAACGTCCAGTCGTAGCCGTCATTGCGGTAGCCGGTGCTGACACCCAGGGTCACCGTGGTCGAATCGACCTCCGACACCCGCACATCACCGATATCGGACACGGCGTTGCTGCGCGAGACGTTGGCGATGGTGGACAGCAGCCAGTTCGGCGTGGCCACCCATGGCTGGGTGAAGTCCAGACCATAGCTGGTCGACTCGCCAGTGATGTCCAGGGCCCGGTATGCGCCGTCGATGATGTTGATCTGGCTGCGCGACACGCTGGCGCCGACACGGCCGTTGCGCGTGTTGACGATGCCGGAGTAGCCGATGCGCCCTTCCAGGCCACCGCGCGACCACGCCACCGAGCCGGCCAGCAGGTCACTGATACCCGCCAGGCCCCAGAACTGGCCATGCGCACCGTAGCGCTCGCGGCCCGTGGTCTCTACGCCGGAATTATCGACGAACACGCCCCAGTTGCTTCGGTCCGGCACCTCGGCCAGCAGCACGATATCGGTCTGGCCGGCGGCCTGGCCGGGCCGCATCAGTGCGCGCACCTGCAGATCGGTGGTGCGGTTGAGGTAGATCAGTTCATCGCGCAGGCGATCGCTGCGCACCACTTCGCCTACCGGCTGCCGCACCCGCCGTTCCACAAAGCGCACCGGCACCTTGCCCTCCCCGGTCACCTCCAGCGTACCCAGCGTGCCTTCCAGCAGGGTGACGTCAACGCGCCCTTCGTTGATCGACTGCTCGCGCAGAAGCGCGCGTGCCGTACTGATCCCGGCGGCCTCGTAAGCCGCATTGACGTCGGCCACCAGTGTTTCCAGCTCGGTCAGGTGGACCTCGCGCCCCTGGTAGCGGGCGGCGATCGCATCGAGCGTGGCCTTCGGCAGCAGCGCCGATGGACTGAAACGCACCTCGCGGAGCACGAAGCTGCCGCGGACGTCGGCCAGCCCGCTTTGCCCCGCCGGCGCAGTCGCCGGCTGCACCGGGTCCACCACCGGGCGCTCCGGCTGCAACGGCTGGCGCTGCTCGTAGTAGCCGTCAATGCGCTGTGCGGTGTCCTTCCCCGCGGTGCCACTACTGTTCTGTGCATGTGCAAGACAGGGAAGCAGCGCGCTGCCGATCAGGAACATCCCTCGGTACATGGTGTGTTTTCCGTCGTTCATCAGTTGGGCGCCCCGAGGTTGACCGCGCCGCCCAGGGCCGGAGCCACCACGTCGCGGGCGTTTGCTTCATCGCCTTCCGCGGGCGCACGGGCGGGTACCGCCATCTCCGGCGACCGGAGATTGAGCATGCGGCCCATGTAGCGCACCGCGCTTTCGCCCAGGTAGGCCGGCCCGGCCTCGAGGTGGTCGCGGTTGTAGTTCGGGCTGTTCACCCGGACCCCATCGTTGAACCGCACCACATAGGCGTCGGTATCCAGCAGGCGGCCATCGGCCGCCAGGTGGAAGCGACGGTTCAACTGCAGCAGCTGCGCGTCCGCCGGGCGCAGCACCGGGCTGGTGTTGTCCATCAGCACCTGCAGTGCCGGGGTGGTCAGCCTCATCGTGCGTTCCACCTGGCCATCGGCGATGGCGACGCGCGCCGAGGAGGACGTCAGCTCTGCCTCCATGGCCTGCAGCGCATCGATCAGCCAGGCATCACGCGGCTGAACATCCACCACGATCCGGCTGGCGACACCGTTGCGGTAGCCGGTCAGGGTCGTCGTCAGCAGGCCTGGGCCAGCATCGGACTGGCTTACCTGCGCCTGCACCTCATCGGCGGCCAGGTTCAGGCGGGTATCGACCATCGCCTGTGCCAACGACAAGGTGTCGCGCGCGGCCAGCTGTGCAGACGCCGCCTGCAACTGCCCGCCGGCCAGCGAACCGGCCTGGGCGTCCATGTAGGCCGTGGTACCGGCACTGGCCCGCCCGAAGCCGATGCTGCCGCCCGCAAGGATGGACTGTGCGGCACCGCTGCGACCGTCATCGAAATGGATATCCCCACCCGCCTGCAGCGCTGCATCGCCGCCGGCCTGGTAGAGACCCCATTGCTGGCTGCCGCCGCTGGTGGCCACCAGGTCGCTGCCGGCGCGGACAGCTTCGATCCGGATATCGCCCGCGGCCTGCACCCGGAGCGCCTTCCCTGCATCCACCTGCCGGCCCTGGACATCCGAGCCGCGCGATGCCAGGGCGATACCGCCGGCCGCCTGCAAGGCGTCGAACCGCAGCGCTTCGCTGGAGGACAGCCCAAGATTGCAGCCCACGTTGAGCGTGCCGATGACCAACGCGACACCGGCATCGCCGCGGAAGTTGCAGCCCACGGTCACCTCATCGGCGGAAAGGTCGGTGCCTGCGATCCAGTCACCATCCACACCGATCACCGCGGTGCCCACATCGATGGACTGGCCGGCGCGCAGCGTCATCGAACCGTCGACCGCCGCGCTGACGAGGGTGATAGCGCCGCCGGCATCCGCCACCAGGTCACCGCGGCCATCGAAATGCTGGAGGCGGGTATCGCCACCGCTGCCGACCTGGGCGTTGCCGCCGATGCGTGCCCTGCCAACATCCACGTTACCGCCAGCGTTCAACCCCAGTGACTGCGCGACCGTTGCACTGCCAAGCTGCACATCCGTGCCGCCATCCAGGCGTGCCTGCGCGCCCACGGCGGCATCGTCGATGGCCAGCAGACCGCCAGCGTCCGCGATGAGGTCGCCCTTGCTGGTCAGCTGCTGAATCTGCAGCGCACCAGACGCCTCCAGCTGCATCGCCGCCCCGGAAGACAGTGTCTGCGCCACCAGCGCGGCACCGCTGGCCGCGTTCATTGCGCCCTGCGCCTGCAGTTCGCCAATGCCCATCGCCCCGCCGCTGCGAAGCTGCGCATCGCCGCCGACCGTGGCGGTACGCATCTCCAGCGTGCCGGCCGCGGCAACGCCCAGCGACTGCCCGACCACCGCCTGGCCCAGGCGCACATCGGCGTTACCTTCGAGGCGCGTATCACCCCCGGCCACCATATCGACGATGGCGAGCAGCCCACCTGCCGTGGCGGCCAGATCGCCCCCGCTGCCCAGCTGCTGCACATCCAACGCATCGGACGCCTCCAGCTGCATCGCCGCACCGGAAGACAGTGTCTGCGCCACCAGCGCGGCACCGCTGGCCGCGTTCATTGCGCCCTGCGCCTGCAGTTCGCCAATGCGCATGGCCCCGGTACTGCGAAGCTGCGCATCGCCACCGATCCTTCCTTGGCCCAGGGCAAGGGTGCCGGCGCTGGTCACCACGGCCTCCGCGCCAGCCTCCAGACGGCCGATGTCCAGCGCTCCTTGCGCCTGCATCGCCACCGAGTGACCGGCGACCCCGTGGCCGATATCGGCAGAGGCCGTCCCCAGCCGGACATCGGTTGCCGCATCCAGCAGATCTACCTGCAGGTGCGCGTCACTGTGCAGCGACAGCGCTCCCGATGCGGCAACCACGTCGCCCACAACACCCCCGTTGGGGAGGCGCAGGTGGATGTCGCCTCGATCGCTGCGTGCCAGGACAAGCCGGCCGACATCGATCGTGAGGGCCTGCGCGTCGCTCCCGATTCCTTCGCCGGCCTGCAGGCTGGCCAGCACGTGGCTGCCGCCACCGACATTGACCGCGGCATCCCCATTGGAGTGGATACGACCGTCCGCCTCGAGCATCACGTTGCCGGTGGCCGAGTTGCCGGTCACGGCCAGCTGGCCCACGCTGATATCCGCACTGGAACGCACCGCGACCACCCGGCCAGCACTCAACTGGCTTCCGGCACCCATCGCGACGCCGCCCGCGTCGATCTGCACGCTGTCGCCGGCGTTGACCTGCGCGCCTGTCGCCAGCGATGTGGCCTGCAGCGATAGCAGCTGCAGGACCTGGTCAATGGCCGCATCCCCCAACTGCAGGCCGCCACCGGCGGCGACATTGGCAGATGCTGCGCGCAGGTTGCCGATGCGGATGTCCCCCATCGGGGCGCTGACAATCGCTTCGCCCGCGGCCTGCACCGAAGCCAGGTCGGCACCGTTGTACCCGGTGGCGCCCAGATCGCCACCGGCCTGCAAACGCACTGCGCTCAGCTTGCCCGCTGTGCTCATCAGCTGCAGGTCGCCCCCCGCGGTAAGCGTGCCGATCGGCATGTCCACGTCGCTGGAAAGACGCACCTCGCCCCCTGCCGCGCCATCCAGCCGACCGCCGGCAACGATCCGCAAGGCCAGCGAACCGCCGTCCTCGTCGCGGATGTCGTCGCGCACGGCGAGCTGGATGTCGCGCCCGGTCAGCGTGCTCACGCCCTTCAGGTACGACAGCAGGCTGCCGCCGCCGACGTCCAGTACGACGTCCTGGTTCGCCCTCACCAGGCCGATACGCAGGTTCCCGTTCTGCTGCGCCACGCGCACGTGTTCACCCGCGTTGGCCAGCAGCAGGCGACCGTTGATCTGCACGCGCAGCGGCTGACCATCGTGGCCCATGATGCTGCGCAGGGCGCTCAGGCTGAGGTCCCTGCCGACCCTCAGGATCGCACCGCCCGCACTGCCCCCGGCATCGGTGATATCGCCGTCACTGCCGATGCGTGCATCGCCACCGGCGGCGAAGCTGTTCAGCGCCAGCGACGTGTTGCCGTGCAGGTAGGCGTCGCCGCCCACATCGGCATCGATCCCGCCCGTGGCTGCCAGTACCACCGGAGCCGTGCTGCGAATGCGCAGCGAGACCACCACCGCACCGCCGCGCACCTGATCGGGCGTGAGCACATGGCCGGCCGCGTCAAGCATCTGCACATCGCCCGGCGTGGTCGCAAGCCGCATGGCCAGCATCGCCTCGGCACTGAGGTTGCCGCTGTTCACGTCGGCCAGGCTGACCGTGTATTCCTTGTCCAGGCGGCCCAGGTCATCGCGGGCACGCAGGCTGACATTGCGCCCGATGATCACCGGTTCGGCATTCAGGGCGGAACCGGTGGAGGGTTCCAGCGCATTGGCGTTGAACACGTAGCGCAGCTGGTCCTGGCTCCACTGTGAGTCAGCCGTCATGCCATCAAGAAGTGTGGCCTTGCGTGCCGCGACCCTCGCGCTGTCGCCACTGCTGGCGGCCAGCTCATAGCGGTATCCCGCGTTGAAGGACGCGAAGATCGCCTCCTGCTGCCAGCCGGTGCCGAAGGCATCGGTGAACACCGTCCCCAGACGGTTGAAGCGCTCGGCGAGGTAGTCACTTACCCCTGCATCATCCAGGCTGCCGCCCCGCGCGGCTTCCGCCATGGAGCGGAACAGGTTGATGGCAGTGCCACCGGCCAGGTAGCGCCCATCGACGACACTGCCCAGCGCGCGGAGCTGGAAGTACTCGGCGTAGCTGGCGTCGACCTGGCTCTGGTAGCTGACGATCGACTGCTGGCCGCCGCCCTGGAACAGCTTGAGGTTGTCGCGCAGGCTGGCCAGCTGCGCTTCGCTGAGGAAGCTGGACGAGGCGCGCTGGGCACCGCTGTAGATCGAGCCCGAGGGTGCCTCGATCAGCACGTCACCAGCCAGCGACTCGATGCGCTGTACCCAGAAGTCGCCGCCGAGGTCACGCAGCGCGATGTCGCCGGTCGCCCGAGCCGAGATGAGCCCACCCTCCAGCACGCCATCGCTGCGGGTACGCTCGCCGGCATCGACCACCAGGGGCCGGGCGAGCGAGCCGATGGCACCGTAGACGCTGTCCAGGGTGATGTCGGCACCGATGATCGAAGCAGCATTGCCGGTGGCGGCACCTTCAATGTCGTACTTGGCGCGCAGCCACACATCGCCACGGCCGGTGCCACTGCCGGCGCTGATCAGCACCTTGGCTGCCGAATCGACATCCAGCGCGATGTCACCGCCCGCACGGGCCACCAGGTTGCCAGCGGCAACGGTGGCGCCGTTGGCGTTGGTGTAGGACACCATCTGGACATCCAGCGGGTTGGCGGCCTCGCCGGCCTGGGCGCCGACAATGCTGCCGATGCTGCCGGCCGCGTCGAGGGTAAGCTGGTTCGTGATGATCCGGGCGTCACGCGATGCGCTGACGATGCTGCCGTTCTCGCTGGTCAGGAAGGTCCGGCCATCGGTGTTCTTCAGCACCCCATTGATGCGGATGGTCTGGCCGGAGTCGACGTCGAGGAGGCCTGCATCGTTGGCGCTGAAGTTGATGCCGATCCGGTTGTCGGCCTTGGCCGTGTTGGTGACGACCAGCGTGCCAGTGCGCGGGGCGCGCTGGTACCAGCTCGTGCGCCACGTGCCGCCGTCATCGAATTGATTGCTGCCGGGGAAGCCGTAGTTGTAGCGGCAGCCACTTTCGTTCTTCTTTTCGCAGCGGTAGTTGACGCGTGAATTGAGGTTGCTGCCGAAGTCGCCGGTCAGCTGCGACTCGAACACCGCCACGCCGCCGGCCTTGTTGCCGTACGTGACGCCCGAGGTTTCCCACTGCTGGCCGTTGAAGACGCTGTTGTTGTTCCTGTCCACCCAGCGCCAGTTCTCAGCAGTAAGCACGCCGTTATCGGACTGGATGTTGCGCGCGATGCGGGCCGTCTGTGTCCAACGCGCAAACATGCCGGCGCGCGGGTCATAGCCGGTCGTGTTGCTGATGGCCGATACCCCTGGGGCATCCCAGCTCAGGGCATTGACTCCGCCCTGATAGCCCTTCACGTTGCCGTTGCCGTCGCGCAGATACCACGACGCGGTATTGAGCTCACGGTCGCGGATGGTGATCTGCCCGGGCGCCCCGTTGCCGACCAGGATGTTGCCAAGCTGCAGGCCCACATCGGCCAGGCCATTGTTGATGACCACCGAGCCCTTGCCACTGACCACATTGAGCGAGCCGGCGGTGGACGTGCTGACGATACGGCCATCGAGGTAGATCGAACCGCCCCCGTTGGCCGAAATGTCCGGCACGATGAACTGGCGGTTGAGCGAATCGTACTTCAGGGCGATGCGGGAAGAATCTGCGCCGGACTTCGCCACGAACATGGCAGGCACATCGAAGATGCCCTTGCTGGCCTGGTTGTCCTTGCCGTCGATCCAGGCGCGCAACGCGCTGCTTTCGACCAGGATTGCCGAGTAATCCACCGGCCGGCCCGCCTTCAGCGCGACGTTGACGTCGATGTAGTTGGCCGTGATCTTGATGCCACTGCCGGCGTTCACACCGCTGCCCGTGCTGGGCACCTGGCCAAGGCTGGCGTTGCTGACGTCGTCGGGCTGCGTGTTGAGCACGGTGCGCAGATTCCGGGCATTCACCTTTGGCAGGTAATTGGTGTCCTTGTGGCTGTACCGCGATACCACGCCACCGTCGTAATACTGCCCACCCAGCGCTGAAGCGGTGCAGTCCTTGTCGCCGATGCGATAGCGGCATGCCCCAAACACAAGGATGCTGGGGTTGTTGACGTCGTTACCGGTGCCATACAACAGGTAGTCGGTCAAGCTCATGCCGGCGGCGGCGGCCGCTGCGCCGTACTTGGCGTTGGCGATGTACGCCGCGGCGTCATCGGCATTGGTGATGCCCGATGCCACGCTGTGGCGTGCCCACAGCGCGCTCACGACATTGCCGTACCAGTTTGCCGAGCCCAGGTTGTAGCCGACCTCACCGTTGGGCGCATTGATCGTCACGCTTTCGGCGAGCTGCTCGCCCCAGCTCTGGATGTTGCCGAGCGCGTTGTACATGTCCAGGTCGCCACCCGTGACCGAAATCAGCCCGCCCGCACCGATCGCGCCGGTGCCCGTGGCCGCCTCGTTGCGGATGCTCACCAGCGCATTGCTCTGCCCCGGGTTCTGGCTGACGCCGATGCCCACGGCCTGGTTGCTGTTGCCGGTGAACAGCACGTTGCCGCCGCTGTACTCCGGCACCAGGATGTCGCCCGCCAGCAGGAGGTTGTCGGTACTACGGTTGGTGATGGTGATCTTCGGCGCGCCCTTGGCGGTGACGGACCCGCCACCGCGGATGTTGCGGCCATACAGGATCACATCGCCGCCGGCCGCATACAGGTCGCCGATGGTGTGGGTATAGACCGCATTGCCGGCGATCGCATCGAAATCGTGGATGCCCGACGCGTTCAGTCGCGCCTTCAGCGCGCTGCTGAGCTCGCGCTGGGTATCGAACGGCAGCACATCGCCGCCCGCGCCGCTGCTGGTCAGCTTGCCATTGGCATCGATCAGGATGTCCAGCACGTTGTAGCGCCCGGCAACGACGCGGCCATCGATCAGCACATCACCGCGGGTGCTGCCACCACTGCGGCTGTCGCGCACGGTGACCGGAATGAACCCCAACTGGTAGCCGGTGGCGGCGCCATCGGCGTTGCGGAAGACATTCTCACCGTAGGCACCGAGCGACACGAATGCGCCGCTGAGCAGCTCACTACCCGCCGCCAGAGCGGTGCTCGCGTTGCTGTCCACCGTGGAGGACGCCGAGGAATCCGGCACCGCGATCAGCCCGCGGCTGTACCCCTGCGAGACCGCATTGGCGGCCAGCCGTGAGGTCCAGCCATTCATGCCATCCTGGCCGGCGGAGACGAAGGCGTTGTGCAGCGATTCCAGCTTCGCGCCGCGGCCGACATTGACCTGCTGGTCCATCGCCAGCGCCACGTCCGCGTCGGAGATGCCGACCGCGGCCAGCACACCCCAGGTGTTCACCAGGGCGGTGGCGCCGATGTCGGTCGCGGCGTAGGTACCGACGTTGAGCATGTAGCTGCTCTGCAGGCGCGCATCATCGCCGATGTTCACGCGGTTGCCGAGCACCGCATCGGTGCGCGCCTTGACCACGGCGGCATTGATCGCCCCGCCGGTGGTCAGCCCCGCCCGGTCATCGGTGTTCGCACGGGTGTTTGCCACGATGTCCAGCGCGCCGCCATCGCCCGGCGTCGGTGCGACGCCGGCGCGCAGCAGGGCGCCCTTGCCGATATCGATGGTGCTGCTGCCATCCAGCCGGGTGACCACCTGTGCGGCACTGCCACTGAGGACACCGCCGCCGGCCGCGCTGGCGGCAAGCTCGCTGCCCAGTGTGCCGGTGTAGTTGTTGTCGGTGCGCAGCACCAGCGATCCGGCCGAGACAATCTGGGCATCCTCGTCCACCAGCAGGCCGACGGTCGCGTCCGCACGGTTCTTCACGTCGGCGCCACTGGCGTTGAGTACGCCGGCGCTGGTGCTGTTCGCGCTGCCCGCGTAGTTGCTGTCGTGCAGCGCACGGGCATCAAGGCGACTGACATCCAGCACCGCGTTGCGGCCAATGGACAATTGCGTGGTGCTGTCGGTGTGCGTCGCTGCCAGCGCCGCGTTGCCCGCAATGAGCCCGCCGGTGCCCGCCGTGGCGTTGGCGCGATTCTCGTCCTTGCCGCTGGCGGCGAGCGTGGTGTTGCCTGCGTACAGCAGGCTCCCTGCCCCCACGGTGACGCCGGTGGTCGCCGAGGACCGGGCGTTGGCGTCGACGATGCCGGCGGCCAGCAGGCCCGCCACGCTCAGGCCGGTGGCATCGGCACGCTGGTTGCTGTTGTTGACTGCGCGCATCGCGATAGTGCCGCCGCGCGCGTAGTCGATGATGTTGTTGATGGAATAGGCCTCACCCTGCACCACCACGTCGGATCCAAGCGCTGCCTGCACCGCGTTGGTGCTGGCAGCGGTGGCGAAGGCGCCGGCGCCGGCCAGATACAGACCACCGGAACCGGCGACCGCGCGTGCATCCACGATCCCGCCGTGGACGCTGGCCAGGATGTCCAGCCCACCGCGGTTGGACAGCACCGCACCATTGCCTACATGGGCGTCCACTTTGGCACGGGAGGTGGCATCAGCGACCGCCGCACCGACCGCCAGGCCGCCGGCCAGTGCAGCACCGAAGGCTTCGGCGGACACCTGCGGGGTGGCCTCGGCATGCACCTCAATGCCGCCACCCACCCCCGATACGCGTGTCCGCTCGCCCAGCCAGGCGCGCACGTCGGAGCCATCGTCGGCCAGTGCGACGGCGGCGCTGACGCCGGCCAACACGCCACCGGCCGCACCCCACGCGCCCGCATGCGCGCCGCCCAGCGAGCTGGCGGCGAAGGTCACGTTGCCAAAGCCGGCCAAGGTACTGTCGTTCTGCAACCACGCCTGGACGTTGGCGTTGCGAGCAGCGGTTGCGACGACCGCACCGGCCGCGAGTGCACCGGCCGCCATGCCGGTGGCTGTCACATCCAGCGTGCTGGCATCGCTGGCACGGACCGCAAGACCCTCGCCCTGGCTGCCTGCCTGCAGGTCACCGGCCACCGTGGCCGTGACCGTCTGTTCCAGGCGCGCCAAGCCGATGGCCGCGCCGACGCCCACCAGGCCGGCACCGCCGGCATAGACGTCCAGACCTGCGGCCTTGCCTGCGCTGCCGTCGCCGGCGTTGGCGAGCACCGCGATGGAGCCGGCCCGCGTGCTGTTCGCCGCCAGTACCGCCTCGGTGCTGCCATACAGGCCGGTCATGCCGAATGCGCCGCCCACGCCCACGCCACCAGCGCCGATGCCACCGACGGTGTTGCTGCTGCTCATCAGGGTCTGCGCGCTCACCTCAAGCGCGCGTGCCTGCACGGTGCCACCGCGGATGCTGGCGCTCACCAGATCGCCACGTCCCTGCAGACTGCCGATGTCCACCTGGGCGCGGCTGTTCAGCGCGCCGGCGCCCTGCGCCCCCAGGGTGCCGTCCAGCGCGGCGGCGTCGATCTTCTGGCCAGTGCCCAGCTGCTTCAGGCTGGCAAAGGTGCCACCCAGTTCCGTATCACTGTCACCGCGGTCGCCAATGCCGGCCAGCAGCAGCCCGGCAGCGCCGCCGATGCCGGTGGTGGCGCCCACGCCAGCCGTCACGGTGACCATGTCCACCGCACGATCGGAGACGGCATTCACATCAACGCTGCCCGTGGTCGACAGCGTGCTGTCTTCCACGGTGGCCTTGACGGTGCTGCCAAGAATGGCCACCGAAGCGCCCGCACCTACACCGCTGCCGGCGATGCCCACGCCCACCGCACCGGAGTACGCGGACAGCCGCAGGATATCCTCGGCCACCACCGCCATATCGGTGGCATCCACCGAGGCCTGGGTGACCAGCGCACGGGTGTCGTTCTGCAGCAGGTGCACCTGTGCCATGCCGGCGATGCCGGCGGCGCCGGCACCCGCGCCACTCACCGCCACGCCGTTGAAATCCGAACGGCTGTGCGCGTTCACGTCGAGGTCGCGTGACACGGAAATGTGGGTCACGCGCCCACGTTCGCCCACCTGCGCCAGCGTGGTTGCAGCGCCCATGTTGACCAGCGCGGTGCCGGCCACCGCCGCGCCCCCCCCGACCGCGCCTGCGCCGCCGACCAGCGAGGCGGCGTTATCGCTGTTGGCGTTGACCGCCAGGGAGCCCGCCCGCAGGGTGCCGCCCAGCACGCTTGCACGGGTATCGGTGGTGAAATTGTTGACCACGCCGGTGGCAGCGCCGCCGGTCAGGCCCGCGGCCGCGCCGACCACGATCGCCAGCGCGTTCTGGCTGGCATTGGCCTCCACGGTCACCGCGTCGGCGGCCGACACGGTGGCGCCCTCGATGCTGGCGCTGGCATGGCTGTCGAACAGGTTGGTCGACAGCGCCCCTGCGCCCGAGAAGACGCCCGCGCTGGCGGCGATGCCGGCCACATAATTGGCCGAGGCCACGTGATGGCTGGCGCGCACATCCACGCTCTGCTCCGCTGCGGCGAGCCCTGCGCTGTCCTGGTCGGGGTCGCTGCTGGTGCCCAGCCCATGCTGGTTGATCCGTGCGTCCTTGATGATCGCGGTGGTACTGCCGGCGATGTCGTTGACGGCCGCCATTACCGCTACCGCACCACTGGCGATCGGGGTGGTACCCAGCGCGCCACTGACGCCGATGGTCCTGACCTGCTGGCGCGTGGCCGCATTGACCGCGATGCCATGCACGTCGATATGGCCGGTGCCCAGGTCCACGGTATCGAAGGCCATGCCGGCGGCGTCGGTACGGGTGCTGTGGGTATTGCCCGCCGTGCGCCGGCCACTGTCCACGCCTGCCAGCGCATCGCCCAGGCCCAGCGCGGTCACGGCAGTTCCGGCACCGGTGATCGCCGCCTCGGTGCTGCCATCCACCAGGTTGACGACGGTACCCAGGCCGATGCCCGCGTTGACGCCCCCGCCGATGCTGCCGGCGTACACGTCAATCTGCTGCGCCTGGGCGGCGAGCACGCCGACGTTGTCCTGTGCCAGGACATTGGCGCCTGCTTCAATCCGTGCCGAGACGGCGCCCTTCATCCGGTTCACCGCCACCGACGCTGCGCCACCGACCGCGCCGCCGCCGCCCAGGCCAGCAGCCACGGTGCGGATGCGGTTGCCCTGACCGCCGGCCTGTCCAGAGGCATCGGCCTGCACCAGCAGATTGCGAACATCCAGGTCCAGCGCACTGCCGGCAACCACCGCTGAGGTAGTGCCGCCGATATCGTTGTAGGCCACTGCCGCGCCCACGCCCACGCTGCCGCCGACCGCTGCGCCACCCGCCAGCGAATCGATGCTGCGCTCGTCACGGGCGCTCACCTTCACATCGGCCAGCGTGTTGTGCAGGCTGCTGTCACTGAGGCTGGCCTGCGTATCGGAATGGATCAGGTTGCTGGTGACACTGCCGGCCATCGCTGCCGTGCCCGCCCCCGCCCCGGAAACGGCTGCCGTGCGCACCAGGCTGCGGTTGGCCGCATCGATGCTCAGCGCGCTGGCGCCGCCCAGCGTGGCATTCTCCACCACGGCACGGGTACGGCCGCCGATGTCGTTGACGCTGCTGGCTGCGCCGATGCCTGCCGTCCCCCCCGCCGACAGCGCGCCCCCCAACGAATAGGCCGCACCCGAGGTGTCGGCGCTGACGGACACCGCACCGGTGATGCCACTCCCCTGCCCGGTGACACCCCGCAGGCGGGCCTCGGTGAGGGTGTCGATCAGGTTGGTGGTGTTGCTGCCGGCGATGGACGCGGTGCCCCCCAGCGCACCGGCAATGGCCAGTGTCTTGGTGGTGGCGGCCGACGTCGCACTGACCTCCAGCGCAGTACTCACCTCCAGCGCGGTGCCATCCACCTCGCCCAGCGTGGTATCGCCGATGGTGGCCACGTTGATCGCCGCGCCGATGGCGGCGGTGCCGCTGCCGGCAACCGCACCGGCCAGTGTGTGGATACGCGATTCGTTGCTGCCGGCCACCTGCACGATGCCTGCCTGCACCGTGCCGCCCTGCAATGCTGCCTCGGCATGATTGTCGATCATGCTCCAGCCCACCGAGCCTTGAATGGCGACATTGTTGGCTGCGCCTGCGGCAACCGCACCGGACAGGATCCTGGCGGCATTGGCGGCCTCGAGGTCGACCCGGCCGGTGCCAGCGGTCAGCTGCGCATCATCGACCAGCGCCAGCGTGGTATTGCCGATGTCATTGATGGTCAACGCCGCACCCACGGCGACCTTGGAGCCCAGCGTTGCCGCCCCCGCCAGCGAGCCGATGAAGGATTCATCGCGTGCCTGCAGGTGGATGCTGCCCGCGTTGAGCTGTGCGCCATCCCGGGGCACCTGGCCCTGCGCGTCCGCCAGGCCACGACCGACCAGCACCGAGGTGGTGTTGCCGATGGCGTTGTAGGACGCACTGCCCACCCCGGTGAAGTTGCCGGTGCTGCCGCCGATGCCGGCACTCACTGCCAGGATGTCGGACTGGTCACTGGCCGTGAGCGCAATGCGCCCGGCATTGAGCGTGGCATCGTTGACCGAGACGGTATGCGTGTTGTTGATGGTGTTGTAGGCGAAGGCCACGCCGGCATTGTTGCCACCCACCTGGACCATGCCGGCAACAGCGATGATCGAGCTGCGGGCATTGTTGCGACCCGCCGCATCCACCCGCGTATCGTCAGTGCTCGCGGTATCGGCATTGGCATCCACCTCGATGCTGCCGATCCCGGTGCCACAGTAATCGACCGCGAAGCCCGAGCCGCAGCCGTCACCAGTGCCACGCACGTCGTCGATGGTCGCCGTCCCGGCGAAGGCTTCAATGTCACCACTGGCAGTGATGCGGCTGCCGCCGTCAATGCTGGCGGCGGTCTGGCTGGCGATCTGGTTGACCAGCACCGAACCGGCGATCGCCACGCCGTCGCTGCGCGTGGACGCCCCTCCACTGGCGGCCGCCGCCACGATCCGGGATGCATCGGCTGCACGCACGCGCACGTCCTGTACGCCTTCGATGTTGGCGCCACTGACTGACGCGCGGGTGCTGTCGCCCACTTCGGCGTACGTCACTGCCGCCCCCAGGCCGGCCTTGCCACCCGCATACAGTGCGCCACCCCCGTTGGCGATCTTGGAGGCGTTCACGGCCTTGACATCGACATCGGCCGCCGCGCCGCCCATGCCGCGGAGGCTGCCCCCGACGATGCTGGCGGCCGTGTCGTTGTGGGACATCGCCACGGTCGCCGAGATCGCGCCGGCACCGGCCGAGCTCTGGTTGGAGGAGGCATTCACGCCCACGCTCAGCCCGACGTTGACCTGTTCGCTTTCGTTGCGTGCGGTCACCGTGACGGTGCCGGCATCCTCCACGCTACTGTCACGCAACTGCGCGGTGGTCGTGTTCTGGATGTCACCGTAGGCCACACCACCGGCCAGCGAAGCGCTGCCCTGGGTGTTGTCCGAGCCGGCCGCGGCCACCGACAACGCGCCGCTGACGCTGACCAGCAGCGTCTGGTTGGTCGCGGCAAGATCCAGCTTCAGGCCCTTGCCGCTGTTGTCCTTGATCACGGCCGAGCTGATGTCCGCCTTGGTGTTCTGCCGGGCACGATTCACCGTCGCACTGCCGGACAGGGCGATGCCGAACTTGGGTTGTGGCGTCTGCGCGCCCTGGCCCTGCCCCGGTGCTGCATTCCCGCCACCCAGCAGGCCCTTGGCCTTGTCGAAGTACGCGGTCAGCCCGGCGCTGCCGTTGCTGTCGGCCTTGTTGGCCATGCCTTCCAGCGCGGTCACCTTGCCGAGCGCACGGGTCTTGAGTGAATCCAGGAAGCCGGGATTCTCCGCGTTCTGCTTTGCCGCCAGCTCGTCCTGGGCCTTCTGCAGCTGTTCGGACGAGCTCTTGGCAACTGCGCCGGCGGCGGCCACCGCACCGGCCAGCCCACCGCTGGTGGCGTTGACCGCCAGCTCACCCGTGGTGATCGCGCCGACCGGCGCCGTGCTGCTGCCGGTCGCGAAGGCTGCAGGCACCGCACCGATGAAGGCGCGGGTATCGGTGTCCAGCTGCTGGTAGGCGACGCTGGCCCCCACCGACACACTGTCGCTCATCGCAACCGCGCCGGCCACGGACCACACGAACAGATCTTCGTCGGCACGTACGCCGACCGTTGCGGCGCGGATGTCGGCACGGTTGCTGATCCCCGCCAGCGTGGTGCTGTCCAGGTCCAGCGCGGTGGCGGTTCCGCTGACACCGATGCTGCCGCCCTGGCCGGACTGCAGCGCCAGCGCCACCACGGTTTCCTTGTTGTCGGCCTGCACTGCCAGGCTGCCTGCACCGGCGTCGACGCGGACGCCATCATGGAGGATCGCTGCCGCCGTGTTCTGGTAGTCGATATAGCCGACGCTGCCGCCCAAGGCAGTTCCGCCGTTGCCGACGTTGCTGTCCTTGAGGTTCTTCAGGGCAAGATCACCCGCCGCGTGCAGACCGGTGACATCGGTGTTGGCACGCACGGTGGCGGTGGCGTCAAACGTCCTTCCGCGCGCAGCGCCGGCATGGTCCTCACCTTCCAGTGCGGCGCTCCACGCCGCGGTGCTGGTGTCGCGGGTGGTCAGCGAAGCACCGGCGGCGACATCGGTACGTGCGCTGTTGGTCGCCTTGAACCAACTCACCGCGCCCCCGATGGCCACTTCCTCGGCCGAGCCGCGCGCCGCCGCGTACGAGGCGAACAACTCCGATGGGTCGGTGATCAGGTCCTTGGCGGCGGAGATCGACGTCTTGAACGCGTCGAAGCTGCTGAAGTCCGGGACGGCCCCGGTGAGCGCACTGAAATCCCGAGGCAGGCGCACATCCGACGACAACCCGATGCGTTGCGCCGAGAGCTCAGCCGAACTGCCCACCAGGGTCCGTGCCTCATGGGTGAGGTTGGCGATGTTGACCGCCCCGGACAACGCGAACGCCGAACCATCCGCGCTCTTGCCCTTGGCCAGCACATTGCTCATCGCATGGTTGCCGATCTGTGCATCGGTTACCTGGCTGTCGACCACGATCGCGCCGGCGCTGTCGATGGTCGTACCGGCGCCGATACTGGCGGTGGCCGTATGGTCGCCGTCGACAACGCTGATCGCCCCGCCGAGGCGGAAGGGCGACGCCGTGGTCGGTGTAGTGGCCGGCGGCGTGCTGCCGCCGTCCTGGCTGCCGGTCAGTTTGGCGATGGCGCCACCCACGCCGGCGCCGGCCAGCGACTGCGCCACGCTCATCAGGCCATCGCTGCCGCTGCTGATCGCTTCCACCTGCTCCTGGCCGGGCAGCGGCTCGCTCTTCGGGCCGGTAATCAGCGTGCTGGTCTTGTTGAGGCGGGTGATGCTGGCCGCCTGCACGGTGACGTCGCCTGCCGTGGTGCGGGTGTCGCGGTCCAGGCGCGCTTCGGCCGCGATATCCTGCAGACTGATCGCGCCAGCCAGGCCGACCGCGCCATTCTTGTCGGCGCGCGCCGTGGCGGAGGTGTCCAGAGAGACCGCGTTGACCGCCGAAACGTTGACACTGCCGGCCTGCAGTGGCCCACCCGCTTCAATCACCGCGCGGGTGTCAACGTTGACATTGCTGATCGCCGCCGTGAACGCAGCGGCCGTGTTGTTCACCGCGAACGATTCGGCCGCAAGCTTCAGCGTCGTATCGGCATCGGCCTTCACCGCCACGTCGCCGCCAGCCGCAAGGGTTGCGCCCGAACGCACGATGGCTTCCGTGGTGGCGTTGATCTGCGCGTACGCCGCACCGAGGCTGAGCATGTGCTTCTTCGGAATGCTGTTGCCATTGGCATCCTTCACGGGATCGCCGTTGGCATCGGTGACGACATCACCTTTCTCGTACGCCTTGCCGGCCGCCGAGTTGTCGATGGCCTGGCGGGTGCTGGCATGCAGCGTAATGTCGTCGCGCGCGTCCAGTACTGCGTTGTCCTTCACCTCTACCCGCGCCGTGGTGGCGCCATGCAGGAACGAAATCTGCTCACCCAGCAGCTTGCCCGCCCCCAGGTTCACCAACGCATCGCCGAGGTCCGTGAGGGTGCTGGAGTCGGTGACGCTGTTGACGAGATCGGCCTTGAGCTCGTCGAATACCGCACCGTCCTTGTCGTAGCCGGAATCGATGACCGCAAGCGCGGTCAACTCGATATCGTCCGCCGCCAGACGTGCGTTGCCGCCCACCGTGACCGTTGCCTCGGCACTGCGCACACCCAACCCGGTATCGGAGATCGCCGCCGCGCGAAGTTGGATCCGGCCGCCCTCGTTGACCAGTACCAGCGGCTGCGAGGCGCCGGTATTGACGGCCGCCTCGATGCCCTGCAGATCGCCATTGGCATCGCGCGGGCCGGCCTGTACGAACAGCGTGCCGGTGACATCAATGGCCCTGGCCTGTACGCGGATGCCGTTGCTTGCATTCACCGTCCCGTGCAGCGCCACCGTCTTGTCGGTGAGTTGACCCGGCGTCAGCGTGCCGTACATCAGGGCATCCAGGCCCTTTCCGGCGTTGAGGATGTCGTCGGCCGTGGCGCGGTTGGCCGTGGCCACCGACAGCGAGCCGACATTGAGCACGCCACCGTTGCCGACCAACAGGCCATCCGGGGCGACGAAGAACACCTTGCCGCCCACCGCATTGGTCGACTCCAGCACGCTGTTGAGGTTGCCGTTGATGTAGGCACGCGCGTCGGTGACCAGGTTGACCAGGTTGTGCACCTGTTGCTGACCCTGGGTGGGCAGCACAAGATCAACGGTCTGGCCGACGTCCACCCCGAATTCGCGGAAGGCGTTGAAGGCGACCTGGTTGCCGGCGGCCCCCTTCACTGTTCCGGTGGTCACCTTCCAGTGCAGATCGTTGCCTTGGCGGGTCACGCGGGTATCGGTGCGACCGTCGGTGACCATCGCACTGCCGTCATCGCCGGCAATCACGCTGCCTGGCAACGCCAGCCCCAGCACGGAGCCGATGGCCACGGCCAGGCCCGCAGGACGCAGGCGGCGTTGCGCCGGGGGCACAGGACGCACGCTGGAGGACGGGCAGGACGAAGGGTCGCGATGGTTCATGGCAGGCTCCGGGCAGTGGCAGGCGGGGCAACCGCGGGCCAGCAAGGGTCGCGGCAAGGCAGGCGTGCCTTGCCGCTCGGTGGCGTTACTGGAAAGGGATCAGTGCGTTGCGGCAGCGGCTGGACGGCTGTCCAGCGCGCGGCTGAGCAGCTCGACATTGCCCAGCGAAAGCAGATGGGCGTAGATCAACCCGAGGTCGCCCGAACGCGCCAGATCCTGGAGCGCCTTGCCCTTCAATTCGCGCAGCTTCTGCTCATCGACCACAAAGAAGCCATCCAGCGAGAAGCCCTCGCCCAGCGCGGTCTGCACGTTCACCTGCCGCGGCACCAGCAGCCCATGGCTGGCCAGCGCCGCACTGAAGGCACGCGTACGCGCCAGATGCACCTGGTATTCCTGCAGGAACTGCAGTGCGTTGCTCAGCAGCGGGCTGTCCTTGCCCTCGTCATCGAACAGCGGCGCACCTTCCTCGCCACCTTCGCGGATGCCCGCATATGCCTCATCCAGGCACACGGTGAAGTCGCTGCCCTTCTCATCACGTTCGGCAAGCACGAAGGGATAGCGGCGCAGAAACGCCGGGACATAGGCCCCTTCGGCCCAGCTGCCCTGCTCATCGACCATCAGGTTCTGGCCGGCACGCAGGCCCAGCAGTGCGGCCGGCACCACCGCGTCGGCGCTGCTGCCGGCGAACAGGATCGGGTACTCGCGGGCGACCGGCGCGAATTCCACGCAGGCCAGCGGGACGGAATTGAGCGCAGCGGCGAAGGCAAAATCGCCCGGGGTCGCCACCACCCGATGGTTGCGATGGGCAACGCGGTTGAGCTGGATCGGACGTTCGTAGATGAGCAGCTGCTTCATGGTGGTTCCCCCTGGAGTGATCAAAAAGTGTCCCTTGCCAAATAACCGTGGAAAACAGGCCACTCCCATCAACCCGCCGGCTATTCGTCACACTTTTTTAATGAATCCGTTCATAAACAGCTGCCGCCCGGCCATGGGGGTCATGGCCGTGGCGCCCCCTCAGACGAACATGCCGCCCGAGGCTTCCACGCGCTGCGCAGTGATCCACGCGGTCTGCGGCGACAGCAGCGCTACCGCCACCGGGCCGATGTCATCGGGTTTGCCGGGGCGGCCCATCGCGGTGACCGAGGACACCATCGCATTGACCTGCGCATCGTCGCGCACGCGCCCACCGCCGAAGTCGGTTTCGATCGCACCCGGGGCGAGTGTGTTGGCACTGATGCCACGTGCGCCCAGTTCCTTGGCCAGGTAGCGGGTGAATACCTCGATGCCGCCCTTCATCATCGCGTAGGCCGAGCTGCCCGGCAGCGAGAAACGCGCCAGCCCGCTGGACACGTTGAGAATGCGGCCGCCATCGGCGATCAGCGGCAACAACGCCTGGGTCAGGAAGTACGGGCCCTTGAGGTGCACGGCGACCAGCGCGTCGAACTGCTCGACCGTGGTGTCGGCGATCATTGCGTGCAGGCCTTCGCCGGCGTTGTTGAGCAGGCCCTGCAGCTGGGTTTCCCCCCATCCCTCCAGCACGCGGCGGACCTGGCTGGCGAATGCGGGGAAGCCGGCGCTATCGGCCATGTCCAACGGAATCGCGGCGGCGCGGCGGCCCAGTGCTTCGATCTTGGCGACCACGTCCTGCGCGGCATCGGCCTGGCTGCGGTAGGTGAGGACGATGTCGGCGCCATCGGCGGCCAACGCGAGGGCGGCGTTGCGGCCGAGGCCACGGCTGCCGCCGGTGATCAGGACGACTCGGGTTGCGTTGCTCATGTCAGTGCACCTGCTTGGGGAGTGGGGCCAGCGTATTGATATTGCCGTGCGGCATAAATCAGTGGATGCTGATTTGACTGTCCAGACATTGCGAACAATCCATGGATCGCCTCGATCACCTGCGCTGCTTCCTGCGCGTCGCCGAACTGGGCTCGTTCACCGGGGCGGCCGACAGCCTCGGTTTGCCCAAGGCCAGTGTCTCCCTCGCCGTTCAGCGCCTGGAAGCAGAGGTGGGTGTGCAGTTGCTCCACCGCACCACGCGCCGTGTGCAGCTGACCGCCGATGGCGCCCAGTTCCAGACCCGCGCGCACGATCTGCTGCACGACATGGACGACCTGCAGGGCATGTTCCGGGTGGACACCAGTCAGTTGAAGGGCCGCCTGCGGGTGGATATGTCCAGCGGACTGGCCCGCCAGCTGGTGATCCCGCAGTTGCCGGACTTCCTGGCCCAGCACCCCGGGGTGGAAATCGAACTGAGCGGTACCGACCGCCGGGTGGATCTGATCCGCGAGGGTTTCGACTGCGTGCTGCGGGTCGGGCCGCTGGATGACAACACCCTGGTCGCCCGCCCACTCGGGCAGCTACGGATCATCAACTGCGCCAGTCCCGCGTATCTGGCGGACCGCGGTACGCCCGCCACGCTGGACGATCTCGCCAGCCACGCCCTGGTCCACTACGTCGGCACGCTGGGCCAGCGCTCACCGGGGTTTGAGTATCACGACGGCGAGGCCTATCGCAGCCTGCCGATGGGCGGGGCGGTGACCGTCAACAGCGGGGATGGGTATACCGCTGCGGCGCTGGCCGGGCTGGGCATCATCCAGGTGCCGCTGCTCGGCGCGCGCCCGGCGCTGACCGCAGGAACGCTGGTGGAGATACTTCCCGGGCTGCAGGCTGAGCCGATGCCGGTGACGCTGCTCTATGCCCAGCGCCGCCACCTGCCGCGTCGCGTCGCCGCCTTCATGGACTGGGCGGCAGCGGTGATCCGGCCGGAACTGCTCCCTGCCCTGTGACGCAACAGCGCGGGCGCAGCGCAAAGGCGCACATTGACGCACCTTCATGCAGATTACCGCACACAAGCGCGCCGATTCTGGTAAAGTCTGCGGCCAATACAAGCAGTACCACGCACGAATGCGCATGCTCAGGCATGTCGGCATGGTGCTACCCGCCCTGACCGAGGTTACCCATGACCACCCAGGACGCCCTGCCGGGCGAACGCCAACAGACCATCCTGCGCCTGCTGCGCGACCACGGCCGCGTCATGTCCGCGCAGCTGGCCATCGAGCTGCAGGTCTCGGAAGACTCGATCCGCCGCGACCTGCGCGAGCTGGCTGCGCAGGGTCTGTGCCGCAAGGTGCATGGCGGCGCACTGCCGGCGGCCCCGGCGTTCCCGGCGTTGGCCGAGCGCCACGAAAAGGACCATGACCGCAAGCGCGCGTTGGCGCGGATCGCGGCGGCCCAGGTCCTGCCCGGGGAGCTGGTCTTCCTGGACGCCGGCTCGACCAATACCGTGATCGCCAGCTGCCTGCCCGAGCACCAGGGCCTGCGGGTGGTCACCAACGCGCCGGATATCGCGTTGGCCTTGATGGCGCGTCCGGGCATCGAGGTCAGCCTGGTCGGCGGCCGCATGGACCCGCGCATCGGCGCGACGGTGGGCGCGCAGACACTGGAAGCGATCCGTGCGCTGCGCGTGGACGTGTGCTTCGTCGGCACCTGCGCGGTGGATGCCGAGGCTGGCATCTGGGCGGTGGATGGCGAGGAAGCAACGCTCAAGCGCGCCCTGCTTGCCGCCAGCAGCCGCTGCGTGGTGGTCGCCACCAATGACAAGCTCGGTGCACAAGCCTCACACCGCATCGGCGATGTGGACCAGATCGATCTGCTGGTTGTCGAAGCCGATGCCCCGCCCGCCCAGGTGGTGGCGTTCGAGCGTCGCGGTGTCGCCCTCCAGCGCGCTGCGCAGCACTGAGGCCCGAATTCCATGTCGACGCTTTCCGCTCCTTCGTCCCTGCTTGCCCGCAGCCAGCAGCACGCCACCCGCGCAGCCTTCTTCCTGCCCGGCTTCGCCACCGCAGCCTGGGCGCCGCTGGTCCCGTTCGCCAAGAACCGCACCGCCCTGGATGAAGGGTCGCTCGGCCTGGTGCTGCTGTGCCTGGGTGCCGGTTCGCTGCTGGCGATGCCGATCGCAGGCATGCTCGCTGCGCGCCACGGCTGCCGCGCGGTCATGATCGCCACGCTGTTGATGGTGATCGCCACACTGCCCCTGCTCGCCGTTGCCCCTTCGCCGCTGACCCTGGGCCTGGTGTTGTTCGTGTTCGGCGCCGGCGTGGGTGCCTGCGACTGCGTGATGAACATGCAGGCGATCATGGTCGAGCGCGACAGCGGCCGGCCGATGATGTCCGGCTTCCATGCCTTCTACAGCATCGGCGGCGCGGTCGGTGCCGGTGCGATGACCGCTCTGCTGGCGTTCCACCTGCCGCCGTGGCTGGTGTGCCTGCTGGCCTCGGCGGTGATGGCCGCCCTGCTGGCACTCTCGCTGCCGTACTGGCGGACCGACAAGGCACCCAGCGATGCGCCGATGTTCGCGGTGCCGCATGGGGTGGTGCTGGCGATCGGCGTGCTGTGTTTCGTGGCGTTCCTGGCCGAAGGCTCGGTGCTGGACTGGAGCGCGGTGTTCCTGCATGAAGTGCAGCACGTTGATCCCTCCCGCGCCGGCCTCGGCTATCTGGCCTTTGCCATCGCGATGACCATCACCCGGCTCGTCGGCGATGGCGTGGTGGCCAAGCTCGGCCGCCATCGTTCGATCCTGATCGGCAGCCTGGTGGCGGCATCCGGCTTCGCCCTGGCAACGTTCGCCACCTGGATGCCACTGGCACTGTGCGGGTATGCGCTGGTCGGCCTGGGCTGCGCGAACATCGTTCCGGCGCTGTTCTCGATGGCCGGCAACCAGAAGGTCATGCCGGAGAGCCTGGCCATCCCGGCAATCACCACGCTCGGCTATGCCGGTGTGTTGGCCGGCCCGGCGCTGATCGGCTTCGTCGCGCAGGCCAGCAGCCTGGTGTTCGCGTTCAGCGCGGTGGCAGTGACGCTGGTACTGGTCGGGCTGTGCGCGCGGTGGGTGCGCGCCTGAGGCCGCCCAGGCCGCTCAGACGCTAGCGCCCGTAGCGCGCGAGGATCACCAGCGCCAGCAGCGCGATGGCGCTCAGTACCAGCACCAGCAGGAAGACCATGCGATAGCGCGCGGCCTTGCCCTGTTCGCGGCGCAGGCGCTGGCGGTAGGCCGGGTCACGCAGATAACGGATGGGGCTGATCCTGAACAGCGGCGCCAACAGCAGATCGATCACCTCGAGCATCCCTGTCTCCTTGGGCGCCCGGGCCAACGGCGCTGCGCCAGCGTTGCACGCGGCAAGGCCCCGGGCAACCCCGCTCAGCCTCGCCGCACACGCGCAACCTGCCCCTGCCCGCTCCGGACCGCCGTACGCATGCACACCCTTCCCGCACGCCGCTCCCTCAACAAGGGCGTGGCGGCCGCTGGCGTTACCATCGGGTGACTGCTGACCGGATGCGCACCATGACGGACCTTTCCTTCGATCCCCGGCCGCGCCGCGCGGCCTTCCGTGCGCTGCACGAGGAAGGCTGCTTCGTGCTGCCCAACCCGTGGGATGCAGGCAGCGCACGCTACCTGCACAGTCTCGGCTTCCAGGCGTTGGCCTCGACCAGTTCGGGTTATGCGTGGAGCCAGGCCCAGGCCGACGGCACGCTGACGCTGGAGGAGACCCTCGCACATCTGCGCAGCCTGGCCGCGGCGACCCCGTTGCCGTTGAATGCCGATTTCGGCGATGGCTTCGGCTCGCTGGAAGCAGTCGGCCGCAACGTCACCCTTGCCATCGCCACCGGCGTGGCCGGCATCTCCATCGAGGATGCCAGCCCGGATCCCGCGCATCCGCTGCGCACGCTGGACGATGCGGTGGCACGGGTACGTGCCGCCCGCCGCGCGATCGACGCGTCCGGCGAGGACGTGCTGCTGATCGGCCGCGCTGAGAATTTCTTCGTCGGCCGGCCCGACCTGGACGATGCGATCACCCGCCTGCGTGCCTATGCAGAAGCCGGTGCGGATTGCCTGTATGCGCCGGGCATCACCAACCGCGAGCAGATCGAAGCGGTGGTGGCCGCGGTGGCGCCGCGACCGGTCAACCTGCTGGTTGGCAGCGCGCTGCCGTTCACCCTGCAGGACATCGCCGGCATGGGCGTGCGCCGGGTCAGCGTGGGTGGTGCGATGGCGCGCACCGCCTGGGGCGGGATGATGCGGGCCTCGCAGCTGCTGATGGACGAAGGCCGCTTCGACGGCTTCGCCGATGCGGCCTCCGGGGCGGTGTTGAATCAGTTGTTCCGCTGATCGGGGATCAATGGCTCGACAGCACCACCACCGCACCGGTGACCAGCGCGATCCCGACCCAGCCGATCGGGCGCAGCCGGTTGCCGAACAGCATGCGCCCGCAGAGGGCCGTGCCGATCACGCCGATGGCACCCCACATCGCATAGGCCGTGGCCAGATCCATGGTTTTGACCGCCTGACCGAGCAGCGCGAAGGCGATCCAGACCAGCACGATCGCGGCAAAACCCCAGGCCGGCTTACGGAAGCCATCGGATTTGGCCACCATCATGTTTGCCGCGATATCGATCAGTGCCGAGCACAGCACGAAAAGGAAGGCAGTGAGGTTCATGGCGTGTGCGCCTCGCCGAGGGTGACGCAGACGATGCCGACCGCCGCCATCACCAGTCCGATCATCTGCTGCACGGACAGACTGTCCTTGAACACGAACATGCCGACCAGCGTCAGCAGCGTCAGGCCCAGGCCCTCCCACACGGCGTAGGCCACGCCCACCGCGATACCGCGCACGGACAGCGCCAGGAAGTAGTACGAAATGGCCAGCGCCACGGCCATTACCACATAGCCCAGATAGCCCCCATGACGGGCGGCATCGGCCATGAACGAGGTGCCGACCACTTCGGCGACGATCGCCACGGTCAGGCAGGCCCAGGCGATCAGACCGCCACGGGCACGGGGTTGCGAATGCACCTGTGTGTGCATGGAAAGCTCCTTGATTGCGGCCGCGGGATGACACCCGGGCGACGCGCCCATTATCATCGCCATTTCCGTCAGACCAAAGATGGAATCCATCGATAAAGGCGATACATCAATGCGCTACGGCCCCGAATCCCTGCACGCCTTCGTGGAAGCGGCTGCGCTAGGCTCGTTCTCCGCCGCCGCGCGCCGCCTGAAAAAGACCCAGTCGACCATCAGCACCGCGATCGCCACGCTCGAGGCCGACCTGGGCCTCACGCTGTTCGAGCGCAGCGGCCGCTACCCGGTCCTGACCGAGGACGGCCGCAAGGTGCTCGGCCATGCACAGGAAATCCTCGCGGCCGCCGACCGTTTGGAGCAGCTCAGCATCCGCTTGGCGGATGAGGTCGAGCCGCGCCTGAGCCTGGTGTTCTCGGACATTTACCAGCTCAACCCGGACCAGCACCTGCTGCGCCGGTTCGAGCAGCGTTTTCCGGATATCGAACTGGAGTGGCTGGATGCCGAAGGCAGTGACGTGCTGGACGTGGTGCAGCGTGGGCGTGCCCATCTCGGGCTGATGCCGCATCAGCCGGCCTACCCGTCCGAACTGGCGGTGCGCGCCCTGCCCCTGCGCGCAGAGATGGCGGTGTTTGTTGCCGCCGGTCATCCGCTGGCCGCGCTGCACGCGCCGGACGAATCCCACCTGGCCAGCCACCGGCAGATCTGCCTGAGTGGCGATGCGGCGCGCGAGGGCCACGCACGCGGGCGCACGTGGTCGGCCTCGGACTATCTGATGGTGCTGGAGATGGCCGAGGATGGCTTCGGCTGGGCAGCGTTGCCGCGCGCACTGGTGGCGCGCTATGGCCGGGGCATGCTGGTGGAGCTGCCCCTGCCCGGCTGGCCGCGGCTGGTCTCCACCGATGCGGTATGGCACAAAGGCGCGCCGCTGGGGCCAGCGGCGCTGTGGTTGCTGGATCAGTTCCTGGGGGCGGCCAACGCGTAATCGATCGCCGCGCAGATTGCCGCCACCTGGGCGTCATTGCACTGCTGCGGTGTGGCACGCGGGCTGTCCGGATACACCTCGGTAGTGGTGGTGTACCGGGCACCACTGACGCTGGCGCACAGGCCCAGTTTTTCCAGCGGGTACTCGATCACCCCCGGGGCGACCACCGGGGAACCGATGATCTCGCCCTTGTCGTCGGCCGGGGCGATATGGGTCACCCGCTCGACGGCCGCATTGACGGCGGTCTGGAAGGCCGGCTGCGGGTTTTCGGTGTCATCGACCAGGTAGAAACCATCCGGGATCAGGCCGGGCTCGAACGGCTTGCCGTCGCGCGCGGCCAACGCCGGGCGGAACTCGGTTTCATCGGTGTCCGTGGTTTCGTGCAGGTCGATATGCATCACAATGCTGCCGCGCAGGGGCGCGACCAGTGCGATCAGCGCAGCCGATTCGGCCGCCGGGCTGTTGGCCATGAACGAACGGTTCGGATCGATCGCCTCGGCGTTCCAGCGCTGGATGCGCTCGTAGCCCCACGGGCTGACGCAGGGCACGACCAGCAGATTGGCGCGCCCGGCGTATTCGGCCGCGCGGGTCTGCAGGAACTGCAACGCGCCCTGCACGCCGCTGGTTTCGTAACCGTGGATGCCGCCGGTGACCAGCATCGTCGGCAGTGCGGGGTTCCAGTCGCGGCTGCGCACGGCAAACAGCGGGTATTGGTCCGGGGCGTACTCGAGCGTGCCGTACCGGGTCACGTCGAAGCTGCCGCGCAGCGCCTCGACGGCCGGCAACACGTCATCGGCATAGCGGCGCTGCGGCACCTGACGAGCGCGCCACTGCGCCTTCTCCGCTGCGCCCCAGGGCTGGCCGGGGGTGCCGATGGGATAGAAGGGGGCGTTGGTCATGGCGTGCTCGTCTGTGCTGCGGGTGGAAACGTGATTTTACCATCGCCGCACACGGCGGCCCGAGTTACGCCCGGGCAAGCTGCGCGATCGCCTCATCGGCAGGCCGGTCGCCTTCAGTCAACTCGATGATCGTGCGCCGCACCTGCGGATGCTCCACCAGCGCCACCAGCGTGGCGGCCACATCGGCGCGCGGGATATCACCATAGGCAATCGCCGGGCCCGCCGTGACGCGGCCGGTGCCCGGCGCATCGCTCAAGGTGCCGGGGCGCAGGATCACCCAATCCAGATCAGTCGCGGCCAGATACACATCGGCGCGCTTCTTGACCGTCATGTAATTCTCGAAGCCCTCGCCCATGCCTTTGTTGCGGCCGGCTTCCGGGAATGCCGAGACCAGCAGGAAGCGGCGCACGCCCGCCTGCCGCGCCGCATCCACCGCAAGCTCCAAGCCGCGGCCATCGATGGCGTTAGTGACCTCGATACCGGCACCACCCGCACCGGCGGTGAAAACAACCGCGTCACTGCCGCGCATCTGGCCGGCCAGCGTGTTCACGTCGGTGACGGTGAGATCGCCGGTGACCGGCGTTGCGCCCAGGTCGCTCAGTTCAGTGCCCTGCTCGGCGCGGCGATGCAGCGCCAGCACGCGATGTTGCTTGTCGGCCAACTGCTTGACCAGGGGACGGCCGACCTTGCCGGCCGCGCCGACGATGAAAACGGTACTCAAGACGGTTCTCCTGTTTCAATCGGCCTGTGAGGGTACGCAGGTGGATGTGACACAGCCGTCCCCATCGCGGGGCGTGGTTCAGTTGCCGCTGTACTGCGCGTCGCTGACCTGCTCCAGCCACGTCACCGGTGAGCCATCGACCGCTTCGGCGATCGCGATATGGGTCATTGCGGTGGCAGCTTTCGCACCATGCCAATGTTTGACGCCCGGCGGAATCCAGACGATGTCGCCCGGACGGATCTCACGCGCGGGTTTGCCCCATTCCTGCACGCTGCCGATGCCTGCGGTGACGATCAGGGTCTGGCCCAGCGGATGGGTGTGCCAGGCGGTGCGTGCGCCGGGCTCGAAGGTGACCGTGGCCCCACTGACGCGCGCCGGCGCATCGGTCTGGAACGGTGCATCGATGCGCACCCGCCCGGTGAAGTACTCGGCCGGGCCGGCGGCCGAAGGGGCAGTACCGGCAGTGGTGATGCGGATGGGCGCGGTCTCGGCGGGTACGGTGGCCACCATGGAAAGCGACAGTGCTGCGGTGAACAGGTCCATGAAGCGATCTCCTGTGGGGAGCAGCGGTTCGCACCGCCGGGAGGGTCACTGTAGGCGCGCACCCACGTGGGTACTAGCCATCGCGATCGGCATGCAGCCATGACCGCAGCTCATCAATCGCAAAGCGAAGCTCCTTGAGCTCATCAGTCGGCAGCGCGCATCATGGACGCGCATGACTGCCATGCGCCCTTGGCCCTGCCCATGGCCCGCGAGAATTTCAACGACCTGCACGTGTTCGTCACCGTCGCGCGCGAGCGCAGCTTTACCCGTGCGGCCGCGCAGTTGGGTGTCTCACAATCCGCACTCAGCCACACGGTGCGCGGGCTGGAAGAGCGCCTCGGCGTGCGCCTGCTGACCCGCACCACGCGCAGCGTCTCGATGACCGAGGCCGGCGAGCGGCTGTACGAGACCGTCGCCCCGCGCATGCAGGAGATCGAGGCCGAGGTCGCCGCGATCAGCGAGTACCGTGACCGGCCCGCTGGCACGATCCGCATCACCACGGCCGAGCATGCCGCCAACACGATCGTCTGGCCCCGGCTGTCCGCCGTGCTGCCCGCCTACCCCGATCTGCATGTGGAACTGACCATCGACTATGGCCTGGCCGACATCGTCGCCCAGCGCTACGACATCGGCATCCGTCTCGGCGGCCGCGTGGCCAAGGACATGATCGCGGTGCCGATCAGCCCGCCGCTGCGCATGGCCATCGTGGCCAGCCCCGCCTACTTCGCCACGCATGCCGCGCCGCAGCTGCCGGCCGACCTGGCCGCGCACAACTGCATCGGCCTGCGCCTGCCAACCCATGGCGGGCTGATGGTGTGGGACCTGGAAAAGAACGGCGAAGAAGTAAACGTGCGCGTGGATGGTCAATGGACCTTCAACGGCAGCAGTGCGATCCATCGCGCGGCGCTGGCCGGTGCGGGCCTGGCCTATCTGCCCGAGGACATGGTGCGCGATGACATCGCCGCGGGTACCCTGCGGCGTGTCATGGAGGACTGGTGCGACCCGTTCGACGGGTACTACGCCTACTACCCCAGCCGCCGGCAATCCTCGGGCGCGATGAAGGTCGTGATCGAAGCACTGCGCGCAGACCGGTAGAGCCGACCGTTGGTCGGCTGGCGCAGCGCCCGAACCCCCGGAGCGCCGCCGGTTGGTGGGGTGGCGGGGCGCCCTATCACGCGCAGCCGCCCACCGGTCGGCTCTACCGTGCACCTCAGGGGTGCAGCAGCACCTTGCCATTGCGGCCCGGTTCCAGGCTGGCCTTGGCGGCATCGGCCACCTCATCCAGCCCGAACACGCCGTCCACCGGCAGGCTCAATCCACCGCGCGCGGCCAGCTGCAGCAGTTCGCCAACAAGGCGACGCTTGTCATCCGGCGCCATCGCCTGGCTGACCTTGCTGCCCCAGAAGCCCTTCACCGTGGCCTGCTTGAAGATCACATCGCCCGAGCTGAGCTGCATCGGCTCGCCAGTCATGGAGCCAAAGGAGACCAGTGTGCCGCCATCGCCCAACAGCGTCATCAGCTCGCTGCTGGCGCGACCGCCCACCGAATCCACGGCGGCCGCAATCGAGGCCTTGCCTACCTTTGCCTGCACCTGGGCCATCCAGTCCGACTGCGCGGTGGAGATGGTGTGGTCGATGCCGAGCTCGGCCATCTCGGCCACACCGGCATCGCGCCGCACCAGGTTGATGCAGTGCACCCCACGCGCCTTGGCCAGCATCGCCAACGCCTTGCCGACCGCACCATTGGCGGCGTTCTGGAGGATCCACTGGCCTTCCTGCACCTGCAGGAATTCCAGCAGCATCAGCGCACTCAGCGGCATGGCGATCAGCTGCGCGGCCGTGTTGTCATCGATGCTGTCCGGCATGGGGATGACCATGCGCGCCGGCGCGATGAAGGACTCGGCCCAGGTGCCATGCACCGAGGCAGCGCTGACCCGCTGGCCGATCTTGAGGCCCTCGACGCCTTCGCCCAGCGCATCGATCACGCCGGTGCCTTCGCTGCCGCCGACTGCGGGCAGCTCGGGCTTGTAGCCATACTGGCCGCGCACCGTCCACAGGTCGTGGTTGTGGATCGGCGCCAGCACGGTGCGGATCCGCACCTCACCGGCCGCGGGGGTCGGCTGCGGCACGTCGCCGCCGTGGAGGACCTGGGTCGGGTCACCGAAGGTGGTGTGGACGGCAGCGCGCATCAGCAGCGCTCCTTCATCACGATGTTCATGGGGGTGTCTCCTGCAGAAAGAATCAACGGCGATGACGGTGGGCGGCGGCGATCGCGCGCGGCTGGCGGTACGCGCGTACGCGCAGCCACACGGTCTGGATCACCACGATGATGATCAGCACCAGGGCCAGGGTGGCGATGTTGGCCGCGCCCGGCAGCTCCCAGCCGGACTGCTTGACGTACATCCCGGCCAGCGCCCAGATGACGGCGGCTGGATAGGCGAAGTGCCCGCGCAGCAGCTGGTTGACCACCAGCACCAGCAGCGTGGCCAGGACCAGCAGCACCAGGCTCCAGCCGAGCATGTTGTCGGTCGGCAGCCAGCGGTAGGCGACGATCACCTGGGCGGTATTGAGGTAGGCCGCCAACGACAGCCAGCCGGCGTGCAGCCCCAGTGGGTACGCCGCCCAGGCACGTTGCCCGCCCGGGGCGGTGATCGGTGAGGCGCGGTAGGCGGCCACGATCAGGCAGATCAGGGCCGCCCAGATGATCGCCAGCGCCGGCAGGAACCACTGGTTGGAGAACACCGGCATCCAGGCGGCGGTCAGCGCAAAGCCCGCCGCGGCCCACGGGCGAACCCCGGTGATGTCCGGTTTGCGCAGGCGCAGCTGCCAGAACCCGAACAGCACATCCCACAGGAAGATCACGCCCCAGATCGCGAAGGCGTACCCGGCCGCGACCAGCAACGTGGGGTACTGGTCGGAGACTGCACCGTTGGTCGGGCCGAACATGCCGGTCTGTGAGAGCCACGCCACCACGGGCATGGCCAATGCGGCCAACAACACGATCCAACGCATGCATCCACTCCAGCTGAAAAGAGCGGTGACGATACGCGGTTCAGGGTTAAGGCGCTGGGATGCCTCAGATTGCAAAGCCTTACTAATATAGCCTCTGCTATATTGCGCCCGTGGACAGTCGCCGCCGCCCCGAGAGCTCCCCCGCCTGGCCTTCGTCGGCCGGGCATACGCCCAGCCTGGGCGAGATGAACGCCAGCGTCGCGGTGCCTACGGGCGGCCACTGGTGGTTCCGCCTGCTGGCGTTCCTCGGCCCGGGCTACATGATCTCGGTCGGCTACATGGACCCGGGCAACTGGGCCACCGATATCGCCGGTGGCGCGCAGTTCGGCTACCTGCTGCTCTCGGTGATCCTGCTCTCCAACCTGATGGCGATCGTGCTGCAGGGGCTGTCGGCGCGGCTGGGGATCGCAACCGGGCGGGATCTGGCGCAGGCCTGCCGCGACCACTACTCACGCCCGGTGAACCTCGGCCTGTGGCTGTTGTGCGAGATCGCGATCATTGCCTGCGACCTGGCTGAGGTGATCGGCACCGCGATCGCCTTGAAGCTGTTGTTCGGCATCCCCTTGCTGGCTGGCGCGATCATCACCGCGGTGGACGTGGTGCTGGTGCTGCTGCTGATGAACCGCGGCTTCCGCGCGCTGGAGGCCTTCGTGATCGCGCTGCTGCTGGTGATCTTCGGCTGCTTTGCGATCCAGATGGTCATCGCCGCGCCACCGCTGCAGGCGGTGCTGGCCGGGTTCATTCCGCACGCGCAGGTGGTGACCGACCCCAAGGCGCTGTACCTGGCGATCGGCATCATCGGTGCCACCGTGATGCCGCACAATCTGTACCTGCATTCCTCCATCGTGCAGACCCGGGCCTACCCGCGCACCGATGCCGGGCGCCGCAGTGCACTGCGCTGGGCGGTGACGGACAGCACCATTGCGTTGATGCTGGCACTGTTCATCAACGCCTCGATCCTGATCCTGGCCGCCGCGGTGTTCCATGCGCAGGGCCGTACTGACGTGCAGGAGATCGAACAGGCGTACGAGCTGCTGGCGCCGATGCTCGGCGTCGGGCTGGCCTCGACCCTGTTCGCGGTCGCCCTGCTCGCCTCGGGCATCAACTCCACCGTGACGGCGACGCTGGCCGGCCAGATCGTGATGGAAGGTTTCCTGCGCCTGCGGATCGCCCCGTGGGCACGGCGCCTGATCACCCGCGGCATTGCGATCGTGCCGGTGGTGGTGGTGACCGCGATCTATGGGGAGCAAGGCACCGCACGGTTGCTGGTGCTGAGCCAGGTACTGCTCTCGATGCAGCTGCCGTTCGCGGTGGTGCCGCTGGTCCGGTTCGTCTCGGACAAGGCCAAGATGGGCGCGCTGGTGGCGCCACGCTGGCTCATCGTGCTGTCCTGGCTGATCGGCGGCCTGATCATCGTGTTGAACGTGAAGCTGCTGGTGGACGTGTGGCGGGGCTGAGGCCTACGCGCTTGACCTCAACGATGGTTGAGGTGGCACAGTGCAGCCTCCTCATCCCACTGGCAATGCCAGATCGAGCCCTGTAATGACCGACACCTCGCAGCACGCGTTATGGAATGGCCCGGCCGGTGAGGCATGGGTGGAAGCGCAGCGCATTCTCGATCAGATGTTCGCGCCGCTGGCCACTCACCTGCTCGATGCCATCGCGCCGGGCACCGATGCGCAGGTGCTGGATGTGGGCTGCGGGACTGGGGCGGTGGCGCTGGCCATTGCCGGACGGCTGGGTCCGGAGGCACACGTGATCGGGGTCGACCTCTCCGCCCCGATGATCGCCTTGGCGCGTGAGCGCGCGCAGCGAGCCGGGCTGGCAGTGGACTTCATCGTCGCCGACGCGCAGCAGCATGCGTTCGCGCCCGGACGTCTGGACCGGATCGTGTCGCGCTTCGGCGTGATGTTCTTCGATGACCCGGTGCAGGCCTTCGGTCAGTTGCAGCGCGCCGCCAGACGCGGCGGCGTGCTGCAGGCGCTGGCCTGGCGCGGGCCGGACGAGAACGCGTTCATGACCACCGCCGAGCGCGCGGCGGCACCCTGGCTGCAGTTGCCGCCGCGTCAATCCGGGGCACCGGGTCAGTTCGCGTTTGCCGACCAGGTCCGGGTCGAGCAGATCCTGAGCGACGGCGGCTGGGAGGATATCGAGCTGCTGCCGCTGGATGTCGTGTGCCGCATCGACCGTGCGGATCTGGCGACGTACGTCTCGCTGCTCGGACCGGTCGGGAGCGCGCTGCGAAACGGCGACCTTGCCGCGGACGTCCGAACGCACGTGCTCGACGCGGTGCTGCATGCCTTCGAGCCGTTCGTCGACGGCGATTCGGTGACATTCACTGCCGCCTGCTGGGACGTGCGCGCCCGCGCGTGGTGACCGCCGGCCGGATCCACGCCATGCGCGGACGCCACCTTCGGACTGTCTAGCGCCTGGCCATCAGCGTGCTGGTCAGCAGCATCGCCACCTATGCCATGGCCGCCGCGGTCACGAATGCATACGCCGCGCCATCGCCATAGGCTTGGCGCGCCACCAGTGTCAGGGTGTCGTGTGCAGCCCCGGACACGGACAGCTCGCCGGCCACCACGCGCTCGATCAGCGCCGGCGACCCTGCCTGCCCGGCCTCGGTCAGCGCCCCGCGGGCGGCGTCACGGACGTGGCTGGACAACACCGCGCCCAGCGTGGCGAACCCGATCAGGATGCCGGAGAAGCGCGCGGTGGTGCTGATGCCGGAGGCCATCCCGGCGCGGTCCGGCGGAATCACGCTCATGATCGCCTTCTGTGTTTCGCCGTTGAGCAGGCCACCGCCACTGCCGAGCACCGCCATCGCCAGCAGCAGGCCGAGATCGCTGTGTTGCCACAACGCCACCGCGATGCCCAGGTTGCCGATCACGGCAACGCCCAGGCCCAGCGCCAGGATCCGCCCGGAGGCCCACCGCGTCCCCAGGCGGCGCCCCACTAACGGAAGCAGCAGCATCGCCAGCGCGAACGGCAGCATGTGCACGCCGGCCTGCAGCACGCTGTCGCCGTGGGCGTTCTGCAGCAGCAACGGCAGCAGCGAGGCCATCACCTGTACGCAGGCGGCGTAGGCGAACATCGCCAGCACCGCACCGACCAGTGCCGGCGCGCGGAACAGGCGCAGATCCAGCATGGGCTGGGCGCGGCGCTGCTCGACCACGATGAAGCCTGCGCCCAACGCGGTGCCGGCCAGCAGCCATGGCAGCACCGCGGCACTGCCCCAGCCCTCCACCGGGCCACGGATCAGCGCCCAGGTCCAGCACAGCATGCTGCCGGCGAACAGCAGCACGCCCGGCACGTCGATGCGGCGGCTGACCGGATCGCGCGACTCCGGCACGAAAGCCCAGCTCAGGCCCGCCAGCAGCAGGCACAGCGGAAGATTGATATGGAAGGCCCAGCGCCAACCCCACCAGGTCGCGATGGCGCCCCCGATCAGCGGGGCGAGCACCATGGTCAGGCCCATGATCGCGCCCCAGATTGCCCAGGCACGCGCACGCGAGGGCGCGCTCTGGTGCGCATGCCCGATCAACGACAGCGCCGGTGCCAGCATGAACGCGGCCGCAGCACCCTGCCCGGCCCGTGCCAGAGACAAGGCCATCGCGGTGCCGGCGATGCCGCACGCCACCGAGGTCAGCGCGAACAGGCTCAAGCCGACCAGGAACAGACGGCGACGCCCGATCCGATCGGCCAGGGTGCCGGCGGGCAGCAGCAGCGAGGCGAAGCACAGCACGTAGGCACTGACCACCCATTCGATGTCTGCGAACGAGGCCGACAGATCGCGGGCGAGGGTCGGCAGCACCACACCGACCACGTTGGTATCGAGCACGGTGAGCGCGCAGCCGGCCGAGCCGAGCAGCAGGACGGCATCCGCGCGGTGCGCGCCGGCACGGCTCATGGCAGCGCAATCCCCCGGGGTGTGGCGGCCCACCGGCTCACCCTTCGGCCGCCGCCAGCCGCACGCGAAGCTTCTCCACGATAGCCTGCTCGCTCATCGCATAGCCGTACACATCCTGCAGCTGCCCGTCAGCGCCGAGCAGGAACCAGGAGGCGGTGTGCTCGAACGTGGCCGCGTCACCCTCGCCGACGCGCCGATAACTCACGCCCAGGCTCTCGGCGATGGCGCGGGTACCGGCCTCGTCACCGGCCAGGCCCAGGAACGTGGTATCGAAGGCCGCCAGATATTCGCGCAGGTGCGCCGGCGTATCGCGCTGCGGGTCGACCGTCACGAAGACGACCTGCAGGTGCTCTGCCGCCGGGCCCAGCAGCCGCTTGATCTGAACCGCTTTGACCAGGCTCAGCGGGCACACTTCGGGGCAATGGGTGAAGCCGAAGAACAGCAGGGTCGGCGTGCCCTGCAGATCGCGGATGGCAAGCGTACGCCCGTCGCTGCTCGCAAGCTTGACCGCCCCGAGTGCCGCCTGGCCCATCACCGGCGCCTGGCCGTCGGCGCAGCCGGCCAGCAGTCCCAGTGTAAGCAGGCCCGCGGCCGCCCAGCGCGTCACTTCACCGCCCCGTGCGGCACCAGGCCATCGCGCACACTGAAGTCCACCACCTGCGCTGCGCTGCGGGCAAACTGCAGCGTCACCCGTACCGTCTGGCCGGCCGACAACGGCCGCTTCGGCTTCAGCAGCATCAGGTGGACCCCCCCGGGCTGCAGCGCCAACGTCTGGCCGCCAGGCAACGCCAGGCCATCGGGCAGCGCCTGCATGCGCATCACTTCCCCGTCCATGCGCATGGCATGGATCTGCACCTCGGCAAACGCCGAGGACGCGGCCGACAGCAGCCGGTCCTCGCCGCCGCCGTTATGCAGCTGCACATACCCGGCGGCCACGTTCGCCGCCGGCGGTGGCAGGCGCACCCACGGATCGCTGACCGACACCGTTGCCGCGGTGTGGGCCTGCGCGGCCGCAGCCACCACCGGCATCACGGAACACGTCAACAGCAGCGCGGCAGCCAGGACACCCGAGCGTGACCCGCTCATGGCGTGCCCGACGTCTGCATCGGCATCATGTTGAGGTTGGCGTTGTGCATCACCCACAGCGAGCCGGCCACCACGATGGCGATCAGGAACGCGGTGCACAGGAAGATGCCGGTGTTCTCGCGCTGGCTGCGCCCTGCCCCGATATGCAGGAACAGCACCAGCTGGGCGACCAGCTGCACCACGCACAGCACCACGATGGCGGTCAGGCGCAGCGGCTGCGGCACCAGATCGGTCATGACCACGCCGAACGAGGCACCGGTGAGCACCAGGCACAGCAGCAGGCCGAGGAGGTAGCCCTTCAGGGTGGCGTGGCCGCCACCGTGATCGGCATCAGGCGCGTTCGCGCTCATACAAACTCCCTCAGGTAGACGAAGGTGAACACACAGATCCAGATCAGATCCAGGAAATGCCAGAACAGGCTCAGGCAGGCCAGGCGGCGACGCACGATGCCGTCCAGGCCGAACTTCAGCACCTGGTGGATCATGATCGCCAGCCACAGCAGGCCGAAGGTGACGTGCAGGCCGTGGGTGGCCACCAGCGTGAAGTACGCCGACAGATACGCACTCACGTCCGGGGTGGCGCCTTCATGGATCAGCTCGGCGAACTCATACAGCTCCATGCCGATGAAGACCGCACCGAGCACGCCGGTCACGGCCAGCCAGCCCACCACCTGGTTGCGCTTGCCGGCCTGCATGCCGAGCATCGCCAGGCCGAAGGTGAAGCTGCTGAGTAGCAGCACCACCGTTTCGGAGAGCACGAAGCCCAGCTTGAACAGCTCCTTGCCGCTGGGGCCATCGGCCGTGCCGTTGAGCAGCACGCCGAACGTGGCGAACAGCACCGCGAAGATCAGGCAGTCGCCCATCAGGTACATCCAGAACCCGACGACGGTCTTGTTGCCGTCGTCGTGGTGCTCATGGGCGTGGTCGTGGTGACCGGCCGTGAGCTGCCCGTGCTGCGTGGCAGCGGTCAGGGTATCGCCGCTCATGCCTTGGCTCCTTCCATCTGCGCGAAGTGCGCGTCTTCGATGCGCTTCACCTCCGCGGCGGGCACGTAGTAGTCCACATCACGGTCATACGAGCGCAGCACGAAAGTCGCGATCACCCCGATCAGGCCGATGCCGGCCAGCACCCACATGTGCCAGACCAGGGCGAAGCACAGCACCAGGCTGAACACCGAGATCACCACACCCGACGCGGTATTGCGCGGCATGTGGATGTCTTCGTAGGTGTCCTGGCGCTGCCAGGCACGGCCGTGCTGCTTGTCGTCCCAATGCTGCTCCAGCGAGGTGATCGCCGGCAGCTTGGCGAAGTTGTAGAACGGCGGTGGCGAAGACGTGGCCCACTCCAGGCTGCGCGCATTCCACGGGTCGCCGGTGAGATCCATGTTGGCCTTGCGGTCACGCACGCTGACATAGAACTGGATGAACATCGCGGCGATACCGGCGGCGATCACCAGCGCACCGATGGCGGCCACGATCAGCCACGGCTGGTAGCCCTCCACGCCGTAGTGGTTCATGCGCCGGGTCATGCCCTTGAAACCGAGCACGTACAGCGGCATGAAGGCCAGGTAGAAGCCGACCAGCCAGCACCAGAACGAAATCTTGCCCCAGCGCTCGTTGAGGGTGAAGCCGAACGCCTTCGGGAACCAGAAGCTGATGCCCGCCAGGCAGCCGAACACCACGCCGCCGATGATCACGTTATGGAAGTGCGCGATCAGGAACAGGCTGTTGTGCAGCACGAAATCCGCGCCCGGGATCGCCAGCATCACGCCGGTCATGCCGCCCAGCGCGAAGGTGACCATGAAGCCGATGGTCCACAACGTCGACGAGTGGTAGCGGATCCGGCCGCGGTACATGGTGAACAGCCAGTTGAACAGCTTCACCCCGGTGGGGATCGAGATGATGGAGGTCATGATGCCGAAGAAGGCATTGACGTTCGCACCCGAGCCCATGGTGAAGAAGTGGTGCAGCCACACGAAGAACGACAGGATGCCGATCGACGAGGTCGCATAGACCATCGAGCGGTAGCCGAACAGCGGCTTGCCCGAGAATGTGGCGATGATCTCCGAGAACGCGCCGAAGCACGGCAGGATCAGCACGTAGACTTCCGGGTGGCCCCAGATCCAGATCAGGTTGACGTACATCATGGCGTTGCCGCCGGCGTCATTGGTGAAGAAATGCATCCCGAAATAGCGATCCATGGTCAGCAGCGCCAGGGTCGCGGTCAGCACCGGGAAGATCGCCACGATCAGGATGTTGGTGATCAATGCGGTCCAGGTGAACACCGGCATCTTCATCAGGTCCATGCCCGGCGCACGCATCTTGAGGATGGTGACGATGAAGTTCAGGCCGGTCAGCGTGGTGCCGATGCCCGAGACCTGCAATGACCAGATGTAGTAGTCAACGCCCACCGTGGGGCTGTACTCGATGCCGGACAGCGGCGGATACGCCACCCAGCCGGTCGCGGCGAAATCGCCGACGAACATCGACAGCATCACCAGCACCGCACCCACGGCAGACAGCCAGAAGCTGAGCGAGTTGACGAACGGGAAGGCCACGTCGCGCGCGCCGATCTGCAGCGGCACCACGATGTTCATCAGACCCACGATCAGCGGGGTGGCCACGAAGAAGATCATGATCACGCCATGCGCGGTGAAGATCTGGTCGTAGTGCTCCGGCGGCAGGTAGCCGGCACTGTCATTGGCGGCGATGGCCTGCTGGGCACGCATCATCAGCGCATCGGCGAAGCCGCGCACCAGCATGACCAGGGCCAGGATGATGTACATCACGCCAATCTTCTTGTGGTCCACCGAGGTGATCCACTCAGTCCAGAAATAGCCCCACTTTTTGTAATACGTGATGGCCGCGACGATCGCCACGCCCAGCAGCAGCGAGCCCACCAGCGCCGACATGATGATCGGGTCGTGGTAGGGAATCGCTTCGAGGTTCAACTTTCCAAGCACAATCAGTTCTCCGCGGTACGGCTGGCAGACGCGGCCAGGCTTACGAGTTGGGATTTCGCGCCGGGTTCTTCGCCGGGCAGGCAGATCTCGTCATCGGGCATGCCGCCGTAACGGCGCAGGATGCTGTCGAACAGTCCGGTATCCACGCTGGCGAAGCGCTGCATCGGCGCACCGTGGGTCGGCTTCTCCAGTTCGGCCAGGCGGGCCTGGTCCAGGTGCTGGGCGGTGCCACGCGACTGCGCCAGCCACTGGTCGAAGTCCGCCTCGGTCATCACCCGCGCATCGAACGTCATGTCCGAGAAGCCCGAGCCGCTGTAGGCCGATGACATCCCGGCATAGGTGCCCGGCGTGTGCCCGATCAGGTGCAGGCGGGTCTGCATCGCGGGCATGGTGTAGACCATGCTGCCCAGTTGCGGCACGAAGAAGGCATTCATCATCGACTCGGAGGTCAGCTTGAAGGCGACCGGCGTATCGACCGGCATCACCAGTTCATTGACCGTGGCCACGTTGTGGTCCGGGTAGATGAACAACCATTTCCAGTTGAGCGAGACCACTTCCACGCGCAGTGCGGGCGTGTCCGACTTGATCGGGCGGTAGGGATCCAGCGCGTGGGTGCTCTTCCAGATCAACACGCCGAGCACCACCACGATCAGGCACGGAATCGTCCACACCACCACTTCGATCGCGGTGGAGTGCGACCACGTGGGGGCGTAGGTCGCCTTCTTGTTCGACTCGCGGTAGTGCCACGCGAAGTACAGCGTCAGGATGATCACCGGGATCACCACCAGCAGCATCAGGCCGGTGCAGACCAGGATCAGCTGCATTTCCTGCTCGGCGATGCTGCCCATGGGGTTGAACAGCTCCAGGTTCTTGCAGCCTGTGAGCAGCGGCAGCAGCGCTGCCAGGCCGAACCAGCGTCCGGCGCGGGCTCGACCGGCCAGCGTGGCGCGGCGAGCGGAGTGTGTAGCGGGGTTCATGCGTGACGGCCCTTCCAACGCAGTGCCGGGCCGGGCGGCCCGGATCATGAAAAGTGGCGAACACCCCCCTGCATGACCGATATGCATGGGGGGTGCCCGCCGCAGCCGCGTACGTTAGGCAACGACATGATCCATACATGATGCGACACACTGTCGCAGCCGCACTCCCGGCCGCGCGTACCATGCGCGCATGGAATGGAGCCCTCTCATCGCCGATGGCCACGGGCCGGTGTACCTGCGCATCGTGCAGGCCCTGGAACGTGCGGTGTGGTCCGGTGCGTTACGTCCCGGCCAGCGCCTGCCCGCACAGCGCGCGCTGGCCACCGAGCTGAAGGTGGACCTCACCACCATCACCCGTGCCTTCACCGAGGCACGCAAGCGCGGGTTGATCGATGCCCGTGGCCCGCTGGGGTCGTTCGTCGCGCCGCCGCAGGTGGAACTCACCCAGCTGGTGGACCTGAGCATGAACCTGCCGCCCAGCCCCGGCGGCGGCCAGGTCGCCGACGTGTTGCGGCGTGGCCTGTCGTCCGTGCTCACCCGCAGTGATGCGGACAATCTGATGACGTATCACGTGGGCGGTGGCAGCCGCGCCGATCACCGGGCGGCCCAGCACTGGCTCAAACCGATCCTCGGCAAGGTCGATGCCGATACGCTGGTCGTCACGGAAGGCGCGCAGGCGGCGCTGTCTGCCCTGCTGCTGGCGTTGACCGACGCCGGCGACACGATCCTGTGCGAGCCCCTGGTCTACCCGGGACTGCTGCACGCCGCGCGGGTGCTGGAGCGACGGCTGCACGTGGTCGAGTGCGACGCGCACGGCATGCGTCCAGACGCGCTGGCCCGTATCGCGAAAGAACGCGGCGCGCGCGTGGTCTACCTCAACCCGACCGCACAGAACCCCACCGCCCATACGATGCCGCAGGCACGCCGCGAGGCACTGGCCGAGGTGATCCGCGCGCAGCACCTGCTGCTGATCGAAGACGACCCCTACTGGCTGCTGCTGGAGGACGCCCCTGCCCCGCTCGCGCTGCTGGCACCGCAGCAGGCCTGCTACATCTCCACGCTCTCCAAGTGCCTCAGTCCGGGATTGCACACCGGTTTCGTGCGCCTGCCCGACGGCATGGACCGGCAACCGGTGCTCGATGCCCTGCGCGCGGTCAACCTGATGGCACCACCACTGATGAACGCCCTGGTGACGCAGCTGATCCTGGATGGCTCCGCGCAGGCCATGCTGAAACTGGTGCAGGACGAAGCGGCCGAACGACGCTATCTGGCGCGGTCGGCGTTGTCGCCGCGGTTCCTGCAGCATTGCGCGGGCGTGCACGCCTGGTGCCGTCTTCCCGCGCACTGGACCGATGCCAGCCTCACCCACGCCGCGCGCCTGCAGGGGCTGGGCATCGCACCGTCATCGGCGTTCACGCCCGACGGGGTGGCGATCAACGATGCGGTGCGGATCTCATTGGGCGCGGCCGCCAACCGGCAGGAACTGCACCGTGCGCTGCGCCAGCTGGATCAGCTGATGCATGTGGCGGCGGAAAGCCCCGGCTGGACGGTGTGACGCCCGCCTTTCGGCACGCTCAGCCGGAAACGGCTTTGGCCTGCTTCCAGACGGCTTCAAACTGACTGGCAGTGATGGCGTCATCCGAATCCAGATCCAGCCAGGACAGCGGCTGATCGGACAGCGGGAAGCGCTCATCGGCCTGCCCGGATTTGTCCGCCCAGACCAGCACGCTGCGGTAGCTTTCCACCTGCCGCACGATCACATCGCCCTGCGCCTCGAGGTAGATCGTGCCGTTGCCGATCTCGGATTCTGCGGGGTGTTTGTAGTGCTTGCGGGGCGTGCTCATGGCGGGGCGATATCTGGCAATGAAAATGGGGCCGGGGAATATACCTTGATCCGCCCCCTTCCCGTCGGCAATCGCCGCCCGGGGACGGGGTAGTGCCGGCCGCTGGCCGGCTTCCCGTGGACCACGCAAGCAGGCACTAGACGACCGGTCTAATCAGGCGTACAGTGGCGTCCATGAACTCGCCCACCACCCCCTCCACCGTCCGCGACACGATCCTGGCCAGCGGCCAGCGGATCATGGGCGCCAAGGGCTTCTCCGCCGTCGGCCTCAATGAAGTGCTCGCGGCGGCGGGCGTCCCCAAAGGCTCGTTCTACCACTACTTCGCCTCGAAGGAAGCCTTCGGCGAGGCATTGCTGGAGGACTACTTCAGCGCCTATCTCGCCGATATGGACCGCATCTTCCGCCAGCCGGGCCAGACCAAGGCCGAGCAACTGGCCGCGTACTTCCGCGCCTGGCAGGACAGCCAGTCCTTCGAGGACTGCCAGGGCAAGTGCCTGGCCGTAAAGCTTGGTGCCGAAGTGGCGGACCTCTCCGAACCCATGCGGGCCGCACTCCAGCGTGGCACCACGGGGATCACCGATCGGCTGGCGCGTGCCATTGCAGCGGGCCTGGCCGACGGATCGGTGGCGACCCGGGAGCCACCCGAGGCGGTCGCCCGAAGCGTGTATCAGCTGTGGCTGGGGACCAGCATCATGGTCAAGATCGCCCGCACCACCGGCCCGTTCGACGACGCCGTTGCGTTGACCGCCCGCCTTCTGCATACCGGCCCCTGACAAAGGCATGTCTCACGCACGCCGGCATCGGCGTGTTTTTCTCGGCCCCATCACTAGACGACCAGTCTAATCAAGCACCCACAGGAGCATCATCCATGAAAGTCCTCATCGTTCTGACCTCGCACGACGAACTCGGCACCACCGGCAAGAAGACCGGCTTCTGGCTGGAAGAGCTGGCTGCGCCTTACTACACCTTCAAGGATGCGGGCGCCGAGATCGTGCTGGCCTCGCCCAAGGGGGGGCGGCCGCCGCTGGATCCCAAAAGCAACGAGCCGGACTTCAAGACCGACGCCACCCGCCGCTTCGAGGCAGACGTGGATGCCAACGCGCAGCTGGCCAACACCGTGCGCCTGGACAGCATTTCGCAGGACGGGTTCGATACCGTGTTCTATCCCGGCGGCCACGGCCCGCTGTGGGACCTCGCCGAAGACACCCACTCCATCGCGCTGATCGAAGCCTTCATCGCCGCCGGCAAGCCGGTCGCGCTGGTCTGCCATGCGCCGGGCGTGCTGCGTCACGTCAAGACGGCCGAGGGTGCCCCACTGGTGCAGGGCAAGAAGGTCACAGGCTTCACCAACACCGAAGAAGAGGGCGTCGGCCTGACCGAGGTGGTGCCCTTCCTGGTCGAGGACATGCTCAAGGCCGCGGGCGGTTCCTACTCCAAGGGGCCGGACTGGGGCTCGTATGTCGTCAGCGATGGCTTGCTGATCACCGGCCAGAATCCGGCCTCGTCGGCCGAAGCGGCTGAAGTGCTGGTGGAGCGACTCGCGTCCGCCACCAAGGCCTGAGCCGCCGCGACGGCATCGGATGTCACGGTGCCCCACGCCGCCAGGGACGGCAGCAGCGGCAGAAGATGTTTCATGCACATGCGTTGTCCTCCGGGATGGCGTGGGACCGCCCGCTCATGACGTGGCAGGGAATCCAGCATCGGCCAGCGCGGCCAGGAAGGCGGCCCGCTCGCGGTCGCTCTCCACACGTACTTCGCGCGAGGGCGGATCGGTCTCGATGCGTGCGTGCGGATCGACGCCCTGCAGGGCCTTGGTGACGGAGCGGGCGCAGCCGCCGCAGGTCATGGTGGGAAGGGTGAAACGATGCATCGGGCGACCTCGCCGTGGTGGGTATGTGCCCACTGTCGGGGCTGACAACGTGGCAAGGTCAAGGCCTTAGCGCGTCCGTGTCCTTTTTGCAGGGCATGGACGCGGCCGGGTCGATCAGGAACGTGGCTTGCGGGCCGCGCGCCCGCGCGAGGACACCGGCGTATCCGCACCGAACAGCGGCGTTTTGCGGGGCTTCCCGGCGGATGCAGTCTCCGCCGGCGCGGAAACGGGCTGGGCCAGGTCGGCGATGATCGGGCAATCCGGGCGGTCATTGCCGTGGCAGTGTTCGGCCAGATGCTCCAATGTCTGCACCATCGCCTGCAGCTCGGCGATCTTCGCCTTCAACCCGGCCACATGGGACAGCGCCACCGCCTTGACGTCGGCGCTGGCGCGTTCGCGATCGCGCCACAGCACCAGCAGCTCGCCGATCTGCTCGACCGAAAACCCCAGGTCACGCGCACGGCGGATGAAGCGCAGGCTGTGCGCGTCCTGCGGGCTGTAATGCCGGTAGCCCGCCTCCGAGCGCGCCGCCGGCGGGATCAGGCCGATCTGCTCGTAATAGCGGATCATCTTTGCCGACACCCCCGAAAACGTCGCGGCTTCCCCGATATTCATCGTCCGGTCCTCCTCTCACTTTCCGCCATGCCGGTGCCCAGCGTATCGGCCTGCATCGGTGCATGGAAGCGCTTGAGCCGCAGCGCATTGCCGAGCACGAACACACTGGACAATGCCATCGCCGCCGCGGCGAAGATCGGCGAGAGCAGCGTGCCGTTGAACGGGTACAGCAGGCCAGCGGCCACCGGGATCAGCACCGCGTTGTAGGCGAACGCCCAGAACAGGTTCTGCTTGATGTTGCGGATCGTTGCCTGGCTCAGGGCGATCGCGTTGGGCACGCCGCGCAGGTCGCCGGACATCAGCACCACGTCGGCCGCCTCGATCGCCACATCGGTGCCGGTGCCGATCGCCAGGCCGACATCGGCCTCGGCCAGCGCCGGTGCGTCATTGATCCCGTCCCCGACGAAGGCCACCTTGGCGCCACCAGCACGGAAACGCTTGAGCGCGGCGACCTTGCCATCGGGCAGCACTTCGGCCGCCACCTCATCGATGCCAAGCTGGCGTGCGATCGCCGCGGCGGTGGCCGCGTTGTCGCCGGTGATCATCGCGACCTTCAGGCCCAGGGCGTGCAGCGCCTGGATCGCCGCCGGCGTGCTTTCCTTGATCGGATCGGCCACCGCGATCACGGCCGCCAGGCGGCCATCGATTGCGGCGTACAGCGGGCTCCTGCCCTGCTCACCCAACCGCTGGGCGGTGGGCCGGAACGCCGCCACCTCCAGGCCGAGCCGGGTCATGTAGCGGTCCGCGCCGACGGCCACGGTGCGGCCGGCGACACGCGCGGAAACGCCGAAGCCTGGCACCGCCTCGAAGCGTTCGATGGCGGCCAGTGCGAGACCGCGCGCTCTGGCGGCCGCAACGATCGCCTCGGCGATGGGATGCTCGGAGCGGGTTTCCACCGCGGCAACCAGGGCCAGCACCTCATCCGCCTGGAAACCATCGGCCGGCTCCAGGTCGGTCAGTTCGGGGCGGCCCTTGGTCAACGTACCGGTCTTGTCCAGCGCGATCACACTCACATCGCGCAGTGCCTGCAGCGCCTCGCCCTTGCGGAACAGCACGCCCAGCTCCGCCGCGCGGCCGGTCCCGACCATGATCGAGGTCGGCGTGGCCAGGCCCATCGCGCAGGGACAGGCAATGATCAGCACCGCCACCGCATTGACCAGCGCAAAGGTCAGCGCCGGTGCCGGGCCGAGCACCAGCCACACCAGGAAGGTCAGCGCGGCAGCAGCCATCACCGCCGGCACGAACCACATGGTGACCCTGTCGACCAGCGCCTGGATCGGCAGCTTGGAGCCCTGTGCCTGCTCGACCAGACGGATGATCTGGGCCAGCACGGTGTCCCCGCCCACCTTGGTGACACGGAAACTGAAGGCACCGGTGGTGTTGAGGGTGCCGCCGACCACCTCGGCGCCCACGGCTTTGGCCACCGGTACCGGCTCGCCGGTGATCATGCTCTCATCCACATAGGACGCCCCCTCCACCACCGCGCCGTCCACGGGTACTTTCTCGCCCGGGCGGACCAGCACGACATCGCCGAGCGTGACCTCGTCGAGCGGCACCTCGACCGTCTCATCGCCACGCTGCACGCGTGCAGTCCGCGCCTGCAGCCCGACCAGGCGCTTGATCGCCTGCGACGTGCGGCCCTTGGCCCGCGCCTCCAGCGTGCGCCCCAGCAGGATCAGGGTGACGATCACCACGGCCGCTTCGAAGTAGACGTTGGCGGTGCCCGGCGGCAGCACGCCCGGGGCGAAGGTGGCGACCACCGAGTAGCCATAGGCCGCCGCGGTGCCGAGCGAAACCAGCGAGTTCATGTCCGGGGCGCCGCGCAGCAGTGCCGGCACGCCTTTGCGGAAGAAGCGCAGGCCCGGCCCGAACAGCACCAGCGTGGCCAGCGCGAACTGCAGGTACCAGCTGGTCTGCAGGCCGACGGCATGCATCACCCAGTGGTGCATGGCTGGGACAAGGTGCGAGCCCATTTCCAGAATGAAGACCGGCAGCGTCAGCACCACCGCCAGCAACAGGGAGCGGCGCAGCGCACGGGCTTCAGCCTCGCGGCGTTCCTCCTCCTGGTCACCGGCCGCAGCCGTGCTCACGCCTGCAGCGCGCGCGGTGTAGCCGGCGTTTTCCACGGCAGCGACCAGATCAGCGACGGAGACCGTACCGGCCAGATGGCGCACCTGCGCCCGTTCGGTCGTCAGGTTGACGCTGGCCGCGATCACGCCCGGCAGCTGCGCAAGGCCGCGCTCCACGCGACCAACGCAGGACGCGCAGGTCATTCCCTCGATGCTCAGCTCGGTGGTGGCTTCGCGCACGGTGTAGCCCGCGCGTTCGATGGCACGCACCGCCGCCTGGGGATCGGGCGCCCCGATGAAGCTGAGATCGGCCCGCTCCGTGGCCAGGTTGACCGACGCCGTCTGCACGCCGGGGACGGCCGTCAGCGCGCGCTCCACCCGGCCCACACAGGAGGCGCAGGTCATGCCCTCGATGGGCAGGCTCAGGCGGCTGAGCGGCGCGCCGGACCGGGAAGCAACAGAAGACATGGGGCAGTCCTTGGGGTGAGGTTACCCGCCACCCTAAAGATTCCCATCGTGGGAAGGTCAAGCCCCCGCTTGATGGGGACGGAGGTAATTATTCATCCCCTCCATCCCCATCAAGGCGCTTTACGGCTGGGCGGGCGTGCCGTCGTGGGTGACCCGCCAGATCGTGTTGGAGAGGTCATCGGCAACGATCAGTGCCCCACGCGGGTCGACCGTGACACCCACCGGGCGGCCGCGGGTCTTGCCGTCTTCGCCGAAGAAGCCGCTCACGAAATCGATCGGCTCGCCGGCCGGACGGCCATTGCTGAAGGGCACGAACACCACCTTGTAACCGACCGGTGGATTGCGGTTCCAGCTGCCGTGCTCGCCCACGAAGACGCCATCGGCAAACTGGGTGCCCATCACCGGCGACGAGAAGGCCACGCCGAGTGCGGCCACATGCGAGCCCAGCGCGTAATCCGGCGCGATGGCCGAGGCGACCTTCTCCGGATTCTGCGGCATCACCCGGCGATCCACATTCTTGCCCCAGTAGCTGTACGGCCAGCCATAGAAGCCGCCCTCCTTCACCGAGGTGAGGTAATCGGGCACGAGGTTCGGGCCGATCTCATCGCGTTCATTCACCACGGCCCACAGCGTGCCGGTGCCCGGCTGGATCGCCAGCGCGGTGGGATTGCGGATACCGGTGGCGTAATCCTTGTGTGCGCCGGTGGCCACATCGATCTGCCAGATCCGCGCACGATCGATCTCCACCGCCATGCCGCGCTCGGTGATGTTGCTGTTGGAGCCGATGCCTACATAGAGATAGCGGCCATCGGCACTGGCGGTCATCGCCTTGGTCCAGTGATGGTTGATCGCCGCGGGCAGATCGGTCAGTTTCGCCGGTGCGCTCGCCTTGGTCTGGCCTTCCTGGTAGTCAAAGCGCACCACCGCATCCTGGTTGGCCACGTAGATCGCGTTGCCGATCATCGCCAGGCCGTACGGCGCATTGAGCTTGTCGGCGAAGACCGTCTTCAGTTCGTAGGTGCCGTCGCCATCGGCGTCGCGCAGCAGGGTCAGGCGGTTGCCGCTCTTGACCGCCGTGTTGCCCTTGGCCTTGATCTTGCCGGCGATCACATCCTTCGGCTTGAGGGCAGGCGCACTGCCGCCGCGACCTTCCGCGACCAGAATGTCACCGTTGGGCAGCACCAGGGTCTGCCGCGGAATGTTCAGATCGGTGGCGATCGCCGAGATGCGGTAGCCCTTGGGCACCGTCGGCAGGGTGTCGCCCCACTGCGCCGGCTTGGCGATGGTCATGTCCGGCATCAGCCCGCGATGCGGCTTGGGCATCTCCGGGTTGCCGCCGTACTGTTCCAGCTCGGGGGCCTTGCCGCTGCAGGCCGCCAGCGCGACCGCAAGCGCGGAAACCGAGAGCATCCGGATCGTCATCTGGCGGCTCATCGCACACCTCCCACGCGCAGGCTGGACAGCCCCACCCAGGTGGCGAGCAGCGCCAGCACCGTCAGGATCACCGAGAGCACCAGGCCCGCCGGCATCACCGCCCATGCATCACGCGCATGGTGGAGACAGTTGATGAAGCCCACGCCCCAGGTCACCGCCAGAATCACGACGTAGGCCAGGTTGCGGCTGCGACGGACCAGGCCGACGATCCCGCACAGCAGGGCCAGCGTGGTCATCACCATCGCACCGATCAGCAGCCAGGAGGCGAAGTTGGCCCACTGGATCTCGTACGAACTCCAGTAGGCGTAGTCCGCCAGCAGTGCGCCGAGGAACAGCGGCAGCACCCCGCCCAGTACAGCGGCGTGGAACGGATGGATGACCCATGATCGGGTCAGGACAACGGTCGAAGCCATGGTGGTCTCCTGGTGAGGGGGCGAATCTCTCCCGATCCTGCCACCCCTGGTGTGATGGGGGTGCTGAGATGCCGCCCACACGAAACCGGGGGACAGCCTGCCCCCCGGTTCGTCGCCATGCCAGCGCTGCGATGGACCTCGCCGCTACTTGCCCGTCACCGCTTCCTGCAGCTTCTCCACCGCCTGGTCGGCCGTGAACGTGTTCGGCTTCTGGATCTTGGGGAAGTCCACGAACGTCTCGTTGAATTTCGTGAGCAGCGCGATCGCGCCGTACACGATGTAGACGTGGTTGATGTACCAGTCCCAATAGGTATTGGAGGTCACATCCGCGAACTCGTACGGATCGGTGCGCAGGTTGTAGATCTTGGGGATGCGCATGACCGTGAACGGTTCGCCCCACAGCTGCATCGTGCCTTTGCAGCGCTGCTCGATGAAGGTCACCTTCCAGTTGTCGTAGCGGATGCCGAGCATGTCGCCATCATCGGAGATGTAGACGAACAGCTTGCGCGGCGACTTGTCCTGCTTGCCGGTGAGGTACGGCAACAGGCTGACGCCGTCGACGTGGTTCTTGTAGGTGCGCCCGATCGCCTTGACCCCCTTCTTGAGGTCCTCGACCACGCCCTTGTTGCCCGCCAGTTCCAGGAAGGTGGGCAGCCAGTCATGGTGCTGCACGATCTCGTTGGACACCGAGCCCGGCTTGATCTTGCCCGGGTAGCGAACCACCAGGGGAATCCGGAACGCGCCTTCCCAGTTGGTGTCCTTCTCACTGCGGAACGGCGTCATGCCGCCATCCGGCCACGAATTGCGGTGCGGCCCGTTGTCGGTGGAGTACACCACCAGGGTGTCTTCGGCGATGCCCAGTTCGTCGAGGTAATCGAGCAACGCGCCCACGTTCTTGTCGTGGTCGATCATCGTGTCGTGATACGGCGACTGCCAGCGCCCGGCCTGCCCCAGGCTTTCCTTCTTGGTATGCGTGATCAGGTGCATGTGGGTGAAGTTGACCCAGACGAAGAACGGCGTGTCGTCGTCGTTCGCCTTCTTGATGAAGCCCTTGGCGCGGTCGGCGAAGTCGTCATCGCAGGTCAGCATGCGCTTGCGGTCCAGCGGGCCGGTATCCTCGATCTTCTGCTTGCCTACCTTGCCCCAGCGCTTCTGGTCGGTGCTGTCATCCTTATCGGTGGCGAAACTGTGGATCACCCCGCGCGGCTTGATGGTCTCGATGAAATCCCCGAACTCGTCCTTCGGGAAGTAGTCGTACATCTCCGGCTCTTCTTCGGCATTGAGGTGGTACAGATTGCCGTAGAACTCATCGAACCCATGGTTGGTGGGCAGCATGTGGTTGAGGTCGCCGAGGTGGTTCTTGCCGAACTGCCCGGTGGTATAGCCCTCGTTCTTCAGCAGGGCGGCGATGGTGACGATCTTCTCGTTCATGCCGACCGGCGCGCCCGGAATGCCGACCTTCGACAGGCCGGTCCGCAGGACGCTCTGGCCGGTGATGAAGGACGAACGCCCTGCCGTACAGGACTGTTCGCCGTAGGAATCGGTGAACAGCATGCCCTCGTTGGCCAGGCGGTCGATGTTCGGCGTCTGGTATCCCATCAAGCCGCGCGAGTAGCAGCTCAGGTTGGAGATGCCGATGTCGTCTCCCCAGATGACAAGGATGTTGGGCTTCTTTGCGGATGAACCGGGCTTCTTCTTTGCGGATGAGCTGGCCATGCACTTCTCCGACGACGGTGGTGCTCAATAGTCCGTGTCGGTCATCGTCGCGGCCAGCGTGTTTCTACTTAGACGGCGTCAGTAAGTCTTCGCCTCCCCCGCTCATCCCTCCCAGCTGATGCCTTTTGGCGCACTGGAGAAACCGGCGGCCCGCAGCGCGTCCATCAGGCCGTCGCGTCGGGCCGGCGCAGCGTCGATCAGCTCCACGGTGAACGAGCTGCGCCGGCCCCGCCGCAGTGCGCTGGCCAGCGCCTGCGCCGCGGCAGCCGTCGTGCCTGCCAGGGACGGATCGTCCGCATCGAAGAACGTCAGCAGCTGGCGGCCCCCCTGGGCCAGGTACATCAGCAGCCGTCCACCGCCGATCACCACCACGGCACCGGCGCGGCGCACCGGCCGGACCGCCGAGCCGTGCACCGGCCAGGGCACCACGGTACCGAACGGGTTGGCCGGGTCCACCGCGGACAGCCCGATCGCCACCTCGCCAGCACCGGGCCGCAGGGCATCGGCGACGCCACGCAGTCGATCCACGATCAGGCGATCGGCGAACTGGGCCCCGCCCAGCCCTTCGACGAAGCGGCCGCGCAGCACCCGGCCCGCATCCTCCATGCCGCGATACACCTGTTGCAGCGCCGGGAAGCCGCCGGCGATCCCTTCGGCCATCGCGGCCCCGCGGGTCACGATGCCGTGCCGGTCCAGCAGCCCCTCGGCCAGCGCCACCGCGCGCGCCGTGTCGCTGATCGCCTCACGCTGTAACAGCGACCAGCGCCCGGCCAGCGCGGGGGCCGCAAAGCTGGCGATCACGGCCGGCGCTCCGTCGGCCAAGGGCATGTCGTGCATCGGGACGCCACGGACGCGTCGACCGCGCCGCGAGGCGCGCGCGACCCGCGGCCGCGGCGCGCGGCCCCCGGCCATGCCGCGCAGCGGCGCCCACAGATCCGTGGTCAGGTACCCCGACCATGCCAGGCCCCACAAGGCGTCGTGCAGCTGCGCGGCGGTGATCTCCATGGGCGGGCTGCCGGCCCGCCCCCCGTGCGTGCCCACCGCGGTGACCAGCTGACGCGCGAAGTACGCGCCACCGTCGGCCAGCACCTGCAGCAGCGCATCCTGCAGCGGCGACAGCGCGGTTGCCACTGCAGGCGCGGGCAGCGTTTCTGCCGCGAATTCCTGCAGGTGCAGCGAGACCAGGCCGTCCTCCTCGCCGAGCCGCCCGTGCCCGGCCCACACCACGGTACCCGTGGCGAGCAGCGCATCGAGCATCGCCGGCGCGTAATCGACCACGCGCGCGGGCAGGATCTGCTGTTCCCACACCGACGCCGGCAGCGCCACGCCCGCCAGCAGTTCCACCACGCGCAGCACGCCGTCGATGCCTTCCAGCGCACCCGGCCCGCGGTGAGCGATGCCACGTGCAGCCTGTTCGGCATCGCTCAGCAGCCCATGCCGCTCCAGCAACAACAGGGCATAGGCGTCGCGCGCGACCGGCCGGGTCGCCTCGCGCGCCGCCTGCAGCGAGCGCACCCGCAACCGACGGAACACCGCCTCACCCACCCATTCGTGACGGGCCAGCGGCGCCGGCTCGGCGGCCGCGCCGACGGCCTCGGCATCGCGACGCGCCACACCGAAACGACCCTTGAGCAGCTTGCCCTGCGCTTCCAGCTGCGTGAGTGCCGCATCGGCCACGGCCACGCCCAATCCAAACGCGGCCGCCACCTCGGCCGTGGTAAACGGCGCATGGGTACGCGCATATCGGCCCAGCAGCTCGCCCAGCGGGTCCGATGAGGCCTGCAGGAAGGGCTCGGGGATGCCGCGCGGGAGGGTGACCCCCAGCGCATCGCGCAGGCGCGCAGCATCTTCGATGGCGGCCCAGTGCAGGCGGCCGGCGATCTGGACCTGGATCGCACGCCGCTCAGCGGCGAGATTGTGCAGATCCCCGGCAGGTTCGTCATCGACCCGCCGCAGCGCCATCGCTTCATCGGTGAGCGGGCCCAGTTCCCGCAGCAGATCGGCCACCCCTTCCTTGCCGCGCGCACGGCGGTCGGGCGCCAGGCGCTGCAGCTCGTTGCCCACCTGCTCCACCACGGCCGCATCCAGCAGTTCGCCCAGATCGACCTGGCCGAGCAGATCGCCCAACAGGCCGCTGTCCAGTGACAGCACCGACGCACGGCGCTCGGCCAGCGGCACATCGGTGCCGTACATGAACTCGGCGACATAGCCGAACAGCAGGTTCGCCGCGAATGGCGACGGTACCTCGGTGGTGACATCGGCGATCGCCACGCGGCCGTCGGTGAGCCGATGCATCAGCACGCCCAGCGCATCGAGATCGTAGACGTCCTGCAGGCACTCACGCGCGGTCTCGATCAGGATCGGGAACTCGGGATAGCCCTGCGCGATGGCCAGCAGTTCACCGGCGCGCAGGCGCTGCTGCCACAGCGGCGAGCGACGACCCGGCGTGCGCCGCGGCAGCAACAGCGCGCGTGCGGCACATTCGCGGAAGCGCGCAGCGAACAGGGCCGAGCCGCCCACGGCGCGCGTGACGTCGCTGCGCAGACGCTCGGGCTCGAACAGGAACAGCTCCGCGCCCGGCAGGCGCCCCTGTGCGTCGGGCAGCCGCGCGATGATGCCGTCGTCGCTGGCGACCACTGCTGGATCCACGCCCCAGCGTTCGCGGATGCGCGCGGCCACCGCCAGCGCCCAGGGATCGTGTACGCGCCGCCCATACGGCGAATGCAGCATCAGCCGCCAGTCGCCGGCCTCATCGCGGCAGCGCTCCAGTACCAGCGTGCGATCGGTGGGCAGGACGCCGGTGGCCTCACGCTGTTCGGCCAGCAGGCCGGCGATGTTGGTGATCGCGTTGTCGGCCAATCCGCAGGCCTGCAGCCGCTCGCGCAGCCCGGCCGGCAGGCCCGCTTCCGCGGCACCGGCATCCAGCGCACCGATGAAGGCACCCACCGCCTCGCCCAGTTCGGCCGGGCGGCCCACGCCCTCACCGCGCCAGAACGGCAAGCGCGCCGAACGCCCCGGCGCGGGGGTCACCACGACCTGGTCATGGGTGATCTGCTCGATCCGCCACGAGGTGGCGCCCAAGGTGATCACATCATTGACCCGTGATTCGTGGACCATCTCCTCATCGAGCTCACCGACCCGGCGCGACCCGGCACGCTCTTCGCCTTCCGGAAGCACCACACCGAACATGCCGCGGTCGGGGATGGTGCCCCCGCTGGTGACCGCCAGCTGTTTCGCGCCCGGCCGCGCGCTCAGTGCACCGGTGTCGCGGTTCCAGACCAGCCGCGGGCGGAAGCCGGCGAAATCATCGGAGGGATAACGCCCGGCCAGCATGTCCAGGGTGGCATCGAACGCGCTGCGCGGCAGCGAACGGTACGGCGCAGCGCGGCGTACGCGCGCATACCAGGCCTCCACGTCCAGTGTTTCCATCGCCGCGGCGGCCACTGTCTGCTGGGCCAGTACGTCCAGCGGGTTGCGCGGCGGATCGATCGCTTCGATCTCACCGGCCAGCATCCGCTCCACCGCCACGGACGCATCGATCAGGTCGCGCCGCGTGCGCGGGTAGACCAGGCCGGTGGAGATGCCCCCGACCTGATGGCTGGCCCGCCCCACCCGCTGCAGCGCGCTGGCGACCGAAGGTGGCGCGGCGACCTGGATCACCAGGTCGACCAGCCCCATGTCGATGCCCAGCTCCAGGCTGGAGGTCGCCACGACACAGCGCAGCTCGCCGGTCTTGAGCGCCTGTTCGATCTCGCGGCGCTGTTCCTTGGAGACCGAACCATGGTGCGACCGGGCGATCAGCGCCTCCGCTCCGGCGGCCCGCCCGGCGGTGCCGCCGTTGAACGACCCGTAGTGCTCGGGGGCAGCCGCCGCCATCGAGGCACGCGCCGGGAGCTGGCCACGGGCGACACGGTCGGCATGCAGTTCATTCAACCGGGCAGTCAGCTTTTCGGCCACGCCCCGTGAGTTGGCGAACACAATCGTCGAACGTCGCGCCAGCACCTGGTCCAGGATGCTGGCCTCCACATGCGGCCAGATCGAGCCGACCCGGCCCGCGGACGCGGGTGCATCGGCGGCAGCGGGATGCGGCGGAATGTCGCCCATATCCTCGACCGGCACCACGATCCGGACCTCCAGCGCCCGCTGCGACGGCGGATGGACCACGGTGACCGGACGGTCGCCGCCGAGGAACCGCGCGACCTCCTCCACCGGGCGCACCGTGGCCGAGAGCCCGATGCGCTGCGCGGGCACCTGCAGCAGGGCATCCAGCCGCTCCAGGCTCAACGCCAGGTGGGTGCCGCGCTTGCTGCCGGCCACCGCGTGGATCTCATCGATGATCACGGTATGCACGTCGCGCAACGTCTCGCGCGCCTGTGAGGTGAGCATCAGGAACAGCGATTCGGGCGTGGTGATCAGGATGTCGGGCGGACGCCGCAGCAGCCGCGCCCGCTCTGCCGGGGTGGTGTCGCCGGTCCGGATCGCGACGGACAGGGTGACCGCCGGATCGCCACGCCGCGCACGTTCGGCGCTGACGCCCTGCAGGGGTATCTGCAGGTTGCGCTGGACATCGGCGCCGAGGGCCTTGATCGGCGAGAGATACAGCACACGGGTGCCGCGCTTCTTCGGCGCCGACGCCTCCCGCTGCGCATCGCCCGGCTGCTCATCGCTGGGAGGCTCACCGCTGCGGAACAGCTGGTCGATCGCCTGCAGGAACGCAGCGAGGGTCTTGCCCGAGCCGGTCGGCGCGATGACCAGCGTGTGCTGGCCGGCGCTGATCGCCGCCCAGGCATGGTCCTGCACGGGCGTGGGCGCAGCGAAGGCTGCCGTGAACCAATCGCGCGTGGCCGGAGTGAAGGTGGCCAGTGCGCCGGGGGCGGGGTCGTTCGAGGTGGGCATGGATCCGGATGTCATGGGACGCTCGCCCAGCGACGGCCGCGAGCGCAATGGAACCAGACTAGGGTATGCCGCGTCGGGCATCCGTCAATCGGCGCGGGACCGACGCGTCTCCGCCTGGCACCACCCGCCCCTGAGCCCCCGCCACTCGTCCCTTCATCACCCACATCCGGCCCCAGGCCAGGGCCCGCGGGCCTCTGCGGGAACACACTCGCTGGCATCGACCACGCTGCCGCCGCAGGAACGACCCTCATGAAACGACGCGATTGCCTCAAAGCCGGGCTGACCCTCCCGCTGCTGCCGATGCTGCTCAAGGCTGGCCCTGCCTTCGCAGCGATGCGTTCGAGGGTCCGGCCGGGCGCTGCGGGGTGGCCCGCTGCCGCCGAGTGGGACCGATTGTCGCGTGCGGTCGGCGGTCGGCTGTCGGTGCCGCAGTCCCCCTTCCTCGCTGACGCCGCCACCCGGGCCGCCGCGCTGGAGCAGCTGCAGAATCCGTTCTTCCTCGGCGATGCGCCCGCGCTCACCCAGACCAGTGGTTACTTCGGCGCATGGCGGTCAGTGCCCAGCGCGAAGGTGGTGGCCGCCGCCAACAGCGCCGATGTGGCCGCGGCGGTGAACTTCGCCCGCACCCACCGCCTGCGGCTGGTAGTCAAAGGCGGCGGGCACAGCTATCACGGCACCTCCTGCGCGCCGGATTCGCTGCTGGTCTGGACCCGCGCGATGAACCAGGTCGAGCTGCACGATGCCTTCGTCGCCCACAACGCCCGCCCGGGCACGGCGCCGCAGCCGGCGGTCAGCGCCGGCGCCGGGGCGATGTGGATCGACGCCTACGACGCGGTCACCACCCGCGGCGGGCGCTATGTCCAGGGCGGCGGCTGCACCTCGGTGGGCGTGACCGGTCTGGTCACCGGCGGCGGCTTCGGCAGTTTCTCCAAGGCGCATGGCACGGCCGCGGCCAGCCTGCTCGAAGCCGAGATCGTCACCGCCGACGGGCAGATCCGCACCGTCAACGCCGACAACGAGCCGGACCTGTTCTGGGCCTTGAAGGGGGGCTGCGCGGCGAGTTTCGGGATCGTCACCCGGATGACGCTGCGCACCCATGACCTGCCCGATACCTTCGGCGGCGTCTCCTGCCAGATCCAGGCCAGCGACGACGCCAGCTGGCGGGCACTGGCGGCAGAGATGCTCCGCTTCTACCGCGACACGCTGTGCAACCCGCACTGGGGTGAGCAGTTCACCTTCAAGGACACGCGCCGGCTGTCGATCTCGATGGTGTTCCAGGGCATGTCGCGGGACGTCGCCGAGGCGACCTGGACGCCGTTCCTGGACTGGGTCCGCGCACGACCGGCCTATACCATCACCGAACCCCTGCAGGCACTGGCGATGCCGGCCAGAGACTTCTGGGACGCGGATTTCTTCCGCCAGCACGCCCCTGCCCTCATCGCCGAGGACACCCGCGAAGGCGCCTCCTCCCGGCACATGCTGTGGAAGGGCGACCAGGGCCAGGTCGGCTGGTTCCTGCATGGCTACGCATCGGCCTGGCTGCCGTCGGGATTGTTGGACGATGCGCAGCGTGAGCAGGCGGCCGCCGCGATCTGTGCCGCCGCCGATCACATGGATGTCGGCCTGCACTGCAACAAGGGCCTGTTCGGTGCACCGGCGGCCGCGCTGGCCGCGAGCCGCGACACGGCCACCCATCCGGCGGTACTGGACGCCTTCGCGCTGGCGATCATCGGCAATGCCAGCGGGCCGGTGTATCCGGGCCTGGGCCGGACCGTGGATGAGCCCCGGGCACGCCGGGGCGCCTTGAACGTGGCGCGCGCCTACCAGGCCCTGAGCGTGGTGGCTCCCTCGGCCCCGGCCTATGTCTCGGAGAGCGACTACTTCCAGCAGGACTGGCAGCAGGCGTTCTGGGGGCCGAACTACCCACGGCTGCAGGCCGCCAAGCGCCGCTACGATCCGCAGGGCCTGTTCGTGATCCATCACGGCGTGGGCAGCGAGGACTGGAGCGCGGACGGCTTCGAGCGCATCGGCGGCTGACGGCGCGACGGGCAGCGTCTACGCCGCCGCTCCACCCTGGGCCTTGCCCAGCTGGGCGAGCACGCTGCGCAACGCCTGCTGCGCACGCCGGTTCTCCGCCGGCGTGCCGAGGGTGATCCGTACCCAGGTGTCATACGGGGCGAACACCCGGGCGATGCGCACGCCCTGTTGCAGCAGCCCGGCGGCGACGACTGCATGGGGGTGCCCGGTATCGACGAACACGAAATTGCCGGCCGCTTCAGTCGAGCGCAGGCGCAGCCCGCTCAGGACCTGCTGCCAGTGCTGCCGCTCCGCCGCCACGCTGCGCCGGACCTGGGCCACGTGGGCGGGATCGGCGAGTGCCGCCGATGCAGCGGCCAGCGACAACTGGTTCTGCGCGTGCGCGCCGCCGACGCCGCGCTGGCGCAGTGCCTCGGCGAGCGCCACAGGCACCAGCGCATACCCGACCTGCAGCCCGGCCAGCGCATGGATCTTGCCCAGCGTGCGGAATACCACCACGTTCTGGCCCTGCCGCAGCAGCCGCACCGCGCTCAACGTGGCGGCATCCTCGCGGTAGTCGAGGTACGCCTCGTCGACGATCACCAGCGTGCGCGCCTGCGCGGCGCTCACGAAACGATCGAACTCGGCCCCGGGGCTCAGCGTGCCGGACGGGTTGTGCGGATTGACCACGAACAGCGCGCGGGTATCCGGCGCGATCGCCGCCAGCAATGCGGGCAGATCATTTTCCAGCTGCGCGTTCAACGGCACTTCCACGGCCCGGCCGCCAAAGGGCCTGGCCGCATCCACCAGGGCGCCATACCCGGGCACGCTGTAGATGAAACCGCCCGCGCCCTGGCTCAGCGCAAGATGCTGGCCCAATGCTTCGAGCACTTCACCGACGATGACCTGTTCGGGCGCGACCCCTTCCAGCGTGGCGATCTGGCCCTGCAACGCCTGCAGCTGCGCGGCGCTGACATACCGCGGCGCCTCCGCCAGCGCACGCTGTACCGCGGGCCCGACCCGAGGTGACGGGCCGTAGCTGCTCTCATTGAGATCCAGCCGCAGCAGGTCCGTGGTTCGGCCGGCGGCCGTCACGGCGGCCGGCGCGGGCGGCGCAGCGGATCCAGCGGCCGGCGCGGGCGGCGCAGCGGATCCAGCGGCCGGCGCCAGCGCGACCGCTGCGGCACTGGTCAGCCCGGCACGAAGCCAGTGGCGGCGCTGCGGGTCGGCAGGCAGGTGGCCTGCAGTCGTGTTACGGGTCATTGGAAACGGGCCTCCAGGCGTGCGTAGTAGTAGGTGCCACTCCAACCGAACGGCGACAGCTCGCTGTACGGGAACACGCCAAAGGTATCCGCGCCGGAGACCTGCGGGGTGGTCGCGATGTTGCGCGTCGGATAGGTGTTGAACAGATTGTTCGCGCCCAGCACGACAGTGACCGTGTCGGTGGCGTGGAAGGCGATGTCCAGATCGGTGACCCAGCGCGCCTCCAGTTTCTGGATCACGTCGACATTGCCAGCACTACCCGCTTCGGTCGGCAGCGTACGGAACCGGGTCGAACCCTGCGCAAAAGCGGCGACATTGGCCGCGCTCTGGTTGGTTGCCGCCACCCCTTCGATCTCACCGTAGCGGTGCGTGCCCAGGTGGATGCCCCAGCGGCCGACATCCCAGCCCAGCGCGACGGTCAGATTGTCGCGCGGCTGGCCTTTCTCCACGCGGGTGCGCTCGGTGACATCGAACAACGGCGTGCGCACGCCGAGCGCGGTGAGCTGCGCCGGGGTCGAGGCGACATGGGTCAGCTCGGTCTTGTTGCGGTTGTACGCGACGGTCGCGGTGAGCCTGCCATAGTCCGCCAGCTCCCAGCGGTAGCGCGCCGAGGCGTCCACGCCGGTGGTACGGGTATCGGCGGCGTTGCTGAAGTAGCGCACGCTGGTCACGCCCGGCGAGCCCAGCGCGGCCAGGTAGTCACGGATCGCGCTCGACCCGGCCGCATCAACGAAGTTGCTGGACAGGAAGATCCGGTCGTCGATGTCGATCCGGTACACATCCACCGATGCGCTCAGCCCACCGATGCCCCAGGTGAGGCCCGCCGTGACATTGGTCGCCTGCTCCGGCTCCAGCGAGCGCGCCCCCAGGGCACGCGCTTCCACCGTATCCACCGGTGCGGTGCGCACCAGCACATACTCGGGCACCCCGGTCACCGCGTTGTTGAGCGTGCGGCTGCTGGTCGAACTGAAGTACTGCTGGGCCAAGGCCGGCGCATGGAAGCCGGTGCTGACCGAGGCCCGCACCGCCACCCCGCCGTCGAGCTGGTAGCGCAGGGCCAGCTTGCCGTTGGTGGTGCTGCCGAAATCGCTGTAGTCCTCCCAGCGCCCGGCCAGCGAGACCAGGAAGCGATCCGTCACATCGGTTTCCGCTTCGGCGTAGGCCGAGACGTTGTGACGGTGATGGTTGCCGGCGTCCGCCGGCTGGATGCCCGCGAAGCCCTGCGAGCCGATCGTCGGCACCGCGCCGGCCGAGGGGCCATCAAGCACCCGCGCCGGCCCCCAGACGTATGAGTTCAGCTCACCGGGTGAAATGCCGTAGGTATCGCGGCGGAACTCTGCCCCGAGCGCCAGCCGCAGCGGTGCATGCCAGCCCAGCTCGATGCTGTTGTTGGCATCCAGATTGGTGGTCCACTGCGAGGCCTCCAGCGCACCGTTGTAGAACGCGGTGGGGCTGGCCGCACCCAGCGTGGCGTTGAGCGTGTTGCGGGTGCGGTAGACCAGCTTGTTGCGGCCGTAGACGCTGCTCAGGTCCCAGTGCCAGTCGCCGAGCAGACCTTTGATGCCTGCGCCGAGCGAGGCGTTGGTGCTCTGGGTATCGACCCACGGCAGGAACCCGTCCGGGTAGATCGCGCGCACGTTCTCGACCTGGCCGGCGCGGCGCAGGGAGGCGTTGGAACTGCCCTCGCTTACTCCGTAGCCGCCAAAGGCATACGCCTCCAATCCTTCAGCCCAGGCGAGCGGCTTGCGCAGGTTGCCGAACACGGTCTTTTCCACGGTGTCGGCCGAGTCGGCGAAGCGCCACAGGGCATCGCGGTCGATGGTGGCTTCGCGTGGGTCGGCCACGGCACCCGCCGCCGCACCCCCGATCAGTGCCAGGCCGGTGCCGGAGCCGAAGGTGCCCGACGGCGCCACCGGCGCACCGTTGCGACCGATCCCGAAGTACTGCTGACGTGTATCGGGCAGGGCGCGGTTGGCGGCCTTGCGATCACGATAGTCCCAGGTGAGGTGCAGACCGCCGCCGTCGGCAAAGGCCACGCCGGTGTCCAGGGCGACGGCGGTGGTGCCACCGCCGCCATCGCGGGTGGTGCCGCGGCTGACCCGCCCTTCGAAGCCGGCATCCTCGCGCAGCACGATGTTGATCACCCCGGCAATGGCATCGGAACCGTACTGGGCTGACGCGCCATCACGCAGCACTTCGATCCGCTCGATCGCACTCACCGGGATCGCATTGAGATCGGTCGAGACCGCGCCTTTGCCCACCGTGCCGCCGGTATTCACCCATGCACTGGCATGCCGCCGCTTGCCGTTGACCAGCACCAGGGTCTGATCCGGCGACAGCCCGCGCAGCGTTGCCGACCGGATATGCGTGTTGCCGTCCGGTGTGGTCGGGTGCGGGAAGTTGAACGAGGGCAACAGCGACTGCAGGATCTGGCTGATATCGGTGTAGCCGCTGCTGCGAATGTCCTGCGCGCCTAGCACATCGATCGGCACCGCCGATTCGAGCACGGTGCGGGCCTGGGTGCGGTTACCCAGGACGGTGAGCTGGTCGAGCTGGGTGACCGCCGGCGCACTTGCCGCGGTTTGAGCATGCACCGGAACGGCGGTGAACAGGCTGGCAAGCACGGCGACGGACAGGCGGCGACGTCGCAGCGCGGTGGTGCGAGGATTCATGACAACTCCGAAGAGATCGGGCATCACGCCCGAGGAAGACGATGGAACAGCGCAGGCGGTACGTCAGCGGCGACATCGCCGTGGCAGATTCGAAGCAGGCAAGACACGTCCCCAGGTGACCCTGCCGGACATGTTGCAAACTTGTTGCAGAGCGTCAATCGGTGCGGACTCGTGCATTCGCGCCGGGCTGCTCAGGTGGGTAACGAGCGCGGGGCAAGTCACTGATTTCATTCGGCGCGGCCAACGGCCTCGCACCGAGGTCCTTACTTCCAGGCATATCCAGATAGCCAACCGTGCGCGACCGGCAGTGCCTGTACCCTGCCCGCATCTGCCCGCCTGCGCAGACATGACAATCTGCAGGTGCAGCCGCACCTGTGCAGGCGTAGCCTGCCCGCAGCCTGCCGCCAACGGAGATCGCCCCGTGATTACGACCTCGCCTGCCCGCCGTGTTCCTGTCCTGCTCGCACTGGCCATCGCCGGCGCACTGCTGCTGCCGCGAGCCGACGCACATGCGCAGGCCCCGTCCACGGCGAGCACATCGGCCACCCCCTCGTTCAATGCCCTGCTCGATGCGCAGACGATGGCCGCGATCAACGCCGATCCGGAACTGCGCACGATGCTCGGCATCAGCGACGATGCAGGCGGTGATCTGTCCGGCCAGCTGACCGACGTCTCGCTGGCCCGGCGCGCGATCAACCGCCGCTTTCTTGTCGACAACCTGGCGCAGATCCGTGCCTGGAAAGGTGCACCGCTGGATCCGCAGCAACGCCTCAGCGACGGCCTGGCGCGCTGGTTCTACCAGACCCAGATCGATCTGATGGCCGTGCCATGGGCCGCGGCCTGGTTGCCGGTCGGCGGCAGCACCTACGCGATCGACCAGTTGTTCAGCCTGCCGGTCAACCTGCCGCAGTTCATGGACAACCAGCATGCGGTGACCGACGACACCAGCGCCCGCCGCTACATTGAACGGCTCCAGGCGATGGGCACCAAGCTGGACCAGGTCCGCGCCAACGTCGACATGCAGGCCCAACAGGGCGTGGTGCCGCCGGCGGTTGCGCTGGAAGGGGCGGCCAACCAGTACCGTGCCCTGCTGAAACCGGCGCCGCAGGACAGCCTGTGGGTGCAGTCGTTGCAGCGCAAGCTGGACAAGGTCCCGTCCATCCCGGCGGCCCGGCGCGCTGAACTGATCGCGCAGGCCACCGCTGCGGTGCGAGACGCGGTGAACCCGGGGTATCAACGCCTGCTCGACAACGTGCAGGCCACGCTGGCGACCCATCCTGGCAACAACGGTGTGTGGGCACTGCCCGATGGCAAGGCCTACTACGATGCCGCGCTGCGCTGGTATACCAGCACCGACCTGGATGCCGATGCGATCCACCAGATCGGCCTGCGCGAAGTGGCGCGGCTGGACACGGCGATGGATGACCGCCTGAAGCAGCTGGGCCTGCGCGAGGGCAGCGTGGCCGCCCGCATCGAACAGCTACGCAAGGACCCGCGCTACCTGTATGAGGACAGCGACGCCGGCCGCAGGCAGCTGATCGGCGACATCGAACAGCGCCTGCGTGATCTTGATCCGATCCTGCCGACCTACTTCGGCCATCTGCCGACGCAGGAGCTGCTGGTTCAACCGGTACCCGCGCACATGCAGGCCACTTCGCCCGGCGGCTACTATTACCCACCGGCGATGGACGGCTCGCGGCCGGGCACCTTCTTCATCAACCTGGGCGATATCACCTCCAATACGCGCTGGAGCATTCCCACCCTCACCTATCACGAGGGCTCGCCGGGGCATCATTTCCAGATCTCGATCGGCCAGACCCTGACCGCGCTGCCGATGCTCCGCCGCAGTCTCAATCCCAGCGCCTTCAGCGAAGGCTGGGCACTGTATGCCGAACAGCTGATGGCCGAGACCGGCGTGTACCGCGACGACCCCGCCGGTGATCTGGGCCGCCTGCAGGCCGAGATGTTCCGGTCGGTGCGGCTGGTGGTCGACACCGGCCTGCATCGCAAACGATGGACCCCCGAGCAGGCCATCGCCTACATGCAGGACAAGACCGGCATGACCCCGGCGGATGTGCGCATCGAGGTCTACCGCTACCTGGTGCAGCCCGGTCAGGCCGCCTCCTACAAGATGGGCCAACTGCGGCTGCTGGAACTGCGCGAGCAGGCACGCCGGGAGCTGGGCGACCGCTTCGACATCCGTGCGTTCCACGACCTGATCCTGGGCAACGGCGCCATGCCGATGACGGTGGTCAGCCAGGCCGTGGACGCCTGGATCGCCGCGGGTGGACCGCCCTCCGCCCGCACCCCCTGAGCCCACCACGCAGGCAGCGGCGCGATGCCGGTGCCTGCGTATAAATACCTAGCGACTTACCGTGTAACTCCGGTTGTCCGTCGCGTGGGCGGTGCGCAGAGTGTCAGCAGGGTCGGCCCGTCGCGCGCCCCACTGACGACACTCTGGAGACTGTCATGCCGCGCACCTCATCGGGCCTGCTGTTGGCGCTGGTCCTGATCGGACCCCTGCTCCTGCTTCCTCCTCCGCTGGCGGCGCAGCCCGCGGCGGCCAGCGTTGATGCCCAGGCCGTACAGGCACTCACCCGCATGGGCGCAGCCCTGCGCGCGCTGCCGCACTTCACCCTCAACGCCACCACCAGCACCGAGTACGTGCTCGATGATGGCCAGAAGATCGCCCTGCCGGGCACCGTCGCGTATCGCGTGCTGGGACCGGACCACTTCTTCGTGGAGATACAGAGCGAGGACCAGCACCGCCAGCTGTTCTACGACGGCAAGGCGCTGACGATCTACTCGCCGCGACTCAAGTACTACGCCACGCTGGATGGCCTGAACAAGAGCAGCCAGGCGCTGTTGACCGAATCGGCGACGACGTATGGCATCGAGTTGCCGCTGGCGGATCTGTTCCTGTGGGGCACGCCGGCGTTTCCGACCGATCAGCTGCAGTCCGCGCTGCGCATCGGCAGCGCCCGCATCGGTGGCGAGGCAACCCAGCACTACGCCTTCCGGCAACCCGGGGTGGATTGGCAGGTCTGGATTTCCGACGCGACCCACCTGCCCCGCCAGCTGGCGATCACCAGCCATAGCGACCCCGCGTTGCCGACCTACCAGGCCACGTTGAACTGGGATACGCGGCGCGCGGTGACCGCCAGGGAGTTGGCGTTCGATCCCAAGGGCGCGACGAAGATCGTGTTCGTACCGGTCGCGCTGGCCGTACAGACCACTGACGGGGAGAACTGAGCATGGACCGTTCCGCTTGCCTGCGCGCCACGCTGGCCCCGGCCCTGATGACCCTGATGCTCGGCGCCGCGCTGCTGCCTGCCGACGCCGACGCGCGCCCCGGGCTGCGCGGCTTTGCCCATCCTTCGATCGCCCATGCCGGCGGCTTCGGCGGCGGCGGTCTGCCTCATGGAGGCGGCGGGTTCGCGCCGCACCCGCCGGGGCCTGGCCCCGCCCCGCATCCCGGTCCGGGCCCGCGCCCGGAGCCCGGCCCGCATCCTGGCCCAGGTCCCGGTCCCCACCCTGCTCCGGGGCCGGGTCCCGGCCCGGGACCTCATCCTCCAGGTCCTGGACCAGGCCCAGGCCCTGGCCCTGGACCTGGACCCGGTCCTGGCCCCGGGCCGCATCCGCCCGGGCCACCCCCTCCACCGCCCCCGCCGCCGTACTGGGACCATCCGTTCTGGGACGCCGCCGCGTTCACCGCAGGCGTGGCCGTCACGTCGGCCGTGATCGGCTCGGTGGTGTACTCCTTGCCGGTGGATTGCAGCACGGTCGTCGTCAATGGCATCGGCTACCAGCAGTGCGACAACGCCTGGTATCAGCCGCGCTATGCGGGCACCACCGTGCAGTACATCGTCGTGGATGCGCCGCGATGAGGTGTCGGCGGCATCGGGCCTGGCTGGCGCTGCTCGCCCTGCTGGGTGCCGCGCCCCTCGCCGCGCAGCAGGCGCCGGCCGGATCGGCGTCCTCCGACGACATCGCACGCAAGCTGGCCGATCCCGGTGCGGCGCTGATCTCCGTGCCGTTCCAGTACAACTACCAAGGCTCGGTCGGGCCTGGCGGCGACGCGCACAACCAGCAGTTGAAGATCCAGCCGGTGATTCCGTTCGTCGGCGACAGCGGCAAGTTCATCCTGCGCCCTATCCTGCCGCTGAGCTGGAACCAGTTTCCGCAGGACAAACACGGCACCGGCGATCTGTTCGTGCAGGGGTATTACATCCCCAAGACCGCGGCGGAAGCGCATGGCACCGAATTCGGCTACGGCTTCGCCGCGCTGCTGGACACCGCTTCGCACGACAGTCTGGGCACGGGCAAGTACTCGCTCGGCCCGGCCTTCATCCTGGTCCACAAGACCAAGGCGTGGACCGTCGGCGCACTGGCCAACCATGTCTGGTCCGTTGCCGGCGATGACGACCGCGAGGATGTCAGCAGCACCAGCGTGCAGCCGTTCGTGACCCGCAACCTGCCCGGTGGCTGGTCACTCAGTGTCACCTCGGAAACCAATTACAACTGGAAGGCGGCCAGCGGCGATGCCTGGACGGTACCGCTGGGTGCCACCGTCTCCAAAGTGCTCAGGCTCGGGCATACCCCGATCAGCATCGGTGTCGGCGGCTTCTACAACGTGGACCGGCCGCAGTACGCCAGTCGCTGGACCGGCCGGTTGATCGTGACCCTGGTCTTTCCCGAATGAGGCTGCTTCCCATGAACCGTTCTCTTCTTGTCGGCACCGCCCTGATCCTGCTGGGCGTGGCCCCCCTCGGCTGCAGCACCTCCACGCCCGCACGCAGTGACGCACCGCCCTCCACCGAAAAGATCGAGGCGCAGAACCAGGCGCGTACCGCCACCGCCGCAGTGCTCTCGCGGTTGTATGCCGCGCAGCCCGGTGCACGCCAGGCCGTGGAGCAATCGGCGGGTTACGCGGTCTTCCGCAGCTTCGGGGTCAAGGTATTGATTGCCGGCGGCGGCGGCGGGCATGGTGTGGCCATCGACAACCGCAGCGGCCGCGAGACCTTCATGCGCATGGTCGAGATCCAGGCGGGCCTGGGCTTTGGCGCCAAGACCTTCGACCTGGTCTGGGTCTTCAAGACGCCCGAGGCGTACCAGGACTTCATCACCCGCGGCATCGAGATCGGCGGCCAGGCAACGTTGGCAGCGAAGGTGGACAAGGCCGGCGGTGGACTCACCGGCGCGGTGCAGATTTCCGAGAACGTCTGGGTGTACCAGATGACCGAAAGCGGCCTGGCGGCGGAGCTGACCGTCAAAGGCACCCGCTACTACCCCGACAAGACATTGAACTGAGCCGGCAGGCCAAGGAGTTCCCATGCATGGCCATCCGCTGGTCTGGATCGTCAGCCTGTTCGTGCTGCCCCTGGTGGCGGCGCTGGTGCTGAGCCTGTTCGTCCGCCACCGCGGCATCAGTGCCAATGCGGTGCTGGCCTGGTTCGTGATCGTGTGCTGGTGCGGGGCGCTCGGGGTAATTCTCTCGCAGGTGTGGTGACCCGCGCTGCCGGCCAGCGGCCGGCACTACCTGTGCATTGCGTGTTCGCCCTGCCCGCGCTGCCGGCCAGCGGCCGGCACTCCCTGTGAATTGCGTGTGCGCCCGGCCCGCGCGGCCGGCCCGCGGCCGGCACTACCCCGGCAGGCGTGCCCCCCCGGTTTGGGCCGGCCGCGGGCCGGCATCACAGCGATTGCCCCAGCTCGATGAAGAGCACGTTCTCGCCGCCTTCGCGGAATCCCATGCCGAAGATCAACGGGCCGACCCACGAATCGAAGCCGAGGAATACACTGCCGTTCCAGATGCCGTCGCTCAGTGACATGTCGCTGCGCCGCTGCCAGGCATTGCCGTACTCCACCGTGCCCCCGACCTGCGCCGAGCGGCCCAACAGCTTGCCCAGCTCATAGGTATAGCCGGCGAACCCGAGCGCATAGTCCTGGCCAGTCAACTGGTTGTGCTGGAACCCGGCCAGCCGCCAGCGCCCACCGAGGCGGTAGAGGTTCTGCACCGGCGCCGTGCCCGACGCGGTCACGTGATAGCGCAGCCCCAGCTGCAGCGCATGCTTGCCAAACGATCTGGCGGCCACGGCATCCAGATCGATCTGCCCGAAGCGGGCATCTGCGCCGAGGCTCGGGCTGGACTGATACGTCCCCGCCGTGACGAGATAGCCATCGCGCGGGAAGTACACGCTGTCGATATCGTCCAGGGTCGCCTGCGCGATCCACGCGCCCTCGTCGAAGTTCACCCGCGGAATGGTGGGGTCGCCCACTTCCACCTCCGCATTGCCGGTATACCGCTGCACGCCGACCGACAGCGCCAGCACATTGGACACATTGCGGAACACGGCCAGCGTCGCACCGGTACGACGCACGCGATAGCGCGCGATCTTGTCGCCGGCATCGTCGTAGAGATTGAAGCTGCGGGTCTGGAACCCGCCGCCCGCCTGGAAGGCGTAACGATCGTGCAGATCGAACGGATGATAGTACTGGCCGGTCAGACCCGGCTCGCTGCCGATCTGCAGGGCGATACGCGCTTCGGCACCGTAGGGCGACAGCGGCGAGAACAGCAGGCCGGCGCGCAGGTTGCTTTCGTGGTTGCCTTCCAGATCGTTGCTCAGGCTGAGCCCGGCTTCCAGGTACACCGGTCCGTTGGGCTTGGCATACGCGGACACCACCACGCCGGTGCGTCCGTCACGCTCCTTGACCTCATAGTTGATGCTGGCCAGCGTTCCCATGCCGTAGGCGCGCAGTACACCGGCCTGCATCGCCTCGATATCCAGCGGCGCGCCGACCTGGACCGGGAGATAGGACAGCAGCAGCGCATCGGCATAGCCGGTGTGGTTGTCGACCTCGACAAAGTCGATGGTGGCCGGTGCCACCGGATGCGTGCGACCGGCACGCTGGGCGGCCAGTCGGGTGTACTCCTGCGGCGCCTGCGCGAACGCCTGCAGCGCCGGCGCGGCCTGGTCGGCGGCGAGCTGGCCGATCCGCAACGCCTCGGGCGCCTTGTCGAAATCGCCGGTGGCCACCTTGCCGGTCAGATCGGGCGAGATCAGCAGATCCTGCGCGCCCAGACTGTCCAGTTGTGCCTGCGCGCTGCGGGTGGTCAGGAAGCCGCTCAGCTGGCTGATCACATCCACCAGGCTGGCGTCGCGATTCAGCGCGCTCAAGGGCGTGCCGACGTCCACCGCGATGACCCGGTCGGCCCCCATCGCGCGCACCACGTCGATCGGCACCTGGTTGGACAGGCCGCCATCAAGCAGCACGTGCCCGTCGATCACCACCGGCCGGAAGATGCCCGGCAAGGACATGCTCGCGCGCATCGCCATCGGCAGGCTGCCTTCGGCCAGCACCACCGGCATGCCGGTATTGATGTCGGTGGCGACCGCCCGGAACGGGATCGGCAGGTCATCGAAGCGGCCATTGACCCGGCCGCCGCCGGTGGCGCGCTCGAACAGGGCGATCAGCTTTTCGCCCTCGGAGACACCCCCGGCCAGTGCCACCGCCTTGCCCTCGCCGCCGAGCCCGATGCCGATCGGTGCCAGCTGTGCGTAATCGTCAGCCTTGCGCCGCAGCGAGCGCTCACGGCGTGGCAGGGTGTCGGTGAACAGGCTCAGCCATTCGGTGCTCAGCACCAGCTGCTCGATCTGCTCGGGCGTGGAGCCGGACGCGTACAAGGCACCGACCAGCGCGCCAGCACTGGTACCGGCGATGCAGTCCACCGGAATATGCAGCGCCTCCAGCTGCTTGAGGATGCGCACGTGTGCGATACCGCGTGCGCCGCCGCCGCCCAGCGCCAGCCCGATCCGTGGCCGGGTGTCACCCGGGCCGCGCACGCCGCAGTGGTCTGCCTGGCCTGCGGGCGCGGCAGCGACCACCGGTTCGGCAGCCTGCAGCGGCGACACGGCGCCACTGGCGCACAGCCACGCCACTGCGAGCGCCGAGGCGCGCGACGCCGGGTGCCCGGGGCGTTTCAGCGCCACGCGCTGCCGACCTGGATGTAGAACGTGTCGTCTTCCGGGCCCCACGCATAGTCCACGCCGACATGCATGCCCAGCTGGCGGGCGATCAGATAGCGCACGCCGGCGCCTTTCGACACCTGGCTGGCGCCGTCGCTGAAACTGTTGTGCCGGCCCCAGGTGCGCCCCGCACCAACGAAGCCGATCAGCGCCCAGCGCTGGGTCATGTTCCAGCGCAGCTCGCTCTCCAGTACCGCAGCCCGCGTGTCCTGGTAACGCGCCGAGCCGATGCCGCGCAGGTCGATGTAGGGCAGTCGATAGAACGGAATGTCACCGTTGGCCCAGCGGGCATCCGCGCGCGCGCCGAGCACGAAATGCCTGCCCATCGGCCAGTAACCGTAGGCATGCCCGCGATAGCTCTGGAAACTGGCATCGCTGCCGATCCCCGGCAGATACGCGTTGCCTTCGATCATGCCAAGCCAGCCGCTGGAAGGAGTGAACGGGTTGTCGCGCGAATCGTACTCCAGCGACAGGCCCAGCCCGGAGCTGCGCTTGGACAGTTCGTGTGGCTGGAAACGATCGCGGTCGGAGGCGACATCGAAGCCGATATCCAGATCCATGTAGATCCAGGCCAGGCCGACATAGAGATTGCGGTCACCCAGGCGCCGGAAGCCCTGCTGGAAGGACATCAGGCCGTCCATGTTGTAGTCGATCTTCTGCGCGGGCAGCACCGTGCCGGGCGTATAGAAGCCCAGGTTGAACGACGCTTTGGCCACGCCGCCGCGGTAGCGCCAACGGTCATCGTCGAAGTGGAGCGAGGCGCCCACGCCATACGCTTCGCTGCCGTTGGAGGTGCGCATGGCCCCACCGCCGTAGATGTCCGGCGTAACCATCTTCGGGGCACCGTCCTCGCCCGTCGCCCCCGAGGACGGTGGGCGGTGGAAGAACGCCAGCGCCACGCCACCGCCGTTGCCGACGGCCGGATCGGTGACGATGATCGGAACCGGCAGAAAGCCGCGGTGCTCCAGCAACCAGCGCGACATGTCGAACCGGCCGTCTTCGGCGTCACGGAACAGGGACGCCCGTGGCGCCGGAGCGGCCGCGGGCGCCGGCGCAGGCGATGGAGCGGCGGGCTGCTGGGCAATCGCGGCGCAGGGCGTGAGCACGCCCAACAGCGAGAGCAGGCATACGGCATGGCCGATCGACACGGGGGCACCTCGGGGATGGGAAGCCAAGTGCGCGGGCCCGTGCCGGTGGGAGGGAACAGCCCGGCGCGGGCCCACGCGGTTGAACGCATCTCAGGCCGTGCCGCAGTGATCAGCGTGCGGCGGTCGTGCCCGGCGGGAACGCAGCAAACAGCTTGTCCAGGCCGGCTTCCACCGCCGCGTTGACCTTGTCCGGCGAGGTCGGCACGGTGCCGCTGGCGGTGCCGCGCCAGACCGCCTGCTTGGTCTTGGCGTCGAACATATCCACGACCAGCGTGCCGACGTCATAGGTGTGCACCGTGGTGGTGGCATTACCCATGGCCATCCCGCCACCCCAGCCGCCGCCACGCCAGCCCCAGCCGCCCATGCCCGTCCCGGAGTAGAACGTATCCAGGGTCTGCTTCTGACCGGTGGCGATATGCGCCGCCAGGGCGATGTCGCCGTTGGGCGCTTCGCGCAGGCCCTTGGCCTGCAGGCGTGCGTTGATGCCGTCGATGATGCGTTGCTGCACCAGCGGCGAGCTCGCCTGGGGTTTCATCGCCCAGGTATAGGTCTTGTAGGAGGCGAAACTGGCTGACGGATCGAAGTCGGTCTTGACGGTCGGAGTGGATGCACAGGCGACCAGAGAAGTCGCCAGGACGGCGATGGCAAAGGCTTTCATGACGCGAGTCTCCAAAGGCGGGATGGAAAGACGCGCTGCGGTCGCAGCCGTCCTGGGGCGGGCCGTGGTGGCCAGTGGTTCCAGCCCCACGGTAGTGCACTGCCGGCCACGCGTAATGCGCATAACTACGGTAGAGAGGCGGGAAAAACTACCGAGTCAACGCGGCGGATTGATCACCACGTATTGCACGGTGGTCCCGGCATAGCGCGGCTCATACCAGACATTGCCGCACTGCTGGTAGGCCATGCCGTTGATCACCGTGGTCACGCAGCTGGGCGGAACCGAATTGACGATCGAACCGATCACCGCCGAGGTCACGGCCACGCCCGCCGTCACCGCTGCAGCGGTGGCGAAGGGATGATCGTCCCAGTGGTTCCAGTGGTCGTCGTGGTAGTTCACATCCACATTGACGTTGCGGTTCACGTTGCGATTGACGGTGCGGTTGCTGTCGATGTTGCGGTTGATGTTGGCCCCGCGGTTCACGTTGCCGCCCTGCGGGCGCTGCACCGGGCGGTTGATGCTGGTATGCGCACTGGCGCGCGCGCCACCGCCATGGAAGCCGCTGCGCTGCGCGCTCGCCGATGCGGACACGGCCAGCAACACCACCAGCAGCATGCCCGCCGCCAGGGAGGAGGCCACGAAAAAGCGGTTGATCACGATACGCATGTCAGTTCTCCTGCCCAGCATCGGTGACGACCACCGCGACCGGCACCAGCTTGATGCGGGCCGCATCGGCCGGCGGCGTGAACTGGAAGGCGGTCGCGGGCACGGCGCTGCGCGTGTCCCAGCGCAGGTGGGCGCGATACTGCGGCAGCGCCGGATCATCCAGTGAGGTGATCACCAGCTTCTTCGGCAATGCGGTGGCCTTGCTGACCCACAGCTGCCAGTCCACGCCATCCTGCTTGAACGCGTACTGCTCGATCGCCTCGCCGTCCACCGTGCCACCGCCGATGTGCAGCGCGCCACGGATGGCGGTTTTGGGCGCCTTGTCGGTGCCCCACAGGAACATGTCGGCCAGCGGCATGTCGATGCCATAGCGGGCGGCGGCATCGTCCACCAGTTCGCCCAGCGTACTGTTCAGTCCGTCCACCTGGGCGTAGTACTTCAGGCGCGGCGAATACAGCGACAACGCCTTGCCGTCGTAGAACAGCTGGCGCAGCTGGCGATCGCTTCGCAGCTCCAGGAACAGCTGGTTCGGGGCGCGCACCTTGTAGGTCACCACACCATCCAGCTCCACCTTCTGGCCGTCCTCCAGCACGATCTCGGTGCTGGCATCGGAGGTCAGCGAGAACTGCTTGAGCGCACGCAGCGCAGCGCCCATGCGGTCCAGAGCGGCCAACGCCTCGGGATCGCGCTCGGGCGCGTCGGCCGGTGCAGCCGGGGGGGAGACGGGAGTGGCAACACGGGTGGCGCCGTGCGCGACGGGCGCCAGCGCCGCCAGCATCAGGCAGGCCGACCACGCAACCGGGGGAATGGCAGAGGACATGACCGTTACTCCATGGCACGGTAAACAGGTGGCCGCCGTCAGGCGACCGGGATCAGAAGCCGCCGCTGATCGACAGACTCCACGGGTCGCCTTCGAAGCGGTTCTTGACGCTGAATTCGCCGACATAGCGGAACGACACATCCACATGCTCGCCGCCGGACCATTTCTTGCCGTAGGTCAGCACCGGGCCGATACCAAACGAGCGGCCTTTGAAGCCCCCCAGGCGGTCGGCGGTGTCGCCCTTGTCGTCCTGCAACTGCTGGATCCAGCCACCGGCCGCCCCGAACCCCCAGCCACTGGCGGTGCGCTTGACCAGCAGCGCATCGGCCCGTGCGACCACGCCGTTCTTGTAGCCGGTATCGTCGTTGCGGGTGTACCAGTCGGTGGCGCCCAGCACACTGAATTCCAGCGTGCCCTTCTGGAACAGGTGCGTGTAGCCCACGCTGGGCGAGAACGTCCAGATGTTCATGCCTGGATTGGCCAGCCGGTTCGGGTCGTACTTGGCGGTGGGCGCATATACGTATACGCCGAAGGAAAGGTGCTGCACCTCGCTGATGTGGAACCCGGCGATCACCGGGGCGAAGTACACGTCGAACAGATTGGAGGCATGGTCCTTGGTCTGGAAACGGTTGCCCAGTGGGCCTGCCAGGTTGGCGGTGACCTCGGCATCGATGTACGGCACGGTCAGCATCGAGGCGAAATTCCAACGCCCGGCCTGGGTCGGCCATACGTACACCCCGGTGGCAGCGGTCAGGTTCACGTCGGCCTCCAGGCCCAGCGAGATCTGCCCGGCGATGGGCGCGGGGCGGTCGCCGCTGATCTTGCCGTTGTAGCGGATGTAGCTCAGCGACCACTGCATGCCCGGCTCCGGCGGAATCACACCGGCGTACGAGGTGATCTGCATGCCGGTGATCGAGCGCCCGAGCGCGCCCTCGGTCGCCCATGCCGGCGCGGCGGACAGTGCAGCCAGCGAGCCCAGCGCGAGGGCCAGTGGCCAGCGACGCGGCAGGCGGAGAAAGGACATGGTCATGCGGTGGCCCTCCGGCACGGGTGCAGGTTCATGGATACGCACCTCACAGCGGCTCCGGCTCCGGCGCCGGCCGCGTGGCACGCTGACGTTCGCGGACATCGGCGATGTCGCGCTCCAGGAAATAGTTCAGGAACGTGCGGATCACCGCGATCGCGGCCAACTGACCGATCGCGTCCCAGCTGGTGTAGATCGACGATTCGATGATGTCCGCCGAGAGCTGCATGGTCAGCCCGGCCACCAGCCAACGCCCGTAGCCCAACCACAGGTCGCGGCGCTCGACGTTGGTCAGGTGGCCGCGCAGCGCCAGCCGCACGGCCCTCACGAACACCACCACGGTGGCCATCGCGATCAGCACCAGGGCCATCGCATCGATGATCACCACCACCGGTTCGGTGATGGCGATCAGCCACGCCTTGAGAGGAAGCATCGTCGGGGCTCCGGTAGGCATCGCATTGCGGGGCGTTCGGGTTCATCCGCGCTCCACGCAACGGAAGCCGAGGTGGCAGGTGGAGGTATCGATGGGCTGCGCCATGCGCGCCGCAGGCCGGTAGCGCCTGCAGTAGTTCGGCGCACACAGGTGTGAGCCGCCCTTCATCACCCGGCGCGGAACCGCGCTTCGATCGCGCGGGTCGTGGCTGCGCTCACGCAGCCCGCCACGCGGATTGTCGATCGCGCAGCACGGCTTGCCCTGCAGCTGGTCATGCTGCTGATACCAGTCGCGGGTCCATTCCCAGACGTTGCCGATCATGTCGTACAGCCCGTATCCGTTGGGCGGATAGCTGCCGACCGGTGACGTCCAGCGGTGGCCGTCCTCATCCAGGCTCTGCCAGGGAAATTCGCCCTGCCAGGTATTGGCCTGGTGGCGGCCGCCGGGAATGAGGGTGTCGCCCCAGGCGAACTCACCCCTCTCCTGGCCGCCACGCGCTGCGAATTCCCACTCGGCCTCGGTCGGCAGGTCCTTCTCCATCCACCGGGCATAGGCCAGCGCATCGGCGAAGGTGACGTGGACCACCGGGTGATCCTCCAGGCCTTGCAGGCTGGACAGCGGACCCCGCGGATGCCGCCAGTCTGCCCCGGGAATGTAGTGCCACCAGTTGTGTGTGTTGCCCATGTCCACCGGGTGCGGAGGCTGCACGAACACCACCGAGGCCGGCTGCAGCAGCGCCGGGTCCGCGCCGGGATAGTCGCGCGGATCGGCTGACTGCTCGGCTGCGGTGACGTGGCCAGTGGCCTGGATGAAGCGGGCGAACTCCCGGTTGGTCACCGGGTAGCGATCGATCCGGAACCGCCCTACCCGCGCCTTGTGCGCCGGACGCTCTTCAGGATAGTGATCGTTGGATCCCATGCTGAAGACCCCGCCAGCCAGCTCGATCATGCTATCGGCCACGACACTCATGCGAACGGCGCCACGTTGAAGGTCATGCTGACGATCGCCAGCAGGCCAAGCAGCCACAGCAGGCCGGCGGTGATCAGGGTCAGCGAGATCGGGTAGTGACTCTCCCCGTGGATCAGGCCTTCGCGGATCATCTCCTCGCGCTCGGCACGCAGGCCCTGCATGTAGCGGATGTGATAGAGGATGCCGAGGGTCAGCAGCACCATGCCGAGGCCGACCAGCGCGATGCCGAAGTTGCGTGGCGCATGCGGACGCAGGCCGACGCCGGGCACCTCCAGCATGTGGCCGAAGAACTGATAGATGGTGAAACCGAAACCGATCAGCGACAGCGCCGTGCGGATGATCGACATCAGCGTGCGGTCCGCGCTCATGCGCGTGCGCTGGAATGACATCCCGGTGCGCCGCGAGGAGAGCTCCATCGAGGTGGCATCGGCACCCCCCAGCAGCGTTTTGGCCTGCTCGATGGTGAGCGCACGCTCGGTCAGCTGCTCGCGGGGGTCCTGGGCACTCATCGGCTGGTCGTCTCGTGAGGGGGTCATTTGCGGTGCAGGAAGTAGCTGGCGATGCGGGTAATCGGTCCGCGCAGGATCAGATACGGTAGGAAGCCGAGCACGACCGCGATGACGAAGGCTTCCACCGGATACTTGAACGCGCCGAACATGCGGAACTGGTAGATCACATCCATGCCGACCCCCAGCAGAAGAATGCGGGCGGTTGCGGTGACCCCTTCGCGCCAGGCGACCAGCCGGTCACCAGCAGAGCTGTGCGCCATCAGCCAGGCATAGGGCGCCTTGCCCGCCTTGGCATCCTTGATGCCATCGATCAACGCCGCGATCAGCGCCATCGTCGGCTGCAGGAAGAAGCGGAAGGTCATGGGGCCATCCGCGCGATCGATCATGTCGGTCCAGAAGCGCGTCAGAATATCGATCACCAGGAGCATGGGCGGGATCCTTGCGTCAGGCCTCCAGCTTGGGCGCCGCCCGGTAGCCACACAATCGAGTTGTTACTGCAACCTCTCCAGTATTTTTACTGCGTCCAACGCGTGGAAAGGCAGCGCTATGCTCAGCGATATCGCGTCCGCTGCCCGCTGCAGCCGCGCCTTCTCTTTCTTCGCCACGGGCCCCCCATGCACTTGGACCAGCACCACTACTCCCTGATGCGCGGCGGACTGGTGCATCGGCTGCTGCAGGCCGCCGGCATGCTGCGCGGCACCGCCCGCCTCTCGCTGTGGATGGCCGCGGCATTGGTGGTGATCTCGCTGGCGCCGTTGGTGGTGCTGACCGCGCGCGCGGGCACCCTGTGGACGCTCCCCCCGGGCATGCCGTTGCTGGGGGACTACGCCACCCTCGCCCGCGTACTGCTGGCGATGCCTCTGCTGGTGATTGCCGCCCCGCGCTCGGACACCTTGCTGCGCAATGCGTTTCGCCAACTGACCCGCGCCGGCCTGGTGCCACCGCAGCGACAGGGCAGATTGACCGCGCTGCTGGCGAAGGTGCGCCGCTGGCGCGATGGCTGGCTGCCTGAAGCGCTCTGTGTGGTGATCGCATGGCTGCCGCTGCTGTTCGGCACGGACAGCGTGAGCCTGCTGCCGGGCGTCGCCGACTGGCGCCTGGAGCACGGTGCATTGACGGCCGCCGGACGCTGGTACGAATGGGTCGCCGTGCCGCTGTTCCGGCTGGTGGCGTTGCTCTGGCTATGGCGCTTCGTGCTGTGGACCGGCCTGCTCTGGCGCCTGCCGCGTGTAGGGCTGGCACTGCACGCAGAGCACCCGGATGGCGCTGGCGGTCTGGCCTTCCTGGGCATGGCGCAGGAACGCTTCGCGGTGCTCGCCCTGGCCGGCGGCATCCTGGTCGCCGGTGCGTGTGTCAACCATGTTCACTATCTGGGCGAGAGTCTGTATGACCTGCGCCACCTGCTGGCCGGCTATGTCATCGGTGCCACGCTCCTGCTGGTGGCGCCGCTGCTGGTCATGATGCCGAGCATGATGCGGGCCAAGCGCCATGCGCTGTACCGCTTCGATGCGCTGGGCAACCGCGCCGCGGCGCTGTTCGACCAGCGCTGGCGATCAGGGTCACGACAGGAGGCCGACACGGACTCCCTGCTGGACCATGGTGATGCATCCGCGTTCGCTGATTTCAGCGGCGTCTACAAGGGCCTGGCCAGCATGTCGGTGCTGCCGTTGAACCGCTGGAATCTGCTCTGGATCGCCCTGCACGCCGTCGTGCCTCTGCTGCCGCTGGTGCTGCTGGCAATGTCGGTGGATGAGCTGGCCCGCAAGCTGCTCGGCATCCTGGTCTGACGGCCCTCGCCATTAGCGGGATCAGCCCTTGCGCAGGCCGCGCAGCGAGCGCGATACGAACGATTCACCCTTCAGGGCGGCCGCCACCGCCGGCAGCAGGTCATCGCCTGCGTCGGATTTGAGCACATAACTGCACGCACCCAGGGCCATCGCCTGCGACACCATCTGGGGCTCGGCATGCACCGTGATGAACACCACGCCCAGCACGGGGCGTTGCAGGCGCAGTCGACGTGCGGCTTCCAATCCGTTCATTTCCGGCATCGCGATATCGGTGACCACCACATCCGGCAACATGCTCTGCGCCGCCTGCACCAGCGAGGCGCCATCCTGGACCAGGCCAATCACCTGGAACTGCTGGGACAGCAAGCCACGCAGCTGCCGCCCCATCGCGCATCCATCTTCGGCCAGCAACACACGGACAGCATTCATCGCACTCGCCCGCTCGATGCCTGCCACGATGGTGTGGCCGGACACAGTACGGTAACAAGGGAAAAACAACCGGTGGCGGGCAAGTAAATCTACTTGCCCATCCGCAGGCGGGCGGCCTAGTGACGGATCAGACCTTCCAACTCGGCCTTGCGCACCAGCTCCAGCGTGCCATGCACGCCCAGCTCCTGCATGATCGCGTACTTGTGCGATTCGATCGTCCGCACCGATACCCCAAGCTCGTAAGCGATCTGCTTGGAGCGCAGGCCGCGCGCCACGTATTCCATGATGCGCAGCTGCTTGTCGGTCAGTACATACTGGCAGCGACCCGATGCCACGATCGCGTTGGCCGCCAGTGTCGGGGTCACATAGGTCTGGCCGTCCATCACCCCATTGATCGCGCGGACCAGTTCATCGCCGGCCGCGCTTTTGAGGATGTAGCCCCGCGCACCGGCCCGGATGGCCTCGGCCGCCATGCTCGATTCGTCGTGCATGGTGAGGAACACGAAGGGCGTCAGGCAGCCCTCGCTGCGGGCCTGACGCATCACGTCGATGCCGCTGATACCGGGCATGCTGATATCAGAGACCACCACGTCCGGCGATTCGCGGCGTAGCGAGTCCAGCAGTTCCTCGCCGGAGGACACCAGTACGATCGATTCGAAACAGTCCATCAGCAATCTCTCGATACCCTGCGCCACCAGCATGTGGTCATCGGCGACGACCACCTTGCGGAACGGTACGGACATCGGCTGCGCGCACGAAACGCCCATTGCATTGTCTCCATTGGTTTCAATCTTCCCCTGATTGACCTGCAGGTGCGACCGCCATCGCCCACTACGCCGGGCGTGATGGCATCCCGTTCTGTCGTCCCGGTGCATCTGCAGCCAGCCGAACATGCGAGCCTCGCCGTGATGGGATCGTGATGCGATGCATGCCATCACGGCGCTCGACCCGCAGCGTGTTCAGGCCGGCATTCAGCGTCTCAGCGTGTCTCGTGGACATTCCCCGAAGACATTCCGGTACGTCACCGAGAAGCGTCCGAGATGCCCGAAGCCCAGCCGCAGGGCGATGTCCGTCACGCTGTCGTGCGCGTCAGCCTGCAGCAATGCGCTGCGCGCGCGGTTCAAGCGGGCCAGCTGGTGCCAATGGCAGGGCCCATGTCCGTAGGCATCACGAAACAGACGTTCGAGTTGGCGTTCGCCCACGCCCAGCGCGAGCGACAGGGCGGCACTGTCGAAGGGCCGGTCCAGATGGGCTTTCAGATAGTCCTCGGCCCGCTGCACCACGGCGGCGCGGTGGCGTTCGATCCAGCTGCCATCGGCACGTCGTTGCGGCCCGGCATCGGCGGCACTGACGGCATCCACGAACACGCCCAGCAGCACCGCCGACTGCGCCGCCAGCTGCTCCGGCGTGATCAGGCCCTGCCAACGGGCGGCCGTGTCCAGTGCGGAAAAGACGCCGTAACGCAGTGCCTGCGCGTGCGCAGGGGTGGCCGGTCGGCTGCACCAGCCACGGCGTGGCAGGCGCAGTTCGCGGCCTACCCGCGCCACGGCCTCGCGCTGCAGGACCTCGCGTGGAATCAGCAGCACGGCCCACTGCCAGCCCCCGGGCTGCGGACGCACATTAAGCTCGCTGTCCTCGGCGAACACCATCACCTGGCCCGCGGGCACCCAGCGTCCGTTGGCCCACATCGGCTGCTGGCAGGACACGGCCATCGCCAGTGCGATCAATCCTTCGCCGAAACTGCCGCTGGCGAAAATCGGCAGCGTATAGGCGCCACTGTCCAGGCTGAACTCCGGAAAGACCAGCCGCTGCAGGCACGCGCGAAAGTGTCCGGCGGCGAGCAGACGCTGTTCGAAGCGGGTGTCGCGCACTACCCCCAGCAACGCATCGGCGTCGAAGCCATCGACGACGAAGCGGCTGTACGGGGCCATCGGTTCGTCCATGCCAGTTCCTCGAACAGGTCGGAAATCGGATAGCGCGACGGAGCACAAGCTGTTTACATCGGCGCGATTGTGGGGCGGAAACGACATCGCTACAAGCGGTGACACGCTGACCCGCAAGCGTGAAACGCATCACATTAAGACCTGTCCGGGGGAGGCGTTGCGCGCCTCGGGGACGGGCCTCGATCCGAAGCTTCCTCACGCACCCACCGAGGTCCACGTGCGCGTCAACGCGTCTGTTACGCACATCGCTCCTGTCGACAGCACCCGTGCAGCAGCATCGGACGATTCGGTCAGCCCCACCACCTCCACACACCCATCACCCGCGCTTCGCATCGCATTCACGCACGTCGTGCCGCTGCTGGTCGGCTGCCTGCTCGGCCAGTTGTTGCCAACGCTGGCGCAGATGCCCGGGTTTCGGCTGCACGTGCTGTGGATTCCAGGACCGCTCTTGATGGGCTGGTTGCTGTTCACCCCGCGCCCGCAGTGGCGCACCTGCCTGCTGGCGGCCGCGGCCGGTACCGTGCTGGCGTCCGTGCTGGTGCCGTTCGTCGGGCTGAGTGGGCTGGTGGCCAGTGCCGGTGAACTCGTCCTCGTGGCCGCCGCGGCCTGGCTGCTGCTGCGCTGGCGCGGCACGGGTTCGCCGCTGGAGGGATATCGCGATATCGCGTTGTTCGTCGTGCTCGGGGGCATCGCGCTTCCCGTATGCGTGGCGTGGTGGCAGATGCTCGTCGTTCCCGATGCGCCCCGCGGGCTGGCGGCACCGGGCGTGCTGCTCACACGGCTGCTCTGCAGCAGCGTGAGCTACCTGCTGATCGTGCCGGCGGTGGTCAACATCGCGCGGGTGCTGCAGACACCGGAACGTCGGGCCGGCTGGCGTTGGCGTACCGTCGCCGTCGCCGTGCTGCTGTTGGGCGTGCTCGGCGTGATCTGGGGCATGGACTGGCCCGAAGGGGTCATGACCCCGCTGCTGGTGCTGGCCCCCATTCCGCTGCTGATCTGGGCGTTGATCGTGTTCGGGGTCAGCGGCGCGGCGGTGTGCATGCTGGTCGTGGCGGTGCTGGCGATGCAGTTGAGCATGGCCGGTATAGGACCGTTTGCCTTCTGGACACCCGAGCGCAACCTGATCACCGCCCAGGTGTGGACCTTGGGCACCAGCTGCGCCCTGCTGTTCCTTGGCGCGCTGTCCGAACAGAAGCTGTCCAATCACCTGAAGCTGCAGCAGGCCTATCGTCGGCTGGGGGAGGTGACCGGGCGGATGCTGGTGGTGCAGGAAGAAGAGCGCACACGCATCGCGCGCGACCTGCATGACGACGTCAACCAGTCGCTGGCGGCGATCTCGATCTGCCTGAGTACGCTGCGCAACCAGATTCCCGACGCCGAACGCCACAGCGTGGTCGAGCTCCAGGACCAGCTGTTGACGGTGTCCAATGACATCCGGTCGATCTCCCACGAACTGCATCCGAGCATCCTGCGTTTCACCGGCCTGGCCAGTGCCCTCGATGCGTTCTGCATCAAGCGCAATGCACGTGGCGCGCTGCGCGTGCGATGCCGGATCGAAAACCCGCCCCGGCTCGGTGACGACCGCGAGCTGAGTCTGTTCCGGATCGTGCAGGAAGCGGTGAACAACGTGGACAAACACGCGCATGCCAGTACCGCCCATGTGCTGGTGACGGTGCGCGGCGAGCAACTGCTGCTGCGGGTCGACGACGATGGCATCGGCATGCCGGTAGCGGGCAGCACGCCGGCGGCGCCGGGGCTGGGCATGATCAGCATGGAAGAGCGCGCACGGCTGCTGGGTGGCAGCCTGCAGATCGGTTCCAGCCCGCTGGGCGGCACCCGTGTCGAAGTGCGCTTTCCGTTGGGTGATGCGGCGACCGGGCTGCCGCCGGTGCGCGTGGTCGCGCACCCGTAAAGATACTGAGGCCGGACGCGTAGAAAGGCGGTTGTACGTGCCGCATCGGCCGGACACAGTGAACCGACACTTGCCCGTGGAGCGCCCCATGCACTGGAATGCCCTGCCCTCCCGCTGCCGCCATGGCGCGGCCCTGCTCGCGCTGACCTGCGCATTGACGGCGTGCACGTCGTCTCCGCCCCGGTCGACCGCGGCACCGCCGACCGCTGCACCCGCCGCCGTGCCTGCCCCCGCCCCGGTGCCGGAGCTGCGCCCCGGCATTCCGGCCGGCTACCTCGGGCGCGCACTGCCGGACAGTCTGGCCCTGTTGCCGGCGCCCCCGGCCAAGGGCTCGGCGGCATTCGCCAACGATCAGGCCGTCCATCGGGCGGCGCAGCAGCTGCGAGGCACGCCCCGGTACGCGCTGGCGACCACGGATTCGGACCTGCACTTCCCGCAGGTGGCCAACACGTTCTCCTGCGCGCTCGGGGTTCCGATCAGCCAGCAGACATCGCCGGCGCTGTACCTGCTGCTGCAGCGCACGCTGGTCGATGCCGGGCTGGCCACCTACGCCGCCAAGGACCATTACAAGCGCACGCGCCCCTTCGTGTTCTACAAGGAAGGCACCTGTGCGCCCGCCGATGAGGCCTCCCTGCGGAACGACGGCTCCTATCCATCCGGGCACACCGCCATCAGCTGGAGCTGGGCCCTGCTGCTGACCGAGCTGAGCCCGGACCGCGCCGACGCCCTGCTCGCACGTGGCCGCGCGTTCGGTGAAAACCGCCTGATCTGCAACGCGCACTGGCAGAGCGACGTGCTCGAAGGGCGTGCGGTCGCTGCCGGCGCGGTGGCGGCCCTGCATGCCAATGCTGATTTCAACCGCGACATGGCGCTGGCGCGGGCGGAGATCCAGTCGCTGCGCAGCAACAGTGTGCAGCCCAGCAACTGCGAGGCGGAGAAAACAGCGCTGGCCATCCCGATTCCCGGGGTCCTCTAGCGCACGGCCGTGCGTGACCCGCCGACCCGTGCCATCCTGCGCCGATCTCCCCCCACGGCGCAGCGCATGGCACAGGTCCAGATTGTTTCCGATGGCGTGAACTACGTCATCAGATCCGCAGTAGCGAACAGGGCCGCTGAACCTCGCACCCGGGCGCCGCCATCGCACCGCGCAGACACCATCCTCACCTGCGCCTGACAGTTGAAAAATAGTGTGCTCCGCGTGCATCCGCCCCGACACTCCCGCCGTAGCTAAGGGTGCGTCATACCGGCGCATCCATTTGGGAGTTTGGTCATGAAGATCCAGTTCGCAGGCCTTGTACTGATCGGCTGTCTCGCCGCCGCCGCTTCCCCGCTCGTCTTCGCGCAGGCCCCTGCCCCCATGATGGGCGCGCAGCACAGCAATCCGATGGTGGGCGGCGCGGCGATGTATGCCAACAAGGACATCATCGACAACGCCGTCAATTCCAAGGATCACACCACGCTGGTCGCGGCGGTCAAAGCGGCCGGCCTGGTCGATACGCTGAAGGGCCCCGGCCCGTTCACCGTGTTCGCGCCGACCAATGCGGCCTTCTCCGCGCTGCCCAAGGGCACGGTGGAGGGACTGCTGAAGCCGGAAAATAAGGCCGACCTGACCAGGATCCTGACCTACCACGTCGTCCCCGGCGCGGTCACCAGCACCGATCTGATGGCCAAGATCAAGCAGGGCGGTGGCAAGGCGAGCCTGACGACGGTGGAAGGTGAAGCGCTGACCGCCCGTGTCGCCGGCAAGGGCATCACCCTGACGGACAGCAAGGGCCAGGTCGCGCAGGTGACCATTGCCGATGTGAAACAGAGCAACGGCGTGATCCATGTGATCGATAAGGTCCTGATGCCGTAACCGGAAAAGGCGGCCGCAGATCGCCTGCGGCCGCCCCGGGTGGGAGGAAGAGATGACCTGGCGCGCCGTCTTCAGAACGATGACGGGGGAGACATCACGCTGTGCGGACGACGCGCCAGGTCAAGACGGTCCCTCGCCGGCGCACGGGTGCGCCGACGGGGTATGGGCAGAGAGGTGAGCAGGCGGCCCCGTGCGGCTTCAGCGCGGCAGTGCCTTGCCCGACAGTTCGACGCGCCGGTTCGGTGCCAGACAGACGATCAGGGCCTTGCGCTGCGCCTGCTCGCACTGCACCAGCGGATCGGCCTTGCCGCGCCCTTCGGCGATGATGGCCGCCGTCGGCACTCCGCCGGCCACCAGCGCATCGCGCACGGCTTCAGCGCGCCGCTGCGACAGCACCAGGTTGTAGCGGTCGCTGCCGATCCGGTCCGTATAGCCGATCACCTGGATGGTCTGCACCCGGCTGGCATCCCGGACCTGCTGCAGCAGGGCGTCCACGTTCCGGCGCCCCTCGGGGGTGAGCACGGCGCTGTCGAAGGCAAACATCGCGTCGGCTGCCAGCCGCAGCGGCTCGCTCGGCATCGGCGCGGGTGCGGGGGGCGTCGGGGGGCGCGGCGGATCAAGCACGGCCGCACAGGCCTGCGGCTTCCAGTGCGCCGCCTGGGCGATCCCCTTTCCATCGAAGTCGACCTTGAACTGGCAGGTGAAATAGTCCCCGCCCGGGCTGCTGCGGAAGTTGAACAGGTAGTTCCATTCGCGCACGCCCCACATGCCCTCGCCGAAATGCGGGGTGCCCAGCAGGGCGTACAGTTGGCGCTTGCTCATGCCACGGGCGAACAGGCGCAGAGTGTCGACATCCACGAACAGGCCCTCCTTCAACGTGGCTTTGCGGGGATCCGGGAAGTTCGCCGCATCGGTGTCGGCGGTGTCGGCGGTCGCAGTGGACGGTGTGGTGCGTTGTTCGCCGTGGCTGGCGCAGGCGCCCAGCAGCAGGGCCGCCAGGCTCAGGCCCAGTGACCGCAACAGCGGCACCTGGGTGGTGGATGTGGACTGCATGGACATGGTGTTCCCCCTGTATGCGTTGAATGCGGACCGCAGGTCCGGTGCCGGCAGCGCGCCGGCACCGGAGGCGGTCACCACTGGATGCCGGCACCTACCGCGACACCACCATCGCCGCGGCTGTTGGTCGAACCGCTGAACTTGTAGATCCAGCGCCCGCCTTCGGAGACCCCCGAGATGCCCACCGCCACGCCGGATTCACCGTTGAAGCTGCCGGCGGCGAGCGAGGCCATGCTGCGGCCGGCCTCATAGGGCTGCGGCAGGGCGGCCACCGCCATCGCCGAGGCGACACCGGCCGAGGCACGGTTGTCGGTCTTCTGCAGGTTGCGGTCGAACGAGTCCATGCGCTCGTCGGTGTAGGCCTTGGACCAGTCCAGGGTCTGGGCCATGCCGCTGCGCAGCTGGTCCACGTTGACGGCATCGGTCCCGGCGGTACCCGGGGCGACGTTGCGCACCGTGGTCGGCCCGGTAGCCGTGCTGCCCAGGGTCACGCTGTTGAGGTTGGTGGTGCCGTTGACGTTGGTGTCGTAACGGATCGTGCCCTGCTGGGAGGCCTGCAGCTGGCGCACGTTGACCGCGTCGGTGGCGTCGCTGCCATCAGCCACGTTGGCGATCTGCCGCTCCGCACCACTGCTGCCTACCGAGACCGTGTTGGCCCGATTGGCCACCGAACCAGCGCCCAGCGCGACGCTGTTGCTGCCCTGTGCGCTGGCTCCGTTGCCCAGCGCCGTGGCGTTGTTGCCCGCGGCGGCGGCGCCGGCACCACCGGCCACGGCGTTGTCGCCGGAGGCCGAGGGCGCAGCCAGGTTCTGCGTGTTGTTGACCTGGAACATGCCGGAGGTACCGTTGTTGATGTTGTTGATCTGCGTATCCGTGTAGGCCTTGGACTCGTTGATCGCGTAGTTCACGCCGTTCTGCAGCTGGCCCACATTGACCGCGTCGTAGCGCTCGGAACCATCGGCCACATGGGTGACCTTGCGCTCGGCCCCGGTACTGCCGACGGCCACTTCGCCCACCGAACTGCTCGCCCCGGTCTGGCCGTAGGCACCGGTGTACCCCGTCTGTGCCCCCACGCTGGCAACCGAGCCGGCGCCGAGCGCAACGCTGTTGTCCGCACTGGCGCTGGCGCCGTCACCGATGGCCGCACTGCCGCTTCCGGCGGCGCTGGCCAGCGGCCCGATCGCGATGCTGTCGGCACCGCCCGCAGTGGCCGCGCCCTTGGTCGAGTTCACCTGCACGTACTGGCTGTTGCCACCCGGCTGGATCTGGTCGATGCGGGTATTGAGGTTGGTCAGCGAGGCATCCACCGCCGAGAAGGCCACGGTGACGTCGCTGTAATCGTTGGCGATGACACTGCCGTCGGTGGCGATGGAGGAGATGCGGAAGGTCGGCGCCGTCCAGATCCCGGTGTTGCCGTCGAAGTTGGTGGTGCCGCCGAAGTACCCCACCAGCGCATTGTTGGTCTGGAACAGCTGGTTGCCATTGACCGCATCCAGGCTGCCGGCCTGCACGCGACCCTCGGCCAGGTTGGTCAGTGCGACCGCCGCGCCACTGGCATCACCGGCCAGGGTGATGGTGTTGGTGGCATTGCCGCTGGCATCGGCGTCGTACTTCACCGCCAGGCGGTCCACGGTGTCGGTCTGGTCGGCGACGTTGGCCAGCGAGGTGCTGACCGCATCGAAGGCACTGCCGACGTTGTCATAGCTGCCGGCGGTGACCTGGCCATCGCTGGCGACGTTGTTGATGGTGTAGCTCGGCGCGGTGACCATGCCGTTGGTATCCAGCGCAGCGCCGCCACCGAGGTGGGTGGCCACGGCCTGGTTGGCAGCGAACAGCTGGGCCCCGTTGATCGCTTCGCTGCTGCTGGCGGTGACACTGCCAGCGGCCAGGTTGCTGAGCGTGGTAGCACCGCCACCGTTGCCCAGTGTGGCACTGGCGTAGTTCACGCTGCCATCGGGATTGAGGTCGTAGCGCAGCGCGCTCTGTTCGGACGCCTCCAGCTGGCCCAGGTTGACTGCATCGGTGGCCTCGGTGCCCGCGGCCACGTTCGCCACCTGGCGTTCTGCACCGACCGCACCGACGGACACTGTGTTCTCGCGGTCGGCCAGTGCACCGGCACCCACCGCGACGCTGTTGGCGGCCGTGGCCGAGGCACCCGTGCCGACCGCGATGCTGTCCAGGCCCGCGGCGGCGGCTTCTGCCCCGGTCGAGTTGATCTTCAGATAGCGGCTGCCAACACCGTTGCGGATATCGGTGATCTGCGTGTTGAGGTTGACCAGCGAACCATCCACCGCGGAGAAGGCATCGCTGGCGTTGTCGTACACCCCCTGCGCGACTGCCCCGCCGGTGGAGATCGTGGAGATCTGGAAGCTCGGTGCGGTCCACGCGCCGGTGACCGGATCGTAGGCAGTGACGCCGCCGAAGTAGTCGACAATCGCACTGTTGGTGTCGAACAGCTGGGCGCCGTTGATGGCCTCGGTGCTGGTTGCGTTGACCGCGCCGTTGGCGAGGTTGGCGATCGTGGTGGTGCCGGTGCCGCCGCCGAGGGTGACCCGGCGGAAGTCGGCGCCGCCCGCGCCATCGTCGTCATAGGTCACCGCGAGCGTGCCGACCGCATCGATCTGCGAGATCGCGCCCTGCAGCTGGGCCACGTTGACCGCGTCGGTGGCGGCGCTGCCGGCAGCCACGTTGCTGATCTGGCGCTCACCACCGGCGAAGCCGACCGAGACTTCACCGGCCGACACCTGCTGCCCGTTCAACCCGTAAGCACTGTAGCCGGCCTGCGCGCCGCGGTTGGCGGCCGATCGGTACCCCAGCGCCACGCTGTTGGCCTGGTTGGAGGTGGCTTCCGCACCGAGGATGGTCTGGCCGTTGGCGGTGCCCGTCGCACTATCGCCGACGACCACGGAATGGCCCATGCGCGCGGCGTAGTCGGCGGTCGGGACGCCGGTGGGGTCGGTCGGATCGTTGAGCCCGGCGCCGGGGAACGCGATGCTGGCGTCCTGCCGCGGCAGCTCATGACGTGCGTTGGCGCCGATCACCACTTCCTTGGAGCCGTTGGCAAACGCCCCATCGCCGACCAGCACCTGGTAATCCTGCGCGGCATTGACCGCCCAGCAGTCCACGCTGGCCACCAGCAGGTTGAGGCACTTGTTCGACCATGCCGGCGACCCGTCCGGCAACACCAGGCCGAGCAGGCCGTTGGGATCGCCGTTGTTGATGTTGTAGATGTAGCTGTCGGAAGTGACGCCGCCGATCAGGGTCAGGTGCGAGCTGCCACCGGTGCTGGCGTTTCCCAGTCCATCGAGCAGCGTGCCGACCGGGCTCAGGTTGACCACCGGCAGGCCCAGCACGTTGGTGACCGAGTAGGTCTGCATCACGTTGGCGCTGCTGACTGCCAGGTTGCCATTGCGCACGTAGCCGTCGCCGCCCAGCAACCCCTGCGCGGTGGGTCCGACCAGCTGCGAGAGCGAGCCGACCAGGCCACCGGTACCGATGATCAGCCCGGCGTTCGGATCGGCCGGCGCCGGCCCCTTCGGGCTGCCCGGCGGCAGCGACGTCGGCGCCGGGAACACCGTACCCAGTATCGGCGTGGTGACCGCGCCAACCGCGCCGAGCACGGGAGTCGTGATCGCACCCACCGTCGTGCCGACGCCATCGAGCAGGCCGCCGACCGCACCGCCCACACCGTTCAACAACCCACCGAGCGCGTTGCCCAATCCGTTCGGCGCCAGCGCCATCGAGCTGGTCTGCACGGCGCTGACGCCGGCATCGACGAGCTTGGGATTGCGGTCGGCCGCATCGACCACGTGGCCGAGCGCATCCACGCGCACGCCGCCAGCGACATTGCTCGCCAGCGATGCCTGGACCGCGTCCGGGGCATCGGGCGTGACCGTGGCCTCGGCGATCAGCGTCGCCTTGGCCTCCACCTCGGCCGCCGCCAGCCGTGCCTGTACTGCCGCATCGACGTTGGCCTCCAGTGCGGCCTTCCGCGGCGACGGCGTCGCGACGGCCACGTTCGCCGCCGCCTTCGCCTCGGCGTTCACTGCCCGTGCCGTATCCGCTGCCGCGGTGAGTCGCGCATCGGCCTTGACCGGCACGTGCACCGTCGCTGCGGTCGGCGCAATCGAGGCGACCGCGTTGGTATCGGCATGGGCATTCAACCCGGCACCGTTGCTGGTACCTGCCGCGATGCCCAGATCGGCCAAGGCTGCCACCTGGCCCCCGGGTGCGGCAACGCGCCTGGGCAGGTCGGCGTTGGCCTGCGCAGCGGCATGCACCTGCAGCGCCGCCCGGTGGGCCGTCGGTGTACCGAGGTTGAGATTGACCTTGGCATCCACGCTCAGCAGGGGGGCCGTGCCACGATCACGTGCCGCGGCTGCCAGCGCCACGTCGGCATCGAGCTTCACCGGCAGCGGTGCGGTGTACTTGGCGGTCAGTGCCTGCAGGTCGGTGAGGGTCTGGTTCTCACCCGCCCATGCACTGCCCGTGCACAGGGCCAGCGAGAGGCCCAGCGACAGCACCGACATCGGCACCTTCAGATGCACCACCACCGGACCAGCCGCCAGGCTGCCGCGCGCGGTGGCGATTTCGGAGACGACCACCAGGGCGTTCAGCCGGTGGCTCCACACCAATCGAAAGATACGGTTCATCAGGTATTCCCCCGCTTACGAATGCGTTGAACATCACCGGTGCCTGACGGCACGTGGATGTCATTACAGTCGAGGGGTCAAACCGTGAGCACTTCATTCCGGCAGCGCAAACGTGCGTTCCGGCAAGACGAGGGGTAAAACCGGCAGGCCTATGGGCAATTTCGGCAGGTTGCCGAATATGTGCACGGCGGGCGCGCAGCTGCCCACGTAAACCCTCAGGCCGGGCTGCCCATCTGGGCCGGCGCACGCATCAGCGTGTCGCGCGGCAGCTCGCCGAACACGCGGCGATAGTTGTCGGCGAATCGCGAAAGGTCCCACAGCCCGCAGCTGAGTGCGATGGCTTTCACCGATTTTCGGCTGGAATCGGCCATCGACAACCCACGGCACGCCGCGCACAACCGCAACATCGACAGATACCGGTTCGGCGAGGTACCGAACAGATCTTCGAAGGCATACCGCAATGCGCGCTCGCTTACACCGGCGGCATCACAGATTTCATTCATATAGATATAACGACGCAGATTGAGCCGCATGAAGTTCTCGGCGCGCTGCGCGATCAGATAATGCGTGCGCCGGCCACGGCTGCAGGTGGGGTGGTCATCGCTGCCCGCGCCGAGCAGCGCCTGGATGTGGTCATGCAGAAGGGCGTCCACGGCGTCGGCCGGCAACGTCCCGCCCTGCCCGAGCAGCGCTTGCTGGACATCACCGTAGCGTTGCACCAGTCGCGCTGCGTTGCTGCCTGTGCCGGCCTGGAAGAGGGAGAGGGCCTGCCCTGAGGGCAAGGTGCTGCGCAGGCTCAACTCGGTCAGCTTGCGCTGAACGCGCTGCATCGGCGCGAGCAGCAACGTCAGGTGGGTGCCGGCGCTGAGCGTGAACTCGCTGATGCCCTCCGGCAGCACGGTCAACGCCATCCCGGCGGCCAGCGGCATGCCATGGCACCAGCTGACGTTCTCATTGGTGGCGTGGATCAAGCCAAGCAGGCACCAGTCCTGGGGCAGCATGAAACGACCACGGAAATGAAACCCGCTCACCGCGGTGCAGAACAGCGCTTCGTCATGCACCTGCGATTCGATCGCGGCACGCGGGCCGTTGCCATCGAGCAGGACCATCTCCAGATCGCACACGCGCAGGACACCGCTGAGCGAGGTCAGGTCGAATGCCCGCAGCCCGCTGTCGATCTGGTCTTCCACCACACCATCTACCATGACAGTGATGCCCCCTTTGGCCTGGAAACCCGATGCCTGCGCCGCATGGCCACCGGGTGCGCACTCCTGCGTTTTCCTGCTGCGCATTCTGTTGCGGCCAACCCGCCGCGACGATGCCCGCCAGCCCGCCCATGTAACTCGTTCGTGACCGCAGCTAAATCATTCACTGATCGCAGCTAAATCATTCACTGATTGCAGCTAAACCCTTCAGCCGATGCGACAGCGATTGTCGGCGAAGCCTTCGATGCGCATTTTTGGCAATTATGCCCGAACTGGACGCCAGGTAAACAGAATCACAATCATCGTCACAACTGTGTCCGAAACCGTTGAAACCCAACGTTAAAGCGTGCTCGCATGGCGTCAAATAGTTGACATCACACCGTGATCACATAATCTCTACCCGGGCTTCACTTTGCCGCCATTACATCAGGGCTCATGCACGACGCACACGCGGCGCGAAGTTTCTAAAGTTGACCCCACGCCTGCCGATTTTGTGTATTGGATCCCACGTGATTCGTCGAGCATCGAATTCAGGACGCGCGGCGATACCGACGCGGTGATCGAGAAACAAGGGGAACGCCATGGACAGCAATCTTCGTACGCACTGCCCTAATTGCCGACGCCGCGTTTCGGCAGCAATGACCGCACTGTCCAGCGCGATCCGCCTCCAATGACGTCGCCCGGGCTCCGCCCGGTCGATAGCGCAGGCCTGTAAGGGCCGCACCGCGCAGGATGCGCGGTCGTGATGGCGGTCCTGGCGGAGCCAGGCAACACCATCGGTACCAGGGGCTGTATCCGCCCGTTCGGGCTCTGATTGGGAAATGGAGAAACCGTCATGAATGCATCCGTTCGCAAGTTCCTCGTTGAAGAAGATGGCGTGACCGCGCTCGAATACGGCCTGCTGGCCGCCGTGATCGCGGGCATCCTGGTGGCGGTGGGTAAAGACCAGATCACCGGATTCTTCGAAAATCTGTTCACCAAGCTGGGTGAAGTGGTCGACGACGCAACCGCGGCCGCGGCCTGATCGACTGTCGTTGACTGCCTGCGCTGTCGCCCGGCTCTCCCCGCGGCGACGGCATGGCACGCAAGTGCGTCGTACGACCGATTCGGGGGACATAACGCATATGGAACTCCTTCCCCTGGTGGCACTGCTGCTGGGCGTACAGGTCGCCATCCATGACCTGTACGCCCGACGGGTGTCCAATCGCGGGTTGCTGTTGGCCACCGGCGTCGCGCTGGTCGCGCTGGCGTGGCAGTGGTGGATGGCTGGCCGCGGATTTCCGGGCACGCACCTGCTCGGCTTCGTACTGGGATTGCTGTCGCTGCTGCCGTTCTATGCCATCGGCTGGATGGGTGCCGGTGATGTGAAGTATTTCGCCGTGCTCGGCCTGCTGCTCGGCGCGGCGCCATTGCTTCCAATCTGGATCATCGCCAGCCTGCTCGCCGGTGCGCATGCGACGTGCGTGATCGTCGCGCGGCGCATCGCGCCTGCGTTGTCCCATTCCGGTCCGCGTCCCGAGACGGACAATGCGGCCTCGCGCCGCCTGCAGCCGGTGATCGCGCAGTGGCGGCAGGCGCGCCAGGGCCGGGTCGGCATTCCCTATGCGGCGTACCTGGCCTTCGCCAGTATCTGGTGGGTCCTGCAGCAGCCATCCGGCGGTGCCGCATGAGCATCACCGCCAGCCCCCTCCGCCGCCCGACGCGCCAACGCGGCATCGCGACCCTTGAGTTCGCGCTCATGCTGTTGTTCGGCCTGTTGCCACTGCTGCTGGTCACCTATTCAGGCGTGATGATCATGGCCGTGCAGCAGACGCTGTCGGCGGCGTCGGCGGAAGGCGCACGTGCTGCGTTCCGCCATGCCACGCCGACCGAACGCCGCACCGCCGCCTGCCTGGCGGCACGACGCTCCATGCAGTGGCTTCTCACTTACGCCAAGCAGACCCCCGATTGCGCCGCGGCTGGCGCGCCACCGATCACCGTTTCCACGCCCGCGCCCTGCGCCGACCTGCCGGCCGCGCAATGCATCCGCGTGGAGGTGAGCTACGACTACCGTGCCCACCCCTTCCTGCCCGGTACCGGGCGCGTGTACGGCTGGGTAATGCCACGGGCGCTGCGCAGCACCGCTGTCGCCCAACTCGACCTCGGCGGCAACTGATGACCTTCCGGAGAACCGCATGCTCAAGTTGACCCGCATCGCCGCAATCCTGTTGATCGGCCTGGCGGTGATCCTGGCCATTGTCGCCTTCGGGGTGAGCCGCCGCGCCAGCGAGGCGCCGCCCGGCACGCCGGCGACCGCCACTGCTCCTGCACAACCTGCCACCTGGCCGGTGGTCGAGGCGGCCGGCGCCTTGCCGGCCGGGCGACCGATCACAGCCGAGGACCTGCGCATCGCCGGCCATCCTCAACGCCCGGTGGGCGCCTACACCTCGATCAACGCCCTGGTCGGCGCGGTACCGACCCAGGACATCCCGGCCGGCACCCAGATCCAGACCGCGCAGATCGCACGGGGCTTTTCGCTGCGCCTGAATCCCGGCGAGCGCGCACTCGCGGTGCCAGTGGACGAACTGGTGGCCGCAGGCAATCGCATCCAGCCGGGCGATTTTGTCGATGTGTTCCTCAACCTGCGCGCGTCGGGCGGGTTGCGCGACGACGGTGACGCGCAGACGCGGCTGCTGTTGTCGCGGCTGCGCGTGCTCAGCTATGGCGCGGATGATCTGCAGAGCGTGGCCAGCATGCCCGCCGATGGCAGCGCGCCTGCACCCGCCGACAGCCGCGCACAGGACATCACTGGCGCAGACTCCTCGGCCGGCGCATCACGCAATGATGGAACCACGCCACCGGCACGCAGCGCGGTGCTGGCGGTGCCGGTCGCCGAGGCGAACCGGCTGCTGCTCGGCGCCCAACAGGGGAAGCTGTTCCTGGCGCTGCGCAACCCGGCTGACATCGCGCTGCCGGACCAGGCCTTGTTCCCGACCCCCGGCCGCGTGCTCAGCCCGCGCCGCGAGCTTTCCGCCGACGAACGCCTTGCCCTGCAGCGCCCGGAAAATGATGCCTACGCCGGCATCGACACCGACGCCCTGGCCGGACGCGGGCGCAGTTCCAACGCGGCACTGCCCGTTCCCAGCAGCGTCCCGCGCCGCGCTGCACCGCGCGCGGACCGGGGCATCGAGATCATCCGTGGTGACATTTCCTCCCATAGCGGGTCGCGTTAAGCCCATGCCGAGACAGCCCATGACCGAACGCCCCACCCTCGCGCGCCGCCTCTCCCACGCCCTGCCGCGCTGCCTGCTGGCCGGCGTGTTGATCAGCAGCCCACTGCTGGCCAGCGCCGAGGCGGAGCTGGTGCTGCAGACCCGCGAGCAGCGCCCGTGGTCACTGCCTGCCAACCTGGAGCGGGTGGCCATTGCCGACCCCAGCGTGGCCGACGTGGTGATGCTGCGTGGCCGCGAGGCGCTGCTGGTTGGCAAGGCGCCCGGCAGCACCACCCTGCTGCTGTGGCGTAATGGCAACCGCGAGCCGGAACGGCTGCAGGTGGAGGTGCGCAGCGCCGTCCAAGGCGCACTGAGCGCGCAGGGCGGTGGCACCGAGCTGATCGTGCAGGACGGTCAAGGCCTGCTGCAGGGCCTGAGCCCCTCGCTGCTGGACCACCAGAACAGCGTCAAGGCAGCCGCCATGGCGGTCGGCAAAGACGGGCAGCTGGCCGATGTCTCCACCATCGCCAGTGGCGGCGTGGTCCAGGTCGAGGTGAAGATCGTCGAGTTCAACAAGTCGGTGCTGCGCCAGATCGGCATGAGCTTCGGCAACAAGAATTTCAACCGCAACAACGGCTTCTACTACGGCATCACCCGGCCGGGCGCGACCCTGCCCGGCGTGTTGCCGGCAGGCGAATCGGCAGGCCCGGACGACGTCATCATCACCAACCCGCTTTCCTCGGCGTTCGGGCTGGTGTTCAAATCCCTCACCCACGGCTGGGACGCGAACATCGACCTGCTGCAGAGCAACGGCATGGCCCGGGTGCTGGCCGAGCCGACCCTGGTCGCTTTGTCCGGGCAGAGCGCGAGCTTCCTGGCCGGTGGCGAGCTGCCGATCCTCGAGCCGCAGGGCCTGGGCACCACCACGGTGACGTTCAAGCCCTTCGGCATCGGCCTGACCGTGACGCCGACCGTACTCGGGCCGAACCGCATCGCGCTGAAGGTCGCCCCGGAAGCCAGCGATCTCAACTATGCCGCCGGCATCACCTACAACGACGTGCAGGTGCCCTCGATCACCACGCGTCGCGCGGACACCACGGTCGAGCTCGGCGACGGCGAAACCTTCGTGATCGGCGGGCTGGTCAGCAACAACGTCAGCTCCAACGTGGACAAGGTGCCGCTGCTCGGCGATCTGCCGATCATCGGCTCGTTCTTCCGCACCCTCAACTACAAGAAGGAAGAGAAGGAGCTGGTCATCATCGTCACGCCACGCCTGGTGCAGCCGCTGGCCCAGGGCACCGAAGTGCCGCTGCCGGGCCAGCGCGAGGCATCGCCGAACCTGCCGGTATGGGGCGCCTGGCTGCTCAGCCCGGCCTCCTCGGACCAGCTGCCCGGCTTCTCGCGCTGAGCCCAATGTCAGGAACCCGCCCCTCATGTCCGCCACTCTGCAACTGGTCCAACCACGGGATGCTTCGATGAAGCTCGTGCTGTTTGCACCGGACCGCGAACTCGCCACCCTGCTCTCGGCCTTGCTGCCGTCGCTGGGCGTGGTGCAGTGGCTGGACAGCGCCGCACCGGCCTCGGCGCTGGAGCCGCTGCGCGACACCGGCTGTGTGGTGCTGCTGGACTATCGGCATGAGCAGGCGGCATTTTCCGCCGCCTTGACCCGGCAATTGCAGGCGCAGGCACCGGAGCTGCCGCTGGTGGCGATCGGCTCCACCCATGCCGACCACATGGATGGCGTCGTGGCTGCGCTGCGCGCCGGGCTGCGAGATCTGCTCGATCTGGACAGCGCGCCGCAGGAAATGGAGGCGGTGCTGCGCCGTGCTGCCTCACTCGCCGCGCAGGGCCGCAGCAGCGTTCCGGCCACATCACCGGCACGTGCACGCATGGTTCTGCTGCTGGGCGTGCGGCCTGGCGTGGGCAGCAGCACCCTGGCGGCGCACCTGGGGGTGCTCGCCCAGCAGACCGATACGGCCCATCAGGGTGCCCCGGCCGCGACGGTGCCCGCCGGTGCGCAGACCCTGCTGCTGGATCTGGGCCAGCCCACCGGCGATCTGACGCTGTACCTCAATGTGGACCCCACCTTCCATTTCGACGACGCGCTGCGTAATGCCGGGCGTATCGATGCGACGCTGGTGCGCACGGCGCTGGCCCATCATCCCAGCGGCGTCACCCTGCTCGGCCAGCCGCCCGGCATGGAAGGCGCCACGCTTGCGGATCCGGGCATGCTGATGCAGCGCCTGCGCAGTGTCTTCCACACCGTGCTGTGCGATCTCGGCGGTGTCCCGCTGCGCCAGTTGCCGGTGTCGCTGCTCAACAGCGCCGATGAGATCTGGCTGATCGCCGACCAGTCGATCGGCACCCTGGTCTCGCTCGACCAGATGCTCCGTCATCTCACCCAGGTGGGCGCGCGCGATGCCCGCGTGCAGCTGATCATCAACCGCCACGACGATGCCAGTGGACTGAGCCCGGCGCAGATCGCCGCCCGCTTCGAGCTGCCCCTGTTGGCAGTGCTGCCGGATCGGCCCACACTGCGCTCCAGTGCCAGCCATGGCCGCCTGCTGCTGCAGGATGCGCCACGCGACCCGTATGTGCGTGCCCTTGCCCCGCTGTTGTCGCACCTGGATCCGACGGCCCCCGCGCCGGCCAGGGGCTGGCGGGAACACCTCGCCCTCCGCCTGAGTGGTTCCCCATGGAAGACAAAGTGACCCCGTTCCCGACTGCCACCGCCCGCGCCGACGCCGGCACTGAGGCCGAGCACGGCGTGCAGCCGTTCGAGCAGTCCGAGCAGTACCAGAAGGTGCTGATCGCCGCACATGAGCATCTTCTCAACAGCATCGAGGACGAGCGCATCGATATCGATGCGTGGGCGCCGGACACCGTGTCGCGCTACGTGCACGCGCAGACCGCCGGCTTCGTCCACGAATGGCGGATCCCGATCAACGAAGCCGAGAAGGACATCGTCGCCACTGCGCTGGTCAAGGAGCTGACCGGCTTCGGCCCGCTGGATGACCTGCTGCATGACCCGGAGATCGAGGACATCCTGATCAACGGCTACAAGGACATCCACGTTTCCCAGGGCGGCATGCTCAAGCGGGCGCCGCAGCGTTTCAGCGATGACAGCCACCTGCTGCGGATCCTGCGCCGGATCCTGGCCCCGCTCGGGCGCCGCCTGGACGAGTCCAACCCGATGGTGGATGCGCGCCTGCCCAACGGCGGCCGCCTCAATGCCATCATCTCGCCGTTGGCCGTGGATGGGCCGATGGTCTCGATCCGCAAGTTCCGCAAGGACCCGTTCACCCCCGATGAACTGCTGCGCATGGGCACGTTCGACCGCCCGATGCAGGCGCTGCTGCATGCGATGGTACTGGGGCGCTGCAACATCCTGGTGTCCGGCGGCACCAGTTCGGGCAAGACCTCGCTGCTCAATGCACTGGCCAATTACATTCCAGCCAACGAACGCGTGATCACCGTTGAAGACACTGCCGAGCTCTCGCTCAACCATCCACACGTGGTGCGCCTGGAAAGCCGTATCGGCGGCGCGGACGGCAATGGCGCGATCAGCATCCGCGATCTGGTCCGCAACAGCCTGCGCATGCGCCCGGACCGGATCGTGGTCGGCGAAGTGCGTGGCGCCGAAGTGCTGGAAATGCTGCAGGCGATGAACACCGGCCATGACGGCTCGATGGCCACCATCCACGCCAACTCACCGCGCGATTGCCTGTACCGGATCGAGATGCTGGCCGGGTTTGCCGGCTTCCAGGGCAGCGAGGACAGTCTGCGCCGACAGATCGCCAGCGCCATTGATTTCATCGTGCAGATCTCGCGACTGGGCAGCGGCCGCCGCGTGCTCATCTCGATCACGGAAATCACCGGGGTCACCGACAACATGATCGCCACCCAGGAGATGTTCCGTCACGAAGTGCAGATCGACGCCGATGGCAACGAGTACGACCGTTGGGTCGGGCTCGGCTTCCAGCCGCACTCGCACAAGCTCGAACCGTTCCGCCGGCAGCTGCGCGAAGCACTGGGCGGAGGCTTCTGAGCATGGCCTTCGTCCTGCTCCTGTGCAGTGCGGCACTGGTGCTGATCGCCCTGGCCGTGGAGCTGTGGGGCGGCGCTGCCGCACGCGAGCAACGCAGGTTGTCGCTGCAGCACGCCGAGCAGCGGCTGGCGCGTCCGGACACCTCGCCGCGCCTGGCAGGCTTGAGTGACAGCCAGGCGCCGATGCCGGTGAGCACGGCGCCGGCGGGGCTGCCTTGGGACGCGTTGATGCAGCGCGCTGCACTGCCGACCGGTTGGCGGGTACCGCTGCTCATCCTCGCCGCCGCGTCGCTGCTGGCCTGGATCGCCAGTGCACGCCTCGGCACGGTGTGGGCTGCGCCGATTGTCCTGGTACTGAGCGCTCTGGCGGCCTGGTTCTGGGTGTCGCGGCGGATCAACCGTCTGCAGGCCAAGCTGCTGCGCCAGCTGCCGGATTTCCTCGACAACCTGGTGCGTCTGGCCGGTCTGGGCAACAGCCTGCAGATGGCCTTCCAGACATCGGCCGCGCAGATGCCGATGCCGCTGCGGGGCCTGCTCGATGCCACCCTGTCCTACACCCGCAGCGGCCTGGACCTGGACCGCGCGCTGGCGCAGGCCGCCCAGCCCTATCGGCTGGAAGCCTTGAATGTGCTCTCGGTGGTGTTGGGCGTCAGCGTGCGCATCGGCGGGCGCGCCGATCAGATCCTGCAGCGCATGGCCGATTTCATGCGCGATCTGGATCAGGCCCAGCAGGAACTGATGGCCACCACCTCCGAGACCCGGATGTCGGCCTGGGTGCTCGGCCTGCTGCCACCGATCAGTGCCGTACTGATGGCGATCACCAGCCCGGATTTTTTCCAGCCGATCCTGCACGAGCCGCTCGGCCACAAGCTGCTGCTGTGGGCATTGGGACTGGAGCTGATCGGCGGCTTCCTGCTGTACCGGCTGGCCAAATCCATATGAGTACCTGCCTGCACGTCCAGATCGGAGGCCCGCATGACCAGTAGCAGCTGGTGGATCGCCACGTTGTTGGTGCTCGCCGCCGGCGTGGCCCTGTTGGGGGTGCGTGGCTGGGTGCTGAGCGGACGCGAACAACGCCACCAGGATGCGTTGCAGGCCGCATTGCGGCCGCGCGATGTGGCGGGCACACCGGCCGCCCCACCCCCGCCGGCGGTGAGCCTGCGCCAGCGCTGGCTCAAGGGTGTCGCCGCGTTCGGCCAGCGCTTCAACGGCGGGCGTATCGAAGCGGCGCTGCTGGCTCCGGAAGATCGGCTGCTGCTCGATCAAGCCGGATGGAACACCCACGCCGGCACCGCGATCTTCCTCGGCCTGCGCCTGTTGATCGCGGTCACCACGCTGGCCCTGGTGCTGGCCTTCAACCACAGCACCGGCTTCAGCCGCGCGATGGTGATCTTCGGCGCGCTGGCGTTCGGCATACTGCTGCCGAAATTCGCCCTGCGTGCCTGGGCGATGCGCCTGCGCAGACAGGTGACCGCCGAGCTGCCGCTGCTGATCGACCTGTTGCGGCTGCTGCAGGGCGTGGGCTTCAGCATGGACCAGAGCCTGCAGACCCTCGGCGACAAACTGCGCAACGCGGTCCCGGTGCTGGGCCGGGAGATCCACCAGGCCAACATCGCCTACATGCATGGTCGCAGCCGGGAGCAGTCACTGCGTCGCCTCGGCGAATCATTCGATGACGAAGACCTGCGCAGCCTGGTGCAACTGATCCTGCAGGTCCATGCACATGGCGGCGCGGTGCAGGAACCGCTGCGTCAATTCAGCCTCCGCCTGCGCGAGCAGCGCCGTTCCACGCTCAAGGAGAAGGTCGGCAAGCTCTCGGTGAAGATGACCGTAGTGATGATGTTGACGTTGTTGCCGGCGTTGATGCTGGTGCTGGCCGGTCCGGCCATCATCGCCCTCGCCTCCGCCCTGACCAAACTGGATTGAACGCCATGCGCCACGCCGTGCTTCCCCGCCTCTGCCTGCTGCTCGCCGCGACGGCTCTCTGCGCGGCCTGTTCGAACGTGCGCAACGGTTACCGCCAGGACCCGATGGCGCTGGCGTCGCCGGAGGTAGCGCCCCAGGACGACAAGCAGCTCTACGCCGAGCTGATTTCGAAGATGCAGCAGCAAGGTGCGTACTACGCCTCGCTCGCGCACGTGGATGCCTATCGGCAACGGTATGGCGACAGCCCTCAGCTGCGGCTGTTGAATGCCGATGCGCTGCGCGAAACCGGCCAGCGCGAGGCCGCGCTGGCCATGTACGGCAGCCTCACCAACGGGCCACAAGCCGCCGCGGCATGGCACGGCCTGGGCCTGATCGCCGCCCGCGATGGCGACCCGGCACGGGCCGAGCAGGCACTGGCGAAGGCGGTGCAGCTGCAACCGTTGAACACGGGCTACCTGGGCGATCTCGGCTTCGCCCGGCTGCGGGCAGGTGACTGGACCCGCGCGCAGGAACCGCTGGCCAAGGCCGCCGAGCTTTCGCCGGGCAGCGCCAAGGCGAATGCCAATCTGGCGGTGTGGGCACTGCTGCGTGGCCAGACAGCGATGGCCGAGACGATCATGCGCAATGCGCGCCTGACCGACGGTGCGCAGGCAGAGGTGCGCCGCCTGGCCGAGCAACTGCGCCAGCAGGCGACCCCCGCACCCTCCGTGCAACGCGCGCCTGCCAGCGTCGCGGCAGCGGCAGCGGCCGCCGCGCCCGCGCCCGGGCCCCGGCCCGTCGCGCTGCCTGCGCCGCAGCCGGCTGCCGCGCGGTCGGCCTCGCGCCACGTGGCGGTGGACACCGATCGCCGCACCAGTGCCGATGCCCGCCTTGCGCCATCGATGCTGGAACGCTTCAGCACGCCCTCTACTGCCAGCGAGACCACGCCATGAGCCAGCTGCGTCGCATGCCTGTTCCCCTCCTGCACACTGCCCTGCTGCTGATGCTGGTGACTTGGGCGGTGCCCGTGATCGCGCAGCAGGCACCGCTCACCGGGCAGATGCTGGGCGGACAGGATGGCCCCACGGCCGTCACCACGCCGCTGCCCCCGCCCACGCCCGTTGAGCGCGTTGAGCCCGTACCGGCTTACGTGGAACGTGCCCCTGCATACGCAGCCGCCACACCTGCCGAGCGCTACACGCCGCCCGCACCGCCACCGCGCGGCGAGATCGGACAGACCACCCGCGACCTGCTGCGCATGCAGGCCCAGGGCACCCATGCCGGGGCGCGACTGCCGATCCTGGGTGACCAGGCCGCCGCCAGCTACGCGCGCTACCTCAAGAGCTTCGAGCACGAGATTCCCGAGTTCCTCAAGACCAGCGTCAAGAAGGACGGCGCTGACACCAACTAAGGAGGGCAAGGCCATGTACCACTCCAGCGCCTACGCACCCCGGCCGTCCCGACGGCGGCTGCGCGGCGGGATGTCGGTCACCATGATGCTGGTGCTGCTTGGCCTGGTCGGCATGCTCGGCCTGGTCGAAGTGGGCTATCTGTACTGGGCCAAGCGGGATGCGCAGAAGGTGGTCGACCTGGCCTCGATGGCCGGCGCGCAGCGGTTGGACCTGTGCAGTGCCGACCGCCGTGACAACAGCGCCGCCCGCGGCAACGCGCAGAAAGACAACGGCTTCACCGGCACGCTGGCAATCCAGTGCGGCAACTGGAACCCGGGCCGCGGCGCGGACGATCATTTCAGCATGACCCTGGACGCGGCCAGCCCGCTCAATGCGGTCAAAGTGGTCGCGACGCGCTCGGTCGTGCCGTTCTTCGGCCAGAACACGCGCCTGCCCACGCTGCGTGCGGAGGCCGTGGCCACCCGTGCACCGCCAATCGCGGTGTTCTCGGTGGGCTCGCAGTTGCTGCGGGTCAATGGCAATACGCCGCTGGGCAATGTGCTCAACCTGGTGGGCGTCAATCTGGACCGCACCACCCTGCTTGGCTATGACGGATTGGCCCAGGCGAACGTCACGCCGGGCGGCCTGCTGCAGGCGCTGGGGATTCCGGTCAAAGCCAATATCGGCGTCGCCGAGTTCAACGCACTGCTGGCCGCCAACCGGGTCTCGCTCGGCCAGCTGCTGGATGCCACCACGACGGTACTGACCAACAGTGGGGTCGCCAACGTGGATCTGCGCGCGCTGCGCAATGCGCTCGCGGCGAAGCTCGATCTCAATCAACTCAATGTCCAGCTTGGCAGCACCGATGCCGCGGGCGGCCTGTTTGCACACATCGTGGCTCCCGAAGGCCCTGCCTCTCCCGCATTGCAGGCCGACGTCAACGCGCTGGACCTGATCACCACCAGCATCAGCATCGCCAGCGGCGGCAACGGGGTCGCTGTCAACAATCTCGACATCCTTGGCATGGTCAAAACGCAGGCGGCGATCATTGAACCGCCGTCCATCGCCATCGGCGGTGTCGGCACGCGCGCCTACAACGCGCAGGTCCGGCTGAAGATCAACATCGATACTGGCGGCCTGGCGCTGCTCGGCCCCGTACTCAACTCGCTGGGCATCCGCCTGAACCTGCCGATCTATGCCGACGTGACCAACGCGATGGGCACACTGGAGGCGTTGAACTGCGGCGCGACCCCGCCAACGGCGACGGTGCGGGTGCAGTCGTCGCTGCTGCGCGCCTGCGTAGGCCGTGTGGATGCGGCCAATCAGTTTTCGCAGCGCAACGTGTGCGATACGGGGCTGCAGAACGAGCAGCTGCTGACCCTGCTGGGGGCGCCACTGGTCACCGACAAGATTTCCCTCAATGCGCTGACCCGCGATGAGAGCATTACCCTGGCCGCCGGGGAGACCGCGTCCACTTACTTCAACCAGGCCCAGGTCGGCACAGCCGTCTCCGGCCTGGTCAGCGAACTGCTGCGCGTGCTGAGCAACGTGCTCACCCCGGGCAAGCAGGGCAGTAGTGATGCCACAACGGCCGCCCGCCTGGCAGATCAGTATCTCAAGGCGGCCAATCCGGGGAACGGGTTCTACGATGCCAAAAAGACCATCGAGCTCCTGCGCATGGGTGATCCGTCCCGCGGCATCGGTGCGCTGGGTGACTGGGAACTACCCAACGCCGTGCCCTACCCATGTGGCCTCCTGAACCTCGAGACCTGCTTCAAGCCGGGCTCGGTCTGGGTCGGATACAACGCCACGGTCACGGGTGAAGGCATGGGCGGACTAAGTGGCGTGCTGGGCCCCATCCTCGGTGGTCTGGTGATCAACCGCTGCAACAGCCTGCTCAGCACGCTGCTCAACTACAACAACTGCGTCAAATCCAACCTGGCCGCTTACATGCAGACCCGGCCCGGCGGTCTGCAGGATCTCGGCGACGGCACCGGGGTGATCGACCCGGGCACCGACCAGTTCCGCTGCAGCGGCCTGCTGTGCCTGGCACTGACCCCGGTGCTGGAGAGGCTCAAGCCGCTGCTCAACGGCGTCGGCATCCTGCTCTCGCAGACCCTGGCCCAGATACTCGGGCTGGAGCTGGGCCGGACCGACGTGCACATGCAGTCCATCCAGTGCAGCCCGGCGCAGTTGGTTTATTGACGCTGCGGCGAAGTGCAGACCACGCGATTGTGCGTGCTAGACTTCGGCGGGGACTTTACTTCACTGATAATCCACTCGTGGATGGCCTGAATATGCGAGAGAGAAAAGGGGTTGGTTCCATCGTCGCGCACGCGCTGACCGGTGGGATTGTGTTGCTGCTGACATTGAGCGTCGTCCCGCAGGCCCTGGCCGCGCGCGCACCGCGTGCCGAGCCGGCCGTGGATACCGCGGCGCGCCCGGCGCCGGTAGTCCGCAATACCGTGGATGAACTGCGCCAGCTGGTGGATTCCAAGCAGCTCACCGAGCTGCGCACCACCTATAACGGCAGTTATGGTGCCAGCCTGCTGTTCAATACCAGCACGCTGAACTATTACGTGGCGCTGTTCCACGAGAAGGACTTCTGGCGCGTGATCAAGACCGATTCGGTCGACAACGCCGAGAAGGTCTACCGCACGTTCGTCGAGCAGACCGAGCAGCTGGCGCAGGTGTATATCGACACCACCCGCCTGCAGGCCGGCAAGCGCTATACCGAAAACCTGGTCGCCTACAACGAAGAGCGGCTGCGCAGCCTGCAGCAGGAAGCGGATCTCCAGCGCCAGCAGTCGCTGCAGGTCAGCGCCTCGCTGGAACAGGCCAAGCAGCAGGCGGTCAGCCTGAGCACGGACCTGCGCAGCAGCCACAGCGAACTGGACGCGCTCAACCAGCGCATCCAGACATTGCAGGCCCAGCAGCTGAACCCGGCACTGTCGCTGCCCTCGGCCGAAACGGCCACGCCGGACCCTGCCCCGCAGGGCAACCCCGCCAACCCGTAACGGCATCCGGCCCTGTAGTTGCGGGGCACGTGACAGACGGCGCCGATGGCGCCGTCTTTCTTTCCGGTGCAGTACCCTTGATGGCGCAGACGTACTGCGCATCAGCAAGGAGTGCACCATGCCCGTTCCACGCCCCCGTAGCGCCCTGTCCCGCGCGCGCGCCGCCCTGGTGTCCTCCCGCACACGGCTGGCCGCGGCCCTGGTTGCCGCGCTCGCCCTGCCGGTCGCCGCCCCTGCCGCCCCGCCCTCGCCTCCATCGCCTACATTGCCGCCACTGTCGGCCGAAGCATCCGATCCCAGGCTGCTGGGCTGGATGCAGGGCGCGCCGCCGCCGGAAGACAAGCGCATCCGTTACACGGATGACGACTATTTCAGCTTCCCCAAGCTGCGCTGGACGGCCTGCCATTTCCGCCAGTTGATGCCCACCGTGGGCGTCAGCCGGGGACCGGGTGCCGCGCATGACCTGCCGCGTCGGCTGGATGCCGCGATCGACGCGCTGTCGTTCACGCCCACCGGCACCAACAGTCAGATGACCTGGGCACAGTCGCTGTCGGCCAACTACACCGACGGCATCGTGGTGCTGCACGACGGGGTGGTGGTCTACGAACGTTACAGCGGCTGCCTGGACGAGCACGGCCAGCACGGTGCGATGTCCGTCAGCAAGTCGATGACCGGTCTGCTCGGCGAGATGCTGGTCGCCGAGGGGGTGATCGATGAAACCCAGCGCGTCAGCGCGATTGTTCCCGAGCTGAAGGACAGTGCGTTCGGCGATGCCACGGTCAAGCAGGTACTGGAGATGACCACGGCACTGCGCTACAGCGAAGACTACGCCGACCCCAACGCCGAGGTCTGGGCGTTCTCCGCGGCGGGCAGCACTCTGCCCCCGCCTGCCGGCTACACCGGGCCGCGCAGCTATTACGATTACCTGCAGACCGTGCAGAAGCAGGGCCGCCACGGCGAGGCTTTTGGCTACAAAACGATCAATACGGACGCGCTGGGCTGGATCATCGCCCGGCGTACGGGGCAGTCGGTTGCACAGTTGCTGCAATCGCGGATCTGGCAACGGCTTGGTGCGGAGCAGGATGCCTATTACACCGTTGACTCCAGCGGCACGCCGTTTGCGGGTGGCGGCTTCAATGCCGGCCTGCGTGATCTGGCCCGCGTCGGCCAGCTGCTGCTCGACGACGGCACGGTCAACGGTCAGCCCATCGTGCCCGCCGCCGCGATCGCCCGGATCCGCGCGGGTGGCAACAAGCAGGCCTTCGCCAAGGCCGGCTATCCCCAGCTGCCGGGCTGGAGCTATCGCGGCATGTGGTGGATATCGCACAACGACCATGGCGCCTACATGGCGCGCGGCGTGCACGGCCAGGCGCTGTACATCGATCCCACCGCACGCGTGGTGATCGCGCGGTTCGGCTCGCACCCGGTGGCCGGCAACAGCGCCAATGACCCGACCACCCTGCCGGCGTTCGATGCCGTGGCGCGCTATCTGATGGACCGCCACTGACGGCAGTGAGTGCCAATGATGCCTGCATCTCACCGGCAGGCATCGTGCACCAGGTCATCCATCCGCCGGCTCAGTGCCAGGCTCGGGCGGTCACCCGCCTTCGCGTAGGTTGTCTCGCGCTGGCGGCGCGCGGCATCGCACCGGACCGGATCGGCATGCACCGAGATCACTGCGCCCAGGAAGGCGGCTGCCGGCTGCACGTTGCGGCGCGGCGACCGGCGCGGGCGCGCCGGTGCAGTCTCTGCGCGCCGTTTGGCCTTGAGCTCCTGGCGAAGCGATTCGATGTACAACGTATTGGCGCGCGTCTCCGCAGGCGGCGGCATGTCACGGATGCGCTCGGTCCGGCCGGTGCACGGCGTGGACTGGTACTGACGGCTGCCATGCACGACACAGGTGTGCACCTGCTGCGGAAAAGCCTCGCTCGCTGCAGCGCTCATCATGATGGCCAACATCCATACAGACACGGCTCAGCTCCCTCCACGAGGCTGCAGCATGTCCGTGGCCCCTTATCCCCGGCCGTGACCTGCCGCACGCTGGACGCGCGACGCGCATGATCCCGACACGACGTCAGTACTACGCCCTACCCCGATCCTACGGCGTGGCGCCCACATGCAGCTCAAGCACCTCATCGCCCAGCGCATCGATCTCACCGGTGGGCCGCCAGCCGAGGTAACGATAGAAGCCGTGCGAGCGCACCGCCGGATCCGCTGCACACCCCAGGATCAGCCGCGTATGGCCTGCCTCGACCAGATCGGCGATGGCCAGATCCAGCAAGTGCCGACCGATGCCCCGCCCTTCATAGGCCGGCAGCAACGCCAGGACCACGATCTCCCCGCCTTCGCGATCGCCAAAGCAATACCCGACCATCCGCCCGTGTTCGAGTGCGATATGGCCCGGCAATGCATCGTCACGGATACCGGCCGCCCAGCTGTCTTCGGTGATGCCCAGTTCGGCCAGCTGTGCGGCGGAGAAGGCGTTCTCGCGGGTGCGTCCGCGCAGATCGATGCAGGCAGCGGCATCGTCGGGCAGCGCACGGCGGTAGTGAAGGTGATTTATCATGGCGCATGGATTGCAGTGAGTTTCAGGCGGCAAGCATACGCGAGCGCCCCGCTTCCGGCCGCATTGCCTCGGAGAACGACTTCTGGCGGGACCCCCAGCTGCCGTGGGTTGAGTCACGTCGCGCGTGCAACAGCCGGGCCTGTTACCGCCCGCACAGTCATCCCACCTGGTCGATCGGCGCCGTGGACGCGGGTGAGAGCATGTTCAGCGGCGCGCCTGGCGGACAGCACCGCCTTCAACCCGGCACCTTGGTCATCGTGCCGGCGCACCGTGTACACGCCTGCAATCCAGCGCCCAACACCGCCTGGAGCTACCAGATGCTGCATCTGGATGCAGCATGGGTGGCGGCAGTCACGGAAGACAGGCACCCCATCGACAAAGACGCCCCAGCGGCGCCGCTGATCCGGATCGACCGCAGCCCGGTGCGCTACCGGCTGTTCTGCGACATGAATGCCCTGCTGTTCTCCAGTGTCGATCCCGGTGAAAAGGAAGCAGCTGTCGTCGCTTTCATCGACGATCTCGACGTCCTTGCCGGGGCGCCGGTTCCCGCCCCGCACGCAAGTGCAGCGCAACACCGGCGACTGCAGCCAGCATTCGCCCTGCTGGACGCCGCGCCGATGTCGAGCGTGTCGCTGGCCGATCTGGCCACATGCACGGGGATGGACCGCTACGCGATGATCCGGGCGTTTCGCAATGCCACTGGACTGACGCCACATGCCTGGCAGCTCAATCGGCGGATCAATCTCGCCCGCGAGCGCCTTGGTCGAGGGCAACCGCTGGCCGAGGTCGCACACGCGCTCGGCTTTGCAGACCAGAGCCATTTCCAGCGCCTGTTCAAAGCTCACGCCGGTATTACGCCAGGCCGTTATCGCCGCTGAGTACTGCGCAATATCGTGCAATACATCGCCGCGCAACATCGGCACAGTCAGGCGCCCCATTGAAGCCTGCCCGCCCCCCATGGAACAGTTTCTGCTCGTTGCTGCCGTGCACTTTCTGGCGCTGCTGTCGCCCGGGCCGGACTTCTTTCTGATCACCCGCACCGCAATCCATCAGGGCTGGCGTGTTGCAAGCGGCGCATGCATCGGGGTTGCATTGGCCAATGGTGCCTATATTGCGCTGGCGTTCTCCGGCGTCGCGGGGCTGCAATCCGGCAGCGCGCTCTTTCGGGTGATCCAGATAGCGGGCTGCGCCTTCCTGCTGTACATCGGCCTGCTGTTCCTGCGTCATGCCGGGACCGCCTCACTGCGTCTGCCTGGCGAGCAACCGGCGGAGCTGTCCCGCCCGGCTCAGCGTTCCGCGTGGATTCGAGCCCTCGGACTGGGCGCCGTCTCCGCCCTGCTCAACCCCAAGAACGCCCTGTTCTACGCCAGCCTGGCGGCCATGTTGAGTGGGCCGGACAATACCGCCGGAACACGGCTGTTCTACGCGGTGTGGATGTTCGCGGTAGTGCTCGGCTGGGACCTGTTGATGGCCGGTATGGTTGGGCGCGCGGCAGCGATGGACCGATTCAACGCAGCGCTGCCGTGGATCGAGCGCCTGTCTGGCGTGCTGCTGATCATCCTGGCACTGGCGGTATTGGGCGCGATGGTGATCTGAGCAGCTTCGGCGCCTGTGACCCAAACGCAGGGGGCCCGGCATTGCCGGGCCCGCGAGCGGATTACAGGAAGCGGTAGTCGAACTCCAGCCACAGCTGGCGACCGTAGGGGTCGTAGTTGCCGACCGGGTAGAACGGCCAGCCACCGCCGTTCTTGTCCGCCGGTGGGCGGCTGTCGCGCAGGTTGTTGACGATCAGGCCGAGCGTGGCGTTGTCATTGAGCTTGCGGTACAGACTGGCGTTGTAGGTCATGTACGGGGCGATGCGGCCACTGCCATCGGTCTTGGGCAACGAGCCGTAGCGCATGCCATACAGGGTGGCGGTCCAGTCATTGATCGCCCAGGTGACGCTGCCGTTGACCTTGCTGCGCCACTGGTAGGAATCCAGCGAATTGCGCTGATCCTGCACGTCATCGCCAGCGAACTGGCGGTAGCTGTGATCGATCACCAGCGAGTACGCCACGCGGGCCGAGAAGCGACCATAACGGCCTGCATCCCAGCGCAGATTCGACTTCAGGTCGATGCCGCGCACGGTTTCGGAGGCGGCGTTGATCGGGTTGATCAGCACGCGCACGACCTGGTTCGGCTGCACTGCGGCATCGGCCGGGTTGCGGATCACCCGGCGCAGTGCATCCTGGCATTGTGCCGAGCCGATATCGCGTGCGTCACCGCCCACGGTCTGGCCGAGGCGGCAGTCCGCTTCGTCCTTCAGGATGCGGGTCGCATCGAGATTGGTGACCTCATCGTCGATGCGGATGTCGTAGTAGTCCGCCGTGAAGTCCAGGTTGGCCGAGGGCGACCACACGAAGCCCAGGCCATACGATTTGGCGGTTTCCGGCTGCAGCTGCGGGTTGGCGCCGCTGGTGTAGTCGATCGCCAGCCCGCTGAAGTCACAGTCGTCATACGCCTGGCCGGCACTGCGGCAGCGCCAGTAGTCGGTCATGCCGGGGTTGTAGCCACGCGTTTCGGTCGCGAACACGTAGTTCATGTCCGGCGCGCGGAAGCTGGTCGCCGCACTGGCACGCAGCAGCAGCGTATCGAACGGACGGAACTCCAGGCCGGTGCTCCAGGTCGCCTTGCCCAGGTGGTCACCGGCCGCGCGGTACTGGTCGTAGCGTCCCGCCACGGTGGCGGTCAGGCGCTCCAGCAACGGCAGCTGCAGTTCCACGCCGGCTGCGTAGCGATCACGTTCGCCACCGGCGGGGATGCCTGCGTTGAGATTCCAGAACACGCCCTGCGCCAGTGCCGGGTCCGGGCGGTTGCTGTAGCCCTGGCTGCCCGCTTCGACGACGGCTGCCAGCGCGGCGCGGCCACCGGGCAGATCGAACAGCTGGCCGTTGACGCTGACGCTGGCTGTCTGCAGCCACGCGGCGTTGCGGCTCTCGTAGCGGCCCGACAGGCCTTCATACTCGCCCGGGGTCAGCGGCTGATACAGGCGTGATGGATCCGGTGCATACACCTCCACGCCATTACGGGTGCCCAGCTGCGGGCCGAGCATGTACGTATTGATGTCGATCAGCAGGCCCGGGCGCTGCGTCTTGTTCTCATAGCGCGAGCGGCTGTAGGCCGCTTCGTAATCCCAGTCCGAGCCGCCGATACTGCCACGCGCGCCCACGTTGAATGACCAGGACTGCTCCAGGAACCGGTTGGCATTGCGCTGCACGCCGCCGATCTCTTCCGGTGCGAAACGCCGGTACCAGCTTTCCAGCTGACCGCTGTTCTGGTTGTAGAAGTAATTGCGCGAGGAGGTCCAGCTCGGTGCACGGGTGTTGTTGTAGATACGCGCGGTGCCGATGGCCGCATCGGCGAACAGTTCCTGGCGATCGTTCAAGCGCCACGTCACCGCGCTGTAAGCATCGATGTTGCGCTTCTCGGTCTGCACGGTCCAGAACGTCGGCGCGGCCTCATTGCTGCCGCAGTATCCGCCCTGGCGCGGATTCTGCGCGCGGAACACGCTGCCACCATACAGCGTGCTGGAGGCATCGCAGCCGTCGGTACCGGGATCGATGTAGTTGTTGGTGGAGGCGTTGCGGCGATACGCCACCGCCGTCGCCAGCGGTGCCACGCCACGTGGATCATCGGTCAGCGAATCCATGAAATCGCGCTGCGAGCCGTAGATCGCCTTGCGGTTGGCGATCTCCAGCCCGAAGATCGCGTCCCAGTTCTCACCCGAGCCGCCGCCAACCGCCTGCAGGCGCTGGTTGTCGCCCCCGCCCTGTTCGGTGGTGCCGGCGCGCACATTGATGCCGACGCCGTCGTAGGTCTTCTTGAGGATGATGTTGACCACACCGGCGATCGCATCCGACCCATAGACCGCCGACGCGCCCCCCGCCAGCACTTCGATCCGGTCGATCAGCGCACTCGGGATGTTGGCCAGGTTGACCACATTGACCGAGCCTTCGTAGGCCAGCGGGTAATCCGACTGGCGGCGACCGTTGACCAGCACCAGGGTGCGGTTGGGGCCGAGGCCACGCAGGTTGATAGTGTTGGCAGCCGGCGTGAAGGTGTTGCCGAAATCCTCACCCTGCACGTTGCCGGTGTTCTCGGTCAGCGCGCTGAGCGCTTCGAAGGCGCTGCGGTAGCCCTGCGCCTCGATCTGCTCCTGGGTGATCACGGTGACCGGGGAGGGCCCTTCCACGCTGGCGCGGGGGATGCGCGAGCCGGTGACCGTGACCGCATCGAGCTGGGTCGGCGCATCGGCCGCGTGGACCACGGAACCTGCGCCGAGCAGGGGCAACAACGACATAACCAAGACCCGCCGACGCAGCGGGCGATACAGCACAGACATGCAGATTTCCGGTAAAAGAGCTACGTCCCGGCGCGGACAAGCCCGTGCCAGAGCGTAGTGAGGGAGGGGCCGTGATTCTGCTGAACAGGCGGAAAAGGAGGAAATGACCGCCCGGGATATGCTTATCGGGATTTTGCCTAAGCCCTGCCCTGCAAGGATTCCGCATGCGCTTCATCCAGACCTTCGAGCTGTATCCCTTCCTGGACACCGTGGTCAGCCTGGTCGCCGCGTTCGTGCTCGGCACCTTGATCGGCGCGGAACGGCAGTACCGCCAGCGCACCGCCGGACTGCGCACCAATGTGCTGGTCGCGGTCGGCGCAGCGGCCTTCGTGGATCTGGGCATGCGCATCGCCGGCAACGCTGAAGCCGTGCGGGTGATCTCCTACGTGGTGTCCGGGGTCGGTTTCCTCGGCGCCGGCGTGATCATGAAGGAAGGCATGAACGTGCGTGGCCTGAACACCGCCGCGACGCTGTGGTGCTCGGCGGCGGTCGGTGCGTGCACCGGTGCGGACATGCTGGCCGAAGGCGCGCTGCTGACCGTGCTGATCATCGCTGGCAACACGCTGTTGCGCCCGTTGGTCAACGCGATCAACCGCATCCCGATCAATGAGGCCGCCTCCGAAGCGACCTACGAGGTGCGCCTGAGCGTGGACCCTGCGGCCACGCCCCTGGCACGCGAACGCCTGGTGGACGCGCTGGAGGCCGCGCAGTACCCGGTCAGCGACGTGCAGGTGATCGAACACGGCGACGGCCCGGTGGAGCTGGTCGCGATCCTGGTCAGCACCGCCGTCAGTGCCGATGAGCTCGATGCCGTGGTCGCGCGGCTGCAGCGTCAGCCCGGCGTGGTGCATGCCAACTGGGAAGTCAGCACCCGCGATTGATCCGCGCCCTGCCCGGCACAACGAAAAACGGCGGCCCTGCGGCCGCCGTTTCCGTGATCGCCCACGCGCCTTGAATCAGGCGTCGGCAGGCAGCGCGCTCTGACGGCTCACCAGCGCGCTGAAACGGGCCAGCGAGCTCAGGTGGTGATGCACCAGCGCCAGCCAGCCGCTGCGGTGCCAGGCCACGACGGTGGCGTCCGGCAACGCGGCGAACTTCTGCACGTCCACGACCTGGAAGCCGTTGATCGACATCTGCCGGCCATCGGCCAGGGTGACGTCGATGTTGCGGTCGATCAGCAGTTCGTTCTCGATCAGCGCGGCGGTGAAGCGACGGGTCTGGTCATGCTCGCGCGTGTAATCGCCGCAGAAGCGCATCGCGTTGTCGACAATCTCGGTCGCCTTGCCATCCTGGAACAGCGGCACGCCGTCCTCGCTCTGGCCCTGGTTGACCTGCTTGGCGGCCGAGTCGAGCGCGAGCACGTATTCGTCCTGCTCACCCGCCTGCATGAACACGAACGGGTAGCGCCGCACGTACGCCGGCACGTAGCTCTGCTCGTCCCATACACCATCGGCAACAAACAGGTTGCGCTGGGCCAGGCCGACGGCCACCAGCGGCATCGCGTCCTTCCCGGTGAAAATGATCGGGTAATGCTGGGCCAGCGAGCCGAACTCGCCGATCACGGCGGGGATCGCATTGGTGTCGGCAGCAAAATGCGCGGTGTCGGGCACCAGGCGCCAGGCGGCATGCAGATCCGAGCGCAGCGGCACGGGCGTCTGGTAGAACAGCGGACCGGTGGCCTGGGACGGCGCAGCGGCGGGCGGAGTCGTGGTTTCAGCAGTCATGGATTAAGTCGGATACGTCGCGCCAGTCAGCCCGGGCGCGAAAGCGGGAACCGCATTGAACGGCCACTATAACGTGCCACGTCCGTGGTTTTTATTTCAATCACGCTGGATTCCCCGCGCCGCGCGAGTGTCCGGTGAGTCCACGTCAGTCCGGCACTGCCTGATCGGCGATACAGGCGCCGTCCCGGAAGCGAGATACACGCCGCTACGAGCGGGCCGGATCCGACACGGTGCGCAGGTCCGACGTGTTTACCCGGCCGTGCGCAAGCCACTGCTGCGCGCCCTGCCCCGGCAACGCCTCACAGCACACCGTCCAGCGGGCCGGCGGCACCGGTCAATACGGCGCAGGCGTGATCCTGCAGCTCCTCACCACTGGCTTTGTTGCCCGCTGCCAGGTCCAGCCGGGTGGCCAACAGCACGAATCCGGGCGCACCGGCGGGGTCCGTCTGCCCGGCCACCACCAGCGACCAGTTGCCGATATCGGCGGGCTCGGCCAGATGAGCGGCCAGCAGACGGACCGGATTCGCGGTGAGCGCGGCACCCGGCAGCTGGCGGGCGAGATAGGCATGCCCGCGCAGCGGCTCCGGCAGTGGCTGCCAATCCGCGCCGATGGAGGGCTGCAGCCGGCGCAGCTGGGTCAGGACATCGGCCCGCAGGCAATCCACGTGGATGTGCAACTGGTGCTGGGAACGCCCATGCGGCGAGTTCAAGGCCAGGCTGGCCACGTCGCGCGGCAGTGACCGGCCCAGCGCCTGCTCGGTGTGGCTGCGGGCGGCCCAGGCCGCGGCGAAGTAGTTCGGCGCTCCGGCCCGCAGCAGCGCGGGGCTTTCGATCCCCGAGACCCGGTCCAGCGGCAACACCAGGAACTGGTAGTGGCCGTGCGAATCCTTGAGCAGCACATCGCGGCGCTGCGCCTCGACGGCCACCGCCAGGCAGCTGCCACGGGGGGCGGCTGCGTCGGCGCAGTCGCGCTGGATGATGCCCCACAGGGCGTCCGGATTGGCGGGCGGCTTGGCCGGCGGCCGGGCCGGCGTGGCGCAGGCTGCCAACAACAGCAGCGCGCAGGACAGGAAGAATCGGGCGATCACGGACAGGCTCGGACAAGGATGCGGGCCCGGCCGGCAGTGCCGGTGGGCGGGCGCGATTGTACCGTGCCGGTTCTGTCGCTTCCGTGTCAGTAGGTGCTGTACGGCACCTCGACCACCACCGGCGCGGCCGGTGCCGGCGGCAGCAGGATGTAGCGATCCAGCGCGCCATTGTCATCGGCGAAGCGCTGCGACTGCACCTGCAGGCGGTACGTGGTGGTACCGAACTTGATGCTGCCACCACTGGCATCCAGCGCGGCCCCGGCCGGCAGCAGCAGGCCGCCGAGGTCGCTGTAGCCGCCGCCTTCCTGCGAGAAGACATGGTCGACCAGCTCGCCCTCGCGCGCCATCGCGAACACATGCGGGTCGCCGTGCCGGCGGTTGTAGTCCTCGTTGCCGAGCAGATCGGCGATCCATACCCCGGGCAGCCGGTAGCGGGTTTCCAGCGCGATCGCATCGAGACGGTCGCTGTCCACCACCAGGCAGCACACTGCCTGCTTGTTCTCGCGGTCCAGGATCGCGAACCGCTCGCCCTTGGCAACCTCGCCCGGCAGGATCGCAAACGGCTGGTTCCTCAGCACCGGCTCGGCGCCACTGGCCGAATGCAGGTTGCGCCAGCCACCGAACACGGGTGCGTCCGGCTCGGCCGCCACGGCGTTGCCGGCCATCATCATTCCCAGCGTCACGATCACTGCTGCGGTGATCTTCCTGCTCTGCATGCGCTACTTCCGTTGGTTGACCTGTCGCGGCGACATCGCCGGACCTCACAAGACCGCGACACTATGCGCCAGCGGGACGGCCGCGGGCAATCGGGGCCGTTCAACCGATCACGATGTAGTCACTGACCAGCGCGATGCCCTGGTGCTCCCCGCGCTCAAGCTGCACATACCGGCCGCCGACCTGGTCGATGGCGATACAGTCATCGACCTCCAGCAGGGCATCGGTATGCGGCTTGAACCAGCTGGCATCGCGCAGCACCTTGGCCTTGTGCTTGGCCTCTTCGACACTGGTGGCGACCAGCAGCCGGTAGTCATGGGCCTCGCCCAGCGCGCCGGCGGCATACCCGCCGAGATTGAGGAAGTAGAGCCGCGGCGCGCCCGCGGCCGGGGCCACCTCGCCGAAGCGCACCCGGTACGCCTCCACCCCATCCACGGCGAGCCAGCCATCGACATGCAGCCCTTTGCGTTCGCCGAACCACTCCTGGCGCAACTGCGGGTAAGCCTCTTCGATGACATCGACATTGGCGAAGGCCACATCGTGGACCTCGATCCTGGCCCGGGCATGGCGCCCGCCAAGCATGAACACGTGCAGCACCTGCGACTCCCGGCATGGCCGATCTGAGGGGCCGCCAGTGTAGCGCCGGCGGCCGTTGCGCCCTGCCCCATCAGCCGCGCAGGCTGCGTCCAACGGTCGCGGGGTCCCCACCACGCGGCGCTGCACACGGCGGTGGTATGGTCGGCGCCTGACCCCGCAGGAGCGACCCGATGTCATCCCTTTCCCGTTATCCCCTCGCCGCGATCATGCTCGCCGGCACCCTCTCGCTGGCCGCCTGCGTCAGCACGCCGGGCCCGGAGATCAAGGGGCCGGGCCTGTGCAAGGCCGATGCCCTGGGCTGGGCCATCGGCCAGCCGGCCGACCAGGCGAACATGCGCAAGCTGCTGCTGCAGAGCGGCGCCGGCCTGATCAACCCGATCGGCCCGGCCACGATCACGTCGCGCGACCTGCGCAAGGATCGCCTGCGCGTGTTCATCGACAAGGACAACGTGATCACCGCCGTCCGTTGCGAATGATGCCCCGCGGGTAGAGCCACCCCATGGGTGGCTGCCCTGAAACCTGCGATACGCCGGCACAGCCACCCATGGGGTGGCTCTACCCGTGGGTGGTGCAGTCGCAGCTGCCCCATCCGCGCGTCTTCGCGGTCTGGCCGATGCCCGGATTGAACGTATTGCTCGGATCCAGCTGCTGATAGAACGCCGCCAGCGGCGGCTTGGCCGGATATAGATGGCCGACGTTGTGTTCGGCTGGATACTCGGCACCGCGTGCATCCAGCAGCGTCCACATCGCGTGCTCGATGGCTAGCGGATCCTCGCCCTTGCGCACGATGTAGTCCTGATGGAACACATGGCACAGGAAGTGCCCGTAATACAGTTTGCCAGCCAGGCGTGCGTCGAGTTCCGCCGGCAGGTGTTCCACCCACTGGCGGTCGTCGCGTCGCAGTGCCACGTCCAGGGCCACGATGTCTGCGACCTCGCCGCGGTGCACTTCGCGATAACGCACGGCCGCGCCGGCCACGGCGAAGCGATGCAGGAACGCCTTGCGCCCCTCCTCGGCCGTGCACTGGAAGAAGTCGCCCTCGCCATCAGCGAAGTGAGTGCGCAGGAAGGTTCCGGTTGCGGCGGCATCCTCCGCCGAGACCTTGAGCAGCAGATGGTGCTCGTAGCGGTCACGGAACTGGCCCATGCGCGTGGGCAGATGGCGCGGCAGGCAGCGCATCGCCCACTGGATCACCCGGTCGGTGACCCCGCGCAGGCCCAGGCTTTCGAACCAGCCATCGACGCGGCTTTTCAGCGCGAACGCGGCCGGCACCCGGGCCGTACCGAAGCGATCGATGAGCAGGAAGGTGTCCTTGCCATAGCGCTCGCCGATGTCATACGCCTCGCGGTGCAGGTACTCGCCGGAGATCGGCAGGCGTTCGAACGCGGTCAGCAGATGGCGGCGGATCGCGGTCAGATCCTCCATCGCGTTGCTGCCGATGTAGAACACCTCAGCCGGCTCGCGCGCGAAGGTATCCAGCCGCACCGCGAACACCGCCAGCTTGCCGGCCGAGCCGGAGGCCTCGTAGTGGCGGGAAGGATCGGCGTTGTAGCGGGCCGGCGTGGCCGCATCGACCTGGCGCACCTGCTCGGCATACCGCGGGTCGGAGGCGGCGCGGTCGTTGCCGTTGTCCACGTCGGCCGGCACGTAGTCGCCGCGCTGCAGCCGCTCCAGGATCTGCTCGGGGGTGTCGCCCAGCGCGATGCCGAGATGATTGACCAGCTGCAGCTGGCCGTGGGCATCGACCTGGGCGAACAACGCCATCTCGGTATAAGCCGGGCCGCGCCGCACCAGCGAGCCGCCGGAGTTGTTGCAGACCCCGCCCAGCACCGAGGCACCGATGCACGACGAGCCGATCACCGAGTGCGGTTCGCGGCCCAGCGGCGCCAGTTCCTTCTCCAGCCGGTCCAACGTCGCCCCGGGCAGGCAGACCACCTGGCGGCCCGCGTTGATCAGCTGCACGCCGGTCAGGCGCAGCGTGTTGAGGATGACCACCGGGCGGTCATAGTCGGCACCATCCGGCGTGGAACCGCCGGTGAGGCCGGTGTTGGCCGCCTGCATGATTACGATCGCGTTGGCCGCCACGATGGCCTGCAGGGCGCGCCACTGTTCCAGCAGCGTGCCCGGGCGGACCACCGCCAGCACGGGGCCATCGCCGAAACGGTAGCCCTTGCGGAAGCGCCGGGTCGGCTTGTCGCCGCACAGCACGTGTGCATCGCCGACGATCGCGCGCAGCTGCGCCAGCAGCGCTGCCGTGCCCTGGGATGGGGCGTTCATGGCGCCGCCGCGAGGCGACGCGTGGCGTCCACCAGCGAATCGGCACTGATATCGGCGATGGTCCTGGCGCCGGTGAGCGTCATCGCCACGCGCATTTCCTTGGCCATCAGGTCCAACAGGTTGGCCACGCCGGCCTCGCCCTGCGCCGCGAGCGCATACACGAACGCCCGGCCAAGCAGCACGCTGTCTGCGCCGAGGGCAATCATGCGGACCACGTCCAGGCCGTTGCGGATGCCGGAGTCAGCCAGGATCTTCAGCTCTCCCTTGACCGCATCGGCGATCGCTGGCAGCGCCCGCGCGGTGGACAGCACCCCGTCCAGCTGGCGACCGCCGTGGTTGGAGACCACGATGCCGTCGGCGCCGAACCGCACGGCATCGCGCGCATCGTCCGGATCGAGGATGCCCTTGATCACCATCGGGCCGGTCCAGAACTCGCGGATCCATTCCAGGTCCTTCCACGAAATGGACGGATCGAAGTTGTTGCCCAGCCAGCCGATGTAATCGGCCAAGCCGGTCGGGCTGCCACGGTAGGTGGAGATGTTGCCCAGGTCATGCGGGCGGCCGAACAGGCCGACGTCCCACGCCCAGCGCGGGTGGGTCATCGCCTGCAGCATGCGCCGCGCCGGCGCGTTCGGGCCACTCATGCCCGAATGCGCATCGCGGTAACGTGCGCCCGGCGTCGGCATGTCCACGGTGAACACCAGCGTGGTCACGCCGGCCGCCTTGGCCCGCTCCAGCGCATTGCGCATGAAGCCGCGGTCCTTGAGCACATACAGCTGGAACCACATCGGCCGGTCGATCGCTGGCGCCACTTCCTCGATCGGGCAGACCGAGACGGTGGACAGCGTGAACGGAATCCCCCGGCTCGCCGCCGCCCGCGCCGCCTGCACTTCACCGCGGCGCGCGTACATGCCGGTCAGCCCGACCGGCGCCAACGCCACCGGCATCGCCAGGCGTTCGCCGAACAGCGTCGTTTCCAGGCTCAGATCGGACATGTTGCGCAGGATGCGCTGGCGCAGCGCGATGTCCGACAGATCCGCGACATTGCGTTTCAGGGTGTGCTCGGCATACGCGCCGCCATCGATGTAGTGGAACAGGAACGGCGGCAGGCGGCGTTGCGCCGCTGCGCGGTAATCGGTGGAGGCGGAGATGATCATGGGTCAACCGTGGGAAGAAGGAAGCCGCGACGCGCGGGCGCGCCGGGCTTCGTTGTCGTCGAGCGTGCGCAGGGACGTGTGCACGAATTCCAGGTGCGCGTGCGCGGCGGCACGCGCGCGTTCGGGGTCGCCGGAGAGCACCCCCTCCATCATCTCGCGGTGCTGGACCGACAGCGGCTCAAAGGTGCGGGCCGAGGTATAGAGCTTCTCGCGGCTCTGCGAGATGTTGGTCTGCAGCAGTTCGAACAGGCCGCGCATGACCTGCAGCAGCACCAGGTTGTGCGAGGCCTCGGCGATGGCCAGGTGGAAGGCTGCATCGGCCCGTGCCTCACCGGCGGGGTCGTCCTTGCCGTGCGCGGCCATCATGGTGTCGAAGGCCTGGCGGATCTTCGCGCGGTCCTCGTCGGTGGCGCGCAAGGCCGCATGCCAGGCGGTCGCCCCTTCCAGTGCATGGCGGATCTCCAGCACATCGAAGCGGTATTCCGGGTCACCCTGGAACAGCGGCAGGTACGGCATCAACGGCTCATCGATGGTCTGGCGGGCGCGGGCCGCCGGCTCGCTCACGTAGGTACCGCCGCCGACCCGTGCACTCAGCAGGCCCTGGCTGGCCAGCTGCGCGATCGCTTCGCGCAGCGCGGTGCGCGAGACCCCCAGCTGCACCGCCAGTGGCCGCTCGGCCGGCAACCGGTCGCCCGGCTGCAGGTTCTGCTCACGGATCAGGCCACGCAGCTGCGCGGCCACCTTGTCGGACAGGCGTTCGTTCTTCATGCCGCCATTGTCGCCCGCGTGGCGGGCGATGGGGTCGATGCCAGTAGCCGGACTGCCGCGCATGGGCTCAGGGAATCATCCAGGTCAGCCAGTAGGCCTGCACCGTGGTGAGGATGCCGACCATCACGGTGAAGATCAGGCTGTGCTTGACCGTGAAGCGGAACAGGTCCGATTCCCTGCCGGCCAGGCCGACCGCCGCGCAGGCAATCGCGATCGACTGCGGCGAGATCATCTTGCCGGTGACCCCGCCGGTGGTGTTGGCCGCGACCAGCAGCACTTCGGACACGCCGATCTGCTGGGCCGTGGTCGCCTGCAGCGCCGAGAACAGCGCATTGGACGAGGTGTCCGACCCGGTCAGGAACACGCCCAGCCAGCCCAGGAACGGCGAGAAGAAGGTGAAGGCCTTGCCGGTGTGCGCCAGGGCCAGTGCCAGCGTCGCCGACAGCCCGGAGTAGTTGGCGATGAAGGCAAAGGCCAGCACCATGCCGATGGAGTAGATCGGGACCTTGAGTTCATTGGCGGTTTCAGCGAAGGTGCGCAGCGCCGCGGCCGGGCGCATCTTCAGCAGCACGATCGCGATGACCGCGCCCAGCATGATCGCCGTGCCGGTCGCCGAGACCGCATCGAACCTGTAGATCGCCTCGTACCCGGTCGGCACCGGCACGATCGGCGGCATCTTCTGTACCAGCTGATCCAGCGACGGCACCGGAATCTTCAGCACCCAGTGCTCCAGCGCGCCACCGGCGGCGAACAGCGCTTTGAATGGCGGGATGCTCCAGATCGTGACCATGGCGGTCAGGATCAGGAACGGCGACCACGCCTTGACGATCTGGCCGGTGGAATGCCGCGGCGCTTCCAGAGCCTGTGCCGCGGCTTCGGCGCTGGTTTGGGTATCGAAGCGGAAGATCCGCACCGGCTTCCACCTGCGCAGGAACAGGGTCAGGCACACCAGCGAGGTCAGCGAGGCGGTGATGTCCGGCAGCTCGGGGCCGATGAAGTTGGAGGTCAGGTACTGGGCGATTGCGAACGAACCGCCGGCCACCAGCACCGCCGGCCAGGTTTCCTTGACACCGCGCCAGCCATCCATGATCGCCATGATCCAGAACAGCACGATGAGGGTCAGGAACGGCAGCTGGCGCCCGGCCATCTGGCCGATCTCGAAGGCGTCCAGTCCGGTCACCTGCCCGGCCACGATGATCGGAATGCCCATCGCGCCGAACGCCACCGGCGCGGTGTTGACGATCAGGCACAGGCCGGCCGCATACAGCGGCTTGAAGCCCAACCCGACCAGCAGCGCGGCGGTGATCGCCACCGGCGCACCGAAGCCGGCCGCCCCTTCCAGGAACGCGCCGAACGCGAAGCCGACCATCAGCATCTGCAGCCGCTGGTCTTCGGTGACCGAGAGGATCGAGGCGCGGATGATGTCGAACTGGCCGGTCTTGACCGAGACCTTGTACAGGAACACCGCGCCGAGAATGATCCAGGCAATCGGCCACAGGCCATAGACGAAGCCATACCCGGCCGCCGCGAATGCCTGCGACAGCGGCATCCGGTAGAACAGCAGGGCGACCGCCAACGCGATCGCCACGGTGATCGTGCCGGCCAGCCACCCCTTCATGCGCAGCACGGCCAGCGCGACGAAGAAGAAGGCGATCGGCAGCAGCGCGATCAGGCTCGACAGCCAGAGGTTGCCAGCGGGGTCATACAGTTGTTGCCAGGCCTGCATCGGCGGATCTCATCAAGACGGACAGGGGTCCGCGCGGTCAGCACCGCGCGAACCAAGAACGCTCAACGACGACCATTGGTAGTACCAATACTCATGTCAGTCGTTGAAACTGCCCGCATTGAAACGCCAAACGCAAGGCGAGCCTATTAGACCATAGGTCTAGGCCCGCCTATTGGTAGTACCACTTAGCAGCCGCAGTCGTTCGAGCGGCCTTTGAGCTCGACCGAGTTGCCATCCGGATCGCGCAGGCGCAGCGACAGACCGTCACCCTCCGCGCCGTAGTTGCGCTCGGCCGGTCCACTCAGGACCACGTTCAGCCCCTGCAGATGCGCGCGCACCTGTTCGGCGTCGAACGGCTCCACGCGCAGGCAGACATGCTCGACATTGCGCCCTTCCCGCCCAGGTGCTGCGCCACCTTCGCGCCCCAGCGGGCCGTCGACACTGATCAGATCGATCAGCGATTCGCCGGCATGCAGATGCACCATGCCCAACGAGGGCCGCTCGCGGGCGACCGTGCAGCCGAGGACGTCGCAGTAAAAGCGCACCGCGCGTGGGAGATCCTGCACGCGCAGCACCACATGGTCGATGCGCTGGATCTCGAAGGGACGTTCACTGCTCATGACGACTCCAGTTTTTTAGCGATACGGCTGAACACCACCAGCACGATCAGGCACAACACACTCACCCCGATAGCGATCACGTACTCACCGATGCCGACCGCGATACCGATCGCCGCGGCCATGATCAGTGAGCTGGCGGTGGTCAGGCCGCTGACCTGATCGTCGCGCGAACCGCGCAGGATCGTACCGGCGGCGACAAAGCCGACGCAGGCCACCACGGCTTCGATGAGACGGACCGGATCGACCTGCAGCAGGTCGCGGTAGCGCTCTTCCTGGAAGTGCTCGGCAATGCTGTCACCCAGCCCGACAATGAGGGCGGCAGCACCGGCGATCAGCATGTGCGTGCGCAGCCCGGCCGCATGCTTGCCCATCTCCCGCTCGATCCCAAGCGTGGCGCCGAGCAGCATTGCCACGGCGATCCGCAGCAGGATTGATAGATCTTGTTCCAGTCCCATCTGCACCTCTCATCCGGCAATGGACGGAGCGTCGCAGACAAGGGCGTCTGAGGACCGTGAAGCCAACGGCAGGCCCCGGTGAGCCTGCCGTCGCGGGGCTTACTGCGCCAGGTACCCGCCATCGATGGCGTAGTACGTGCCGGTCGCAAAGCTGGCGTCCGCACTGGCCAGCCAGGCCACCAGCCCAGCGACTTCCTCCGGCGTGCCGAGCCGGCCGAGCGCGTGCTTGCTCTCCAGCGCCTGCTTCACCTTCGGGTCCATCTTGTCGAGCAACGGCGTGGCGATGAAACCGGGGCCCACGGCGTTGATGCGGATCTTGTCTGCGGCGTGTTCCCACGCGGCCGTCTGGGTCAGCCCGACCACACCGTGCTTGGCAGCCGCGTAGGCGGAGGAGTTGCCGAACCCCACCTGGCCCAGAATCGAGGCCATATTGATGATGCTGCCGCCGTTGCCCGCGCTGCGCATCGCCTGGATCTGCGCCCGCTGGCACAGGAACACGCTGTTGAGATTGACGTCGATGACGTTCTTCCAGCCGTCCACCGGGTAGTCGCCGCTGGCCGCCGACGGCCCGCCGATACCCGCGTTGTTCACTGCGATATCCAGCCCGCCGAGTTCCTCGACGGTCTGCTTCACGGCCGCTTCAACGGCGCTCTCGTCGGTGACGTTCAAGGCGATGCCGATCGACTTCACGCCTTTCCTGCGCAGCGCCTCGGCAGTCTTCTCCACGGCATCGGCCTTGAGGTCCCACACCGCCACCGCCGCGCCGGAATCGGCCAGCAGTTCGGCCACGGCCAGGCCGATGCCGGAGACGCCGCCGGTGACAATGGCGACCTTTCCCTTGAGTTGATAATCAATCATCGCGTTGTTCCTCGGGTTGGAATAAGGCTGCGGGCAGTGCCTGCCCATGCCTCGACCATACGCCGCGAAAACGTTACAGAACGTGCACAGCGTGCTCCGCAACAATCCTTCCCATCGCTGCAACGCACCTGCGCCTATGCTCGGGGTCGTACGCCTGCCTCCCTTCTTTCAGCGGCCGATGGCGGTCGCCCTCCCCCAAGGTAAACCCATGACAGACTCCAATGACGGCCAGTTGTTCTCCCCCACCCGTCTGGGGGCCATCGACGTCGCCAACCGCGTCGCGATGGCACCGCTGACACGCAACCGCGCGATCCGCGACCGCATCCCCAATCCGCTCGCCATCCAGTACTACGAGCAGCGCGCCAGCGCCGGCCTGATCATCGCCGAGGCCACCCAGATCAGCCCGATGGGCCAGGGCTATCTCGACACGCCCGGCATCTACAGCCAGGCCCAGATCGACGCCTGGAAAAAAGTTACCGATGCCGTCCACGCGCGCGGCGGAAAGATCGTGCTGCAGTTGTGGCATGTCGGCCGTATCTCGCATACCAGCCTTCTGCCGGAGGGCGAAGTCCCGGTGGCACCGAGTGCACTGCGCGCCAATGCCAAGACCTTCACCGCCGAGGGCTTTGAAGATGTCTCCGAGCCCCGCGCCCTGCGCCTGGATGAGATTCCCGGCCTGATCCAGGACTTCCGCCAGGCCGCGCGCAACGCGATCACCGCCGGCTTCGATGGCGTGGAAGTGCATGCCGCCAACGGCTACCTGATCGATCAGTTCCTCCGCGATGGCAGTAACCAGCGCACCGACGACTACGGTGGCAGCATCGAGAACCGCACCCGTCTGCTGGAGGAAGTGGTCCGCGCGATCGTCTCGGAAATCGGCGCCGACCGCACCGGTGTGCGCCTGTCGCCGGTGACACCGGCCAACGACGCTGCCGATTCCAACCCGCAGCCGCTGTTCGAACGCGCCGTCGAACGCCTGGATGCCATCGGCCCGCTGGCCTTCATCCATGTGATCGAAGGGGCGACCGGTGGCCCGCGTGACAACATCGCCTTCGACTACGCCGCCCTGCGCGCCAAGTTCAAGGGGGCCTGGATCGCCAACAACGGCTATGACCAGGCACGCGCGGAAGCGGCCGTGGCGTCGGGCTATGCCGACATGATCGCGTTCGGCCGCCCCTTCATCGCCAACCCGGATCTGGTCGAACGCTTCCGTCTCGGCGTAGCGCTGTCCGACCTGGACCAGGACACGCTGTACGGCGGCGGTGCGCACGGCTATACCGACTACCCCAGCGTTTCAGGCTGATCCGCGCGCGGTCACCGGTCGCGCATCGCATCGGTCACATCGCCGCCGGCAAGCACCGGCAGCAGCGCCCGGGGCAGCGTGCAGGGGCGCGTGGGCACACTGTCCACGCGCCACCCGCGCCCGAGCAGGATGCCCTTCCCCTTCGAGGGCGGGCCATTGCCGGGTGCCGGACAGCTGATGTCACTGAGCAGCACCTGTCCGTCGCGATCCAGCCATTGCTGGACGAAGTACTCACCCTCGGCAAAGCGCATGGTGCCGAGATTCAACAGCGTCAGCGGCTGACTCTCCACGTCCCCTTGCCAGGTGGACTGCAGTTCCACGCCGCTGAACAGCAGGCGTCGTCGCAGCAGCACCTGATGGTTGGCATCCAGCAGGACCAGTTCCTCATCGCCCCCGTCCAGATAGCGGCGCGTCCAGGTGCGGTCCGCGCCCCAGGGCAGGATATCGAAGCTCTCCGGCGGCGCCGGTTCGCTGCCATCGGCCAGCATCATGCCCAGCTTTCCGTCCCGGCGGAATACCACCCGGCTACCGTCCATGCGCACCACATCGTCGACGGGACGACCCACGATACGGCCACGCTCGAGGTTGTACAGGTGCTTGACGCCGGCGGCCTGATCCCGGAGCAACAGCAACGGCGGAGTGACGTGGTTTTCGTCGATGGCCATGTCGGCAGGCACCATGTAGGCCGTGCGTCCATCCCACCACAGGCGCGGTGAGGATTCGCTGCCAAACCTGCCGAGCAATCCAGTGCCGACGGCGTCGAACCGGGTCACGTCTGAAGGCGCGAACACGACCTCGCCATGGCAGTCCAGCACCGCTGCGGTCTCGGTCTGGGTGGGATGGCGCACGCGCCACGGCGGTGCCTGCCGCTGTTCGGCATCGGGTTCGTCGAGCACCGCTGCCAGCGCGGCCGGGGCGGCGGTGGGCGGGTGGGCGCCCTCCTTGTCCAGCACCTGCCAGCGGCCACCGCAGTAGTCCAGGCGGACGGTGCCACGCTGCGCGGCAAAGTGTCCGTCGGCCATCAGCCAGCCGGGCTCAGGCGTGTCGTCGGCGCTGCCGGTAGCGTGCCGATAGACCTGCTCGGGCCAGTCGCGCCGGCCTGCGGTACCGCCGTACTTTCGGTAGCGGGGATACAGGCCATCCTGCCGATAGCGGGCGATGTCCGTCGCCCTGCCCTGTGCATCCACCCGCCGCCACAGCTCGCCCTGACGCAGCCACCAGCCACCGTCGCTAACCGGCAACAGCGCGTCGATGTCATCGGAAAACACCGTCGTGCCGTTTTCATCCCGCACCTCGCAGTGCTCAGGCACCTGGACACTGCAAGCAACATACACGTGGCGGCCGGCGAAGGGCCCGGCCACCCACTGGACCTGTCGCTCGTCCAGTTCCATGACCGGGCGCCCTTGCAGGTCATGGAAACGCAGCGGACCACTGCGCGCGTTCCACAGCACGCGATCGGGCACCGCCAACGGCAGCCATTCGCCATCCTTCAGTGCCGGCAGGCGCACCTGCCCCAGCGCATCCACCACACCCCGGCCACCGACCGCCTCACCATCCGCCTGGATGAACGCCTCCCACACAGGATCACCGGGTGGGGCCTGCCGCAGCACGAACCGTTCGTGGTACTCGGTGTAGCCGCGGTCCTCGCGCAGCAGGCGTCCTGCATCGTCGTACCACTGCTGCGGCGTAGTGGGGCCCTGCGCGCGCATCCAGCGGTCGGCGGACAGCCGATGCATGCGCGCACCGTTGGGGGGCACCAGCAGACGGCCATCGACGGACACCAGCGCCTCGGCGCCGAAACTGTTGCCCAGCACGGTGAACGACTGCGCGGGCGCGCCGCCTGCCAGCGACATCAGCGCGCCGACCACGAACATCCTTTTCATCGGTCATATCAGGAAAAGCGGAGCTGCACGCTACCGCCTGTCCACGGACGATGCAATGCAACCGGAGCGGCCCCGCACGCGGCGTGCCAGCGCAGCCGCGAGGGAAAGCAGGCTGTGTCCGCTCAGTACACCGGCAATGAAATGAAACTGGCCTGCTGCGGCGCGTGCCAGATCTGCTGCGTCGCCTTCTGGTAATCGCCCGGCTTGGCCAGGTAGATATTCGGCACGAACGTCTGCGGATTGCGGTCATACAGCGGGAACAGGCTCGACTGGACCTGCACCATCACCCGATGGCCCGGCTGGAACACATGGTTCGCCGTTGGCAGGCCGAATCTATAGTCCAGCACCTGGTTGCCCGCGATCGCCTTCGGGTCGCTGAAGCTCTCGCGGTACCGGCCACGGAAGATCGCCATCGAGACCGACAGCTCGTACCCGCCCATCTCGGGCGTCGACGGCGTCTGGTCGGGATACACATCGATCAGCTTCACCACCCAGTCGCTGTCGCTGCCACTCGTCGCCGCCTGCAGATTGACCTGCGGCGCACCACCGATCCGCAGCGGCTCGGTCAAGGGCTCACTGACGAAGGTCAGCACGTCCGGCCGGCCGTCCACGAAGCGCTGATCCTTCACCAACCAGCTCGTCCACATATCGCGGTCAGCGAACCGCACCGGGCGCGACACGAACGGCACCGGCTTGGCTGGATCGGACACATACGCCTCGAACGTCGCCTCTCCCGCCTGCGGTGCTTCGAAGGACAGCTTGCCGCCCGCGCGCAGATACAGCGGCCTGGATTGGGCCACGCTGCGCGGCCACTGCTGCAGCTTGTCCCACTGGTTTTCGCCGGTGTTGTAGATCAGTACCGGCGGCGTCTGCGCCTTGGGCGCGCCATCCACGAGGTACTGATCGAAGAACGGCTTGAGCACATCGCGGCGGAACTGCAGCGCGGTGTCGCCGTCGAACTTCAAGGCGCCCAGGCTGCTGCCGTCGTAGTTGACCTGGCTGTGCCGCCACGGCCCCATCACCAGATAGTTCAGTGTGTTGCCGGTGTCACGCGGCTCCATCGTCGCATAGCTGTGCACCGCGCCCCACATGTCTTCCTGGTCCCACAGCCCCTGCAGCCACATGGTGGGTACCTTCAACTCGGTCTTGGCCATGCGCGCGTCCAGCGCCTGCTCCTGCCAGAACGCGTCGTAGCTGGGGTGTTCGATCAGCTTGTGCCACCACGGCAACTGATCCAGGCCATTGGCCTTGGCGTAGTCCCCGGCCGAGCCGGCGCGCAGGAAGGTCGTGTAGTCGTCGTAGCCCACGCTGGGAATCGACGGCCCCTTGCCGCGCTTGGCCAGCTGACCGGTGAAATAGCCGAAATTGACCTGCCGGAACGCACCGTAGTTGAGCCAGTCATCGCCCATCCAGCCATCGATCATCGGGCTCTGCGGCGCGGCCACCTTCAATGCCGGGTGCGGGTTGGTCAGCGCCATCACCACGGTGAAACCCTCATAGGACGAGCCCAGCATGCCGACCTTGCCGTTGCTTTCGGGCACATGCTTGACCAGCCAATCGATGGTGTCCCATGCGTCGGTCGCGTGGTCCACCTTCGTGGTGTTGAGCGGCCCGCGCAGCGGCCGGGTCATCACATAATCGCCCTCGGAGCCGTACTTGCCGCGGATGTCCTGGAACACCCGGATGTAACCGCCATCAACGAACACCTCATCCCCCTGCGGCAGGATGTCGCGCATGTTCGGCGAATCCATGCGCTTGGCACGGTTGGCGGCATCGTACGGGGTACGGGTCAGCAGGATCGGCGCGTTCCTGGCGCCCTTGGGCACCACGATCACCGTGTAGAGTTTCGTTCCGTCACGCATCGGCACCATCACCACGCGCTTGTCGTAGTTGTCCTGCGCCGTGGGCGTCACGAAGCCCTTGGCGGGAATGTCCGGGGTCATCGGCGAGGTCTGCGCCGACACACTGGCCGCAACCATCAGACTCAACAACGCAACTGGCAATACACGCACACGCATGGGGCTCTCCCGGCAGTGATGGCAACTCCCGCAGCCTAGCGCCGCAGGCGCGGCCCCGGTAGATGCCGATCGGCCTGTTCCGTGGCCTTTTCGCGCATTCAGCTGCCAACCACCGTTTCGTGCAAAGCCTGCCAGCGCAGCGTGCCGTCCGGGCGGCTCACGAGGACAGCCAAGGCCTCACGTCGATGGCCGGTGCCATCCGCACCGATCTGATCCTCGCGATAGCGCACCGCGCAGGCGGCTGGCGCGAGCGGCAGGTACTGCAGTGCATCGACCGTGATCCGCAACCCGGGCCGGCTGCCATGGGCGGCGGCGAAGAAGCCGGCCAGCGCGGGCGTGTCCAGGCGGACGCCACGGATCCCGACCATGCTGAAGTCCTCGCTGAAGTGGGCCAGCAGTGTGTGCAACGCAGCCACCGGCGAGCGCCCGGTGAACCAGTCTTCGATCAGCACATGCAGGTCATGGATCTCGTTGAAGGCAAGCGTGTCATTCATGGGGAGGTTCTCAAGGCAAGGGAAGACGCCGGCAGGCGCCATAGCAGAAGCATCGGCAGCAGGCTCATGGCCGCCGCCAGCATCAGGGTGAGCGGAAACGCGTGCGCTGGCAGCACGGACGACAGCACTGCCAGCACACAGGCCAGCAGCGCGGCGGCCAGACAGAAACTGAGTTGACGGTTGAGATTCCACAGCGCACTGCCCGGCAGCAGCTCCGCGTCCGCCAGCCTCTGGAACGCGAGCGTCTGTGCGCTGCTGCTGCACAGGCTCCCGCCCAGGCCCATCAGTGCGAAGGCCAGCACCGGCAGCCACGGCTGGCTGGCCTGTATGCCGATCAACAGCGCGATGCCGACCGCCTGGCATCCCATGCCGGCCGTCAACAGCGGGCGCGCCCCGATGCGTGGCAGCCAGTGCCGTGTGGTGGCGATGGCGCAGGCCGAGGCGATCGCCCACGGCAGCATGAAGCCGCCGATGGCTGCGGCGCCGTAGCCCTGGCGATGCAGCAGCAGCGTGGCCACCAGCTGGGTGCCGATGAACGTACCGGGCACCAGCAGATAGACCAGCATCGCCAGCCGCAGCGAGGCATGCCGCAGCAGCGACCACTGCAGGACCGGATGATCCGTACGGCGTGCACTGCGGGCATACGACGCCAGCACCAGGGTGGCGACCACGAGCAGGCCCGCGCCCAGCATCCACTGCCCCGGCTCTGCCAGCAGGCTCAGCGCGACCAGCAACACGCTCAGGCCCAGTGAGCCGAGCAACAGCCCGCGACGGTCCAGCGCAGGTACGGCCACCGGCGCACGCGGGCGTACCCACGCGGCCGCCAGCGCGAAGGCCACCATGGCCAGCGGCACACTGACCAGCAGCACGCCGCGCCATGAGCCCCACTCCACCAGCACACCGCCCAGTGTGGGGGACAGCGCCGGCACCAGCAGCGCCACCGCCATGATGCGGGCGGTCAGGCGCGCGCGGTCGGCCGGTGGGCATTCGCGGTAGGCCATCGCCTGCCCGACCGGAATCAGCAGTCCGCCGCCCAGCCCCTGCAGCAGCCGCCAGCCGATCAACCCCTCGATGCTGGCCGCGGTGCCCGCCAGTACCGCGCCCACCGTGAACAACGCCAGCGAGACGCACAGCACCCGGCGTTCGCCAAGACGCGCCGCCAGCCAGCTGCCCAGCGGAATGACCAGGGTCAGACCAAGCATGTAGGCATTGCCGATCCACGCCAGCTGGGGCACGGACGCGTGCAGCTCGGTGGCGATGGCCGGATACGCGACGGTACCGATGAACATGTTCACCAGGTCCAGCGAGAATCCCAGCAGGTACAACGTTTCCACCCTGGCCCGGTATGTCATGCGGCGCTCCGATTGCGAGGCGGCAGCATGCGCGTTGGCGGCGGCTGGATATACAGGCAACCGGATGCAAGACTGTCAAACCTTTTTTGACAGTCAGAGCGCCGCCATGGTCAGCCTGGACCGCTTCGAGACCTTCAAGGCGATTGTCGACGCCGGCAGCCTGACCGCTGCCGCGCAGCGCCTCGGCCAGAGCCGCGCCGTGGTGAGCTTCAACCTCAAGCGACTGGAACAGGAACTGGGCGTGACGCTGCTGGTGCGCAATACGCGCAGCCTGGCGCTGACCGAGGCCGGCGAACGCTTTTACCAGCACTGCACTGCCCTGTTGACGACTGCCGAGCTGGCGATCGAGGAGGCACGCAGCGAACAGCTGCAGCTGCGTGGCACGCTGCGGCTGACCACCACGCCGGAGTATGCGATCGCCCGGGTCGTGCCGGTGCTGGAATCATTCCGCGCCCTGCATCCGGAGCTGCGCCTGCACCTGTCCAGCTCATCGGCGCCGGCGGACCTGATTCCCGAGCGGTTCGATCTGGCGATCCGGTTGGGGCGCCTGCAGGACTCGCAGCTGCGCGCGACCCTGCTGGACGAACACGCGCTGTGCGCGGTCGCCGCGCCGTCGTTGTTGTCCACGCTGCCCGATGATGCCGCGCGCGATGACCCGGACTGGATCCGCACGCTGCCACGATTGGGGTATCCGCGCCTGGCGGATCTACCGCTGGTGGCGCCCGATGGCAGCGACCAGGTGTTTGCCTGCAACCCCGCCCATGCGGTGGTCACGGTCGACAACGCATCCACGCTGCGCGCCTTCGCGCTGGCCGGGGCCGGCGCGACCGTGTTGCCGCAGTGGTTGATCGATGACGATCTGGCGCAGGGCCGGCTGCTGCCGATCCTGCGCCGTCATCGCTTCCCGCGCCAGGGCGTATATGCGGTGTTTCCGAACACCGCCCAGCCCTCGCGCCGGGTCCGGCTGCTGCTGGCGCACCTGCGCGAGCACCTGCCGGGGTGAGCGGTGGCACGACCACCGGTCGTGCCCCACCCCGTAACGCGCGTTGCGTCCGATCCGCGGCCGGTACCGCCCGTGGGTCGGTACCGGCGCGTTCGTCAGCTCAGCGGACGACCTGCTCGGCCAGCTCCAGCGGCACGCGCTGCACCGGTGCATTGGCCGCGCGCGAGAGCTGCACTTCGTACTGCCCACCGGCGATCTTCCACTGCTTGGCGGCGGTATCGAAGCTGGCCAGCGTCTTCGGCTCGGCTTCGATGCGGATCCGGCGGCTTTCGCCCGGCTGCAGCGTCACCTTCTGGAAGCCGATCAGGCGGATCGGAGTGGTGCTGCCCTGCGGCAGCTGCAGGTACAGCTGCGGCACATCCGCACCGGCGACCTTGCCGGTGTTGCGCACGTCCACGCTGGCGACCACACGCTGGCCTTCCACGACCACCTGCAGGTTGTCGTAGCCGAAGCTGGTGTAGGACAGGCCATGGCCGAACGCGTACTGCGGGGTCAGGCCCTTGGCGGCGAACCACTTGTAGCCGACGTTGGCGCCTTCGATGTCGTAATCGATGGTGTCATCCGGCTTGTTCTTCGGGTTGAAGCCCAGGCCATTGACGTGCGGGCGCGGCAGCTGGCTGACATCGGTCGGCCAGGTCACCGGCAGGCGACCGGACGGATTGACCTTGCCGGTCAGCAGCGCGGCGATGCCTTCACCGCCCCGGATGCCCGGGTACCAGGCCTGCAGGATGGCCGGCACCTGCTGCAGCCACGGCAGCTCGACCGGACCATTGGTTTCCAGCACCACCACGGTCTTCGGGTTGGCCTTGGCCACACCGGCGATCAGCTTGTCCTGGTTGTCCGGCAGCTGCATGTGCGGCAGATCGACCGATTCGGCCGACCACTGCGTGGCGAACACGATGGCCACATCGGCGGCTGCGGCAGCGCGCGCGGCGGCGGCCACATCGCGGCCATCCACGTAATCGATGCGTGCATCCGGACGCTCGGCACGCAGCGCTTCCAGCGGCGAGGACGGGTGGAAGATCACCGGGCCCGGCCAGGTGGTCGGCATCACGCCCGGCACCGCATTGGTGCCCCGCGCGGTCCAACCCACCATCGAAGAACCGCCGCCGCCGATCACGCCCTTGTCGGCATGGCCACCGATGATGACGATGCGCTGCACGTCCTTGCCCAGCGGCAGCAGATCATCGGCATTGCGCAGCAGCACGCTGCCTTCTTCAACGGTACGCTGCGCGGCGTGGAAGCCGGCCTCATCGTCGATCGGCTCATGCACCGGCGGCAGATCGAAATTGCCGTGCGCGAACATGGTGCGCAGGATGCGGCCGACCATGTCGTCCAGGCGCGCCTGCGGCACCACGCCACCGGCCACGGCCAGGCGCAGCGGTTCGTCGAAATAGACCGCCTTGTCGAACACTTCACCGGCCGACTGCTGGTCCAGGCCGGCCAGCGCCGCCTTGGAGCCGCTGTGCACGCCACCCCAGTCGGACATCACGAAACCGGGGAACTTCCATTCCTGCTTGAGCACCTCGTTCATGAGGTAATCGTGTTCGCAGCCGTAGGTGCCGTTGATGCGGTTGTACGAGCACATCGCCGAACCGGGCTTGCCGATGTCCATGGCGATCTCGAACGCCAGCAGGTCCGATTCGCGCATCGCCTGCTCGCCGATCTCGGCACTGTGGAAATTGCGCGAGGTCTCCATGTCGTTGAGCGCGAAGTGCTTCATCGTGGAGATGACGTGCTGGCTCTGCACGCCGCGAATCGACTCACCGACCAGCACACCGGCCAGCAGGGGATCTTCACCGGCGTATTCGAAATTGCGGCCATTGCGCGGATCGCGCTGCAGGTTGACGCTGCCGGCCAACAGGATGTTGAAGCGCTGCTGCCAGGCTTCGCGACCCATGGTGGCACCGCCAGCGAAGGCGATATCCGGGTTCCAGCTGGAGGCCGTGGACGGGCCGGACGGCATCGCGGTGGCGTGGTCACCCTTGCGCAGGCCGCCCGGATTGGTCACGCCAACACCGGCATCGGCCGACTGCTGCGCCGGAATGCCCAGACGCGGGACGCCCGGCACGAAACCGGCCGAACCCACCGCGCCCTCCGGCAGCGGACCGCCATCCTTGCCCAGCCCGAAGTAGCTGTGCAGCATCTGGAACTTCTCATCCACGGTCATCTGCGCGACCAGGGCCTTGGCGCGGGCATCGGCGTTCAGGCCGGTGTCCATCCACGGCGTGTCGCCACCGACCGGCGCGGCATAGCCCAGGGTCAGCAGCGTGGCGGCGGTGGTGCCCTTCTTGCCGTCATGGGTGCGCAGCTTGATCGCCGCCGACGTGGCCGACTGGAAGCCATCGCTGAAGTAGCTTTCATTGGCTTCCAGCGCGACACGCGAAGGATCGAAGCCCGCGGTGGTGGCCGCATCGGCGCTGACCGCGCCCAGCAGCACGGCCGGCGCGCCCAGGCGCGAACCGGTGACCAGCGGCGGCAGTGCCGCGGCATCGGCGGCGCTGGTGTACAGCGCGACCACGTGGCGGCCATCGTTGAGGCGCAGGTAGTTCAGCGACGGCTGCTCGGTGCCCGATTCGGCCTCGATCGGCAGGCGGGTGAGCACGACACTGCCGGTCTGCTGCGCGGCGGCCGGATCGGCGGTCACGAAACGATAGTGATAACCCAGCGCATCGGCCAGGCCCTGCAGTGGGTCCACGCGGTCCGCGCGGCGCTCCACGTTGCGCACGGTCACTGCATCGACCTGCAGCTGCTCCAGCTGCGCGGCGACCACGGCGGCGTCCAGGTCACCCGGGGTCTGTTCCAGGGTCAGCACGGTGAACGCGTCGGTGGTGGCGGCCGGGGCAGCAGCCCAGGCGGAAGCGCTCAGCGAGAGCGCGATGGCGGCCGTCAGGGCCAGGGGCTTTGAAATCGTTTTCATGAGCGGACGAAACACCTTTGCTTGCGCAATAAATCCAGGGAGTCTTGCCGCAGAAGGGTGCAGCGCCATGTCGGCGGGAACCACGCGCGGGCGCGCGGAACCGTTTACAACGCAAGGCGATGACGGCTACGTCCAGGCCCCTCCGCCCGTCGTGACAGCCGCACCACCCGGGAGCCCGTGACCGGCGCCCCACCCGGAAGAGTGGGCGAGCGTGTTCATGCCTGTCAACAGGATGCTTACATTTGAGACACCGCAACCCGCGCGAAATCAGGGTGACGGGGGCTTCATCACCCGGGTGTCGGCACCCTCAACCACCTGCCCACGCTGGTCGCGCGGCTGCATCGGCGCCAACGGCAGCCCATCGCTGTCGGCTTGCAGCACCGAGCGTGGCTCGCCGGGCGCGAACAGGAAGGCCTCGCCCCATTGGCGCAGCGCCACCACCAGCGGGAACAGCGCGCGACCGCGCTCGGTGAGCACATATTCCTGATAGCTGCGGCCTTCGCCCAGCGGCTGCTGCGTCAGCACGTCCGCCTCCAGCAAGGCCTGCAGGCGCTGGCTGAGCATGCTGCGCGACATCCCCAGGCGGCGCTGGAAATCGCTGAAGCGACGCACCCCGTCGAAGGCCTCGCGCACGATCAGCAGCGACCAACGGTCACCGACCAGATCCAGCGCGCGCCCCACCGGGCAGGGGGTAGTGGCATCGGTTGTCATGTGCGGCCTCCTTTCGAGGTTTCATTTTAGAACCACATACTCCAGAATCAACCGGTTCTGTTTTGAGACTACATCATGCCGCTCCCTGCCTCCGCCTCGCGGGCATCCACCTCCCCGCTCCCCTCCGCCTTGCTGATGCTGTTCGCCTGCGCCGCCGGTTTGAGCGTGGCCAATGTCTATTACGCCCAGCCCTTGCTGGATGCCCTGGCCGCCGATCTCCAGATCAGTACGGCCCGCATCGGCGCGGTGATCGCCGCCACCCAGCTGGGTTCGGTGGCGGCGCTGCTGTGGGTGGTGCCACTGGGTGACCGCGTGGACCGCCGCCGCCTGATCGCGATCCAGACCATTGGCCTGGTGCTGGCCCTGCTGGCCGTCGCGCTGGCGGCGCAGGCCTGGAGTCTGTTGCTGGGCATGCTCGCAGTGGGCCTGCTCGGCACCGCGATGACCCAGGGGTTGATCGCCTATGCCGCCGCCGCTGCAGGCGTGCACGAGCGTGGCCGCGTGGTTGGTGCCGCACAGGCGGGCGTGGTGGTCGGGTTGTTGTTGGCACGCGTCGTGGCCGGCGCAGTCGCCGATCTGGGCGGATGGCGGGCGGTGTACCTGCTCTCGGCGGCGCTGATGGTGGTGACAGGCGCGTTGTTGTGGGCGTGTCTGCCACGTCTGCCGGCCTCGACTGCATCCACCGCACGCACCGGGTTGATCGCCTTGCTGCGGCAACAGCCCGTGCTGCGCCAGCGCGGCGTGCTGGGCCTGCTGCTGTTCACCGTGTTCGGCCTGTTCTGGAGCAGCATGAGCCTGCCGCTGGGCGCGCCGCCGTATGCGCTCAGCCACACCGGCATCGGCGCTTTCGCGCTGGTCGGCCTGCTCGGTGCGTTGGCGGCGGCACGCAGTGGGCACTGGAGTGACCGGGGCCATGCCGGGCGGGTCACCACCGGCGCCCTGTGGCTGATGCTGCTGAGCTGGCTGCCGATCGCCGCGATGTCCCACCACCTGGGCTGGCTGGTGCTCGGCGTGCTGCTGCTGGATCTGGCGGTGCAGGCGCTGCACGTGACCAACCAGAGTCGGATTCTGGCCGCAGCCCCGCACGCGCAGGCGCAGGTGATCGCCGCCTACATGCTGTTCTACGCTGCCGGCAGTGGGCTGGGGGCGCTGGCCGGCAGTGCGTTGTATGCCGCGTTCGGCTGGCCCGGGGTCTGCATGGCGGGTGCCAGTGTGTCGCTGCTCGCGCTGGTGGTGTGGTGGGCGATGCCGGGTTATCACGCCATCACCGGTGGTCATGAGCCCTGCCCGGTTCCGGGCGGATCGCGGCTCGATAATGACCGCTCACGTCCCGGAGCCGCCGCATGCCCCCACACCGCCACTTCGATCAACTCTGGCGCGACCGCAACGACACCTCCCGGCAACGCAGCCCGCGGGTGCTGATCCGGGTGTTCGTCGGCCCGGGCGAACTGGAAGCACGGGTGGCGTTCTACGAGCAGTTGCAGGGCCTGGTCGCCGATGCGGGCTTTCCGTTCCCCGAGGCCGGCCTGCGCCTGGCGATGGTCGGGGCATTCCTGCTGATCGAGGGCGCGCCGGACAAGCTGGCTCCGTTCACCTCCACCACCGGCACGCTGCTGGTGGATGACGTGCAGCCCTATTACGACCGGCTGGTGGCGGCCGGGGCGCAGATCATCTTTCCACTGCAGGTCGTGCCCACCGGCGCGGCCTTCAACGCCGTGCATCCGGACGGCACCGTGGTCGAGTACGTGCACCACCGGCCCGATCCGCAGGGGCGCTGAGTAGATCCTCGCCATGCGTGGATGCCCTCCATCACGCGCGTGGCCATCCCATCTGGCGCGCTGCCATTCCGCTCTCCTGAAGCATTCATCACCCTCAACCGGTTCGGAATCCGGCCGCCGAATTCGTTAGCATTTTTACTAATTGCGGGTAGGATTGTCGGTCTCAGCCTTTGACACGCGTGCTGCCGATACTCGCCGCCATGCCCTTGTTTCCTGCCCGTTTCCGCCTGCTCCAGCCCTGCCGGGAGGCCCGCTGATGGGCGCCGTGCTGGCCCTGGACCGGCTGCTGGAAACCCGCCGGGTCTGGCGGGGGCAGCCGCGTGCGGCCTTCCCCGAGGTGGCCCCGCACCCGACCGGCCACCCGGCGCTGGATGCCCGACTGCCCGGCGGTGGCTGGCCGCCCTCGGCGCTGTCGGAGGTGCTGCTGGCCTCGCCCGGGGTCGGTGAGCTGGCCCTGGTCTGGCCGACGCTGGCGCGGCTGAGCCAGCAACAGCAGACCGTGGTGCTGATCGCCCCGCCGCACCTGCCGCATGCCCCGGCCTGGGCCCGCGCCGGGCTGGCACTGAACCAGGTGCAGGTGGTCCAGGCCAGCCCGCGCGATGCCTTGTGGGCCGCCGAGCAATGCCTGCGCTCGGCCGCATGTGCGGCGGTGCTGTGCTGGCCGCAGCAGGCCGATGACCGCGCGCTGCGCCGGCTGCAGGTGGCGGCCGAAACCGGCCAGTGCCTGGGGTTTTCCTTCCGGGATGCCCGGCATGCGCGCAACCCCTCCCCGGCCGCGCTGCGCCTGCAGCTCGACGATGGCCAGGTGCGGGTGCTCAAGTGCCGCGGCGGGCTGGCACCGGCGCAGCCGCTGCCGCTGGCCGTGGCTCATTGAGCCGCCGCCGTGGACTGGGCCTGCCTGCTGCTGCCGCACCTGGCGCTGGATGCCGCCCTGCGCCAGCAACCGGACCCGGCCGCGCCGCTGGTGCTGGTCACCGGCCCGGCGCAGCGACGCGTGCTGCATGCGGTCAGTCCCTCGGCCCGGCAGCTCGGGCTGCGCCGCGGCATGCTGCTCTCAGCTGCGCAGGTGCTCACCCGCGACATGCTCACCGTGGAGTACGACCCGCGCGCCGAACAGGCCACCCGCCAGCTGTTGGCCAGTTGGCTGTACGGCATCAGCTCGCAGGTCAGCCTGGATTTCCCGCACGCGCTGGCACTGGAAATCCGGGCCAGCCGCGCGCTGTTTGGTGATTGGCCGAAGGTCGAGCAGCGGTTGACCCGTGGCCTGACCGAACTGGGTTTCCGCCACCGGCTGGTGGCCGCACCGAATCCGCATGCCGCCAGCGTGCTGGCCCGCGTGCATGGCCGGCTCGGCGTGGGTGCGCACCAGGTGGAGGCGGCGCTGGCCCAGGTGCCGATCGAACGCAGCGGGTTGCCGGCCGAGGCGGTCACGGTGCTGGCGCGCTCGGGGTTGCGCACGCTGGGCGCGGCGTTCGGCCTGCCGCGCGAGAGCCTGGCCCGGCGCTTCCCGCCGCAGGTGCTGGCGCACCTGGATGCGCTGCGCGGGATCAGCACGCCGCCGCTGCGCTATTTCCAGCCGCCGGACCGCTTCGATGCGCGCATCGAGTTCGAGTACGAGGTCGAGTCCACCCAGGCCATGCTGTTCCCGTTGCGGCGCCTGACCGCCGATCTGGCCGCATTCCTGTGCTCGCGCGATGGCGGCGTGCTGCAGTTCGATCTGTGGTTCGAGCACGAACACCACCCCGATACGCGCCTCTCGATCGGCCTGCTCGCGCCCGAGCGCGAACCGGCGATGCTGTTCGAACTGGCCCGCAACCGTGTGGATCATCTGCAGTTGCCAGCGGGCAGCCGCGGCCTGCGCCTGCAGGCCGAGCAACTGCCGCCGTTCGTCCCGGCCGCACGCGATCTGTTCGACCCGCGCCCGCAGCAGGCGATGCCGTGGGAGCAGCTGCGCGAGCGTCTTCGCGCCCGGCTCGGCGATGACGCTGTGCAGGGGCTGGGGCTGCGTGCCGACCATCGGCCCGAACGCGCGACCGGTGACGCCCAGGGCGCGCCCAAGCCCCCGCCCCCGGTGCTGCCGATGCGCCCGGGCTGGCTGCTGGCCCAGCCGCAGGCGCTGCAGGATCCGCACCTGCGCATCCTGTCTGGGCCGGAGCGGATCGAATCGGGCTGGTGGGATGCCGGCGACATCCGCCGCGACTATTACGTCATCGAAACGCCGCAAGGCCAGCGCGGCTGGGCGTATACCGCCGCCGATGCACGCAGCGGACCGTTCATGCTGCACGGCTGGTTCGCATGAGCGCACCGCTGCCCGGATACGCCGAGCTGCATTGCCTGTCGGCCTTCAGTTTCCAGCGCGGCGCGTCCATCGCCGAGGAGTTGTTCGCGCGTGCCAAGGGCCAGGGCTACCACGCGCTGGCGATCACCGATGAGTGCTCGCTGGCCGGTATCGTGCGCGCCTGGCAGGCTGCGAAGAAGCACGCACTGCCCCTGATCACCGGTGCCGAATTCCAGCTGGAGGACGGCCCGAAACTGGTGCTGCTGTGCACCGACCAGGGCAGCTACGCCGCGCTGTGCCAGTTGATCACGACCTGCCGCCGGCGCGCGCCCAAGGGCGAGTACCGCTGCCTGCGCAGCGACATCGAACCGCTGCACGCCGGCCTGCTGTGCCTGTGGGCAGACCCTGCCCCGGGCATCGAGGATGCGCAGTGGCTGCAAGCCTGCTTTCCGCAGCGGCTGTGGCTGGCCGTTGAACTGCACCGCGAGGCCGATGATCGCGCGCGCCTGCAGCGCCTGCGTCGTTTCGGCCGCGACCGGGGCATTCCACTGGTGGCCAGCGGCGATGTGCACATGCACGTGCGCCGCCGCCGCGCGCTGCAGGACACCCTCACCGCAATCCGCCACCACTGCACGCTCGGCGAGGCAGGCTGGCGGTTGTTCCCCAACGGCGAGCGTCACCTGCGCACCCGCCAGGCCCTGGCCACGCTGTACCCGCCCGAGCTGCTGGCCGAGACCCTGCGCATCGCCGAGCGCTGCCACTTCGATCTCAAGCAACTGAAGTACACCTACCCGCGCGAACTGGTACCGGCCGGCCACGACCCGGCCAGCTGGCTGCGGGTGCTGGTGGAAGAAGGCATGCAATGGCGTTGGCCCGCGGGCGAGACGCCCCAGCAGCGCCACCAGATCGAACACGAACTGGCGCTGATCCACACCAAGCAGTACGAGTCGTACTTCCTGACCGTGCACGACATCGTGCGCTTCGCGCGCCGGCAGCAGATCCTCTGCCAGGGCCGTGGCTCGGCCGCCAATTCCTCGGTGTGCTACGTACTGGGCGTGACCGAGATCGACCCCAGCGAGATGGAGCTGCTGTTCGAGCGCTTCATTTCCGCCGAACGCGACGAGCCGCCGGATATCGACATCGACTTCGAACACGAACGCCGCGAGGAAGTGCTGCAGTACGTGTTCAACCGCTACGGCCGCGAACGCGCCGCCTTGACTGCCGTGGCGATCAGCTACCGGGGCCGCAGCGCGGTACGCGATGTGGCGCGGGTGCTTGGCCTGCCGCCGGACCAGGTCAACGAACTGGCCGCCTGCCTGGACCGCTGGAGCAGCCATGAGCCGCTGCCGGAGGCCTTGCGTGAGCGCGGCTTCGATCCGGAGACCCCGCTGATGCGGCGGGTGGTGGCGCTGACCAGTGAACTGGTCGATTTTCCACGCCACCTGTCCCAGCACCCCGGCGGCTTCGTGATCTCCGAACACCCCCTGTCCACGATGGTGCCGGTGGAAAACGCGGCCATGGCCAACCGCACGGTGATCCAGTGGGACAAGGACGACCTGGATGTCACCGGCCTGATGAAGGTCGACTGCCTGGCGCTGGGCATGCTCACCGCGGTACGCAAATGCCTGGCGATGCTGGAAGCGCATGGCGGACCGACGATGACCATGGCGAAGATTCCGCAGGGCGATGAGCCCACCTACGACATGATCTGCCGCGCCGACACCCTGGGCGTGTTCCAGATCGAGTCCCGCGCCCAGATGGCGATGCTGCCGCGCATGCAGCCGCGCTGTTTCTACGACCTGGTGATCGAAGTGGCGATCGTGCGCCCCGGCCCGATCCAGGGCGACATGGTCCACCCGTATCTGAACCGACGGAAGAAGCTCAAGGAAGAAGGCATCGAAGAGATCGACTACCCACCCGCGCTGGAGAAGGTCTTCAAACGCACCCTGGGCGTGCCGCTGTTCCAGGAACAGGTGATGCAGCTGGCGGTCGCCGCCGCCGGCTTCAGCCCCGGCCAGGCTGACGCACTGCGCCGCTCGATGGCCGCCTGGAAGCGCCACGGTGGGCTGGAGCCGCACCGCGACAAACTGCTCGCCGGCATGGCCGCCAACGGCTACAGCCGCGAATACGGTGAGCGCCTGTTCGAGCAGATCAAGGGCTTCGGCAGTTATGGCTTCCCGGAAAGCCACGCGGCCAGCTTCGCGCTGATCACCTATGTCAGCTGCTGGCTCAAGTGCCATCACCCCTCCGCATTCGCCGCCAGCCTGATCAACAGCCAGCCGCTGGGGTTCTATACCCCGGACCAGATCCTGCAGGACGCGCGCCGTCATGGCGTGCCAGTGCTGCCGGTGGATGTGCGCTATAGCGACTGGGACTGCACGCTGGTGCCGCCCACCTCGCCAGGCCGGCCATTTGGCATCCGGCTGGGGCTGCGCCTGGTCGATGGCTTCAGCGAGGCGGTCGCCACCGGCGTGGTGCAGGCGCGCCACCGTTCGCCCTTTGAGAGCGTGGCCGACCTGAGCCAGCGCGCACAGCTGGACCGTCGCCACCAGGGCCTGCTGGCCGATGCCGGTGCACTCAAGGGCCTGAGCGGCCATCGCCATCGCGCGCGCTGGGACGTCTCCGGCGTGGAAAAGCCGCTGCCGCTGTTCGACATGGCCCGCGCCACCGCCGAAGCCGCCGTCGCGCTGCCGCTGCCCAGCGCGTTCGAGGACATGCAGGCCGATTACAACACCACCGGCACCACGCTGGGCCGGCACATGGTCTCCTTCATCCGCAGCCAGCTGCGCCAGCGCCGCTGCCACCGCTCCGACGAACTGGCCGCCCTGCCGCACGGGCGCAGCGTGCGGTTTGCCGGGCTGGTACGCATGCGCCAGCGCCCGCAGACTGCCAGCGGGGTCACCTTCCTCACCCTGGAAGACGAATGCGGCATGGTCAATGCAGTGGTCTGGCGCAAAATCGCCGACCGCCAGCATCGCGTGCTGGTTGAAGCGCAACTGATGCAGATCGACGGCCGGCTCGAGCGCGTGGACGGCGTGCAGCACCTGATCGTCCGCCAGATGCACAACATCGACACCCTGATCGACGGCGTGCGTACCCACAGCCGCGATTTCCGCTGAGCCATCCCGTGACCAACCTCACGCTCTGAATGTAATCCCAGACTTTTCCGACTGGTGCCGTGAAGGGCGTATCCGGTATGGTCGCAGCCTTCCAAGGATCCGGAGAACCCCATGTCGCGCGCGCTGACCGTCACCACGCTGGTCGTTTCCAGCCTCGCCCTGATCGTTTCCGGTTGGACCGCGCTGCGCCTGCACCAGAGCCAGTCCGAGGAGCGTGTCATCACCGCCCGTGGCGTGGTGATCCGCGATGCCAGTGGCCAGGCGCGGGTGATTCTCGGCGCCCCCGTCCCCGATCCGCTCACCAAGGGCATCACCCAGGGGCCGCGTGCGTCACCGCTGTCAGGCCTGATCCTGCTGGGCGCCGATGGCTCCGAGCGTGGCGGCTACGGCACCGCCGATGTCGGCGACGAGGCCATCCTCACCTTGGACGATGCCACCGGCACCACCGAGGTATTCAAGGTCACCGCCAACCCGGATCGCGGCGCCACCCTGGTCGTCAAACACCAGAACAGCACCGGCGCGATGCTGACCTCCTGGCAGGGCAAACCGGAACTGATCTTCCTCAACGACGACGAACAGACGCACTACGTCAGCCCGAACGCCGCCGCCGCGCCCTGACATCGGCGGGCGGTGATTTTCGGGTAGCGCTATGACAACCTGTCCGTTGTTACGGGACCGCCCTGCTGGCGCGCCGACGCGCCGCAGCCGTCCCCGCTTCCGGAGCTCCCCATGCCCATCGCTGCCCCCACCTGGCCCCAGGCCACCACTGTCGACGAGATCCGCCACAACCTGGCGATGGTCCGCGAACGCATCGCCCGCGCCTGCGCACTGGCCGGCCGCGACCCGGCCGGCGTGCGCCTGCTGCCGGTCAGCAAGACCGTCGATGAGGCCCGCCTGCGCCTGGCGTGGGAGGCCGGCTGCCATGAGCTGGGCGAGAACAAGGTGCAGGAAGCCCAGCGCAAGGCGGCGGCGATGGCCGACCTGCCCGGCCTGCGCTGGTCGGTGATCGGCCACCTGCAGACCAACAAGGCACGTGACGTCGCACGCTTCGCCAGCGAGTTCCAGGCGCTGGACAGCCTGCGCGTGGCACAGGCGCTGGATCAGCGGCTGGAACTGGAGCAGCGCACGCTGGATGTGTTCGTGCAGGTCAACACCTCGGGCGAAGACAGCAAGTACGGCCTGGACCCGATCGAGGTCGCCGACTTCGTGCAGCAGTTGCCAGCGTTTCCGAATCTGCATGTGCGCGGGTTGATGACCCTGGCGGTGTTCTCCCCGGATCCGGAACAGGTGCGCCCGTGCTTTGCGCGCCTGCGCGAACTGCGCGACCGGCTGCGCCCCACCCTGCCGACGGGCATCAGCCTGGAGGAGCTCTCCATGGGCATGTCAGGTGATGTCGAGATCGCCATCGAAGAAGGCGCGACCGTGGTGCGCGTGGGCCAGGCCATCTTCGGCGCGCGTTCGACGCCGGACAGTGTTTACTGGCCGACCCCGACATGAGCGGCTATCGCCTGCAATCGCAGCAGGCGGTCGGTGAGCAGCGGCGGCTGCACAGTGGTCCGGATGGACTGAAGGTGCTGAGCAGCGAGGCGGTTTATCGGGATATCCCTGCGCCATGAACGGGCGCACCCCGGATTCACTTCAGCGCACCCATCGCACGCCGATGCGCCGGCCGACACCGGATGTGCCATGCTCGCCTCCGTTGCAACCCACCTGGAGAGCGTCGCCATGGCCAAAGGCCTGAACAAACAGAAAGAGCAGAAGAAGAAACCTGCCAAGACCGCCAAGGAAAAGAAGGCGGAAAAGAACGAAAAGAAGACCACCCGCGGTTTCGCCCCGGTCTGACCGGCGGCACCTCCGCTTACATCGCGGGCATCATGGGAGTGCGGCCACACCACGGTGTCCCGCAGCTCCTCCCGATGTCATCGCGCAACCACCGGGCGGAAGTCCAGCGGGCTCATCGCCGTGACCGCCCTGAAATGGGCATGGAAGCTCGAGCGACTCATGCACGCAACGCGCGCCACCTCATCGGTACGCCAGACACCGCTGAAATTCGCCCGGATCCACACGATCGCGCGGACACTCGCGGCACGTAAACCCGCAGCGTGCCTGACCGGGCACCGCGCGGGCACCCGCGCTTGAAAGCGCAAACCGACAGATTCGGTGAAGAGGACCGGCGAATCACCGTGGGATAATTCGCCCCATGACCTCGCCAGACCCTCAACGCCCTCTCCTGTCCAGGGATGCGTGGAAGCGCCGTGCGGCCCTGTGGGGCGGTGCCGTGGCTGTCGCCCTGGTCGCGATCGTGTTTGCCAAGGCCAGCGATGCGGCCTTCCGGGTCTTCCAGTCGATCATCGCCCAGTCGATCTGGTGGGCGCTGCTGCTCACCCCAACCGTGTTCGCGCTGTTGGCGTGGCTGACCAGTGGTGCGCTCAAGCCCACCCGCGGCAGCGGCATTCCGCAGGTGATCGCGGCCCTGGAGATCCCGACGCCCACGTTCCGGCGTGACAATCTCTCGCTGGGCGTATCGGCCGGCAAACTCGCCTTGACCACGCTGTCGTTGCTCGGGGGCGCCTCGGTCGGCCGTGAGGGCCCTACCGTGCACGTCGGTGCCAGCGTGATGTACATGTTCGGGCGATGGTTCGGGTTCCGCGATCCGAAAGAGCTGTCCCACTTTCTGCTCGCCGGTGGCGCAGCCGGCATCGCGGCGGCCTTCAATACCCCGCTGGCGGGCATCGTGTTTGCCATCGAAGAACTCAGCGGCCGCTTCGAGCACCGCTTCTCCGGCACGCTGCTCACCGCGGTCATCGTGGGTGGCGTGGTGTCGCTGGGCCTGCTCGGCAACTACACGTACTTCGGCAAGGTGACTGCCACGTTGCCGCTGGGGCAGGCCTGGCTGGCGATCGTGCTGTGCGGCACCGTCGCGGGACTGCTTGGCGGCCTGTTCGCCAAAGCCGTGCTGCTGACCATGGAAGGCAGGCCACGCTGGCTGGGCACGCTGCGCCAGCGCCATCCGGTCCTGCTGGCGGCGCTGTGCGGGCTCGCCCTGGTGCTGCTGGGCGCCGCCTTTGGCGCAGGGGCCTTCGGCACCGGCTACGAGCAGGCCAAGGGACTGGTGCAGGGAGCGCCCTCGGTGGGTCACGAGTTCGGCCTGATGAAGCTGGTCGCCAATCTGGTCTCTTACGTCGCCGGTATTCCCGGCGGCCTGTTCTCGCCCGCCCTGGCCGTCGGCGCCGGGCTCGGCCACAACCTCGCCGCCCTCATGCCTTCGGTCGATGAACGCATCTTCGTGCTGCTGGGGATGTGTGCCTACCTGACCGGCGTCACCCAGGCACCGTTGACCTCGGCGGTCATCTCGCTGGAGCTGACCGACAGCAGCGATATGCTGCTGCCCATTCTGGCCACCGTGCTGATCGCGCGCGGCGTCTCCGGCCTGGTGTGCCGCGTGCCGATCTACAAGGCCATGGCCGAACAGCTGGTCAAGCAGCTGCCTGGCCCCCACCCGGCTTAGTGCCGCGACAGGATCACGCGTTGACGTCGACCACAGTGCGGCCCTGTACACGCCCCTGCAGCACCTGGTCGGCCAGCGCCGGCACCTCGGCCAGCCCGATCATCTGCGTGGTGCGCGCCAGCTTGCCCAGGTCCAGATCGGTAGCCAGGCGCGTCCAGGCCTGCTCGCGCGCGGCGTAAGGCGCGTTGACCGAGTCGATGCCGGCGAGCGTCACGTTGCGCAGGATGAAAGGCAGCACCGAACCCGGCAGATCCGCGCCTTGGGCCAATCCGAAGGCCGCCACCACGCCACGATAGCGCGTCTGCGCCAGCACATTGGCCAACGTGTGGCTGCCCACCGCGTCGATCGCACCGGCCCAGCGTTCCTTGGCGATCGGTGCACCTGGCGCGGACAAGGTCGCCCGATCGATGATCTCGGCCGCACCCAGCGCCTTGAGATACGCGGACTCCTCCAGCCGACCCGTCGATGCAACCACCCGATAGCCCAGCGTGGACAGCAGTGCGATCGCGATGGAGCCGGCGCCGCCGTTGGCCCCGGTGACCAGGATATCGCCGTGATCGGGACTCACCCCGCCGTGCTCGAGTGCCAGTACCGAGAGCATCGCGGTGTAGCCGGCGGTACCGACCGCCATCGCATCGCGGCTGGAAAATGCCGCGGGAATCTTCACCAGCCACTCGCCGGGCACGCGCGCCTTCTGCGCATAGCCTCCGTGGTGGGTCTGGCTCAAACCCCAGCCGTTGACCAGCACGCGATCGCCCGGGGCAAACCCGGGGTGGGTCGACGTTTCAACCACACCGGCCAGATCGATACCGGGAATCAGCGGAAACGTGCGGATCACCGGCGAGCGCCCGCTCAGCGCGAGGGCGTCCTTGTAATTCACCGTGGAGTACTCCACGGCAACGGTGACGTCGCCGGGCATCAGATCCTGCTCGGTCAGCGGGACGACACCGGCCGCGATGGTATCGCCGGTCTTGGTCGCAAGGAGGGCGTTGAAGGACATGGGATCTCCGGTTCCTGTGCATGAGGGACAGTGCAGACAGGACCAGTGTGCGCACCTGGCCGTACCGACGCGTTAAACGGCCCCGGCTAGCGCCCGCTCATGGGATAGGACCCGGCGCACACGTCACCCTCCTCGACCCCGCCAACCCAGGCCTTGAGCTGCTTGATCCGATCCAGGGTCAGCTGCTCGTATTCAACGCTCTGGCACATCGGCAGCACGCTCCCATAGTCGTCTGGAGACGGATACCGCGCCGCGATCTGGGCATCGCGGAACACCAGCCAGGCGCGCTGGGCTGCCTTGAACCGTTCCAGGAACACCGTGTCCTGGGCATTGAGCGCCAGCACCTTGGCATAGATCCGATTGAGCTCGGCATCGGCGCGCTGCGCGCTGTTGCTGGCACATTGGTTGAGCCCGGCCTGCGACTGGTTCGGGCTGTCGCAGGCCATGCCATCGGAGGTATGCGGTGACGCCACGGCCCCGACAGCTGCCTTGGGTGCCTGGGCGTATGTCGCCCCCACCGGGGCCAGCGCGCAGACAAGGAGAAGCGAAGGAAGCATGCGCATTGGATCCGCTCCACACGGGACAGCGGGGAGGCCGCCACAGGCGGATTAACCGCGCCGATCCGTGAAATCCACGTGACTGCGCTTGCTTCCCCAGCACGGTTGCAATCGTGGCTGCCAGCAGCGCCCGCTACGTGTGTCGGCGTCTTCGGGCGTGCGGCCGCGCGCGATGTCGTGCTGCCGCAACCACGCGGTGATCGCCGCACGGGTCTGCCTGTCGTGCCGGCGCAGCACCTGGGCAATCACCGGATCGCGATGCGCTTCGGCGGTGATCTCCGCATACAGCGCGACATTGGCGATGGCATTGCCACGGTGAAGTTGTCCACCGGCTCAGCCGCGCTTCTTCGGGCGCACGGATGGTCTTCGAGCGCCGACCATCGCCAGACAATCCTCCACCACAGCCGCACTGAATGCCGCCGCATCCTGCTCCGGTGTCGCGATCAAGTCATCGGTTGCGCCATGCACACCGGCATAGATCAACGAGGCCGTCACCCTGGGACTGGGCAGCTGCCATAGCCCGGATGCCACCCCCACTTCCAGGATGCCCTGCAACTGCTGAAGGAGCGCATTCCGCTCGCGGTTGGCTCGATCAAGATGATGATGGTTGGCGTACACCACGTCGTGCACGGCATGGGTCCGGGCATAGAGGGCGATGCTCGCTTCGATCCAGGCGCGCAGGCGAGCCTCTCCATCATCCGCCGGATGCTCTTGCATCGCCTGCTCCAGTGCGTCCACGAAGCGCTGCGTGTAGCGCTCCGCCAGGGCTCTCAGTACATCCGTTTTTGAAGCGAAGTAGGTATAGAACGTGCCCTTGGCCACATCGGCGGCAGCGACGATCTCGCTGATCGTCGTCTGTTCCACCCCGCGCGACAGGAACAGCGTCTCGGCCGCATCCATCAGTTCTTCGAGACGGATGGAGGCGGGTTTGGTGCGTGGCCTGGCCGGGGCTGGGGTCTGCATCGTGGGTATTGAAAGGGGAGCGATGGGTGTCGGTAGTGTAATCCGCCGAGACAGATGACTGACCGTCGGTCATTGACCGACGGTCAGTCATTATCTAGGATAAGCGCGGTCGCTCTACAGGCTCCGTCCCATGCAGCACTTCAAAAAGCCAGCGTTGGTGCTGGCCGCATACCTCGGTACCTTCCTTGCCTCGCTGGACATCAGCATCGTCAACGTCGCGCTGCCGACGCTGCAACGGGCGTTGCAGACCGACCTCGCCGGGCTGCAGTGGGTCATCAATGCCTATGCCATCGCGCTGTCCGCTTTCATGCTCTCGGCCGGCCCTCTCAGTGACCGCCATGGCCATCGCCGGATGTGGCTGGCGAGCGTGGCAACGTTCATTGCCGGATCACTGGTCTGCGCGTGCGCCACCGATCTGCCGGTCCTGGTGATCGGCCGCACGATCCAGGGCGTGGCGGGAGCGCTGCTGATCCCCAGTGCGATGCCCCTCCTCACCCATGCGTTTCCGGACCCCGGCCAACGGGCGCGCGCCATCGGAGGATGGTCCGCCTTCAGCGCGCTGGCGCTGGTGCTTGGGCCGTTGCTGGGCGGCCTGCTCGTACAGTGGACCGGATGGCAGAGCATCTTCCTGATCAACCTTCCGTTGGGGGCGGTGGCACTGGCGCTGGGCGCCTGGAGCATTCCCGAGCGACGTCATCCTCAGCACGCGGCCATGGATCCCGCTGGGCAGATCCTCAGCACGCTGGCCTTGGCAGCCCTCTCCTACGGGCTGATCGGTATCGGCGGGCGCGGGTGGTCCGCACCCGCTACCTGGTTCTCGTTGATCACGGCGCTGGTGGCATTGTTGGCGTTCTCGCTGGTACAACGTCGGGTCACGCGCCCGCTGCTGCCGCTGGATCTTTTCGCCGACCGTCGCTTCGCCCTGCTCAATCTCGCCTCGTTCGTGCTCGGCTTAACTGCCTATGCCAGCCTGTTCTTCCTTTCATTGTTCTTCCAGCAGGTACAGGGAAAGACCGCGGCACAGGCCGGATGGCAGCTGGCCCCTCAATTCCTGGTGATGGGGGTGGTGTCGTTGATGTTCGGCCGCATTGCCGTGCGCCTCGGGCTGCATGCGGCGCTGGCGTGGGGCTATGCATTGGCAGGGCTGGCGCTGTGTGCGATGGCCCGTTTCACTACGGACACCGCCGGAGGCTTTGCCACTATGTGCCTCATGGCGCTGGGAGCAGGCATGGGTCTGGCGGTGCCAGCTACGGGCATGGCGGTCATGGCGCGCACCCCACCGGAACGCGCAGGTATCGCCTCAGCCACCATGAATGCCCTGCGCCAAGCCGGGATGAGCCTGGGCATCGCATTGCTTGGCAGCCTGATGAGCCTGTGGGCCGTACAGCAGTTCCGTACCACTGCGACGGCAACCGGGCAGTTCGTGCTCGCACAGCACGCGCACAGCATGATCCAGCACCCGGCTGCCGTTACGGGGTCCTTGCCAGCAGTGATTTACCGCAGCGCGATGGCCGGTGGCTTCGCCTGGGTGATGGGCATCGCCGGCATCTGCATGCTGGCTACCGCTTTCGCACTTCACCGGCGTACGCCGACGCGCACAGGCTGCCCTCCAGACGACAGCCCTTGAGGCCGGACTACTGCATCTGCGGCTCGCCCAACGGGCGTTCCTGCCGCTCGTCCAGATCGAACGTGATGTAACGGCGATGGATGAGCTTTGCCCCCATGTCCCAGCGATACGTCTCCACCCCGCCGTTGCCTGCACCGTCGGACAGCAGGCCCACGATGCCACGGGTCAGGTTGTCCGTGAGCAGCACCTGGGCCGCACCATCGGCATCCACGCGCAGGCTCAGGCGATCACGCAGGTGATCCTCGCCCTTCCCCACCGGAGCATCGAAGGCAAGACCTACCAGGCCATCTTCGTGGGTTGCCATCCCACCGCGTTCGTCGCCTTTGGCGTCGTACAGCCAGACGCCGGCTGTGCGCGATCGTCGGCCGGCATCATGTGAATCCTGGCCCATCTCAACGCGCATGACGCCTTGGTCATCCAGCACAACGATGCGACGGGCGCGGACTTCATCAACGGTGAGAGCACCTCGCGGCGCCATCGACAGTGCGATGACCGCCACCGTCAGGCCCACGACAAGCACTGCAAGCGCGACAGTCAACCAAGTGAGGCGGCGTACGGAAGTGCGAAGCACATCCAGCGGTTCCACGACATCCATGTGAGTGATGCTCCCTTGCTACTGGCGTCTGGATCATAGCCCAGGCATCGGAGCTGACGTCGTGCTGGCGGCGACGCCAGTCCGCCAGATCCTGCCCTCCAGCACTGCCTACGGCTGCTCGGTCATCACGCGCTCAATCCAATCCGCGTAGTGGCTCATCCGCACATTGCAGGTCACCTGACCATAGCGCCCGGGTCGAGCCGTCAGCACATTACCCTGCACGACCTTCCAGGCGCCCTGCCCGGCCAGCAGCCATTGGCCATCGCGCTCGATGAGCACCGGACCACCGCTGTCGCCGTTGCCCAGCACGCCCTCGAGGGGCAACGCTTCCGGCGGTTCGTCGAACACGTAGCAGAGCCAGCGGTCGTAGGCACTGGTGATCCGGTTGAACGCACGCCGGAGCTCGGTGCGATTGGGGCCGTTGGGAGAATGCCCGGTGGCGCCGGTACCCGTTGCACCCTTTCCTAAAATCTTCGCGATCTGACCGGCCTCGTCGCTGTCGCCGTAAAGGGCCACCGGCGCCACGTCGGTGACCGGCGCCTTCAACCGGATCAGCGCAACATCATCGCCCGAGGCGAGAAACACCACGATCAGCATCGCCTCGCCGCTGGCCATGGCCTGATCGATCAACGTCTGGGGCAGCGTCCTGTAGCCGGGATGGGTGATGACGCGCTCAACCTCCCGCGCAGTACCGTTGATCATCACCTGCTTGAGATCGGCCTGCATCGGCAGCGTGTGCGCGGCAGTCAGCACCCACTGTGGTGCGATCAACGCGCCGTGGCCCTCGCCGGGCATGTCCACGAGGGCGGGAAACTCGGTGGCGCGAACGCGGTACGCGGCATCCTCCACATCGTGGCGAATGACGATGGCACTGGCGTGTAACGACACTGCAAGCAGCAGCGGAAGCAACGGGAATCCTTTCACGTGTAATGCCTTGAGGTTGTGACTGGGCCAAGCGACGAACAGGTGGGCTGAAACGTCCGCGGTGCGTCGTTACGGCTCGCGCTCCCGCGCTTCCAGCGCGCTGGCGAACTTTGCCATCAAACGCACCAGCTCCGATACATCCTGCGCAGGCCAGGAGGCGAAGATCTCCCGGCCGATCCGCTCACGTGCGGCATCCAACCGGTCCGTCATGTCCTTGCCCTTCGGCGCAATGGTCGCCTCACGGATGCGGCGGTCCTGGGGGTTACCGCGACGCGTGACCAGTTCCATCGCAGCCAGCTTGGCCACCTGACGGCTGATGGTCGTGTAATCCCGGCCCAGGCGATCGGCCAGCTCAACCACCCCGATCGGCCCTACCCGTTCGATCACCACCAGCAGCCGGAACAACGCCTGGTCCAGCGTCACGCCCGCCTCCTGGATCAGCCGTTCATCGTTGCGCGGGCGGTTCATCACACTGGCGAGGCTGACCATCGACAGGTGAAGCGACCTCAACTCGGCCGAATTATGTGTATCTTGCACCTTCTTTTTCACCGGCATAGCATCCCCTCCAAGTAAGTGCATATTACACATACCTGGAGCGATGCAATGGGCAACACCCCTGACGTAGTGATCTGTGGCGCCGGCGCAGCCGGCCTCACCCTGGCCATCGAATTGGCCCGCCGTGGCGTGGCATTCCGCCTGGTGGAGCAGCGGGAAAACCCGTTCCATGGGTCGCGTGGCAAAGGTATCCAGCCGCGTAGCCAGGAAGTCTTCGAAGAAATGGGCATCGTCGATCAGCTGTTCGCGGCCGGCGGCCTCTACCCGGTCTCGCGCTCGCATCATGCTGATGGCACCCACACGGACGCCGCCGTCATCGAAGCGGCGCCGGCTTCCCCGGCCGAACCGTATCGACAGCCGCTGATGGTGCCGCAGTTCCTGACCGAGTCCGTGATGCGCGACCGCTTGGCGGAGCTGGGGCACCGGGTCGACTTCGGACACGGAGTGATCGGCGTCGAGCAGGACGACACCGGGGTAAGCGTCCGTCTTGCCACGCCAACGGGCGAGCAGACCGTGCGCACGCGCTACCTGATCGGCACCGACGGCGGGCGCAGCTTCGTGCGCCAGGCGCTGGGTATCGGCTTCCCCGGCAAAACGCTGGGCGTGCGCGCGGTGGTGGCCGACATCGTGCTGCAAGGGCTGCCACGCGACGCCTGGCATACGTTCAACCAGGACGACATGGCGCAACGGATCTCTCTGTGTCCACTCATGGGAACACGCCTGTTCCAACTGCAGGCGCCGGTCCCGCTGGAGGGTGAGGTGGACCTCTCGGCCGACGGCCTCGGTGCCATGGTGCGTGCGCGGACCGGTCGCCATGATCTCACCGTTCTCGACGTGCAATGGGCCTCGGCCTACCAGATGAGCGCCCGGCTGGCAGAGCGTTACCGCGACGGCCGCGTCTTCCTGGCAGGCGATGCTGCCCATACGCATCCACCCACCGGCGGCCAGGGCCTGAACACCAGCGTGCAGGATGCGTACAACCTTGGATGGAAACTGGCTGCAGTGCTGCAGGGTGCACCGGACGCGCTTCTCGGTACGTACGAACAAGAGCGACGCCCCATTGCGGCCTCCATGCTCGGGCTTGCAACCACGCTGCTTGACCACGCACAACGCGGCGACAATCGACGTGGGCGCGAGGTCCAGCAGCTCGACCTCGGGTACGCCGACGCCTCGCTCTCGCTACCTGCCGAGCTCCGAAGTGGGCGTATCACGCCGGGTTGCCGCGCCCCTGACGCCCTTTTGCAGGGTGCGGGGGGTCAGCCAGTACGCCTGTTCGAGGTTTTTCGCGGGACCCATTGGACGTTGCTGGGTTACGAAACCCGCCGCGCCGCCGCACCTGCGCGGAAGGGTCTGCGCATGCATGTCATCGGCCAGGGCGGCGATCTGCGTGATGCGGCCGGACACTTCGCCGAGGCCTAGGGTCTGGAGCCGGGTGAGTGGCTGCTGATCCGGCCGGATGGCTACGTGGCTGCTGTCGTTGTTGAGGCAGACATCAACGTGCTTGAAGCACACTTCGAACGGCATGCACCGTGATGCGATGCGCTCCTCACTTGCCGGCAGGGCCAGCCCGGGTTCCCTCGTCGCCCTGCGTCGCCGCACGGCTCTTCGCGAACTCCGGGAAGGTCTCCGCTATCGACGCTTTGTCCGGCAGGACGTAGAACACCCCGCCCCGCTCGAACGTCGCCTGGATGACCTTCTCGTAGAACCCTGGCGACACATTGATGCAGCCATGGGTAACGCGGTTGTCGTCCGGCGAGGGAGATGCCAGACGTTCCACGCGCCTTTCGGCCGGGACGCCCATCGCCGTCGGATGGATGGAGACGGCGGACTCGTAATCCACCCACAGCACGCGACCGGCATCGATCGACGGGCCGTACCCGCCCACGAAGCGACCTGCAGGCGTCGTACGGTCCCGACCCGGAATCTCGCGAAGCGCAAGACCGGCAATACCGGGGGCCGTATGGTCACCGGTGGCCGAGCCGAACAGCCCGGACGCCGCGCCGCGAAGCCGGCCCTCGCCATCGAAGACCAGCACCTGGGCAGCGGCCTTGTCCATGATGGCGAACGGATAGCCCTGGCTGTCCTTGGTGGCAACCACCCAGCCCGCGAGTTCGATCACGGTGTTGGATACTTCCTGGCCTGGCGGGAGTTCATCGACAGCGGCTGTCGGCTGCGCAGCCGCATCCTCGGCGTTTGCCACGCCGATGCTTGCCAGCGCCAGCGCCATGGTCAGTGCGCCGCGAAGGGCCAGGACTACGGGGTAAGAGTGCGTACGGATGGGACACTTCCTTGCAATGACGATTGCACGATCATCGACAACGGGTGGCCTGCGTAGGCCACCCGTTGTCGATTCAAACGTTGCTCACACACGGAGCACGAGCGATCAACCGCGTGGCTTGCGGCGGGGCGCCTGTTCGAGCTGCTGCACACGGCCTTCGATCTGATCCAGACGCTGGTTGGCCTGCTGCGCGGATTGATTGGCCGATTCGGCGCTCTGGGCCGCGCCCTGCACTTTCGTGTCGAGTTGATCAAGGCGTGAGTTGATCGTTGCGAACTCGTCCTTGTACGTGGCGCAGGAACTGAGGCCTACGGTAGCGATGATTGCCACAGCCAGCGTACGCGCCGTCGTCATTTGTTTTGTGGTCAGAAACATTGCAGTGCCTCCTTTGTCTGGGGTGTTCGGACTATAGCGGCCTTTTCACCAGCGCCATGACCGGCATTCAGTTGAAGCTGGGAGACGTAGAGGGAGCGTGATGATGGGCTGCCACCGGCGTGGTACAAGACGCAGCCTCCGATTTTCAGGCCCGGTCAGGCGAACCAAGCGGTGAGCCAGCTAGAGGCGACGTGCACGCTTTTCCATCGCTAGCGCACGAGGCGCGCGCACGACGACATGAGGCGACCGGACGAGTGGCAGGACACGCGTTGCGCGCCACGTACTGCGCGTTGCGGATCTGGGCCAGCACGCGTCAGCCGTTGGGCACACCACCCAACCGCGCCAGCACGTCTTCCCGGCACACATCCAGAATCTCGTCCGCCAGCGGCGAGTCGTCCGGGCAGGACCTGGACAACACCATCGCGCCGACCGCCTGGGCCATCAACGCGATGCGCCGAGCACGCGCCTGTTCCGACGTGGGGCCGTCGGCCTGCCCTTCCGCGTAGGGAGAGACGGCCAGCTGCGCCTCGATACCTGCAGCGAAGGCCGCCTTGACCGGATCCGGCTGACGCGCCGCGTCGGTGCACAGCGCCGACATGGTGCAGCCCTGGCCTGGCGCGTCACGATGCTGCCGGGACAGGTAGTAGCGCATGAAGCTCGCCAGGTCCATGTCGGCGGCGGCATCGGCCGATCTCGCCAGGCCGCAGCTTGCTGCCTCCGCCATCAGGTCGGCCTTGGAGCCGAAGTGCTTGTAGAAGCCGCCATGGGTAAAGCCGGCGGCCGCCATGAGGTCTGCGACGCCCACACCGTCGTAGCCCCGCTCCCTGAAAAGCGTGGAAGCGGTGTCGACGATGTGCGCCCGGTTGGCCTGCGCCTGTGCCTTGGTGACCTTCATGACGGGTGGTCTCTTGCCGTTCTGCCTCGATAGACGCGCACTTTACCACGGATAGATGATCACCATCATCAAACCATTGACATCTAAGATTACGGTCATCATCATTGAGTCACTTCCAGGCGACGCCACTGCCGGCCCGCCTGCGCCATCCCTCACCGCTCACGACCCCGCACCCACCATGACGACCTCGACGCTCTTCCAGTCCTACCCCCTTGGCCCGCTGTCCCTGGCCAACCGCATCGTGATGGCACCGTTGACGCGCAACCGCGCCGGGGCCGGTCTTGTGCCCGGTCCGTTCGCCGCCACCTACTACGCCCAGCGCGCTTCGGCCGGCCTGATCATCACCGAGGCCACCCAGATCTCGGCGCAGGCCCAGGGTTACCAGGACACGCCGGGGCTTTACACGCAGGATCAGATCGATGGCTGGCGCAAGGTCAACGATGCCGTGCACGCGCGCGGCGGGCGCATCTTCGTGCAGCTGTGGCACGTGGGCCGCATCTCCCACGTGGATCTGCAGCCCGGCAACGCCGCGCCCGTGTCCGCCTCGGCCATCCGGGCGCACACCAAGACCTTCGTCCACAACGGCTTTGTCGATGTGTCCGAGCCGCGTGCACTGGAGATCGACGAACTGCCGGCCATCGTCAACGACTTCCGTCAGGCCGCCGCCAATGCGATCGCCGCCGGGTTCGATGGTGTCGAAATCCACGGTGCCAACGGCTACCTGCTCGAGCAGTTCATCAAGGACGGCGCCAACCAGCGCACCGATGCCTACGGCGGCTCGATCGAAAACCGTGCACGCCTGCTGCTGGAGGTCACTGCGGCCGTAGCCGCTGAGATCGGCGCCGATCGCACCGGCGTGCGCCTCTCGCCGGTCTCGCCGGCCAACGCCATCGCGACCATCAGCGATCCGCAGCCGCAGTACGACTACATCGTCGATCAGCTCAGCGCGCTGGGCGTCGTCTACCTGCATGTGGTCGAAGGCGCGACGGGCGGCCCGCGCGATGTCGCCCCGTTCGACTTCGACGGCCTGCGCCGCCGTTTCACCGGCACCTACCTGGCCAACAACGGCTATGACCTGGAGCTGGCCAACGCGCATCTCGCCGGTGGCAAGGCCGACCTGTTCGCCTTTGGCCGTGCCTTCATCAGCAATCCGGATCTGGTCGAACGCCTGGAAACCGGCGCGCCCTTGAACGCCCTTAACCCGGCCACGTTGTATGGCGGCGGCGCGGAAGGCTACACCGACTACCCCGCCCTGACCGACACGTTCGCGCAGTAACCCCGTCGCCATCGCCGCGCTGCATCCCCGTTCCCCCATTACATGTCAAGAGACACACCATGAGCCTGCTTCCTGCTGTCCTCATCACCGGCGCCTCCAGCGGCATCGGCACCGTTTACGCCGAACGATTTGCTCGCCGCGGCCACGATCTGGTACTGGTCGCGCGCGACACGGCGCGGCTGGACGCACTGGCCGTGCGCCTGCGCCACGACACCGGCGTTGCCATCGATGTACTTCCGGCCGACCTCACCCTGCGCAGCGACCTGGCCACCGTTGAAGCCCGCCTCCGCGAGGATGCGCGCATCGGCATCCTGATCAACAACGCCGGCATCGCCCAATCCGGTGGCTTCACCGAGCAGTCGGCCGACAGCATCGAACAACTGATCACGCTGAACACCCTCGCCCTGACCCGCTTGGCCGCTGCGGTTGCACCGCGACTGGCCAACGCCGGTGAAGGCGCGATCATCAACATCGGCTCGGTGGTTGGGCTGGCGCCGGAGTTCGGCATGTCCGTCTACGGTGCGACCAAAGCCTTCGTGCTGTTCCTGTCGCAGGGGCTCAGCCTGGAGCTGACGCCCAAGGGGGTCTACGTTCAGGCTGTGCTGCCGGCGACGACGCGCACCGAGATCTGGCAGCGGGCCGGTATCGACATCAACACGTTGCCGGAGGTGATGGATGTCGGCGAGCTGGTTGATGCGGCGCTGGTCGGCTTTGATCGCCGCGAGACCGTCACGATTCCACCGCTGCATGTGGCCGAACGCTGGGACACGCTGGACGCATCGCGTCAGGGCCTGCTCTCGGACATCCGGCAGGCGCAGGCGGCGGAACGCTATCGCCCCACCGAGTGAAGCCCTGACCCCACAGGTACGCGACCGTGACGCTTCCCAGCACGCCCCCCGCCTCCAGACGTTCGTTCGAGAATGCACCGACCCGCTCGCTGGAGGTCGATGGCACCCGTTTCGCGTACCGCGAACTGGGGCCGCAGAACGGCTCCCCGCTGGTCATGCTCAACCACTGGGGCGCGGTGCTCGACAACTTCGACCCGCACATCGTGGATGGCCTGGCCAGCAGGCATCGCGTCATCGCCATCGACTACCGTGGCATTGGAGGATCAGGTGGCAAAGCACCGGTAACCGTCGCGGAAATGGCGCAGGACACGATCGCGCTGATTCGCACGATGGGCTTGGGCAGCGTCGATCTGCTCGGCTTCTCGCTCGGCGGTTTCGTTGCGCAGCAGGTGGTGCTGGACGCGCCCGACCTGGTGCGTCGGCTCATCCTGACCGGTACCGGGCCAGCGGGTGGCCGCGGTATCGACCGGGTGGGCCGCGTGTCCTGGCCCTTGATCCTCAAGGGCCTGCTGACGCGGCGCGATCCCAAGTACTACCTGTTCTTCACCGCCAGCGCCCGCAGCCGACAGGCGGCCACCGCGTTCCTGCAACGGTTGAAGGAACGCACGAATGATCGCGACAGGCCAGCCTCACCCGGGGCGTTCCTGCGGCAACTGAAGGCGATCACCGCGTGGGGCAGGCAATCGCCCCAGGACCTGGGCGACATCCGTATCCCGGTGCTCATCGCGAATGGGGACAGCGACATCATGGTCCCCACACCCAACAGTGGCGATCTGGCCCACCGCATTCCCGATGCAACGCTGGTCCTCTACGACGACGCCGGTCATGGCGGGATATTCCAGTATCACGACGAGTTCGTTCGGGACGCGCTAGCGTTCCTCGATAACTGATGCGCCCACCACGTTCCCTGCCCCGCAGCCTGACGGCAACCCTCCACCAGAGACACACCGCCCATGAAAGCCTTCCTCGTCGACCGTTATGGCAAAAAAGAGACCGGCCGCATCGGCGACGCCCCACAGCCTCCGCTGCGCGATGACGATGTGCTCATCCGCGTGCACGCGGCCAGCGTCAATGCGCTGGACACCAAGATACGCACCGGGGAGTTCAAGCTGATCCTGCCTTATCGCCTGCCGCTGATTCTTGGCAACGATATGGCCGGCACGGTGGTAAGTGTCGGTGCCGGGGTGCACCACTTCAACCCCGGCGATGAGGTGTATGCGCGTCCCGACGATGATCGCATCGGCACGTTCGCCGAATTCATTGCGGTCAATGCTGCCTCGGTGGCGCTCAAACCCGGCAACCTCGCCATGGTGGAGGCCGCCTCGCTGCCCCTGGTCGCGCTGACCGCATGGCAGGCACTGGTCGAAACCGCCCAGCTCAAAGCTGGGCAGAAGGTCTTCATCCAGGCCGGCTCCGGCGGCGTCGGGACGGTGGCGATCCAGCTGGCCAAGCATCTGGGCGCCTTCGTGGCCACCACCACCAGTACCGCCAACGTCGCGTGGGTGAAGGATCTCGGCGCAGACGTCGTCATTGATTACAAACAGCAGGATTTCGCGACGGAACTGCGCGACTACGATGTGGTGCTCAACAGCCTCGGCAAGGATGAACTGACCCGCTCGCTGCAGATCCTCAGGCCGGGCGGGCATCTCATTTCGATCTCGGGGCCACCCACGCCCGCGTTTGCCAGTGCGCGCGCGCTGGCCTGGCCGCTCAAGCAGGTCATGCGCCTGCTCAGCCATGGCATCCGCAGCAAGGCCAAGCAGAAGGGCGTGACGTACACCTTCGTGTTCATGCGGGCCAGCGGCCAGCAGTTGAGCGAGATCACCTCGCTGGTGGAGGCTGGTGCGATCCATCCGGTCATCGACCGGGTCTTCCCGTTCCAGCAGACCCAAGGCGCCCTGGCCCACGTTGAGAGCGGCCGGGCCAAGGGCAAGGTGGTGGTGGAGATGCGGTAGGTCGCAGACGATCCAGCACCTCTTCTACCTGCGGTTACCGTCTTCCTTCCGGCGCGTCAGACGCCACCCGTCAGAGTCCCTCTCCAGTTGCCAGCCCTCGCTGAGAGCGAGGCTCCAGCCTGGTCCTGTCCAGTTCGAGGCACCACCAGCAAGCGCGCCGCCGCCCAAGGTCACGAGCCTCCAGTCTTTCGACAGCAACGCACCAGATTCCGCCGTCAGCTCGCCCCATTCGTCGCGCACCGTCAGCGGCGTATAGACCGTTCCCACCTCGCCCAGCGGAAGGAGCGTGCGCGGATCGAACGACGCGGAGGGCTTGCTCAGTGGCAGCCGAACGGCATCGCTTCCGAGGAACCGTTCGCGATACACAGCAATGCGCTGCGCCCGGATCGCTGCGCGCTCCTGCTCCTGCGCACGCACCTCGTCCATCCCATAACCGCGCCCGATGTCCTCGAGATCGGACGCGCTGGGCGGCATACCGAGTTGATCGGCCAGCAGCCCGGGCAGGTCGGACGTGGTCGACAGTCCGCTGCGCCAGCCCGGGGACCAACGATCCAGCAGAACGCCGTACGCCGGCCCGGTCACGTACGCCGCCGAGCGGACATAGCTTGCCGAGGCATCTGCCGCAGCCAGCGTCCTCACCAACACGGGCAGCACACTCTCTCCGTTGGCAGCGGCCGCCACCTTGCGGCCTGTGTACTCGGCAAGGCCCTCGTTGCGTTCAACCTTCGCCTCTTCGGCGAGCGCGCGGGCGCCCGACGCCACCTCGCCAGATCGAAGCGCCCGGAACCGCAACGCGGCCGCGATATGCCTTCGGCGATCGCCATCATCGGTCGCGGACAGCGCCTGCCCGAGCGCACGCAGCTCCAATCGCACTGCCGTTCGGCCACTCTCGTCATCCAGATGCGCTGTATCGCCTTCAGACGCCGAGAGTCCAAGCGCTGTCTGCACGCAGTGCCATTGTTCATGCCAGAACAGGGTCGCGAGTCCGTCGTTGTCCACGGGCAGAGGCAGCACCAACAGCACGTTGGAGGTGCCGTCGATGTCGATGCAGGTGTTCGCGGGCGGTTGATCCTTGCGCAGCGCAACAGACTCCACACCGCCAGTGACGGCATTCAAACGCCAACGTGTTCCGGTGGTGCGGTCATGCAGCACCACGGGCGCATCCAACGGCGTTCCCCACAATGTCTCTGCTGCCTGCGTCGAGGCGGGCGCCTGCGCGACGGCCGCTACGCGGTGGAGCGCCACCTCCAATCCGCTGGGCAGCGCCTCGGTCGCTGCTGCAAACGTCGTCAAGCCGACAGCGGAAAACGCAGCGGCGAGGAAAGTGGGCATGGATATCCTTATCATTGCAGGCACGTCTCCTTGACGATCCGATGGCAGGTTTCAGGCCGATTCTAAGCCATACGGGTCACTGCCCGAAGGCGTCATAGGCCCGCACAAAAAGCGCGACGGTTGCACCGCACTCGGCCATGGGCCTTGCCCCACCAGGCAGGCCATGCCCTGCAAGGAGGAGCGTGAGGAACTTCTCGCCGTCACCGGCATTGCTCGCGCGGACTGAAGCCTTCGCAAACGCTTGCTCCGCACACGTGAGATACGGCTCCAGCATCGCGTTCCAATGTTCGATGTAGACCTCACTGGCGTAAATGGAGCGCGACAACGAGGCGCAGAATGCCCGACAGGAAGCATCTGCCGCCAGTCGTCCGATACCACTACTGATGCGCATCAGCGCGTCGCCCAGGCCTGCCGTTCCCTGCATGTCGGGCTTACCCGACGCCATCGCTGCGAGATGGCTGTCCATGACCGCCTTGTAGAGGCGCTCTTTGTCACGATAATGCGCGTAGATCGTGACCTTGGTGACGCCACAGACAGCAGCGATGCGCCTCATCGTTGCGCCCTCAAACCCTTCCTCTGCGAACACGGTAGCGGCCGCGTCCAGGATGCACCGTCGGCTCTGCGCCCTGGCATTCTCCCAGCGCAGCGTGGTTTTGCTTGCGAAGGAGCTTGAGGCAGCCGCGTTCATAGGCGTCGGAACAGCACACTGGCATTGACGCCGCCAAACCCAAACCCGTTGCTCAGGGCAAATTCGATATCTGCCTTCTGTGGCTGACCGGCGACGATTGAGAGCCCTTCTGCCAGCGCGTCAGGATGTTCGAGATTGAGGGTCGCGGGCGCAACCTGATCACGCAGGGCAAGAACGGTGAAGATGGCCTCAATGCCGCCAGCCGCTCCGAGCAGGTGGCCCGTGCTGGACTTGGTGGCAGAGATCAGCAGATCGGAGCGGGAACCAAACAGCGCCCGCATCGACGCGAGCTCTGCCCGATCACCGACCTGCGTAGAGGTCGCATGCGCATTGATGTGATCCACCTGCGCCGGCGTGATGCCCGCCTGCGCCAGCGCAATCTCCATCGCCCGCCGCGCGCCACTGCCGTCGTCGGGACCGGCCGTCAGATGGTAGGCATCAGAGGTTGTGCCGTAGCCAACCAGTTCGGCAAGCGGCTTGGCCCCACGCGCCAGGGCGTGGTCCAGCCGCTCAATGACCAGCAACCCTGCCCCTTCCGACATGACGAACCCGTCCCGCTGCGCATCGAAGGGGCGAGACGCTGCTTGTGGGGTGTCATTGAAAGAGGTACTCAACGCCTTGGCCGCCGCGAAGCCCCCCAGGCTGACCCGGTGCATCGCGGCCTCCGCCCCACCGCACAGCGCGATGTCCGCCTCTCCGGCCCGGATGAGGCGCGCTGCGTCGCCGATCGCCTGGACGCCCGCTGCGCACGCCGTCACGGGCGCGCCCTGCGGTCCCTTGAACCCGTAGCGGATCGATGCCTGCCCAGACGCCATGTTGGCCAGGAAGGTGGGCGCAGTGAACGGCGACAATCGACCAGGCCCGCGGCTGTCGGTGGTGTGGACCGCATTGACGATCGATCCAAACCCGCCTATCCCGGTGGCAATCACGGTGGCGGTTCGCAGCAGCCCGCGTTCATCGGCATCATGCCAGCCCGCCTGCTCAAGCGCTTCATGCGCGGCAACCAGCGCAAACTCAACGAACCGATCCATCTTCTTGAGATCTTTTGGCGCAATGATCCCGGTGGAATCAAAGCCCGCCTCCGGGTCTTGAACGCGGTCAGGCACACGTCCGCCGACTTCACTGCCGGTTCCGGCCGCAAGATCAGCACCCAGCGATCCGATGCCGGAGCGCCCCGCCAACAGACGGGACCACACGGTTTCAACCCCGCAGCCGAGTGGGCTGACTACGCCCATTCCGGTCACCACGATGCGGTCTTTGTCAGCAATGCTCATGAATCACTCCCATATAAAAGCGGTCCGGGCCAATGTCAGGCAACGGGGGTCTTTTCCGCTCGGACCTTGAACCAGATGGCATACATCGCCGGCAGGAAGACCAGCGTCATCACGGTGCCGGCGATGGTGCCGCCAATCAACGTGTAGGCAAGCGTTCCCCAGAACACCGAATGGGTCAGCGGAATGAACGCAAGCACCGCTGCCAGGGACGTCAGGATCACCGGGCGCGCTCGGTGAACCGTCGCCTCGATGATGGCGTGGAAGGTTTCCATCCCGGCTTCTTCGTTCTCGTGAATCTGGCCGATGAGGATGAGCGTGTTGCGCATCAAGATGCCTGACAACGCAATCAACCCCACCAGCGCGTTGATGCCGAACGGCTGCTGGAACAGCAGCAGCGTTGGGACCACGCCGATCAGCCCCAACGGACTGGTCATGAAGACCATGATCATTGCCGAGATGGACCGCACCTGCAGGATGATGATCAGCAGGGTCACCGCCAGCATGATCGGGAACAGCGGCAGCATGGCGCTCATTGCCTTGCCCGATTCCTCAATGGAACCGGCCTGGGCAATGGCGTAGCCCTCGGGCAGCGAGGCAATGAGGGGCTCAAGCTGCTTGCTGATCGCTGCCGATACGTCCGGTGGCTGCAACGCATCGTCAATGTCACCGCGCACGGTGATGGTAGGCACCCGGTCACGGCGGCGCAGCACCGGCTCTTCCATCCGGACCTGCACCGTGCCGATCTGGGACAGCGGCACGCGCTGGCCCGCAGCGCCGACCAACGTGAAATCCGCAATCCGCGCAGGATCCAGGCGTGTGTCCCCGCCTGACCGAGCGACAACCTCGACGGTGCGGATGTCCTCGCGCACGGCAGTGACCGGCACCCCGCTCAGGAAGAACTGCAGTTGCTGCGAGACAGAGGCCGACGTCATTCCCATCGCTTGCAGGCGGTCCTGATCCAGCGTGAAGTGCAGCGTTGGCGTGCGCACGCCCCAATCGCTGTTGACCGTGCGCATCATCGGGCTGGCGTGCAGGGTCTGCTCAACCTTGGCCGCAATGCCACGGATGACGTCCGGGTCCGGACCACTGACGCGATACGCCACCGGGTAAGGTGAGTAAGGCCCAAACACCAGCTGGGTCACACGCACCCGCGCTTCGGGCGCCAAGCCCTCCGCCACCGCCTGACGCAGCCGTGCTTTCAAGGCATCGCGCTGTTCCTGGCTGTCGGTACGCACCACGATCTTGGCAAACGCCGGGTCCGGCAGTTCCGGCGAGATGGCGAGATAGAACCGGGGCGCGCCCTGACCGATGTAGGCCGTGACGATCTTCGCTTCTTCCTGCCCAGCGAGCCACTGCTCCACCTTCCTGGTGGCCAGGTTGGTCTGTTCGATGGCCGTGCCGTAGGGCATCTGCACTTCGACCAGCACTTCCGGCCGATCGGAAATGGGGAAGAACTGCTTTTTCACCAGCCCCATGCCCACTACAGCAAGCACAAACAGGCCAATCACCGAGCCTGCGGCAAGCCACTTGCGCGCAATCACGCGCGCCAGGATCGACCGGAAGCCGTTGTAGCGCGGCGTGTCGTAAAGACTGCTGTGACCGCCTTCCACAACCTTGAGTTCAGGCAGAAGCTTCACACCCAGGTACGGCGTAAAGAACACCGCGACCACCCACGACACGATCAGCGCGATGCCCACGATCCAGAACATGTTGCTGGTGTATTCGCCCGCGGTGGACCGTGCAAAGCCATTGGGCATGAAGCCCACCGCAGTCACCAAGGTGCCCGCCAGCATCGGCGCTGCCGTATGGCTCCACGCGTAGGCCGATGCCTTGACCCGGCTGTAACCCTCTTCCATCTTCACTACCATCATCTCGATGGCAATGATCGCGTCGTCCACCAGCAGGCCCAGTGCCAGGATCAGCGAGCCGAGCGTGATGCGATCAAAGTTCTTGCCGGTTGCGGCCATCACCATGAACACAGCAGCCAGCGTCAGCGGCACGGCTGCCGCCACCACGACACCCACCCGCCAGCCCATGCTGACAAAGCAGACCAGCATCACCACCAGCAGCGCGGCGAAGAACTTCATCATGAACTCGTCGACCGACGCGCTGATGTTCACGGCCTGGTCGGTGACCTTGTCCAGTGCCATGCCCACAGGAAGCCCGTCATTGATCTTCTTGACCTCCGCATCGAGTGAGGTGCCAAGATCCAGGCCATTCCAGCCGTCGCGCATGACGATCCCAAGCAGCATCGCCGGCTCGCCGCCGTTGCGGATCATGAAGGTCGACGGATCCTCATAGCCCCGCTTGACGGTGGCAATGTCCTGCAATTTGAGGGTCTTTCCCTGTGCAACGATGGGCGTATCGCGAATCTTGTCCAGCTGATCCAGTGCGCCATCGAGGCGAATGAAGATCTGCGGGCCCTTGGCCTCGACCGAGCCTGCGGGGGTCAGGGCATTCTGTCCGTTCAGCGCTCCGAATACCTCCTGTGGCGTGATACCCAAGTTCGCCAACCGCTCGTGGGACAGCTCCACATAGATGCGCTCGGATTGCTCACCAATGATGTTGACCTTTTTCACGCCAGGAACGTGCAGCAATCGCTGACGCAGCGTCTCGGCATCACGCGAAAGCAGGCGGAACGGCTCACCCCTCGCTTTCAATGCGAACAGAGCGAAGGTCACATCCGCGTATTCGTCGTTGACCATCGGACCGATCACGCCTGCGGGCAGGTTCGCCGCTTCGTCGGCCATCTTCTTGCGCGCCTGGTAGAACTCCTCCTGCACTTCCGAAGGCGGCGTGCCGTCCTGCAATGTCAACGTGGTGAAGGACAGCCCAGGCCGCGTATAGGTTTCGCTGCGGTCATACCAGCGAAGCTCCTGCAATCGCTTTTCCAGCTTCTCGGCGACCTGGTCCTGCATCTCCGTGGGCGTAGCGCCCGGCCAGGCCGTCACGATAGTCATGACCTTGACGGTAAACGCGGGGTCCTCCGCGCGGCCAAGCTGGAAGAAAGAAACAATGCCGGCAACGGAAATCAGGAAGATCAAGAAGACCGTGATGGCACGCTCGCGCACCGCAAGCGCCGACAGATTGAAACCACTCACTGACGGGCTCCGTTCGCAGCGGTGCTCGTGGCGCTGTCAGCCAGGCGAACCACCTGCCCTTCGCGGAGCAGATGTGCGCCTAGCGCCGCCACGCGATCCGAGGCCTTCAAAGTGCCCTCCACCAAGGCTTGGTCGTCGCCCAGCTGCTTGACCGCGACCGGCGTCCAATGAGCCTTGAGCGGCTCACCGCTGATCACCCATACGCCGGTTCCGGTGCCGGGATCGAACAGCGCGCCCAGCGGAACCTCAACGCCAGCCGAGACGCCGGCAGGCTCTGCGCCAGCAAGCGCTACGGCCACTGTCGACCCCAACGGCAGCGGCGTATTGCCGTCTTCCAGGGTGTAGCGGGCTTCAAAGGTCCGGGTTGCGGGGTCTGCGGACTCTGAGAGCACGCGCAACCGCGCGGGGACCTTGCCGCTGCCCCCGAACGAGGACGCCGAGGCCACGGAGCCGATCTGGGGACGCAGCGTCTCGGGCAGTTGGACCACTGCCTCCCTGCTGCCTGCACGGGCAAGCCGGGCGACGATCTGCCCCGCCGCCACAACCTGACCGGGCTCAGCGGAGATGGTCATGACCACCCCATCAGCATCGGCAATGAGCGCGGTGTATTGACTGGCATTACGCGCTACCCGGGCTTGCGCTTCGGCTGCTCTGAGCTGCGCTGAGGCCGCCTCTGCCGCCGCCTTGATCTGATCATAGGCCGACCGGGACACGACACCCTTGGCGGCCAGATCGCGATACCGCGCTTCGTCGGCAATGGCTTGGACGCTCTGCGCCCGGGCCGCAATCACCGCTTGCTGCTGGGACGCCGCTGCCAGATTCAGATCGATGGGATCGATCCGGTAAAGCACGTCACCACGCTTGACGGTCTGCCCGGTCTCGACGAGGCGTTCGGTGACCTTGCCTCCCACTCGGAACGCCAGGTCGCTCTGCACCCGTGCGGCAATGGTGCCCGTAAACGTGCGTGCGTTCCCCGCGCCCGTTTGGACCTGGGCAACCCGGACGATGGGGGGCGCGGTGCGGGGGTCGATATCGTCCGACGTTCCGCAGGCCACAAGGAACAACGGAACAACGCAGGAGATGGCTAGGACTACAAAACGGCGACGCATACGGCCTTCCGGAGTGGGGTATCCGGACGCATTCTGTTCCTAGTGACCGTTTTCGTCAATAGTCACATCCGTTGAGGTGAAAGGCTCCTGAGAACCAGCTCCTGCAGGGCATTGGGCGATTCTTCGTGCATGACCGACACGTGTGGAAGCGTCACCGGATTCAGATACGGGACAAGGATCTGGTACACCGCGCGACTGGTCTGATCGAGCGCCGTCTGGTTCTCAAACGCCCCGGAGGCGCGGCCATCTTTCAAAATTTCCTCGACAAGCTGCCGGATGCGGCCTTGGTAGGCCCGGGTCGACGGCCATTGATCCGTCGCGGCCGCCACGGCAATTTCATAGAGCCGGCGATCCTGGAGGAACAAGCGAAGACTGGCCTCCACGATGGCGGTGAAGAGGACCCGAAGCCGATCCGGCGCCGCTTCAACCCCTTCCAAGGCGGCATGTACGTCGCTTTCGATCTGGGCGAGGCAATTGGCGCAGATCACCTCCCCGATCGCCTGCTTGGAGGCGAAAAACTTGTAGATGTAGGCCTTGGAAAAGCCGATGGCTTTGGCCAGGTCGGACACCGTGGTCTTGTCGTAGCCGTAGTGGCTGAAATGGGCGGTGGCAGCCTGGATGATCTGGGTGCGCACATCATGCTCAGCGGGGCCGCGCTCGGCATCGAGCGCTGCGGAGATTGAAGTAGACATGAGGCAAGAGTAACGCTGGGCAGAGATGCGGGCAAATGGTGACCATTCGGGTATCGGTTCACCCCCGCCATACAATACGCCCCGATCACAATGCCACGTGCCCGCTGTCCTTCTTCCATGCCGCATCCGACCAGAAGCGGAAGCTGTCCGACGCCTGAATCAAGCCGACCAGAGAAGCGTGCGCGGCTTCAATGAACGGTTAGGGATCCACGACCGGATCTAGAAACGAAATCTGCAGCGAACCGGGAGCGATAAGACTGGGTGCCCGATGATTCGCGCTGCAGGAACTACTCATCCGGACACTGAAGCCGTTTTGAGCAAGGATGCCGAGCTCCCGGACTGACTCAACACGAACATAATCTTGCTCGAAGCGGGTCATGCTAGCTACGTACTTGCCGTCCTCGTGCAAATGCGGGGTGAGAACTGCACCGGGCTCGTTGCCGCGCGACACCGTGTAAGACATGGAGGCTGCTTCTGCCACTTTCGCTATCACCCGTGATTGAGGTCTAACGCCGAAGATAATCGACCCGCCAAGCAAAGTCGACTTGAGTGAAATTAGTAGTGGTCAGCAGCCGAAATTGCTGGACAGCGGTTGATAAGATGCATGAAGCGCCGGCTCGAGAGCATCACCACATGAGGGATGCGAATGTTCTCGATCGTCATAGAGACCGCAACCCAACGGCATACCGCAGAATTAGGCGCGGCAGACGTCCGCGAGCTGATTGTCGAAGCGATCAAACTATAATTCATTTGACCGGGCATTTCGCCTCTTCGCCATGTCGCTCAGGACGCCTGCGCGCAACGCTTGAGTCTTAACTTCCGATACAGATTGATTTTACGGCGGCTGAGTCACGCTAACAGGCTAGCGCATCGCCTGATCCAGCGGCAGGCTCGACGAACACACCAAGCTCGGGTGGACAGACTTGCGTGTGTCCGCTACCGGCCAGAAGCAGCCCTCGGAGCTTGTACCTACTGTTCACCGGAAGCCTATTCGGTACCTTTCTAGTGGGCGGGGTACTCGCATACGGGGCTGCTATGGGTGCCTGGCTGCTGTCCGCGACACCCAAGCTCATGTTCCCGAAGCCTCCGTCTCGGTAACTGCCCGGCCGATACATGCCGTCAGACTGGTTTGCTTGGACGCGCGGCCGGCGCAGATGAAGAAGTGCAAGCAGGGTTGGACTGTCCGCTTCCGGCCAGAGGCGGACGCCCCCCCCGATAACGATCCCTAGTCGGGAAGTAGCTCAATCCGCCGTTGGCCCAGCAATGTTTGGATTTCTTCGCCGGCGTCATTGCGGGCCTGCAAGTGCCCCAGCTTTAACAACGTCAGTCAGTACCAGCGCACTTCCGGCGGCCCTTCCCAAGCAAACTCGCCCATGGCGAGCCGCGCGATGCGTTGTCCAATGGGTGCAACTGCCTCTAGGGAACAGATGGTCGGACCGTGCATCGGAGATGTGCCCGATCTCTAGCTCATCGCGGGTTTCGGGCTCCTTCAGCAAGGCAAGCAGCCGCGCATTGCGGTTTTAGGCGTTAGCGTCAGGATCGAGCCACGTCTGTTCGCGCACGTACGTGCGCTTCGCAGCAAGGCAAGCGTTCTGGGGGTGCCTTTTGCATGGCATTCCCCCTGTTCCCCTTCTGATCAGCACTTCAACGCCCTTGAAATGCTTCTCTTGCAAGTCAGGCTTTGCTCGATAGCGCGGCATTCTCCTGCACCAACGTGTAGGCGCGGTCGCGTAATGCACGCAGCAACTGCGCGCGCGCCTTGCCCTTCTTTGCCTCCACCTCGTCTTCTGACGGCTGCGTCTTGAGCAGACCCTCCCAGCGAGTGAAATCAGCCAGCACGTCCTGCACTTCCGCATCGCCGATGGAACTGGACAGGGTACGGATGACCGCCTTGGAAAGGCCGCCAGTTTCAATCATTTCCAGCCGGTCCACGCCGTTGCAGACAGCGATTGCAGCATCTGCAAACGATTGGGTGAAGCTGCCGGCGACCGCAGTGTTTCTGGACAATGCCATGAGGACGCCAGGAGTCGGCACGGTATCCACTAGCCACTGTGCCCACACAAGTGAAATCGATTCACGCGTTGCAACCAGGACGCGCGTTTCTTCATCACCGATGCCGGCGACCTTGCCGATCAGCCGCGTGTCCAGCGCGGGGTTTGAAGCAAGCAAACGTGCGACCTTCTGTGAATCCTTGGTCCGCAGGAACTGCTTGATCGAGCCCAATGCCACGCCGACCACGGAAGACGCCATGCTTGCCAAAAGCTGATCGGTAACCACCCCACCGAGAGTGAACTCGGTTACTTCGCCAGAAAGGAGCTTGTCCTGTGCCTTAGGATACAGCGCTGGATTTACTGCCAAGGCATCAATCAATTCCGCGTTTCCAGCAAGTTGAAGCTGCACTTCCTCCGTCAAATCCGTCCGCGCCGCGAGCGCGCGGAGTACCGCCACGTCGCTGGACGTGGCCAGCACGCCCTGCACGCGTTCGTGCATGGGGGCCGGCTGGTCCATCACCTTATCAAAGAGAAGGCTAGACTTGCCATCACGCACGATGCCATGAGCCTTGACCAGGTCGAGGCAGAGTGCGCGCTCTTCAGGGCTGCAAGCGATATTGACCGACAGCGCAGCCAGCACGAAGACATCATCACTCTTGAGCAACGTAGAACGCGTCACATCAGGAAGCGATGCATGTGATGCTGCAGCGGCGCGTAGCTGGGCATCCACCGATTTTGCAAATTTCCCCAAGACTGTCGAAGGACAGTTTGCGTGTTTCAGGATCGCCAGGCGCCCTTGGTTGTCGGTACGCAGACCCATCAAGGCCTCCAGCACACTGCCCGCGCAATGGGGCAATGTATGCAGTTGGGCGGCAAGCTTCCCATCAAACCGTCTATCCCGCGACCGCACTAGATCTGCCAACAATTCCGAAGGTGCATCCATGTGTAGCGCCGCCGCCTCGAACAACGCAGTCTTGAACCGCTTGTTCGACGCGTCCGTCTCCAGCCAGTAGCTCAGAACCTTCTGCGGGCAGTGCGGGTGTCTTAGCACCGCCAGCGCCACGGCCTCACTTTCATCCTTGCCCAGCTTTTCCAGCACGTCATTGGGCGCATCGCCGTGCCCGCCGGCCTGGGCGCGCTGCTTCTCATTCCCGACCGCCATTTCCCGCAGGCGTACCAGGGTCATACCATCGGCAGCGGGCTCGGAGGCCGGCCGGAGCTTGAGCGTCGAGAACTTTTCCTGCGATTTCTGGATCTGCTCGGCAAGCGTCTGTCCTAGCGGCACCGTCTCGTGCACCGCCAGCTGGATGTGATGGGCCGCCAGCGATTCTTTGGCGATGAAGGCCTGCAACCGGGCCTCGCTCACCGCCATCTCGATGTCGGCACCGCTGAAATCGCGCATCTGCTTGCACAACGCATCACGCTCGACCCCACTGATTACGTCTTCGTCCGCATCCAGATGAATATCCAGAATGGCGCGGCGCTCCCCGTGGTTGGGGAAGTCCACGTAGAACACTTCGTCGAAGCGTCCCTTGCGCAGTAGCTCCGGAGGCAGCTTAGTCACATCATTGGCCGTGGCCACCACGAACACCGGCTGGGTGTTTTCCTGCATCCAAGTCAACAGATAGCCCACCAGGCGGGTGGATACCTCCGATGCCTGTCCAGTGCCGAGTCCCGAGAATGCCTTTTCAAGTTCGTCCATCCACAGAATACAAGGGCTCATGCCCTCGGCCGTGGCCAACGCGCTGCGCATATTGGCTTCGCTGTCGCCCACGTAGCGGCCCATCAGGCGTCCCACATCCAGCTTCAGTAGCGGCAGGTTGAATTCCTTAGCCGTCAGCTTGGCGGTGAGCGATTTGCCACAGCCGGGCATGCCCGCAATCAGCACGCCCTTGGGCAGGCGCACGCGAAGCTTGGCCGCGCCCGCGCGATCGGCGAACACCTCACCGCGCTGCTTGAGCCAGCCACGCAGTTGCTCCAAGCCACCGATGGTGGCGTTCTCTTCAATAGGCGACACCACCTGCAGCGGGCTGCTGCCCGCGATGAGCGCCGCCTTCTCGCGGTTCACATCGCGCAGCACCTTGCGTGCTTCGCGCGGCTCGTCCAGCGCAGCCTGCATAAGCAGCGCACGCACCGAACTCTCACCAAGCCCCATGCACGCCTGTCGCAGCGGCGCGGCCAACGCTTCATCCGCGCCCTTGTCATGCCGCCCGAACTCCTCGGCCACCAGCTGGGCAATTTCCTGCTCGCCCGGGGCGTGCAGGCGCACCTGCGGCAGCACCGGCAGCTGGCCGGCCTGCGGCAGTTCGCCATCCGGGGTCACAAGCACCACCAGCGAGCGCCCAGCGGCCTGCTTAGCCATCCGCTGCAGCATCTGTCCCAGCGCCGGCACGGCACGCGGGTGAGAGGCCAGCGACATGCCCGCATCGGCCACAACGATCAGGCGGCCGGTCAGCGTGGTCGCCATCAGTTCTCGCATGGCTTCACGCAGGTCGGGCAGCGCTTCGTCCACCTCCAATCGCGGAAGCTTGCTGCGCGGGTCCACCTCGCCAAAGGCACTATTCCACTCGATCAGCTTCAGGCCCAGCGAGCCGGCCAGCTCGGCCAGCAGGACGTCCAAGCGCCCATTTTCACGGGTCGTCACCACCACGCCCGGGTGGCCGCCGCGCAGTGCGCGCTGCATGTCATCCAGAAACCGCTTGCGCGAATCCAGCATCGAGGCGGTCATGCGCCCACCCAGCGGGCTGCGGCACGCACCGAATCGGCTAAGGTATACAGGGCGTCGGATGCCGTATCGCGCACCTTGGCGCCAATGGAGCTAGAGCGGTCAACCAAGTAGTCCACCAGGCGCGGGGTCACCTTGACGATGGCATTGGCAGCGGCCGACGCGAGGGTGCCGCCAAGGAAGCTGCCGATGAAGCCACCGATCGGCGCGCACACACCCCCGAAAACCGTACCGATGGCAAAGCCAAGCGAACCGCCCGCGTAGCTGCCGGCCAACGTGGCAATGGCAATGAAGTTGGTTTCCAGCAGCTCGGCCGCTGCTTCGGCCAGGGTGCATTCCTCCTTGCTGAGCTTGTACAGCACGCGGGCATTCTCAACCGCAACGCAGACCGCCATTGCGATGAGCGTGGCATCGGTCGACTGTAGCACCGTGCCGAACAAACCCTTCCGAGCCGCCGCCACCACGGCTCCGACCAGAGCGACGGTCACACCGGATTGCACGCCACTGCGCAGGGCCGAATCGCAGAACTCATCCCAGTCTTCCTTCAGGCTCGGGTTCTTGTTTCCCTGCCACGCATTCCAGGCACGGCGGCCGCCAATGCGCACGCCCTGCACAGCCACTGCCAACGCGGCGGCCAGCAGCGCCTGCTTGGCCACCTGTTTGCCCATGGTGAACAGGTCCACGTCGTCCCAGTTGTATTCCTTGGAACGGCCGTCTTCCTGTGCATCCTTCTGCCGCTGCTTGGCCTCTTCGTGGCTGAGTGGGTCCGATTCCACGCCATCGTGGCGAACGCGGTTGGCGCCGCCCTCCACCTGACCTTCCTGCCCCGCCGGCACGAGGCGCTCCTGGTTTTCGTAGTCGCCCCTCTTGAAGCCGCGTTCCGAGTGATCGGAGGTTTTACCGTACTTGGACTGATAGTCCACGGTCTCCTTGCCGTCGCTGACACGGATATCCACAGAATTCGGTTCGAGTGACTGCAGGCGCTCGGCGCGGACGCCGGAATCCTGTGTCGCGGCATCGATGTTGAAGGAATCGGTGTGGTGCTGTTCGGCAATGTGCCCGTGCAGGTGCTCGCTCTGGTTGACCGACCCCGTGCTCCTGCAGTTGATGGTGTCGCGGGCATGGGCCGTTGCCTTTTCCAGCTCAGCATCAATGCGGACCGAATACTTGCTCGTGCCGTCGGCGCTGTTGCCTTGGGATGCCCGGCCCAGCGCATCGGCAAACCAGCTGCGGATGCCGCCACCGGTGGCCTGGTAGTCGGCCACCTGCGCCTGGTTCGCGCGGAAACCCACCACCGTGGCCGCGATCGCCACCGCATCGCGGTGGGCCTGCTCGCGGTCGTAACGATCTCCCACCGCACCTTGGGCAACATGCTGCTGGAGCCCCTCAGCCACCCATTGCGGATCCTGGCTGTCAGCGGTGCTCTCGCCCTGGCGCTTGTGGAAGTCCAGCGCTACCTGAGCCAGCTCCAGCTGATGGTCCATCGCGGGCGTATCCATGCCATCGCCGTTGCGCGCGTCCGCATTCTCCTGCGGGTCCTGCCCTTCGCCTTGCTGCTGCGCGTTCTGCGCGGCTTCCTTGTCCATCGTCACGCCCCCTGTAGTTGACACGTTCCATTGCGTCGATGCCAGCTTGGCATCCAACTGCCCTCCCAATTATGACCGAAGTAGTCTCAAAAACTGAGACCGGAATCGACATCGCGAGTGGTGCGCACGAAGCAGGCCAGCGCTTCTATCCGAAGTGTCAATAGCAAGGTCGGCGTCTTCCTACCTACCCTCGATAAACATCCCTAATCCCAATGCTGGATAGTTTCTCCCCTGCCCTACCCGTTGGGCGAAGCTCCGCTTCCGGCCAGGAGCGAACGTTCCCAGCAGACAGTCAAGCCGAGCCGCGAAGCGGCGTCGGCTTGAATGAATTCTTAGATCCGCTCACAGGTGGACTCGACAGCCGCATCTTTGTACATGGAGTTGACTGGAATGGAGCGCGAGTGCGTGCCATTGAACTCAAGGATGCGAGATTCATAGACGGACTTCTTGGCTAGCTGCTCGTCTTGCGCTCTCTGCCCGGCATCCTTTGTGATTGATGGATCTGATGCCGAGAGAAACTCGACATGGTTGATCCGAGACCTCACGACGTCACCCACAAGCTCCCACGTGCCGCTACTGCGATCGTGGAGTGTGAGAGGAGCCTTACCTGGAGCTGATATCACGCTACGGGAGTGACCAGTGAAGGTGCCGTCCGGAAGCTTGGTGGTTTCATCAGTTACCGTGACAGTGAAGCCTGGTCCCTGCATGACAGTTGGGCCGCACCGCCAAGTGCCAAAGAAATCTGACGGACTGAGGGGCGACGTCGCCGCCGCTGCGGAGCCGGCGGCGACGAGAAGAATGGCAACTGCACATTTTCGATGCATTTTTGCTCCAAGCGCATTCAACTCCGGAATCAAGCCGACTCGCGTAGCGAGTGAAGTCCTTGGGCACGGAAGCTGGATCTTAGGGCGGCTGGGTGCAGCTAACAAGCCAGCGTCTGGCCGGTCCCAGCGATGAGCTCGGCGACCGCAACGATGTCCGATATGGGTCTTGGATTCAACCGACCGACGAAACGGTTCGTCGGTATCGCTCAAAGGGGTGTTTCGTAGGTGAGCGCGGGCGCCGCAGCACCCAGCTTTGCGGGTTGTTGCAGGGTAGCCGCCTGCACACCCTGCCGCCGCTGTTTGCCACGTGTGCAGCCGTACGGGAAGCGCCCCATGACGGCTTCAGCCATCCGAGCAACACCTACCTCGGCGCTGACCACGAACACCGTCGGACCGGCGTGCAGGTGGACCCTGTGTTGTCCGATGGCAAGACACGCAGTTCGCGCTATTTGCTGCGCTTTGCCGATCAGGGCAATCCCTATCGCTTTGAGGCAACGCGCAGCGAATGACCGTCATGCCACTCACCGCATCACTGCGGTGCCGCTGGCGGCGGCGGGGAATCGGGTCCCCGGAGAGACCCTGTCGCCGGTGGCATAAGCGCGCGCTTTTACACGGAACGGGGGCATGCATCCGCGTCGGTGGCCGGGGCAGGAGTCCGTTCTTCCCCGATCAGCGCCAGCCGCGGTTGTGGTTACGGCGGTCATGGTCCCAGCGACGCTGGTCGTGACGGCGGTCGTGGCGGCTGGTGCGCTCGTAACGATGGTCGCGGTCATAGCGGCGATCGCGATCGTGGCGATAGTCGCGGTTGTCCCGGCGATCCTTGGTGGTCACATTGCCGATCGCGCCGCCGGCCACTGCACCGCCTGCGGTCATCATCGGGTCGCCGTTGGACAGCACGTGCCCCGCGACGCCACCCACCACGGCACCCACCAGTGTGTTCTTGTCCTTGCGCGACAGCGCGGAGGCATCGCCTGCGGCGATGACGCCAGCGGTCAGAGCCAATGCCATGGCCAGGCCACGGAAGCTGAAAGCGGTTGAGGTGAGCATCGTTGGATCCTCCAAACGTATCGGTGTGAAATCGAATCTGGTGGCCGAAGATTGCCGGAACATTGCGCACCCGCGGATGAACCGACCCCTGTTCAGTTTGGCGAAAGTACAGCTTGGTGGGGCCATGCCCTCGCACCCAGCCGACGCCAGCGCCCCTACAGTGGCACGCGTGTCCCTCGCAACGGACGCACTCAACGACCGCTTCGGAGCCCGAGCCGCATGCACTCAACGATCCCCTCCCTCGCCCTCGCCCTCGCCGCTTCCCTGTTCGGCGTCTCCGTCACGGCGTGCGCTGCCCCGTCGCAACCGTCGCGCACCATTTTTACCGACGTCACCGCCACTCACGTTCCCACCGACGCGGAGCTCCATGCACTGGATGCGGCGTTGCTGGATGCCGATGGCGATGGCGATCTGGATGTCGCGGTGGCGGTGGAGAATGGTGCCAACCGGCTCTACCTCAACGATGGCACCGGCAAGCTCACACAGGCGCCCGATGCGTTCGGCACGATCACCGGCGACAACGAGCATGTACGCGTGGCCGATGTTGATGGTGACGGCCATATCGATGCGCTGTTCATCGCTGAAGACACCGAGCAGCACAACCTGTTCCTGGGTGACGGCCAGGGTGGATTCGTACGGGTCAGCGAGCGCCTTCCTGCGATGAGCCAGGCCAACGGCGTCGCCATCGGTGATGTCAACGGCGATGGCCTGCCCGACATCGTGGTGGGCAACACGACGGAGGGCAAAGCCGGTGTGGCGCAACCGTTCCTCTGGCTCAATGACCGCGCACGCCCGGGCTACTTCGTCGATGCCACCTCCACCCACCTGCCATCGATCAACGTGCAGGAACAGGGCATTACCCTGGCCGATCTGGATGGCGATGGCGATCTGGACATGGCCATCGCCAGCCAGGATCCCATCAACCGCCTGCTGATCAACGATGGCCGCGGCCGCTTCACCGATGCCACCGACCGCCTGGGAGCGCAGATTCCCACCGAGACGCGGGAAGTCCATGCGTTCGATGCGAACGGTGATGGGCGTCTGGACCTGGTCTTCTTCAACCTCACCAGCAACAACCAGGCCTGGGACAAGAATCCGCAGACGCGCCTGCTGATCAATCAAGGCGAGGCCCGTTTCAAGGATGACACCGCCGCACGTCTGCCCCCGCATCGTTTCTCCAGCTGGGGCGGGACGGTGGTGGATGTCAACGAGGATGGCCATCCGGACCTGGTGGTCAGCGCCATCGACGTGCCCGGCTTCGTGCCGCTGCAGGTTCGCGCCTGGCAGAACGATGGCAAGGGCAACTTCACCGACGTCACTGCCTCGGTGATTCCCGGCACCGCGGTCGGACGCAGCTGGAGCATGGCGCGCGGTGATCTGGATGGGGATGGCAAGCCCGATCTGTTCATTGGCGGGTGGCAGTCGCAGGCCCGCCTGCTGCTGACCGGCAACACGATCGACGAGTAGGCCTGCGCAAACCGATGGCTTCACGCTGGCATTTGCTATCGTGCCCTCCGTCCGTCCCTCCTTCTCAGGAATCCCATGCCCCGTAAGCCCTCCGCCGCCCCCTCCGCATCATCGATGAAGGCCAGCCTGGCAGCTGCGGTCGCGCGATCGGGAATGGATGAAAGCGCGCTGCTGCGGGCCGCCACGAAGGAGGCGTTCGAGCGCGCACTCGTGCTGCTCACGACCTCCTATGCCGATTTCAGCCCGGAACAGCAGCGCAGGATCCGGGCAGTCGTGGACAGCGCGGGGTCGGCCAGCCCCGCCCCGCGCGCCAAGCCGGCCAAGATTCCCCGCGAAGCACTGCCGCCGCGCTTCTGGCTGCCGCACAGCGGTGCCACCTGGTCCGGTCGCGGGCGCATCCCCGCTGCGTTCCTTGCGTGGGAGGGCACCGTGGCCCACACCGAATGGAAGAAGACGCACCCGGATCAGCGCTTCCCGTCCTACCCGGGCTGAGCAGGCGCTGCGGTTCGCGACGCAGGGCGATGGATCGAAACGACTATCATGGTCGCCATTGAACGAAGCAGTGGTTGCAGATGAGTCGCGGAATCAAGATGCGCAAGGCCGTGGGAACGCACGGCACCCTGCACCGGTTGGCCGACCTGCAGAAACGTCATGACGCGCAGCAGACCCTGCCCACGTTGCTCTGCGATGGCTGCAGCGTGCCGGTCCGATTCGTCCCGGCGCACGACAGAAGCGGTGCCGACGGTGCTCTTCCCGCCGCGGTTCCTGCGTACATCGCGTTGAACAAGGGCGCTGAGCATCTGCCAGGGTGCCGTTACAACGCTCCCTCACATCTGCAGACCCTGCTCGCCAGCGGAACCGATCCCGAGTTCCTGCCTGCGCTGGGCGATGGCCGGCATGAGCTGCGTTTGTTGATCCTCCAGCAGGCCCTGAAGCGGGGCAGCGCCGGGCCGACCCTTCTCCCGGGAGACGCGCCACTCGACGGTTACCTGCGCACCCTCACCGACCTGCTGATCCTGCAGGCGATGTGCGAGGACGACACGCTGCTGACCGCGCACCTGACCCTGCGCCTGGGCAAGAAGCGGGTCGACTGGGCGAATTTCCTTTACTGCCAGGACCGCTATGACGAAGCATGGGAACGGCTTGGCTCGGCATCCAGCGAGCTGCCGCTGGCCCTGCTCGGGACGGTGCGCTCACATCGCATGCCGCAGCCCGGTGACCCCCATGGCGTTACCTTCCTCAACTGTGCCCCGAAGTATCAGCAGACCGGCGTGACCGACCGCCGGGATTTCTACGAAGTCAGCGTCGGGCACACCGATGCGGCGTGGCTGAAGGCCTACCCGGTGGGCGCGGAGATCGTGATGTTCGGGCTGTGGCGCCAGGGAAGAAGCAGCACCACCTCCCGGACGCACCCGACCGACCCGCGCCGGACCATCACCAGCATCACCCACAAGCTGGCATTGCGGCCCAGCCTTACCCGGCAGTTGAGTGTTGTGGAGTGAGCCGCGCGGCTGTGAAGGGTTTCTCGTGATCGACCCCGCACAGCGATAACGGCAGCCGTCGATATCGCTGTGTATCGCTACATTTCAAATGCGAATGGTTCGTGATACGATTGTTAAGATTACTTGAAACCCCCACACGGACGTCCCCAGCCATCGCCAGCGGGCTCCCATAGCCACGGAGTACTTTCGCGATGTCGCACCCCTCCCCTTCTTCCCGTCGTTCCGGCGCCACCCTCGCCGTCGCCATTGGTCTGGTACTGACCGCCCAGGCGCATGCCGACGCCGCTGCGGATGCCGCCGCCTCACCCCGCCAGATGGATACCGTGGTGGTCACCGCCACCGGCGCCCAGCAGTGGATCAAGGACGCCCCGGCCAGCATCAGCGTGATCACCCGCGAGGAGATCGAACGCAAGCCGGTCAGCAGCATCGGCCAGCTGCTGAGCACCGTGCCCGGCGTGACCGGCGGGTATGCACTTTCGGGTGCGCAGTCCAAGATCCGCCTGCGCGGCCTGCCCGAGCAGTACACCCTGATCCTCATCGACGGCCGCCGCCAGGGCAATTCCTCCGGCGTGAACTACCGCGATGACCTGGGTCCGCAGGACCTGAACTGGCTCTCGCCGGACATGATCGAGCGCATCGAGGTGGTCCGCGGGCCGATGTCCTCGTTGTACGGCTCGGATGCGATGGGCGGGGTGATCAACATCATCACCCGCAAGATCGCCAGCGAATGGGGCGGCTCGGTCACGTTCAACTACAGCAAGCCCGATTCCCCGACCCGCGGCGATACCACCCAGATGGGCGCGCTGTTCAGTGGTCCGCTGACCGAGAACCTGGGCCTGCGCGTCGGTGCCAATGTCACCAACCGCGAATCGGATACCGGCCGCCGGGAGACGCCCGGCAACAAGGCCGAGAACGCCAACGCCCTGCTCAACTGGCGCGTCAACGATGACCACACCGTGGGCGTTGAAGCCTCGCGTGGCGAGCAGCGCAACAGCGGTGCGGGCGCGGTCGGTGCGTGGGGTCTGTCCAAGCTGGTGCAGACCGGCTACGTGGTCATGCACGATGGTCGCTACGGCGACGCCGCCACGTCCAAGACGACGCTGGTACAGAACGATTACGAAGACAAGGGCAGCGCCGTCGGCAACCATTCCAAGGAGACGGTGTTCGATACCGCGTTCACCCGCAGCTTCCATTGGGGCGTCGAGCAGAGCTTGAATGTGGGTGGCCAGTGGAAGCGCGAAGAGCTGAAAAACGGCGACACCATCGGCACCGTGCCGGTCACCTGGACCGGTACCGGGCGGATCAGCCCGGTCAGTGAGGCCGACTCCTGGGCGCTGTTCGCCGAAGACCACATCACGCTGCACGAGCGCTTCATCCTCACCGTGGGCCTGCGCTGGGACAACACCGACAATTACGACGACAACCTGAGCCCGCGCGTCTACGGCGTCTGGCACCCGTCCGATGACTGGACCGTGCGCGGCGGTGTCTCGCAGGGCTTCCGCGCGCCCACCCTGAAGCAGGGCACCGCCGGCGCGGCGACCCAGTCCGGTGGCAACGGCTGCACCGCGTTGACCGTGGAAGGCTGGACCAACCGCTCGATCAGCGCCGACGGGACCACCGGCTGCTACATGGCCGGCAATCCGAACCTGGAACCGGAAACCAGCACCAACTACGAGCTGGGCGTCGGCTACGACAAGAACGGCTGGTCGGCCTCGGCCACCTACTTCCTGACCGACTTCGATGACAAGATCCAGCAGGTCCCGCTGCGTGACATCCCCGGCCAGACGACCAGCTTCGTCAACGGTTTCTGGTGGACGGTCGCGCAGAACATCCAGAAGGCCCGTACCCGCGGCGTCGAAGCCAGCGTCACCGTGCCCCTGCATGAGCGACTGAACTGGATCACCAACGCCACGCGCATGCTGGAATCGAAGAACCGCACCACCGGCGCCAGCCTGCTGGTGGTGCCCAAGCTGACCGCCAATACCTCGCTGGACTGGCAGGTCACCGATGACTGGTCGCTCAACCTGAGCGCGCAGCACATCGGCGAACAGCTGGTGTCCTCCACCAGCGCCACGTTCGCCAAGGCGTATACCACCTGGGACCTGGTCACCGGCTACGACGTCAACGAGCACCTGACGGTGCGCGCGGGCGTGCTCAACCTCGGCGATGTCTCCACCATCGAGGAAGGCAACAACTACGACGGCGGTGCACGCACCTTCTTCGTGGGTGCCACGGCGCGGTTCTGACCGCGCCGGGTCGAGTGCAGACCTGACGTAACGACGGGCGGCGCGGACTTAAACGCGCCGCCCTTCTACGTTGTGAAGCAGCGCGTCGTTGCGCGCCACCGTCCATGCCCGCAACCCCATCACGGCCAGGCCGACGAACACCAGATACAGCACCGCGGTCACGTGCAGTGACTTGACCATGTACATGCCGACGTAGACCACGTCGACCAGGATCCACAGCCACCATGCGGCCGTGTGACGTCGCGCCTGCCACCACTGGGCGACCAGACTCAGCGCAGCCAGCATTGCATCCAGCCACGGCAACGCTGCATTGGTGAGGAAGTGCATCGCCGCGCCGAGCGCAATCCCGAAGGCGACGCCGATGCCGAGGTCACGCCACATGGCCACCCGCGCCAGCGGCACGATTGCGACCCGCCCATCGTCCTCGACCTGGCCACGCCAGCGCACCCAGCCGTAGACCAGGAAGCCGCCGAACACGATCTGCAGCAGCGTGTCCGAGTAGAGCCGGGCCTCGGCGAACACCAGCGCGTACAGGGCCACCGAGATCAGACCGACCGGCCAGGCAAGGGGCACCCGGCGCGTCATCAGCCACACGCCGAGCATGCTGACGCCGGCCGCCGACCATTCCAGGATCGCCGGGTTCATAGCGCGAACGTCACCGACAAACGGGCCTGACGCGGCGCGCCCGGGAACAGGTAGTAGTCACCCGAGCTGCTGCCGGTATCGCGCCAGTAGAAGCGGTTGAACAGGTTGTCCACCGAGAGGTTCCAGGTCACCGGATGCTCGCCCAGCTGATGTTTGAAGCGCAGGCCCGCGTCGAACACGCTGTAGGCCGGTGCGCTCACGCGACCATCGGCAGTGGCCACGTTGGAGGCCGCGTAACGCCAACCACCGGTCAGCCCCAGGCCGGTCACGAACGGCAGCTGGTATTCCGCATGCACGGTCGCGCGCGTCTTGGGCACGTTGATCAGCTGGTGGCCTTCGTAATCCGGCGTGCCGACATCGCGTGCACGGGCACGCAGGACGCTCGCACTGGCGGTCAGCGACAGGCGCTCGGTGAGCTGGCCCTGTGCGGTGAGCTCCAGCCCGGTATGGGTCTGCTGCCCTTCCTCGACGAAGGTGTAGCCGGCATCACTGCCGTCCGGCTTGGCGTACTGGAACGGCTGCGAAGTGCGGAACAGAGCGGCACCCAACGTCAGCGCATCGCTGGTCACATACTTGACGCCCACTTCGGTCTGGCGCGACAGCACCGCGGGCAGGAACGTGCCTTCGTTGGAGGTCCAGAACGGCGCTTCCTGGCCGAGCGAAATGCCCCGCACGTAGCTGACATAGGCGTTGACCTCGTCGGTCGCCTTCCAGACCAGCGCGGTCTGCGGCAGGAAGCGCGACAGGCGGCTGTGCCGCTCCGGGTTGCCACGCTTGTCGTAGGCACGCTCGTCCAGGCGCACGAAACGCCCACCGGCCAGCCACTGCCAATCGCCGAAGCTCATCCGGTCCAGTGCGAAGACCGCCGTCTGCGCGCTGTCCAGACGCCGCGCGGACGGGCCCGGCATCAGCGGCGACGGGTCGAACTGCGGCACCTGTGCATCGTGGATGTTGGCAGTGCCCACGTATTCGTTGACGTTGCGGCGCTTGTCCACGGTGCGCTCGAAACGGTCCGCACCCACGCTCAACTCGTGCCGGATATCGCCGGTGGCGAAACTGCCGCGCAGCTCGCCACGGAATTCCAGGTTGCGGCGGGTATCGTCCGGGCTGCGGTAATCGTAGATGTCGTAATCGCCGTTGGGCGCGAAGTAGTTGCCCGGCACGCTGCCATCGGCGCATCCGGCGGCGTAGTAGCAGCCGTAGGCGAAGGCGACGTTGTCGTCGATCACCGAGCGGCTGTAGCTGGCCGACACCCGCGACTGCCAGCTCGGGCTGAAATCGTAGGTATGCAGCGCGGTCAGGTTGGTGCTGTCGATGCCGACCGGCCGCTGCCAGGCCTGGTACCCCAGCAGGTGCTTGCGGTCCACGCCGCGCGGCAGCCCGGTGGCGCCCAGCAGCTGATAGCCCGAGGCCGAGCGCTGCGCGCTGGTCTGGTAGTTGGCATCCACTTCCAGCTTGCCGCGTTCGCCGATCAGCCAGTCGGTGGCCAGCGAGTAGAAGTTGCGGCGGCCGTCGGCATGGTCGATATAGGAATCGCTGTCTTCCCAGGCCGCATTGAAGCGCACGCCGAAGCGCGGCGACAGCCAATGGCCGAGATCCACCGCGGTATAGCGCGAGCCTTCCGAATCGGTGCCGAGGGTGACGTTGCGGACCTCGGCCGGGCGCTTGCCCACGTAATTGATGATCCCACCCGGCGCCATGACGCCCGCGGCGAGGCCGGCCTCGCCCTTGAGGATCTCCACCGACTGGATGTTCTCCAGCGCCAGGCGTTGCTCGCCGGTGATGGCCAAGCCATTGAAGCGATACCCGGTGCCGGTATCCAGCGGGAAACCGCGGATCGCGATGTTCTGGTAGTAACCGACCGGTGCATAGCTGTCGCCCAGCGAGGCATCGTTGCTGGCCAGCTCGGACAGCGTGCGCACCTGGCGGCTGTCCAGCAGGTCACGATCCAGCACGTTCACCGATGCAGGCGTGCTCTTCCAGTCACCCGCGCCGAAACTGCTGGTCTGCGTGGCGGTGGACGCCGGCTGATGCGCCTGCACGCGCACGGCGGCGAGCTCGGTCGGCGAGCGCTCGGGCGCGTCCGCGAGATCGTTGGCATGAAGAGGCAGCGCGGCACAGAGGGCGGCGGACAACAGCGTGGGGCGGAAGCAACGGTTCATTCGATTCGTCATCAGCTGGGGGAGACGAAGCGAAGGCGAGCACGCGCACCGACCCATCACGGCGGTATGCCTGCTGCTCAAAGCTCCCTACGCCGGTGCAAACCGGATCAGGTTCCAAGGGACTCTCTCAGCCTGGTTTCGCCAGGCACCCCCGCTTCTGTGACTATTTCACTACAAACCGTACGGATTTGCGAGCCTGCGCTCAGGCGGCGGCGTGCAGCGCCTTCAGCAGGCCCTGCCCTGCCGGGCTGCTGAACCAGTCAGCATGCCCCAGCAGGAAGGTGTGGTACGCCACGTCGGCATTGGCCGGCGAGTGGGTCACGGCCTCGAAGTACTCGACTTCAGAGAGTGCGAAATCCAGCTGCACGATCGGCAGCAGATCGGCCAGCAGGTGGACGCGCTCGGCAGACAGCGGCACGATCGCGCGGTAGCCGGCCAGCAGCGCCAGCGCGATATCCACGCGCACCGCCGCCTCGCCGCTTTCCAGCGCCAGCCAGGCAATCGCGTTGCGTTCGATGGCGGTGGCCAGATCGAACAAGGCACTGGTCGGTGAGGCCAACCCAAGATCGAGCACGGTATCGACCACGGTGGACCTGCCGTCCTGCCGCCATAGCAGATTGGACACGTGCCAGTCGTTGTGCGCCCACAGGCGCGGTTCGGCCTGCAGCCGCTCGGCCAGGCCGTCATGCCATGGCAGCACCGCCCGCTGCAGATCGGCCTGCCAGTCCTGCCGCGCAAGATAGGCCGCCAACCCGGGGCGATCGTCCAGCCCGGCCTGCAGGGCGGCGATGGGATCAGCGGCACGGATCAGGTCATCGCGGGCAACCAGCAGATGAGTGGTGCGCTGGGGCGCGTGGTAGCTGGCCGATGCAAGATGCAGTCTGGCCAGCATCCGCCCCGCTTCGTGCGCCTGCGCGGTATCGGTCAACAGCGTCCAGGAGGGCGCATCGCGATACAGATCCTGGCCATGGCCCACGCCATGCAGTTCGTAGGTCCACCCTTCGTGCTCCACCGCAGTGGCGCCATCGCGGTCACGCAGTACCTCGACGACGGGCACGCCGTGATCGGCCAGGTGCCGGATGAAACGATGCTCTTCGCCCAGGCCAGCCGCGGTGCGGACGCTGCCATGGTGGCGCTTGACGAACACCCGGCCCGCGTCGCTCTCGACAATGGCCGCGGCGGACATCGGTCGCGGGCTGTGCCACAGCAGCCGGCACGCGCCCGCCAGCGGCGCGAAGCGCTCACTGAGCCAGGTGATCTCGCGGTCGGTGATGGCGGGCCAGTCGGCGGCCACCTCATCGTTGTTGAGGCCTTGGACGCGGTGGGTGCTGTTGCTCATGGGATGACGGGTCGATGACGGCGAAAAGGCACGCTGTCACCAGACAGTGGGCGCGGCGAGGATACCAAGCCACGCCGGCCAGGGGGGAACAGATGCGTCCGGTCAGCGCGTGCCGTCACCCGGCTTCGTTGCGGCGGGCTTGGCCGGCAGCAGCCGCGGCTGCTCCGCATACCAGTCGCGGGCCCCGGCAAGGTGCCACTTGCGCTGCTCGCCCTGCAGCTCGATGCCGGCCCCCAGCACGCCCCAGCGCAGGTAGAGATCGCCACGGCGCTTGCCATGACTCAGATCCAGCCGCGCCTGCAGGGACAGTCGCTCGTTCTCGGCCTGCAGATCCTCCACGATCAGCTCGCCACTTCGCCAGCGCAGCTGCCCACTGGCCTGCACCTCTCCGGAATCCAGCATCCCGAGCACCCAGCGCGGGTATTCGCTGCGCTGGGCGAACACGCCGAGCAACGGCCCGGCATCGCGCAGGCGCAGGTCGGCCAGGCCATCCACCTGGAACGGCGCGGCCGCATCGATGTGGCCACTGCGGATCGCCACCTTGCCCCACCAACGCCCGTCACTCTTTTCATCACCCACGTGGATGTTGCGCAGGTCCACCGTGGTGCCACCGAGATCAAACTGGCGGCTGTCGAAATCCGCACGCTGCAGACGCGCCTGCAGCTGCGCATCGCCGCGCATCGCGATGCCGGCCACACTGAGCCGGGCGCCGGTGCCACGAAGATCGGCACTGCCCTTGCCTACCCGACCGGAGGCATCCAGCGACACATCACCGCTGAGCAGACCGGTACCGCCGAGCAGGCGCACGTTGTCGTTGCCCAGATAACGGTTGTAGGCGGTGAGGTCGGGCACCCGCGCATCGGTGAAGCGCAGCTGGGCGCGCATGCCGTCGCTCAACTGCTTCAACCGCGCATCCCCGCGCAGGGTCAGCGCCAGTTGGCGGCCATCGAACAACACCGCCTTCGGCGCGTTGGTTGGCGCAGCCTGGAAGCGCGGGATCTGTACCTTCAGCTCGGCCTGCGGTGGTTCGCCCTCCACGATCCGACCCTGTGCGTGGGCGTCGCCGCGCATCCGGACCCCTGCAACCTCGGCTACGGCGGCCACCTGCGGGATATCCACCGTACTGCCCGGCGCCAGTTGACCGTCGGCGATGATGACGTCTGCCTTGAGCAGCCCACCGCCGTCGAGGTGGAACCAGGGTTTCTTCACGAACAGATCGCTGATCCAGTTGAGCGACTGGAACTGCCAGGCGCCCTGCACCTTGCCAGACAGCCGCGGAAGCAGCTCGGCCGGCGCCTGGAACGGAATCTTCCGGCCGGTCACGCGCAGATCGGCATTGAGTTCGCTACCCGTTTCCGGGTCACGCGGGAGCCGGGCCTGGACACGCATGTCCTGCGCCACGTCCAATTGCAGGGACAGCAGGCCGCGGTCATCGGCGTTCACGCCCGCGTGCAGGGGAAGCCGCCAGACCAACCGGCTGCCCGGTCGCAGGGCGCCCTCTTCCAGCGTTACGTCCGCGGTGAGGCGTGCATTGGAGACCGCACTACCCACCTTGACATGTGGGCCGCCGGTATCGATGCGCAGGCCCTGGCTGCGCGCATCGATCTGCAGCTGCGCCCAGGTGATGCCGAGTTTCTGCAACCCCGGCGCGTCATCACGATAGTGCCGCGGGAAGTGGAAGCGCGCGGCGATTTGGGCATCGTCCAGCACGTTGACACCGTCGAAGCTGACCTGGGCATCATCGAAGCCCGCCGTGGAATCGAACAGCTCCGACGGGCCGCCCTTGAGCTGCTTGAGGAAACCGACGTTACCGTGCCCCTGGCCCACGATCAGCAGCTTGCCGAAGCGCCCGCTACGGATGGTGTCGCTGTGGATCGCATCGAACCGCAGCGTCCAGCCACGGTCACCGCGCGGGGGTGGTGGGATCGCCTTTTCGACCCGCTCGACCTCGGCTTCCACCCCTGTCGCATCAATGCGCGGAATGCGCACTTCCCTGCGCAACAGTGCCGGCAGATCGATCCAGGCACTCGCGCGGTCGGCACGGAACACATACTGCGTTCGATTGGCCTGGCCGCGCATGCGGATGTTCCAGACCACGGCCTGCCCAGGCATCAGGGTCAGTGCCGGCCCGGTCTGCATGGTGAATTTTTCAGGTTTGCGGTTGGTCACCGCATCGAACAGCGGCGTATTGAGGAATACATTGCCCGCCAGCAGGTACAGCGCATACAGCGCCAGCAGCGAGAGCAACGCCACGCGCCACGGCCGGGGCCAGCGCCGCACGCGCTCGGGAATCAGGGGCATGTGGGTCCGCAACAGGAAGCAGGATGACGGCCCACTATCGGCAAGGTGCAGCCGTCACGGCGTGAAGGCGTGCTACGGCAGCTTGGCGATCACCTTGATCTCCACGTCGAATCCATACAGCCAGGTCACGCCGATACCGGTGAGCGTGGGATACGGCGCCTCACCCCAGTACTCCGGAACGACGGCCCACACCCGCTCGAAGATCTGCTCGGGATTTACCAGGAACACGGTCACGTCGACGACATCATCGAACGTGCAGCCGGCCGCGCCGAGCACCGCACTGAGGTTGTCGAATGCACGCCGCACCTGCGCCTCCAGCTCGGGTTCGGGCGAGCCATCTTCGCGGCTGCCGACCTGGCCGGACACGAACAGGAAGCCATTGGACCGCACTGCCGGCGAGTAGCGGTTGCGCTCGTACAGGGGCTGGCGGCCCGGCGGAAAAACGACGTCACGTGTTGCCATGAACCACCTCTGCCTTGGGCCGATACCGGCCCATCACGAATGAAAGGCCACAGTAGACCGCCATGCGCACCGGATAAACGCGGTCTGCTGTCCCACATTGTTTGTAGAATCCAAACAATCATCCTCCCCGTGGAAGGCAGATGGACCGGTTCGATGCAATGCAGGCCTTCGCCCGGGTGGTGGACACGGGCAGCTTCACCAAGGCGGCCCAGACGCTGCACATGAGCCGCACCACAGTCACCCAACTGGTGCAGCAGCTGGAAGCGCGGCTGCGGGTGCGCCTGCTCAACAGAACCACCCGGCAGGTGAATGTCACTGCCGATGGGGCGGCCTACTACGCGCGCGTGATCCGGCTGCTGGCCGATATCGATGATGCAGAAACCAGTCTGTCCAGTGCCGCGTCAGCCCCGCGCGGGCGGCTGCGGGTGGATGTGCCTGCCCCGTTTGCGCGGCTGGTGCTGGTCCCTGCGCTGCGCGACTTCCTGGCCCGCTATCCGGAGATCCAGCTCGATCTGGGCGTCAGCGATCGCCACGTCGACCTGACCGACGAGAACGTGGACTGCGTGATCCGGGGTGGACAGATCACGGATCAATCGCTGGTCGCCCGCCATATCGGCGATCTGCCGGCGGCCATCCACGCCTCGCCTGCCTACCTGCAGCAGGCAGGCCTACCCGCCCATCCGCAGGACCTGGAGCAGGCCCCGCATCGCGTGGTCGGCTACCTTCGCTCGCGCAGTGGCACGGTACTGCCCTACACCCTGCAACGTGGCGACGAACAGGTCACCGTGAGGGGACGCCAGCTGCTTGCGGTCGATGATGGCAACGCCTACCTCGCCGCAGGCGTGGCGGGCCTGGGCGCGCTATGGCTTCCCGACTACATGGCCGCCCCGCATCTAGCCGCCGGTGAATTGGTCCGGCTGTTCCCTGGGTGGCACATCGATGCGATGCCGCTCTATCTCGCGTTCCCGCCAAACCGGCATGTCAGCGCCAAGCTGCGGGTATTCATCGACTGGGTCGCGAGGTTGGTGGCGCAGCACATGCCACCTACGGGTCCTTAAGCGCGGACGGCGGACCGCACTCGCCGCGCCCCCTGCTATCGGCCACGCGTTGGCGTCCGTGGTTCCAGCGCGACCGCACGATCACCGGGTGTCTTCTTCAGCGGTGCGATGACCAGTGTGTCGCCCCTGCAGACATCCACATCGCGGTAGACCACCCGTCGTCCGTTGCGGAACGCGACACGAAGATCGAACCGGCAGCCTTCGTCGGCCAGGCGGACCATGGCGCTGCCGCCGCCACCCGCCAGGACATCGATCGACCGGGGCGAGAACGCTTCCGAGCCTGCAGGCGCGACGTCGAGAGTCACCACGCTGTCGTGCGCCCGGTTGAGCAGGCCCAGGTAACGCGCCTCTGCGCCGTGGGCGGTACCGGCGCACATCAACGAGGCGAGCAGGAGGGGTCGGATCAGGATCATGGTGGTGCTCCAGGCGGGTGATGGACGCCCGCATCACGCGCCTGCTGGCTGGATCCGCCAACCGATCCGGGACGAATCGTCGCCACGACGTGGCCAATCGTAATGGGCCGTCATGGCGCTTCCCGCGCTCCCCCCGCCTGCCTAAGATGAGCGTCGCCAGAGATGCCTGGCCCGGAATCGACCATGTACATCCGCCTCGGCAGCACCCGGATCCGCCTGTCCCGCTATATCGCCCTGTGGACGACGGTGGCCCTGGTGTTTGCGCTCCAGACCTCGATCAACGCCGGCCTGCCGAACAGTCGATGGCCCCTCTGGGACCTCATGCGCTGGTCGCTGATCCAGTGGTACACGTGGGCCGCGCTGGCCCCCACCGTCTTCCGCCTCGCCGAACGCTTCCCGGTGCGCGGCGCCGGGCGCCTGCATGGGCTCGGTGCCCAGGTGGTGGCCAGCCTGTGCATGACGTTCATTGCGATGATCGTGGGTGCGATGGTCTCCACCCTGTTCGAGCCCAGCGGTTTCTTTCAGCAGCTGGGCTACTTCCTGGAGCAGCACTTCGCCATCGGACTGCTGACCTACTGGACGCTGTTCGCCATCCAGCAGGCGATCCACTTCCACGCTGAGAAAGCCCGGCGCGAACTGGAAGCCAGCCAGTTGGCCACCGAACTGGCGCAGTCGCGGTTGCTCTCGCTCAAATCCCAGCTGCAGCCGCATTTCCTGTTCAACACCCTGCACGCGATCATTACCCTGCTCGACGAGGACAAGGTCTCGGCCGAGGACATGCTGCTGCGCCTGAGCGATCTGCTGCGTGCCTTCCTGGAAGACTATGACGGCCAGGAGATCCGCCTGCGCCAGGAGCTGGACCTGATCGAGCTGTACCTGGGCATCCAGCGCATCCGCTTCAAGGATCGGCTGACCACCCGCACGTATATCGCCCCGGACACGCTGGACTGCGCGGTGCCCAGCCTGATCCTGCAGCCGCTGGTGGAGAATGCCCTGCGTCATGGCATCGGCCAGCGCCTGGGCAGCGACACCATCGAGATCGAGGCCCGCCGCGACGGTGACGCACTGTGCATCGAGGTACGCAATCGCAACAGCACGCTGACGGCCGAGCCAACCGCAGCGGCCGGGCATGGGATCGGCATGTCCAATACCCGCCTGCGCCTGAAGGAACTCTACGGCGAGGCGGCCGAGGTGAGGCTGGACATGATGTGGCCGGAGGGGGTGGTGTGCCGCATCCGCGTGCCATTCCGGGAACTGGAGAGCGCCGAGGATGCACCCGAGTTCTTCCCGGGCAGTGCACCGGCATGAGCCTCACCGTGCTCGTGGTGGATGATGAGCCGATCGCGCGGCATGCGGTCATCCGGTTGCTGCGCGATGATGCGGATGTCGAGATACTCGGCGAATGCGGCGATGGCGTATCGGCGGTCAATGCCATCCGCAACCAGTCGCCGGACCTGGTGTTCCTGGACATCCAGATGCCGGCGATCACCGGCATGGACGTGGTCGCCACCATCGGCGCGGAGCGGATGCCGGCCACGGTGTTCGTCACCGCCTACGAGCAGTACGCGGTAAAGGCCTTCGAAGCCAATGCCGTGGACTACCTGGTCAAGCCGTTCAGCCGGGAGCGCTTTGCCGCCACGCTGCAGCGGGCGAAGGCGCGGCTGTCGGCGGCCAGCGGCGTGGGCTCACAGGCCTCGATGCAGATCCTGCAGGCGCTGGATGCACTGCGGCAGCGGGACGACTACCTGCAGCGCATGCCGGTGCGCGTGGACGAGCATGTGGTGCTGGTGGCGGTGGATGACATCGTCTGGATCAAGGCCGCGCGCAACACGGTCGAGATCCACCTGGTCGACCGCGTGCACGAGCTTCGCGAGACCATGGCCACCCTCGCCGCCCGCCTGGACCCGCGGCATTTCGCGCGCGTGCACCGCTCGGCGATCGTCAATGTGCGCCGGGTCAAAGCGATCCACCCGTGGTTCAACGGCCACCACGTGGTGACCATGGATACCGGCCAGCAGCTGCGCATGAGCCGGTATCAGAACGAGGCGTTTCTCAAGCTGGTGGCCACACGTAGCGAATGAGGCGGTTCAGTCGGGCAGCCGCTCGCCCGTGCGCAGGGTCAAGACCTCAACGCCATCGGCAGTCACCAGCACCGTGTGCTCGGCCTGCGCCGAGAGCTTTCCATCACGGGTGGTGACGGTCCAACCGTCGTCGCTCATGTCGATGGCCGCGCGACCCTGGTTGATCATCGGCTCGATGGTGAAGGTCATGCCTTCCTCCAGTTCCAGCCCATCACCGCGACGGCCGTAATGCAGCACCTGCGGCTCTTCGTGCATCTCCTGGCCGATGCCGTGGCCGCAGAACTCCCGCACCACGCTGTAGCCGTGCGCCTTGGCATGCTGCTGGATCGCGAAACCGATGTCACCCAGCGTCGCCCCCGGGCGCACCACCCCGATCCCCTTCCACATCGCCTCGCGGGTCACCCGCACCAACCGTTTGGCCGCGTAGTCCACCTCGCCGATCAGATAGGTCTTGCTGGAATCGGCGATGTAGCCGCCTTTCTCCAGAGTGATGTCCAGATTGACGATGCTGCCGCTGCGCAGGATGTCATCCGACGATGGCACGCCATGGCAGACCACGTTGTCGATGGAGGAATTGAGCACGTAAGCGAAGCCATACTGGCCTTTGCTCGCCGGACGGGCGTGCAGTTCATCGATGATGAAACGTTCCACCCAGTCGTTCACCTGCAGCGTGCTCATGCCCTCAAGCGGCAGCTGGTCCAGGGCTTCGAACACCTGGGCCAGCAGGCGCCCCGATGCGCGCATCAGTGCCTGTTCTTCAGCGGTCTTGATCATGCTTCGGCCACCCGCAACGCGCCAGGCTCGACGCCCGCGGCCCGCAGCTCACGGTTGACGATATCCTGGTAGGTCGAGCTGGGATTCATCTCGCACAGCATGCCGATCTTGATCCAGAAGCCCGCCTGGGCATTGATCGAACGGCCGGAGACGCCGCTGGCGCGGCGCAGGTTGTCGTGCAGTTCGTCGTCGATGTTGACGATGCCCATGGGCAGCCCTCTGAATGTTGATATACGCATCATATATGTTTCATATATTGATGTGTGGGGCCTTCGCCCAAGGTGTTCAGGCGGTGTAAGCCGTTGCCTCGATCTCGAACAGCATGCCGTCCAACGCCAGGCGCGGCACCGGGATCAGCGTGCAGGTCGGCGCACGACCCAAGGGCCAGCGGCGACCGATCTGATCGGACAGGATGCCGAGCCGATCCTGATCGTGATCCACCACCAGTACGGTCAGCTTGGCCACGTCGGCCAGGGTTGCACCGGCCGAGGCCAACGCCAGGCTCAGGTTGTCCAGCGCCTGGGCAACCTGCGCCTCGAAGCTCGGCGACAGAGCGCCATCGGCGGTTTCTCCGCCCTGCCCGGCGATGTGGATCACGCGAGCCGGCAGCCGGACCACCGCCACGTGGGAATAGCCGTTCCCGGTCGGGTCGTACAGGCCGGACGGATTGATGAAGCCGAACAGGCCGGCGGGCGCAACAGGAGCATCGATCAACATGGGTCAGGCGTCTTCAGGGGGTGGGCGCGCAGTGTCCGGCCTCAACTGCGGTTGAGGTCAACGCAGTGCCTTGGAATGCTGCGGTGCAGACATCAAGGTTCCGCCTGCGCGCCTCAGGTCCAGGCCGGATCGGCCGTGAAATCAATCGTCAGCCAGAACTCACTGCCGCGCGCATCCAGTCGCTCGGCGATCTCATCACGCAGCCGGTCCACGTTCCCGATGGTGCCGATGACCGTGTCCGGGTGGGTCAGGATGTGGATTTCGACGAAGCGCATGCGGCCCATCTTGGCCACGTGGCTGGTGAAATCCAGATAGCCGTGCTCGACGACGAAGTCCTTCATCACCGCCTGCACGCGCGCATCCAGCGTATCCGGCGCCACCTGCAGCACTTCGCGCATGGCCTTCCAGGCGCTGCGCAGCGGTACCGGCAACACCGCGACACTGATCGCGGCCAGCACCAGCGGATCCAGATAGGGAATCCAGTGGGCATGCGCGCCACCGCGCAGCAGCAAGGCGATCGCGAAGGCCAGCACCACGGCCAGGCTCATCAACCCGCTGAGCAGCCAGGCGCGTACGTCCAGCCACAGCAGGGCCGAATGCAGCTGCATCGCACGGGTACGCACGAACGCCGCCATGGCCAGGTTGCTCACGCACAGGACGGCGGCCCACAGCAGCGCAGGCCCCGCCTTGACCTCATGACCCCCGGTGGTCAGCCCGATCACCGAGTTGGCCAACGCATAGATGCAGGCCAGCGACAGGATCGCCCCGCCAAGGGCCTCCACCATCGGCTCCAGGTGCCAGTACCCATACTGGAAGCGCGGGCTTTCTTCCCGCGCCACCAGCCGCAGCACCGACAATGCCACCAGGGTCAGCGCCACATCCACCAGGCTGTAGACGCCGTCGAACAGGATGGCCTGCGAGCCTACCAGCAGGCCACCGACGAAGCCGATGGCGCTGACCGCCATCGTCACCCCGATGGAAAACGTGAGGACCCGCTGCTCGCGTGCTGTATCCATCGCTGGCCGAGGGTCCTGCGCGCAGGCGTCAGACCTTCAGCACCTCCACCTTGTAGCTCGGCGCATCGCCGTCGGTATCGATGATAAGCCCGTGCACATCCGACTCGAAGCCCGGGAAACGCGCGTTCTGCTCGCGGGCGATCCGCAGCGACTGGATGATCGGCTCATCGCTGGTGCCGAAGCGCTCACCCGGCATGATGGTCGGAATGCCCGGCGGGTACGGCACCAGCATGGTCCCGGCAATACGGCCGCTGATCTGCTCGATGTCGACCCGCTCGATCTGGCCGCGCACGAGGTGGTCGTAGGCCTCGGCCGGCGTCATCACCGGCTCGGGCAGATCCACGTACATCGCGCGCATCACCTGGGCCACGCCGAACTCGGCGTTGAAGGCATGCAGCGCATCGCACAGATCGCGCAGGCCCCAGCCCGCGTAGGCGATCGGGAACTCGGCGGCCAGCTGCGGCAGCGCGCGGGTCAACGGCGCGTTGCAGTCGTAAAGCTCCTTGAACGCCATCAGCTCGGTGACCAGGGTGCTCCACTTGCCCTTGGTGATGCCCATCGAGAACAGGAACAGCACCGAATAGAGATTGGTCTTCTCCACCGTGATGCCGCGGGTCCACAGGAACTTGCTCAGGACCGCGGCCGGAATGCCGCGCTGGCCCATTTCGCCGTCCATCGACAGCCCGGGCGTGAGCAGGGTCACCTTGATCGGATCGATCAGCACGTAGTCGTCGACCAGGCCATCGAAGCCGTGCCAGTGCGCATCCGGCTGCAGGTACCACTCGCTGCGCTTGGCCACCATCGGGGCCGGTGCGTCGCCCTTGGCCAGCGAGCGCTCCAGCTTGTCCGGCTGCCAGACGCTGAACCACCAGTCGTCCCGGCCCAGGTCCTCGCGCACATGCAGCATCGCGCGGCGGAAGGCGATTGCTTCGTCATGCATCTCCTGCACCAGCGATTCGCCGGCCGCGCCCTCCATCATCTTGGAGGCCACATCGCAGGCCGCGATCACCCCGTAATGCGGGCTGGTGGTGGTGTGCATCATGAAGGCTTCGTTGAAGCGCTCGGCGTCCAGCTCACGGGAAGCCGCGTTGCGCACGTGGATCATCGAGGCCTGCGAGAACGCGGCCAGCAGCTTGTGCGTGGAGTGCGTGGTGAAGATGATCGCATCCTGCTCACGCGGCTTGCCCTTGGCCATGCCGTAATGGTTCTCGTAGAACGGATGGAAGGCGGCGTAGGCGTACCAGGCTTCGTCGAAATGCAGGAAGTCCACCGCGCTGCCGATCTCCTCGGCGATCTTCTCGGCGTTGTAGCAGAGGCCGTCGTAGGTCGAGTTGGTCACCACTGCGATGCGCGGCTTGGACCCGGCCTTGTAGGCCTTGCTGGCCAGCGGGTTGGCAGCAATGGCCTGCTGCAGCGATTCGGGGGTGAACTGATCCAGGCTGATCGGGCCGATGATGCCGTGCGCGTTGCGGCTGGGGGTGAAGTACACCGGGATGCCGCCGGTCATGATCAGCGAATGCAGCAGGGATTTGTGGCAGTTGCGGTCGACGAACACCACATCGCCCCGCCCCACGGTTCCGTGCCAGACGATCTTGTTGGCGGTGGAGGTGCCGTTGGTGACAAAGAAGGTATGGTCGGCGCCGAAGTTGCGCGCCGCCTCGTTCTCGGCCTCCTTGATCGGGCCGGTATGGTCCAGCAGCGAGCCCAGCTCCGGCACCGAGATCGACAGATCGCTGCGCAGCGTGTTCTCCCCGTAGAACTGGTGGAACGCACGTCCCACTGGCGACTTGGTGAACGCCACGCCGCCGGCATGCCCGGGCGTATGCCAGGAGTAGTTGGATTCGGCGGTGTGGTGGATCAGGGCCTTGAAGAACGGTGGCAGCAGATTGGCCATGTAGTCTTCGGCCGCACGCATCACCTGGCGCGAGATGAAGCTCTTGGTGTCTTCAAACAGGAAGATGTAGCCGTGCACGAACTTCAGCAGCTTGCTCGGCACCTTCTCGATCGTGCGCCGTTCGCCGTACAGGAAGACCGGCAGGTTGGCGCGCCGGGCCGTCTGCTCGCGCAGGAAGCCCAGCAGGCGCTGGAACTGCTCCGGGTTCTCCTCGGTGCCATCGATGGAGATCAGCACCGCCGAGGCCGCCACATAGGTGCGCGCACCGGCCTGCGCATCGGCCAGGGTCAACCCGCACAGCACGCGCTGGTCATTCTTGCGCAGCTCGTCCACCAGTGCACGGATCAGGATGCCGCCGATGCGCGGGGATTCGTAGTCATCGTCAATGACGATGATCGGGTAATCAAGGGACTTGAAGTACACAGGGATTCTCCTGGGGGAAGATCACGAAAGCGTCGTGCGGACGGCGGCGTCGAGCGCGGGCAGCTGGCCGCGCTGGCGGCGACGCTCCTCGCTGAAGAACGGATAGAACACCGTGATGAACAACACGAACAGGAAGGCGTACTGCACGATGCTGCCGGCCGAGCCGAAGATCGCCCACAGGCAGTACACGACGGTGACACTGGTCAGCAGCCAGAACGCGCCGGTATGGACCAGCGTGTGCGAGCGCTCCACCACGAAATAGCAGGCCACGCAGGAGTAGATGTACGGCAGCAGCGTCAGCACGACCGCCGCGGAGGTGATCACATCGAACTGGGCCGAGGCGGTCTTGGAGGTGGAGGTGACCAGCACCGCCAGGGTCATCAGCACCGCCACGATCAGCACGCCCTTTACCGGCACGTCATCCTTGTTGGTCTTGCTGAAGATGCTGGGGAACAGACCGTCATCGGAGGCGGCCTTGGCGCTCTGCGCGGTCAGCAGGATCCAGCCGCCGAGCGAGCCGGCCGCACCCACGAACGCACACAGGCTCACCAGCGCCCCGCCCCAGCCGCCCACCGCATTGGCAGCCGCCAGTGCGAACGGCGCATCGGACACCTGCAGGTCGCCGTTGGGCACCATGCCCATGATCACCGAGGAGCTGGCGATGTAGGCGATCGCCGCCAGGAACACGCCGGCCAGCGTCGCGCGGGCCACGTTCTTCTCGGGGTTTTCGACCACACCCGCGGTCACCGACGCCGATTCCACGCCGATGAAGGCCCATAGCGTCAACGCCGCCGCACTGGAGATCGCGCCGAAGTTGGATTCACCGGAGACGTTGTAGGCGCCCTTGAAAATGGTCGGATCGAAGAAGAACCAGCCGAAGATCGCGATGCCCAGGATCGGTACCAGGGCGAAGCTGGTGGTCACCGTCTGCAGCTTGCTGACGAACGACGGGCCGATGACGTTGGCGAAGCTCAGCGCCCACACCAGCGCCAGCACGGCGATGCAGCGCGGCAGCGGCTCGGACAGGATCGGGAAGAAGTAGCTGAAGTAGCCGACCGCCGCGATCGGAATGGCAACGTTGCCGATCCAGTTGGCGAACCAGTAGATGGTGTTGGTCTGGAAGCCCATGTAGGGGCCGAACCAATCGCGTGCATAGGCATACGGGCCACCGGCCTTGGGCGCGAGCCTGCCGAGCTTGGCGAACACGAACGCCAGCAGCAGCGCGCCGGCCGTGGTGATCAGCCAGCCCCAGATGGAGGCGGTGCCGATCTTGGCCAGGCTGGAGGGCAGCAGGAACACCCCCGACCCCATCATGTTGCCGGCCACCAGGAAGGTGGCGCCGACGACCCCGATTTTCTTTGCTTGTGCCATGACGTTTGCTCCTTTGCCAGGCAGGGACCCGGTCGTGCCGGGCGGTGGGAGTTACTTGATGAGGTTGTATTGCAGGCTGCCCTGCAGCCGCATCGTGTCGCCGCGTTGCCCGCGTTGCTGTTCCAGTTGTCCGTAGAGCAGTTCCATGCCCATCGTCCACGACGGTGCCGGGCTCCAGAGCAGATTGAAGACGCCATAGCGGCTCTGGCGGAACGCATCGGCGGCCAGCGCCTCGTTGCGCCCGCTGGTGAGCTGGCCGTAGATCAGGTTGGAACGCCAGAACGGCGACCAGTAATGCGTGTAACCGACGAAACCGCCGTACAGCGACAACGCCTGCAGGCGCCCGTCTGCGGTCACCACCGCATCCATGCCCGAACCGGTCAGGTCGGCTGTATAGCGGGCCAGGCCCTTGCCACCGAGCATCCCGAACAGCAGCAGGTCCTGCTCGCCCACCGCGGCCGAGCCACTGAGTTGCAGGCCGCCGGCGAAACGACGGCCGTCGCCTGCATCGCCGTCGTAGCCCAGGCTGCGGGCGACCGCGCCCAACTGCAGATGGCCCCAGTCGCGCTCCATGCGCGCGGTAACGGTGACATCCGGCAGTTGATCGACCGGCATGATCCCCTCGGCGGGGTTGCTCAACTGGGTATCCGGATCTTCGGCAGCCACGGTCAGCGTGTTGCCCTTGCCCATCGCGAAGCTGTGGTGGATGCCGGCCACCAGCAGGTAGCCCGCCCCCCCTGGCCCGGCGAAATCCAGGGTGTCGGGCAGGCTGTCGGCATCCATGAAGGTCGAATAGCCATAGCCGGCGTAGGTATTGCCGAGCTGCCCGTAAGCATGGCGCAGGCGGAACTGATAGCTGTCGCTGCTGCCGAAGAAGTCGTTCTCCAGGTAGAAGCGCAGGTTGCCATGGGTGGTCGGCCGCCGCGCTTCAAAGCTGAAGCGGGTCTGCTTGGCATGCAGGGTGAAGTTGGAGACATCCCGGTGCGCACTGCCGACCGGGATCGAGGAGGTAATGAACTGCTCCTGGTCGCCGGCCGCCCGTGAATCGGCGATCGCATCGAGCTTGGCGTAGCCGCCGATGCGGATCAGCGTATCGGTGTTGGGGATCGCGAAGAAGCCTTTCAGCTCGGGATCGGTCGGGCCGGCGGCACTGTCCGGGCGGGATGCGGCGGTGGACGGATCAGCAACGGAGTCGCGTTGCGGAAGGATGGCCTGCCCCATGCCGGGCACCTGTGCCTGGGCGGTCAGGGGCGCTGGCGAAGGTGCGGCGGGGACGCTCGTGCTCGGCGCAGGTGCCGCCGTGACCCTCGGTGACGTGGGCGGAGGTTTGCCGGATTCGATGGCCTGCAGGCGCTCTTCCATCTGTTCCAGCGTCTGCCGGAGCGTCTGGATGTCCTGCCGCAACGCGGCAGCCGAATCCTGTGCATGGACCGGCGCCGCAGCCAACGCTGCCACGCATGCGACCGTCAACACAGCCAAGCGCATCACGTCCTCCTTGAACCGTACACAGTCCCGCGGGTCAACACCGGCTGACGTTCACAACGTCGCAGGTGGTGAGCACGCAGCCCGGCACTGCAATGCGCGCGACCTCTGCCGACGCGTGGTTCGGTGGCGGTCACGCCATCGGACACATCGCCTGCATGGGTACGCTCGCACGGGATCCCCTCATCCCTGATGACCGCCGCGTTGACGCGCGGCCGCCAGCGCTCTGAGTAACAATCGCAAAGTGAGAGCGCCGTGAACGTTCTCAGGCAGTTTTCTGACTGGGTGGCTAGGTGTCCGCTGCAGGCGGGGAAATCCAGGAGATAGCGCATGCAGGGAAGCGTAGCGACGCAGGCGTTTTCAGCCTTGATCCAGATCAAGTCGAACGCGACAGCGCGTCGCCCCCCTACTACCCGGCGGATATCCGGCCGCCCAAACGCAACGCGCCGGGCAATGCCCGGCGCGTTGTGGCACTACGGTCGCCAGTGCTCAGCGCGGGCCGAGCACCACGGTCATGTCATCCCCCTGCGGCATGCCGGAACGGCGCTGCACCATTCCCTGGGCGTCCTTGAACAGAATGCCGGGTGTGCCCTGGAAACCGAGCTCGATCATCAGCACCTGATTGGCATCGAGCTTGTTGGCGACTTCCGCCGTCAGCGATGCCGCCGGCTTGATGCCGCCCTTGTCGAACAGGCGCTCGTTCTCCAGCAGCGCCGCGCTGGGGTTGGGCGCGGTGAGGATCGCGGCCGCCTTGGCGGGGCTGTCTTCGCGGATCACACCGACCATCACGTGGCGCAGCTGCACCTTGCCCGCGTCCACCCACGGCCGCGCGGCCTCCCAGAACCGATGGCAGTACGGGCAGTTCGCATCGCTGAAGGTATAGACGACGCGCGGCGCGTCAGCCTTGCCGTCACGCACCCACGCACTCTCCTCGAGCTTCTTCCACGAGCGCTCGGACATCGGCTTGGCCACCAGCTTCTCCAGCGGCGCGGCGCCCACATCTTCACCGTTGGCATCGAACAGACTGCCCACCACGACATTCTTCCCATCGGCCGTCACATACGCCGCCGCCGGTTGTTGCCCCCCCACCACGCCGGCAAAACCGCGCAGGCCGCCGGGTGCGTCGAACTCGCCGATCACTTCGAACCCATGCTTCTCGATGCCCTTCAGCACCGCCGGGCGTTCACCGCCGGCTTTCTCGGCCGCGGCCTTCGGCGTCTGCGCCTGGCTGCAGCCGGCCAGTGTGATCAGCAGCACGGCGGACAGCGCGGTGATCAGCGTGCGCGAGGATTTCAACGTCATGGAGACTCCTGGATTCATGGAACAAACGACCCGCGACCCTTACAGGTCGTCGAGCTTGGATTGCAGGCCGGCGGCTGTCAGCTCGCCCAGGTGCAGGTGCCGCAGCCGGCCCTGCCCATCGAAGAACAGGGTAGTCGGATACGCATGTACCTGCAGCCGTTCGGCAACACGCGCCTCTTCGTCGAGCAGCACATTGCGCAGCGACAGGTGTTCGGCCGACATGAAGGCATCCACTTCCTCACGCGTCTCGCCCTGGTTGACGAACAGGAAGCGGATATCAGGATGGCGCTGCTGCGCGCGTGCCAGTACCGGCATTTCGCGGCGGCACGGGCCGCACCAGCTCGCCCAGAGGTTGATCACCACGGGCTCGCCGCGGGTCTCGTCAAGCGCGACGGGCGCGCCCTGCAACGATGTCAGCGTGATCGCCGGCAATGACACCCGCGATTGCTGCAGCCAGCCGGCGCCCGTGGACAGCACGGCCCAACCGACAAGGCCTGCCAGCGCAGCGGCACCCACGGGGCGGCGCAGGGTGGGCCAGCGACGCAGGCGCCACCCGCCCCACCCCAGCCCGACCAGCAGTGCCGGCCACAGCAGGAACCCGCCATCGCCGACACGCAGCACCGACCAGGGATCGGCCACATAGTCGCCTGCATGCCAGATCACGAAACCTGCCCGCCCGGCGAGCAGGCCCAGCAGCAGCATGTCCACCACCACCGATCGCGGACGCGGTGCGCCCTCGATTGCCGGAGCACGCACCACACTGGCCACCAGCATCGCAATGCCGAGACCCACCAACACCCACACGACCGCAAGCGGTACCGGGCCTACACTGCTGATCATTGTTTCTCTCCGCGATCGCCCGGGACCTGCCACGCGGCGACGGCTGTTGCATCGGGCCCGCCGGCATGGTCCCAGCAAGGCGTCAATGGATCAAGCGTGCCGGTGTTGCGCGATTCAGGCCGCCGAGCGGAGCGGTTCGACCGCCCGGGTGCCGGGGTGCGCCGCCGCACGCTCACGCTGCTGCGCGGCCACCTGGCGCCGATAGCGTGTCGGCGTCAGCCCGACGATGCGCAGGAACAGCCGCCGGAACGCACTCTGGTCGGAGTAGCCCACCGCCCACGCCACCTGGTCGACCAGCCCGCCCGCCTGCAGCAGCAACTGCGCCTTGGCGATGCGCAGGCGTTGGCAGTACTCGATCGGACGCATGCCGGTCGCTTTGAGGAACCGGCGCTGCAGGGTCCGCGGCTCCAGGCCGGCCTGTGCGCAGATGTCGTCCAGCCCCGCGCCGCGTGCGGCGATGCCGTGCAGCCAGCGCTGTGCCTTGAGGATGCAGCGGTCGCCGTGGGCGAAATTCGGGCTGAAACGTTCCAGGTCATGCAGTTCGGTGCGCGGGATCACCAGCTGCAGCTGCTGGATGACGGTGTTCATCACGCTCTGCCCGTACACCCGTGCCAGCAGGCGCAGGCTGAGGTACTTCCAGGCATCCTGGCCCGAGGAGGTCAGCAGGTCACCATCATCGACCAGGGTGCGTTCGCTGGGCAGCCAACTGGGCACCATCGTGCGCAGCGCCGGGCAGCGCGCGGGATCGGGAACGCTGACCGAGCGCCCGGCCAGCACGCCGGCGGCGGCCAGCAGCAGCCCGCCTTCGTCGCAGCCGGCGAGCAGGCTGCAGCCATCGTGGCATTCCTGCAGCCAGGCCAGCAGGCGCTCATCCGGCGGCGCCATGGTCCAGCTGGATTCACTGCCCGGCACCACGATGATCGCAGGCAGCGCATCGCCGAACAGTTCCACCCCGGCAACCCGCTGCATGCCGCGGGCGGACATCGTCCAGCGGGTGACCAGCATCCGTGCGCCGGTGCGGCGGCCGGCGGCTACCGTGCGGTTGCACCGCTGGGCCAGCTCGGAGAGGATCGGGGCGGCTGCACGCAGGCTGCCGGGGAATTCGACCACGGCGACTTCCATCAGGGTTGGCGTGTCCGGCCGGCGGTCCGGCTGCAACGTGTTGCGGGGTGCGTCCATGGCCATTCTCCTGGGACAGTGTCTGCCAACGTGGGGCTGGCAGAACAGATCGATACATAAGATGGCCTGAGGCTACGGCCGTCCCGGGAGGGCGACCATGCAACTAGTTGTAAATTTCACGCCAACTGAATTTCCAGTGGCGTTCCAGCAAGGCTTGACTCTGGAGCAGACTCCAAGGTTCAGAATGGCGCGGTCATCCACGAGGTGCTCATGAACATTGGACAGCTCGCGCGCCAGGCCGGCGTGCCCATCGACACGGTGCGCTACTACGAACGGCAGCAGCTGTTGCCCACCGCACGGCGCAGCGCCGGCGGCTATCGGGTCTTCAGCGAGAGCGACCTGACGCGCCTGCAGTTCATCCGCCGCGCCAAGGCACTGGGTTTCAGCCTGGATGAAATCGCCGATCTCCTTGGCTTCAGCGATCAACGTGGCCAGGACATGGCGCAGATCCGCCACAGTGCGGTGAGCAAGCTCACCGACATCGAACAGCGCATCAACGAACTGCAGCGGATGCACGGCGCGCTCAAGCAGCTGGTCGATGCCTGCCCCGGGCATGGCGATCAGGAACAGTGCCCGATCCTGACGGCATTGACCGAGTCACGCCAATGAACGCCACCCACGGCCACAGCAAGGCCTCCCGTGCGGACAACGGCCCAACCTGCTGCGGTGGCAAGACGTCGCCCGGCGCCGGGATGACCACCGACGCGGTCTGCGGCATGGCAGTCGACCCGGCCGCCACGGCCCACCATGCCCACCATGACGGCAGCGACTACCCCTTCTGCAGCGATGGCTGCCGACGAACATTCCTGGCCGACCCGCAGCGCTATCTGGATCCGGCATCGCACATCGCCGAACCAGGCCCCACCGGCACGTTGTACACCTGCCCCATGCACCCGCAGATCGTGCAGGAAGGCCCCGGCACCTGCCCGCTGTGCGGCATGGCGCTGGAGCCGAAGATGCCCAGCCTTGAGGAAGGCGAGAACCCCGAGTTGACCGACTTCCGCCGCCGCTTCTGGTGGAGCCTGCCGCTGAGTGTGGCGACGATGGCCCTGGCGATGCTGGCGATGACCCCCGTGCTGCATGGCCTTGCGCCCGATCTGCGGGTGTGGATCGAGTTGGCCCTGGCGACGCCGGCGGTGCTGTGGGCCGGTTGGCCGTTCCTGCAGCGCTGGGCGCAGTCGATCCGCAGCCGCAGCCCGAACATGTGGACCCTGATCGGGACGGGTGTGCTCGCTGCGTACGGCTACAGCGTGGTCGCCACCGTCGCGCCCGGTCTGTTCCCGCCGTCGTTCCAGCAGCACGGGCATGTCGGCGTCTATTTCGAGGCCGCAGCAATGATCATCTCGCTCACGCTGCTCGGCCAGTTGATGGAGCTGCGCGCACGGGCAAAAACATCCGCCGCGATCAAGGCGCTGCTCGGCCTGGCACCGAAAACCGCACGCGTGCTGCGCGCGGATGGCCGCGAGGAAGACGTCGACATTACCGCGCTGCAGCCCGGCGACCGCGTGCGCGTGCGCCCGGGTGAGAAGGTGCCCGTGGATGGCACGGTCGTCGAAGGCCGCTCCTCCATCGATGAATCCATGCTCACCGGTGAGCCGGTGCCAGTGGCCAAGGCCGTGGGCGACGCGGTGATCGGCGCGACACTCAACGGCACTGGCAGCCTGGTCGTCCGTGCCGATCGCCTTGGCGATGACAGCATGCTGGCGCAGATCGTGCAGCTGGTGGCGCAGGCGCAGCGCTCACGCGCCCCGATGCAGCGCATGGCCGACACCGTCGCGTACTGGTTCGTGCTGGCGGTACTGTCGGTCGCGGTGCTGACGTTCCTCGGCTGGGGACTGTTCGGTCCGGCGCCGTCATGGACGCATGCGGTACTGAGCGCGGTAGCGGTGCTGATCATCGCCTGCCCGTGCGCGTTGGGGCTGGCCACACCGATGACGATCATGGTCGCCACGGGTCGCGCCGCGCAGCACGGGGTGCTGTTCCGCGATGCCGAGGCGATCGAGGCACTGCGCCAGATCGACACGCTGGTGGTCGACAAGACCGGTACCTTGACCGAGGGCAAGCCAGCGTTCCGTGACGTACAGGCGGTGGCGCCCTTCGCTGCCGATCAGATCCTGCAATGGGCGGCCAGCCTGGACCAGGGCAGCGAGCATCCGTTGGCGGCCGCGATCGTGGCCGAAGCACGCGCGCGCGGGATGCCGCTGGCCAGCGTGGACGATTTCGATTCCCTGACCGGCATGGGTGTGCAGGGCGCGGTGGACGGCAGGCAGCTGCTGCTTGGCAATACCGCGTTGATGGACGAACACGGTATCGCGCTGGACACGCTGCGCGAACGTGCCGAGCACTTGCGCAGCACCGCGGCCAGCGTGATGTACCTCGCCGTCGACGGCCAGCTTGGCGGCCTGCTCGCGGTGGCTGACCCGATCAAGGCCTCCACCGCCGAAGCGATCGTGCAGCTGCACCGCGATGGCCTGCGCATCGTCATGGCCACCGGCGACGGCGCGGCCACCGCGGAAGCCGTCGCGCGGGAACTCGGCCTGGATGACGTCCACGGCGAGATGCGCCCCGCCGACAAGGCCGCGTTGATCCGTTCGCTGCAGGCGCAGGGCCGCAAGGTGGCGATGGCCGGCGATGGCATCAACGACGCGCCGGCGCTGGCGAGTGCGGACGTTGGCATCGCGATGGGCAACGGCACCGATGTGGCGATGTCGAGCGCACAGGTCACGCTGGTCAAGGGCGATCTGCGCGGCATCCTGCGTGCGCGCCAGCTGTCCACTGCAAGCGTGCGCAACATGCGGCAGAACCTGGGCTTTGCGTTTCTCTACAACGGCCTCGGCATTCCTGTTGCAGCCGGCGTGCTGTATCCGCTGGGCATCGTAATGTCGCCGATGTTGGCGGCGGTGGCGATGAGTCTGAGTTCGGTCTCGGTGATCAGCAATGCACTGCGGCTGCGCCATCAACGACTGCCCGGCGAGTGACCGCGGATTGCATGACGATATTTCTTCACTTTTTTCTTGCCAATCCAAAACGTCGTCGCTATGATTTCGCTCCTCACGACGTGGGGCCATAGCTCAGCTGGGAGAGCGCCTGCATGGCATGCAGGAGGTCGGCGGTTCGATCCCGCCTGGCTCCACCAATCCGATCATTAGGCCGATCAGATTGCAGTGACAAAATTTGAAGTTTTCGTGCGTCCCCATCGTCTAGAGGCCTAGGACATCACCCTTTCACGGTGGCGACCGGGGTTCGAATCCCCGTGGGGACGCCAGTTTCAAACAAACAGCCCTGACTTCGGTCGGGGCTTTTTGTTTGTGCCGCATCGAGCAACGCTCGGCATTGGCGGCCTGTTTTATCGCGTGCGTGCTGGTGCACTCGCGCGGGCAACGATCAGCCTCTGCAGATGGATGCCCGCATGCATTCTTTCTTCGGTATTTCAGAAAAAAGACTTGGCGAATGCTTCACGGCCGCGTAGAATTCCGCCTCCAGCATCGTGGGGCCATAGCTCAGCTGGGAGAGCGCCTGCATGGCATGCAGGAGGTCGGCGGTTCGATCCCGCCTGGCTCCACCACTCCGGACCTTAGGCCGTTCGGTGTGCTGAACAATTTGATGAGTTTATGCGTCCCCATCGTCTAGAGGCCTAGGACATCACCCTTTCACGGTGGCGACCGGGGTTCGAATCCCCGTGGGGACGCCAATCATCAGAAGAACACGGAGGCCCGGCATGCCGGGTCTTTTTGTTCACCGCCTACTGCGGTTGCGATGCGGATGCCCGAAAGGCTTCCACAAACGTGAACAGGCAGATATACTAGGCGGCTCGCGGTACAACGTGGGGCCATAGCTCAGCTGGGAGAGCGCCTGCATGGCATGCAGGAGGTCGGCGGTTCGATCCCGCCTGGCTCCACCACTTCTCCGGACACAGGCCGTCCGATAGAAGCCAAAATTCGGTTTAACGCGTCCCCATCGTCTAGAGGCCTAGGACATCACCCTTTCACGGTGGCGACCGGGGTTCGAATCCCCGTGGGGACGCCAGCTTCAAACAAACAGCCCTGACCTCGGTCGGGGCTTTTTGTTTGACGAGCCCCCTTCCCATTCGGCAAGACCGCCGCTATGATAGGCGGCTCGCAGCACAACTGTGGGGCCATAGCTCAGCTGGGAGAGCGCCTGCATGGCATGCAGGAGGTCGGCGGTTCGCTCCCGCCTGGCTCCACCACTTCTCCGGACACAGGCCGTCCGATAGAAGCCAAAATTCGGTTTAACGCGTCCCCATCGTCTAGAGGCCTAGGACATCACCCTTTCACGGTGGCGACCGGGGTTCGAATCCCCGTGGGGACGCCAGCTTCAAACAAACAGCCCTGACCTCGGTCGGGGCTGTTTGTTTATGGGGCCTACGCCACCACCTTCGCCATGCCCACCGAGCGCGGCGCGGTCACGGTGAAACCGAACTGCGCATACAGCCGGTGCGCCTGGCCATCGGCGATCAGGCTCACATACGCACCTTGCGCATTCGCGTGCAGCCAGGCATCGAGCTCGGCCATCACCGCCTTGCCCAGACCCTGCCCCTGGCGGTCCGGGACCACGGCGATATCCACCACCTGCAGGAAGCAGCCGCCGTCGCCGATGAGCCGGCCCATCGCCAGCAACCGGTCATCCTCGCGCAGGCTCACCCCGAAGACCGTGTTGGGCAGGCCACGCGCCGCCGCCTCGGCCGTTTTCGGGCTCAGGCCGGCCAGCACCCGCAGCGCGCGGTATTCCTCCACGCTGGGCGCCAGGGGGATGCAATGAACACCAGCAGGCAGCGACATGAGACGGGTCCGGCAATGAATGGACGCTCAGCATGCCCGAACGTATTCGCAGCATGTGCGACCCACCGGCCTATCCTGTCCCCCCTGCCCACCCTGTTCCGTCGCCATGTGCTATTCCGCCCAGATCCGCGCCGATTACACCAAGCTGGTCCGTGAGTACGGGGCCATGCTGTCCCTGGACGAGTTCGCCCAGCTGTATGCCCACGACGCCGGCAAGCAACGCCCGAAAACGCCCAAGGCGATGGACGATGGCTTCGCCGGCGCGCGCACCGCGCAGGGCCAGGAGATCGTGGCGCGAATACAGCAATGGCATGCCGAGGAGATGCAGGCGCTGGATGAGGAGGTGCGCCTGCAGAGCGCCCGGCGGAAGGCGGCCGAAGAACACCTGGCCGCACGTCCCACGCAGAAGGCGCGCAATGAACTGCGCGTGGCGGGCAACCGGATTGAACGTGCGCAGACGCGCCTGGCCGATCTGCAGCGCGCCGGCCTGGTGCCGCGCGACAGCCGCATTTTCCCCGGCGTCTATGCGCCGGTGATCGTGTCCGAGCAGGGCCAGCGCGTGATCAAGCCGATGCGCTACCAATGCCGGCTGCCGGACAAGCCCGCGCGCAACGACGTGTTGTATCCCGGCACCTACAACGCGCGCCGCGACAGCCTGGAGGTGTACTGGAAATCCGCGTTCGGCCACCAGCATGGCGTGGTGGTGGTGCAGTCGTTCTACGAGCACGTGCCGCGGCATGCCCTGGAGCAGCGGATGCTGTCGCCGGGCGAGAAAGCCGAGAACGTGGTGCTGGAATTCAGCCCGCAGCCACCGCGCGATCTGTTGATCGCCTGCCTGTGGTCGGCGTGGGAAGGGCCGGAGGGCCGGCTGTTGTCGTTTGCCGCGATCACCGACGAGCCACCGTCCGATGTGGCACGCACCGGGCACGACCGCTGCATCGTACCCATCCGGCGCGAACATCTGGATGCCTGGTTGAACCCGGACCCGCACGACCTCGCTGCGCTGTACCGGATCCTGGACGATCGCGAACCGGTCACACTGGCGCACGCCGAAGCGGCGTGAGAGCTGCTCAGCCGACGACCGAATCGCCTATCCGTGCCCGCCCCAGCGCGGCATTCAACTCGGCCGTCAGGTAGGGCTTGGTCAGGATGATGCCTGCCCGGAAGGCTTCGGGGAGGTGCTCGGTCGCCATGCCGGTGGCCAGTACGAAGGGAATCTGGCGCGCGGCCAACGCCGCAGCAACCGCTTCACTGGTTTCATTGTTGGCCAGGCGGTAATCCAGCAGCACCACCTGTGGCTGGGTCTCGCCGAGCAGACGCAGCGCCTCGGATACCGAGGCCGCCAGCCCCACCACCACCGCGCCGGACTGCACCAACTGCATCTGCAGCAGGGCGGCACTCATTTCGTCGTTCTCGACCACCAGCACCCGAAGATCCTGCAGCGCGCTCATGACGACTCCCTGTATGGTTCAGCGCGATGAGTATAGCGTCCTGCGTAGGTGAAACCCTGACAGGAACTTAAGCATTCAGGTCTGCACAAACGTCGACATCTTGTATACACTACGCGGCCAGCCAGCCGAAGTGGCGGAATCGGTAGACGCAGCGGACTCAAAATCCGCCGCCCTTAAAAGCGTGTGGGTTCGAGTCCCACCTTCGGCACCATGGAAAACCAGAACGCCCCGGATCGACGGATCCGGGGCGTTTTTCGTTACCGCTCAGACCAGCCGAAGCGTCGGATGTGCGGCATTGGCCGCCGGTGGCGCAGCCGGTCGCGACGTTCCCGTCGCCCCCGCCACCCGGAATGCCGCCACCGTCTGCAGCAACTGGGTGGACTGCTCTTCCATGCTGCGGGCCGCCGCAGAGGCCTCTTCGACCAGCGCGGCATTCTGCTGGGTGCTCTCGTCGATGTGCTCGACCACCTGGTTGATCTGCTCGATGCCCTCGCTCTGCTGCTGGGCCGCCGCGCTGATGTCGGCCATGAGATCGCTCACGCGTTTCACGCTGACCACGATCTCGTCCATGGTGCGCCCCGCGCTTTCGACCTGACGCGTACCCGCCCCGACCTTCTCCACCGAGTCGCCGATCAGCTGCTTGATCTCCTTGGCGGCTTCGGCCGAACGCTGCGACAGCGAGCGGATTTCCGAGGCGACCACCGCAAAGCCGCGCCCATGCTCGCCGGCACGGGCCGCTTCCACTGCGGCATTGAGGGCCAGGATATTCGTCTGGAACGCGATGCTGTCGATCACGCCGATGATATCGACGATGCGCCGCGAGGAGTCGTTGATCAGCGACATGGTGGAGACCACCTCATGCACCACATGGCCACCCTGCGCCGCCACCTCGACCGCACCACCGGCCAACTCATTGGCCTGGCGGGCGTTGTCCGCGGTGCGCCGCACGGTCGCGGTCAGCCCCTTCATCGAGACGGCGGTCTCCTCCAGCGAAGCGGCCTGCTGCTCGGTGCGCACGGACAGGTCGCTGTTGCCTTCGGCGATCTCGCTGGCACCCACGGCAATGGTGTCCGCTGCCAGCTTGATCTGGGTGATGATGCCGGCCATCGCTTCGACCAGCGCATTGATGCCCTCGCACAACTCGGCGATCGGGCCGGTCTTGTCCTGGGTGGCGATATGGCCGGTCAGATCACCCCCCTGCGCCGCCGCCACCACTTCACGCGTCTGCGCGACGGCCTGCTGCAGCGCCAGCGAGTCACGCACCTGGGCCGTGATGTCGGTAGCGTACTTGACCACTTTGAACGGCCGTCCGTTCATATCGTAGATCGGGTTGTACGAGGCCTGGATCCAGACCTCGCGACCGCCCTTTCCCAGGCGCTTGTACTGGCCGGCGTCGTATTCGCCACGGCCGAGTTTGGCCCAGAACGCCCGGTACTCGCCGCTCTGGCGATGCTCGGGCTCGGCGAACATCGAATGGTGCTGCCCGCGCACCTCCTCCAGTGCATAGCCCATGGCAGCGAGGAAGTTCTCGTTGGCGGCCAGGATGCGGCCCTCGAGATCGAACTCGATCACCGCCTGTGATTTGTTGATCGCGGCGAGCTGGCCGGCAAAATCGGCCGCCTGGAATTTCTGCGCGGTGATGTCGGTCGCGAACTTGACCACTTTGTACGGCCGTCCGTGGCTGTCGAAGACCGGGTTGTAGGACGCCTGGATCCAGATCTCGCGTCCACCCTTGCCGATCCGCCGGTACTGGCCGGCGTCGAACTCACCGCGGCCCAGGTTGGCCCAGAAGTCGCGGTACTCCGCGCTCTTCGCATACTCGGCATCGACGAACATGGCGTGGTGCCTGCCTTGGATCTCCTCCAGCGTGTAGCCCAGCGTCTGCAGGAAATTGTCGTTGGCGTGCACGATGGTGCCATCGAGGTGGAACTCGATGACGACCTGGACTCTATGCAGCGCCTTGATCTGATCTTCGAGCTCGGCCTGCCGTTGCAGCGCGGCCGATGCCGCGGCGCCATGGGCCGCGCGACGGGAAACGAACCGTGCCGTGAGCGTTCGCCACAACGACCCGGCGTCGGCGTCGCTGGCACGACCTGGCACATGCGTGTGCAAGCCTGAAGTAATCATCGTTAGACCTCGGTGTCCGGTTAGCGAATAGGTCAGCGCCGGGCGGTGGCCCGGTGGCGGTATTCCGTTGGCTGGGACTCACGAAGATCGTCAGTGGGGATGACGCAACTTCGATGGGCTTCAAACACCGGGCGGGCCGGCGAACATGAACCATGCAAAAAAGGTGTACGGCCAGATATCCACGTGAGCAGACGGGCAGCAACTGCGAGTCATATAACGGCGGACATTCTGAAAGCTTTAGGGCCATCAACGGCCGCGGCCGGGGCCTGGCCCGGCCGGCCGTCACTCGCCGCTTTCGCTCGAATCCAGGGCGTCAAGAGGGTCCACGGCACCCAGAGCGTCGGCCTCCACCTGCACGTTGTCGCGCCCCATCGCTTTGGCCCGGTAGCACTGCGCGTCGGCGGCGGCCACGGCGTCATCCACGCTCATGCCCCCGAACAATGGCGCGATGCCGATGCTGGCGCCCACGCTCAACCGCCGCTGGTCCCAGGGGATCGACAACCCCCGCATCGCCTCGAGCAGATCGCTGGCGATACGGCGGGCGCGCTTGAGCGAACAGCCGGCCAGGATCACCGCGAACTCGTCGCCGCCCAGCCGCGCCACGATGTCCGAATCACGCACGCCATGCCGCAGCACGCTGGCCACCGCCCACAGCACGGCATCGCCAGCCAGATGGCCGTGGGTATCGTTGACCGGCTTGAAGTGGTCCAGGTCGATATACATCAACGAGGCCGACTGCCCGGTCCGCGCGACCCGGGTGATGGCCTGCTGCAGATGCGCCTCGAAGCCGCGCCGGTTGCTCAGTTCTGTCAGCGGATCGATCTCGGCCAGATGCCGCGCCTCGCGCTGGCGCGCACGCTGCTGGGTGACGTCACGGATCACCCAGACCGCGCCGCTGGTCAGGCCATCCTCATCGCGCAGCCAGGCACGGGTCAGGTCGACCGGCAGCAGATGCGCACCCACTGACAGCAACAGGTCCGAATGCAGGTCGACTGCATTGCTGTCCGGGTCGAGCAGCACGGCCACATCCAAGGGGGAGCGCGGCGCGTATTCGGTCGTGAGCTCCATCACCTCCTGCAGCTGGCTGCCGGCCAGGACCCCGGCGCCCTCCCCGGCCAGCGCGCGGGTGGCCGCGGCGTTGGCGTACTGGATCCCCCCCTGCAGGTCCAGGGTCAGCACCATGTCCGCCACCGCATCCAACGTGACGCGGGTGCGCTGCTCGGATTCACGCAACTGCTGACCACTGAGCCGTTGGGCGGTCACGTCCTGGATCTGCGAGACGAAGTGCAGCGGCTCGCCATTTTCCGTGCGGACCAGTGAGACCGACAGCCGCCCCCAGACCAGGTTGCCCGCCTTGCCCAGGTACCGCTTCTCCATGTGGTAATGCGCGCGGCGGCCGGCCAGCAGGTCACCGAGCAGGGCCAGGTCGGTGTGCAGGTCATCGGGATGCGTGAGCGTCTGGAAATCGATCTGCAGCAGTTCGGCACGGGTGTAGCCGAGGATGCCGCACAGCGAATCGTTGACGTCCAGCCAGCGCCCTTCCAGCGACACCAGGGCCATGCCAAGCGCGGCCGACGAGAACGCCCCGGCGAATTTTTCCGAGGCCAGGAACGCCTGTTCGCGGACCTGCAGCAGCGGGGTCAGGTCGACCGCCATGCCCACGTAGCCGATTCGGTTGCCGCCGGCGCAGTCCAGCGGACTGATCGACAGGCGCACCTGCCTGCGCTCGCCGTCCTTGCGCAGGAACGTCCACTGATGCGACCAGGTGCCCTGTGCCGCCCGCGCGCTCAACGCCTCGAAGACGGTCGGCAGGCGTCCGTCCGCCTCCATATGGGGCTGCAGGTAGGCGCGCATCTCTTCCGGATCGTGGAACAGCCCCGGGTTGACCCGGCCGATCACTTCATCGGGGCGGTAACCCAGCAGCTTCTGCGCACCGGTATTGAACAGGTTGACCACCCCATCGACATCGGTGGCGATCACCGCCACCTCGTCAGAGGCATCCACCACCGCCTGCAGGCGCTGGCGCATGTTGGCCGCCTCCTGCCGGGCCTGCTGCAGTTCGGTAACGTCGGCATGCGCACCGGCCATCCACAGCGGCCGGCCCTGCCCATCGCGCTCATACACGCGACCGCGGTCCTGCACCCAGATCCAGTGGCCCTGTTTGTGGCGCATCCGGCACAGGCTGTCGTAATGCGGCGAGCGACCTTCCAGATGCGCTTCGAGCAACGTATTGGACTGGGCCAGATCGTCGGGATGCACCAGCTTGAAGAACGTCTCCGGCGTGATGGGTGCCAGTTCCTCACGCGTATAGCCGACGATCTCCGCCCAGCGCTCGTTGACCCGCATCTGGTTGCCCGGGATGTCCCAGTCCCAGGTGCCCGCCGCAGTACCTTCGATGATCATTTCCAGCCGGTGGCGCTGCTCGGCCATGTCGCGCAGCGCGGCGGCCGCATCCCGGGGGACGTCCGGTTGCCGGCTCATGTGTGCGCTCCGGTCCGACACGCCACGCACAGCCCTGCGCCAGCGCGGTAATCGGCGCTGGAGCCCGCCCGGTTGCCCGGTCCTGCCTGGTCGTCTGTCATCTGGGCTCCCCGCCGTCCACCCACCCTACGGGCATTCAACGCGAAGTGTGCGTAAACCCGGGCCAAACCAGAAGTGCCCCTGCCCCTGGAGACCCCGGAAAACGCCAAAAGCCGCCCGAAGGCGGCCCCTGGCAGGCACCCACCGCGGGATCAGCCGCCGCGCTTGGCCCGGGCGAAGGCGTCGGCCAGCGCATTGTTGGCCGGCGGTGCGGCGCCGCCCGGACGCGGGCCGGACGGGGTGCCACGACCGCCACCGCGCGGACCATTGCCCGCCCCGCCGTCACGGCGGCCGCCACCGGCCGGGCGCACATCGCGCTCACCCGGGGCCTTGGCCGGGGCCGGGGTGTCGTCCAGGCGCCGGGTCAGGGCGATGCGCTTGCGCGCCACGTCCACCTCCAGCACCTTCACCTTGACGATGTCACCGGCCTTGACCACATCACGCGGGTCTTTGACGTAGGTGTCCGACAGCGCCGAGATGTGGATCAGGCCGTCCTGGTGCACACCGATGTCCACGAAGGCACCGAACGCGGCCACGTTGCTGACCACGCCCTCCAGGATCATGCCCGGCTGCAGGTGCTTGAGCTCTTCCACGCCCTCGGCGAAACGCGCCGCCTTGAACTCCGGGCGCGGGTCGCGGCCGGGCTTTTCCAGTTCCTTCAGGATGTCGCGCACGGTCGGCACGCCGAAGGTGGCGTCGGTGAACTGTTCGGCCTTGAGCCCACGAAGGAAACTGCCATCGCCGATCAACGCCTTGATCGGGCGTGCCGTGGCGGCCACGATGCGCTCCACCACCGGGTAGGCTTCCGGGTGCACCGAGGACGCGTCCAGCGGCTGGTCGCCATCGGCGATGCGCAGGAAGCCGGCGCACTGTTCAAAGGTCTTGTCGCCCAGGCGCGGCACCTTGAGCAGGTCCTTGCGGCGCTTGAACGGACCGTTGTCGTCGCGGTGGCGCACGATGTTTTCGGCCACCGTGGCCGACAACCCGGACACGCGCGAGAGCAGCGCCGCCGAGGCGGTGTTGACGTGCACGCCGACCGCGTTGACGCAGTCCTCCACGCGCGCATCCAGCGCACGCGCCAGGCGGTACTGGTCCACGTCGTGCTGGTACTGGCCCACGCCGATCGCCTTGGGTTCGATCTTGACCAGCTCGGCCAGCGGATCCTGCAGGCGACGCGCAATGGAGACCGCGCCGCGGATCGACACGTCCAGGTCCGGGAATTCCTTGGCGGCAAATTCGGACGCCGAATACACCGACGCACCAGCCTCGCTGACCACGATCTTCTGCAGGCTGGTCTCGCCCAACGCCTTGATCACCTCGCCGGCCAGCTTGTCGGTTTCGCGGCTGGCCGTGCCGTTGCCAATCGCGATCAGCTCCACGTTGTGCTTCATGCACAGCTGCTTGATCGTCTGCAGTGACTGGTCCCACTGCCGGCGCGGTTCGTGCGGGTAAATGGTGTCGGTGGCCACCAGCTTGCCGGTGGCATCGACCACGGCGATCTTGCAGCCGGTGCGGATGCCCGGGTCCAGCCCGAGCACGCTCTTGGGGCCGGCCGGGGCGGCCAGCAGCAGGTCCTTGAGGTTGTCGCCGAACACCGCGATCGCCTCGGCTTCGGCCTTCTCGCGGGCCTGGTTGAACAGGTCCAGCAGCAGGTGCATGTGCAGCTTGGCGCGCCAGGTCAGGCGGCAGGCGTCGAGCAGCCAGCGGTCGCCGGGGCGGCCGGCGTCGCGGATGCCCGCGTTGTGCGCGACACGGCCTTCGGCGTACAGATTGCCGGCCTCGGCATCGTTGCCCGGATCCAGTTCCAGGAACAGGATTTCCTCGCGGCGTGCGCGGAACAGTGCCAGCAAGCGGTGGGACGGAATCTTCGCCAGCGACTCGGCGTGTTCGAAGTAATCGCGGTACTTGGCGCCCTGCTCTTCCTTGCCCTCGGCGACACGTGCGCGGATCACGCCGTTTTCGCCCAGCCAGGTGCGCAGCTCGCCGACCAGCGCGGCGTCTTCGCCCCAACGCTCCATCAGGATCGCGCGGGCACCTTCCAGCGCGGCCTTGGTGTCGGCCACGCCTTTGTCTGCATCGACGAAGGTGGCACCGAACACCTGCGGGTCCAGGTTTGGATCGGCCAGCAGGCCATCGGCCAGCGGCTCCAGTCCGGCTTCGCGCGCGATCTGCGCGCGGGTGCGGCGCTTGGGCTTGTACGGCAGGTACAGGTCTTCCAAGCGCGACTTGGTGTCCGCGCCGAGGATCTCGTTGCGCAACTCGTCGCTGAGCTTGCCCTGTTCGTCGATGCTGGACAGCACCGCGGCGCGGCGGTCTTCCAGCTCGCGCAGGTAGGTCAGGCGCGTTTCGAGGATACGCAGCTGGGTGTCGTCCAGCCCGCCGGTGACTTCCTTGCGGTAGCGGGCGATGAACGGAACGCTGGCGCCTTCGTCCAACAGGGCGATGGCGGCGAGCGCCTGGGCGGTCTGGGCACCGATCTCATCGGCGATGGTCTGGGCGATCTGCTGTGCGAGCTTGATGTCAGGCATTGCTTCCGGCCGGAGCCGCTTTGCGGAAAGAACCCATTCTGGCGATGCGCGGCGGCGGGGGAAAGCCGTTGACAGGCCGGGCCGAACCTGTCGCCCCGTGGCGATGACCACACGAGGGGTCATGCATTCACGCCGGCATCCTGCGTGGGGCTGGGATGCCGGCGCGGGCGCCCGCGACAACCGGGCACCTCCGCGGGATCGCTGGCTTACCGGTAATGCACGGCCGCGCGTTGGTGGACGATGTCGTCCTGCATCGACTCCAACGCCATCACCCGCACCTTGCCTACACCCTGCAGTTCCATGAACCGCTCGGTGTAGATCTCCGGACCCAGCTCGGTATCGGCCTGGGACTTGCTGAAACCATGGGGCACCAGGCCCTTGTCGCCATCCTTGCTACCACCGACATAAAGAACGATTGCCATGTGATGTGTTCCTCCAGAAAAACGGTTGCTCATACAGCGCTGCAAGCTTACCCCGGTAAACCTGACTGGTTCGTCATGCAGGCTAATAACGTTTTTTTGCATGCAGATGACGTCGCGTTGTCGACGTTTTTCTTACATGGATTTAACGCGGAGATAACCTCACTGCGCATCACGACGTGATGGCCACCAGCCCCGCCCCTGCAGTGCATACACATCGGCCGCGCGCTCGAACGGGTTGCGTGCACTGACCCCACCGCACAGCAGGTACACCGGCAGGTAGAGCGGCCCCAGCACCAGATACTGGTAGACGTGCGCACGCTCGTGGTCGTGCAGCCCGATCACCGGCTCGGTGGCGTAACCGGCCTGGTGCGCATACGTGCGGCACGGCACGTCCAGCACCGGTCCCGTGTGCAGGATGACGTTGCCCAGCGTGATCGCTCCGCCCGGCCCCCACGGAAATTCGCGGAACACGATCGCGCAGTCGCGCCCGTTCCATGACGGACGCGCACCGGCCAGCATCCCGGCGGTGCCGGCGGCCAGGCCGATCAGGGTGTTGGGTGAGGTCCACAGTGCGCCAAGCCCCTGCAGCGCGCGCAGCAGCACCGGTGACAGGCTCAATCGGCCTCGTTGGGGATCAACAGCCACAGGATCAGGTAGACCAGGATGCCGGGGAAGGCCGCCGAGCCGATCGAGATCAGCACGAACAGCACCCGTACCAGGGTGACGTTCCAACCGTAGCGATGCGCGATACCGCCCATGACGCCGGCGATCATGCGGTCGTTGAGCGAACGGGACAGCGGGCGCGGCGGTGTGTTCATGCACGGGGTCTCGTTCCGGAATGCGCCGACTCTAGCGCGAACCGTGTCTACGGGGTGCGTTGGCGCAGGGCCTTCAGCCGCGCGCCGAACCACACCGCGGCGGTCTGTTCCGGCTGGCCCGGACAGGCGATCCGGTAGGGCTTGCCGCTCAGGCTGCTCTGGCTGGCGGCGCGTTCGATGAACTGCTCGGCCGTGTCGACCTTGTCCTTCTTGAGCAGGTAGTCGTACTTGCGCTGCAGATGGGCCCGCGCCTCGGGCGCATCGTGCCAGCTGCCATTGCGCTGGAACCGGCAAGGGGAGCCGTCCAGCGCGCCGATCAGGCCGGCGATCTCGCGGCGGGCGGTTTCACCGGGTGCGGCGTGGGCGGTACCAATGCCCAACAGACCCACAGCCAGCCAGAGAAGGCGAGGACGCTTCATTGCGAACGCTCGTTCAACCAACCGGTGATGGTTGCGGGCACTTCGCGCTGGGCCCGCCCGGAGACATAGATACCGATATGGCCCCCGCGGAAACTGCTCTCGGTGTAATCCGCGCTGCCGATCCGGCCGCGCAGCGCGCGTGACGCATCGGGCGGGACCAGATGGTCCTGCTCGGCATAGATGTTCAACACCGGCAACGTCACCTGCCGGAGGTCGACGGTTGCGTCGCCGATGCGCACGCCGTCGTGCATCAGGCCATTGCCCTGGTAGAACTGCTTGATGAAGTCACGGAACGCTTCGCCGGCGAGATCGGGCGAGTCGAAGATCCACTTCTCCATGCGCAGGAAATCTTCCAGCGCGTCCTTGTCGTCCAGGATGTCGAGCAGCCCCACGTACTTCTGCACGTTGAGGCGGAACGGCTTGAGCATCAGGTAGCTGGCATTCATCAGATCGGCCGGGATGTTGCCCAGCGTGTCCACCAGCAGGTCCACGTCCACCTGGCGCGCCCAGTGCGAGAGCATGTTGTCCGGCGTGTGGAAATCGACCGGGGTGACCATCGTGATCAGGTTGGCCAGCTTGGCCTGGCGCAGCGCGGCATAGCACAGCGCGAACACGCCGCCCTGGCAGATGCCGAGCATGTTGATCGGTTCGCCGCCGTTGTGCGCCTGCAGGTGATCCACCGCGCCATCCACGAAGCGCAGGAGGTAATCCTCCAGCGTCTGGTAGCGCTCGGAGCGGTCCGGGTAGCCCCAGTCCAGCACATACACATCGTGGCCCAGAGCCAGCAGCTTCTGAACCAGTGAGCGGTCGGTCTGCAGGTCGACCATGTACGGCCGGTTGACCAGCGCGTAGACGATCAGCAGCGGCGTGGCGTGCACCGGCGGCTCGGTGCCGACAAAGCGGTACAGCGTGACCTTGCCGTCGCGCCAGACTTCCTCGCGGGTGGTCACGCCGTAATCGACATCGTCCACCGCAGGCAGGAGCTTCAGGCCATCCATCAGCTTTCGCTGCATGGCCAGGGTCTCCTGCAGGAGGTCTTCGGCATTGAAGCCCAGGGGGCCCTTCATGCGCTGCGTTTCCTTGGCTTGGTGGGTTTTCCGGTGGCCTTGGTGGCCTTGGTGGCCTTGGTGGCCTTGTTGGGGTTGGCGGTGGCCTTGGTGGGGTTGGCTGGCCTGGAAGCGCGGGTTGTGCGCTTGCTCGCGGCGGCTGGCTTCACTGCAGCCTTGCGCACCTTGGCCGTGCTGGCAGGTGCCGCACCCGCGGCTGCGCCAGCGGCCATGCGGCGCACCAGCCGCTCCAGCTCGGCGATCCGGCGATGCGCTGCATCCATTTCGGTGCGCGTCGGCAGCCCAAAACTCTCGGTCAGCCGTTCGATCTCCTGCTGGGTGGCCGCGCGCAGCCGCATCTGGGCATTGCCCAGCGAGGCGTACACCGCCTGGAACGGCTCTGACAGCGCAACCTTCGCATAGGCCTCCTCGGCCGCATCGATCCACAGATCGAACATCGCCCGCGCGCTGGTCAGCTGGTTGCCCGGCTGCTCGTGCTCGGCCAGGCGCTGCTCGAACAGGGTGAACGCATCGTCCAGCGCCTGCTTGATCTGATCCACGTAATCGCGCGAGTGCGCCTGGTAGTCCTGCTGGGCCCGCAGCAGCGCCTGCCAGCGGGCCTGGTGCTCACGGCCGGGACCAAACGCCGGGCTCTGCAGCCATGGTCCGAGCTGACGCTGCAGGGTTTCCAACAGCTGCAGCAGGTCCGGGCCCTCGGTGTGGGTATGTCCGCGTGCGCCCTGCAGCATCCACTGCAGCAGCCCGTCACCCTGCCCCAGCACCGCCGTGCGCCACGCCTGCGCCACCTCGGCGCTGGTGGTGTCGCGGCCGGCAAACTGCGCGGCCACCTGCTGCATCGTGCCGTACCACCCACCGGCCTGTTCACGGAAACGGTGCACGGCCTCGTCGGCCGGGCGGCTGGCCGCGTTGGGCATCATCTGCGCCCACCAGTCGATCGCCTGCTGCCAGTTGCCCTGCCCCTCGGGGCCGGCGGTGTGGCCGGGCGGTGCCGCAGCGTGCCGCAGGGCATCGCCCCAGGCACTGAAATACTGCCGCGCCAGGGCTTCTACATCGCCTGCGCCGCTGCCGCTGCCCGCCGTGGTCATGACCGTCCTCCCGTCTCGGGAAACGATGATAGCAATGCCGCGCTGCCCTGCCTCACGGCTTGGGGATGCGCAGGGTCTTGCTGATCATCAGCGAGCCGGACAGCGCGAACAGCAGCACCAGCGGGTGCAACTGCCACGGGCCCAGCTGCCACTGGCCCAGCCACAGGTCCGCGCCGGTGGCCCCGACGCTCGCCGCCACGGCCAGCACCACCACCAGCGCCAGGCTGGTCGGGATCGGGGTGCCTTCGAAGTACGGCACCTTGTCGCCCTCGCCGGCCAGTGCTTCGGCGGTCACGTTGTAGCGGGCCAGGCGGCTGACGCCGCAGCAGACGAAGTAGCTCAGCACCAGCCAGTCCCAGCCGCCCTGCATGCCGCAGGCGTAGGCCAGTGCGGCCGGGGCGACACCGAAGGAAATGATGTCCGACAGCGAATCCAGCTCACGGCCCAGCGTGGAGCTGGATTTGCGCCAGCGTGCGATGCGCCCGTCCAGCGCGTCGAAAATGAAGGCCAAGGGGATCAGGGCCATGCCGAACAGCAGATAGCTGCGTTCGCCATCCTGCAGATAGCGCATGGCGGCAAAGACCGCGCCGGTGCCACAGAACGCGTTGGCCAAGGTGAACCAGTCGGCCAGGTGGAACTCGCGCAACATCGAGAAGTGACGTTTCATGAAGGATCAGGTGGCGGCAATCGCAAGAGAGTACCGCGAGCGGCCCGCGCCGGGACAGCGTTCCCTACGCCACCGTACTCCAGCCTTGCCGCGCGGTTCACGCCGGCACGACCTGCGGTGAATTTTTGGCCACCCATCTTGACAGCGAGCACCGGCGGGGGCCGACGCGGCTTATCCACAAACTTGCCCACGAGTCATCCACACCCCCTGTGGACAACTCCGTCTCAACAGAGGCGACGATGGTGATTTCCTGATCACCGATCCTCATTGCCGCGGCGCGATCCCTTCACACGTGCGCCCATCGGTGCCATCAGTGGGCTAAGCTGGTGGATGGACTCCGCCGCCGCCAGGTCCTGCCGCCCACCGACAGGAGTCTTGCGCGTGCTTTCCCCCGACCATCTGGCCGCCCAGTTGCGCCACCCGCACGGTGAGCACGCGCTCGTCGTGGCCGAATCGATGAACCGCAGCAACGGCGACCTCAACCGGGCCGCCATCGCCCTGCTGTCAGTCACCCCCGGTGAACAGGTCCTGGAGATCGGCCCGGGCAATGCAGCCTTCGCACCCGATCTGCTGCGTACACCGGACAGCCGCTATGTGGGCATTGACGTTTCAGCGGCGATGGTCGCGGCCGGCACTGCGGTGCTGGCCACGCATGGGCTGCTGGATCGTGCCGAGGTCCACCTGGGCGATGCCCATGCCCTGCCCCTGGAGTCGGCCTGCATCGATGCGGCGCTGGCAGTGAACACGCTGTACTTCTGGGACGAACTGAAATTCCCGTTCGCCGAGTTGGCGCGCGTGCTGCGCCCCGGCGGCCGGCTCTGCCTGGCCTTCGGCGATGCCGCTTTCATGCGCACGCTGCCGTTCACAGCACATGGGTTCCACCTGCACGAGCTGGCCGAGGTCGAGCAGGCCCTGCGCAGCGCTGGGTTGACCGTACAAGGCTGGCGCGCCCATCACGAAACCGGGCGCAGCAACGATGGGCGCGAGGTGACCAAGCACTTCCACCTGTTGCTGGCCCGCCGGTAATACCGGCGCTGGCCGGCACTACAGCCGGGTGTAACTCCAGGACTGCATGGCGCCATCGCGGTACGGCATCACGCCATGAAAGGCGCGCGGCTCATCGTCGAAGACCAGTGGCAGGAAGCTGCGGTCGCCTTCCCATAGCGGAAGGCCGTCGATCTTGTCCACGTCCACCCACTCCAGCGTGCCCTCCGGATTGGAGGTCAGCGGCGTGCCGGTAAAGTCATCGATGACGAACACGAAGCCGAACCAGTCCTCGCCGTTCTTGCCGAAGCCCGGCCAGCTGATCGTGCCGCGCAGTCGCATGGTGCCGCACTCGATGCCGGCCTCTTCGCGGATCTCGCGGCGCATGCAGGCAGCGGCGTCTTCATCGCGCTCCATCTTGCCGCCCAGGCCGTTGTACTTGCCCAGGTGCAGGTCACCGGGGCGGGCGTTGCGGTGGATCATCAGCACTTGCTTGCCGTCGGCGGACAGCACGTAGCCCAGGGTGGCCACGATGGGGGTATAGGGCATTTCGCACAGGCTCGGGAACACAGACCCGCGATTATGCGCGATCCGTCCGGGGCCGGCTCAGGGCACCACGCTGGTGCGGCGCGCGTCGGCCGGTGCCGCCACCGCGCCATCGCGGCGCAGCGTGGCCACGCCGTGGCCGCGCTCGGCCAGGTATTCCAGCCATTTGCCGAGGAAGGTGTTCATCCGCATGCGGTGGCTGATCAGCTGGGCCGGCGGCGGGTACATGCCCATCACGTCCTGCCAGCGGCGACCGACGTAGCAATGCGTCGTCTCGGCCTGGCGGGCGTCACGGTACAGGCGCACATAGGCCGAAGGATCCGGCTGCCCGGTGACCGGGTCGGCGAAGTCGTAGGTCAGGCGCAGCTCGACCGTATAGCGGTGGCACTCGATCACGTCCAGGCGCACATCCAGCCCATCACCGATCGATGAGACGTAGCTGCCAGGGACGAGCTCGGCCGGTGCGAACAGGCGCACGAGGTGCTGGTAGTTCTCGGCGTACAGGCCCATCAGCCAGCTCAGGCGGCTGAGCCGGGGAATGCGTTCGATACGGGGCGATGCCTGGGCCATGGGTCGATCCTACACGTTGATCTCCCAACGTGGGGGCAGCAGCCGCCCGGCCAAAGGGGCGGCCCACCACCGGTTCAACCGGTCAATACATCTCGCGCTGCAGCCCCAGCGTGCCCAGCACCTTGCTGGAGATCTCCTCGATCGAGGTGTGGGTGGTGCTCAACGTCGGGATCCGCTCCATCCGGAACATCGTCTCGGCGGCGGCGACCTCGCGGCGGCAGGTCTCCAGATTGGCGTAGCGCGAGTTCGGGCGGCGCTCCTGGCGGATCTGCTGCAGGCGGTCCGGGTCGATGGTCAGCCCAAACAGCTTCTTGCGGTAGGGGCGCAGCCGCGGCGGCAGGCGGTCCTGCTCCAGGTCTTCATCGGTGAGCGGGTAATTGGCCGCGCGGACCCCGTAATGCAGGGCCAGATAGATGCAGGTGGGGGTCTTGCCGGCCCGCGACACCGCCACCAGGATCACGTCGGCGTCGTCGTAGTTGATGGCAATGCCGTCATCGTGGGTCAGCGCGAAGTTCATCGCGTTGATGCGCCGGTGGTAGGTCTCGAAGTCCACCATGCCGTGCGCCTGGCCCACCCGGGAGTGGCGGTTGACCGCCAGTTCGCGCTCCAGGGGCTCGATGAAGGGGGCGAACACGTCCAGCATCAACCCGCCGCTTTCGGCCAGGATGATGCTCAGTCCGCTGTCCACGCAGGAACTGACCACGATCGGCCGAACCTGGTACCGCTCCCCCGCTGCACGGATCCTTTCACAGGCTTCCCGCGCTTTTTCCGGATCATCGATGAACGACATTCGGTCGGTGATGAAGCTGAACCCGGAGAACTGGGTCAGGAGGCTATGCCCAATGGTTTCAGCGGTGATACCGGTTCCATCGGACACGTAGAACACCGGACGGATCGTCGACATACGGCTTTTACCCCCTCCGAAGCTTAAAAAGGCCGTCGATACAAGCTTGTGCCGACAGCGGTCTGCCCGGCATCATATCGGCTTCTTCCTACGGACGTGGCCATCCAGCCCGCCTCGGGCGATGGCCAAACGGAGCATCGCGCTTGAACGAGAACATCCTGTGGTTGCACGAACTGCGCCTGGCCGATCTGGCCCGCGTAGGCGGCAAGAATTCGTCGCTTGGCGAAATGATCGGCAATCTTGCCGGTCTGGGGGTGTCTGTCCCCGGCGGTTACGCAACCACCTCTGAAGCCTTCAAGGACTTCATCGCCCACAACGACCTGTCCAAGCGCATCTTCGACAAGCTGGCCACGCTGGACGTGGAAGATGTCGGTGCCCTGACCGTGGCCGGCAAGGAAATCCGCGGCTGGGTGATCGATGCCCCGCTGCATCCGGCGCTGGACCAGGACATCCGCACCGCCTACGCCAAACTGTGCAGCGAAAACGGCGGCGGCGACGTGGCAGTCGCGGTGCGCTCCTCGGCGACTGCCGAGGATCTGCCCGATGCCTCCTTCGCCGGCCAGCAGGAGACCTTCCTCAACGTGACCGGCGCCGACGATGTCGTGCTCAAGGTCAAGGAAGTGTTCGCCTCGCTCTACAACGACCGCGCGATCGCCTACCGCGTCCACCACGGCTTCAAGCACGAGGACGTGTTCCTGTCCGCCGGCGTGCAGCTGATGGTGCGCTCGGGCGTGGGGTCCTCCGGCGTGCTGTTCACCCTGGACACCGAGTCCGGCTTCCGCGACGTGGTGTTCGTCACCTCCTCGTTCGGCCTGGGCGAAATGGTCGTGCAGGGTGCGGTCAACCCGGACGAGTTCTACGTCTACAAGCCCACCCTGAGCGCCGGCAAGCCGGCGATCCTGCGCCGCTCGCTCGGCAGCAAGGCGATCCGCATGGTGTATTCGGATGTCCCCGGTGAGCGCGTGCGCATCGAAGACACCCCGGCCGAGCTGCGCAACACCTTCTCGATCAGCGACGAGGACGTGCAGGAACTGTCCAAGCAGGCGCTGGTCATCGAAAAGCACTACGGCCGCCCGATGGATATCGAGTGGGCCAAGGACGGTGTCAGCGGCAAGCTGTTCATCGTGCAGGCGCGTCCGGAGACCGTGAAGTCGCGTGGCCATGCCACCCAGATCGAACGTTTCGCACTGAACCAGAAGGACGGCAAGGTGTTGGCCGAAGGCCGCGCCGTCGGTGCCAAGATCGGTGCCGGTACCGCCCGCGTGGTGCGCACCCTGGACGACATGGCCCGCGTGCAGCCCGGCGACGTGCTGATCGCCGACATGACCGACCCCGATTGGGAGCCGGTGATGAAGCGCGCCTCGGCCATCGTGACCAACCGCGGTGGCCGTACCTGCCACGCGGCGATCATCGCCCGTGAGCTGGGCGTGCCGGCCGTGGTCGGCTCGGGCAACGCCACCCAGCTGATCCAGGACGGCCAGCAGGTCACCGTGAGCTGCGCCGAGGGTGATACCGGCTTCATCTACGACGGCATCCTCGAGTTCGAGCGCACCACCACGGACCTGGGCAACATGCCGCCGGCGCCGCTGAAGATCATGATGAACGTGGCCAACCCGGAACGTGCCTTCGATTTCGGCCAGCTGCCGAACGCCGGCATCGGCCTGGCCCGTCTGGAAATGATCATCGCCAGCCACATCGGCATCCACCCGAACGCGCTGCTGGAGTACGACCGCCAGGACGCGGCGACCAAGAAGAAGATCGACGAGAAGATCGCCGGTTACGCTGATCCGGTCAGCTTCTACGTCGGTCGCCTGGCCGAAGGCATCGCCACGCTGACCGCCTCGGTCGCCCCGAACCCGGTGATCGTGCGCCTGTCGGACTTCAAGTCCAACGAGTACGCCAACCTGATCGGCGGCAGCAACTACGAACCGCACGAAGAGAACCCGATGATCGGCTTCCGCGGCGCCAGCCGTTACGTCGATCCGAGTTTCTCGGCCGCCTTCGCCCTGGAATGCCAGGCCGTGCTGCGCGTGCGCAACGAGATGGGCCTGGACAACCTGTGGGTCATGATCCCGTTCGTGCGTACCCTGGAAGAAGGCCGCAAGGTCGTCGAGGTGCTCGAACAGAATGGCCTCAAGCAGGGCGAGAATGGCCTGAAGATCATCATGATGTGCGAAGTGCCGTCCAACGCACTGCTCGCCGATGAGTTCCTGGAGATCTTCGACGGCTTCTCGATCGGCTCCAACGACCTGACCCAGCTGACCCTGGGCCTGGACCGCGATTCGTCGATCGTCGCGCACCTGTTCGACGAGCGGAACCCGGCGGTGAAGAAGCTGCTGTCGATGGCGATCAAGTCGGCGCGCGCCAAGGGCAAGTACGTCGGCATCTGCGGCCAGGGCCCGTCCGATCACCCGGACCTGGCCGAATGGCTGATGCAGGAAGGGATCGAGTCGGTGTCGCTGAATCCGGACACCGTGGTGGATACCTGGCTGCGTCTGGCCAAGCTCAAAGCCAAGGGTTGATCCCCTCGGCAACGCGATGAAAATCAACACCCCGCGCAAGCGGGGTGTTGTTTTGTGCGGCATCGGTAGAGCCGACCGTTGGTCGGCTGCGCCGTTGGTCGGCTGCACCGTTGGTCGGCTGCGCCGTCGGTCGGCTGTACCCCCCCATCCCCCACACCCCAACGGCACATCGCCTGATGGCTGCCCTGCACACCGACGGGCACCCTGCAGGCATGCCCAGCCCACGCCTTCATTACGGTCGCCACTCGTGCATCGGCATCGTGTACGCGCTGACGACCATCACGCATGCGCGTGTACCCCACTTCCACCAGCCCGACCTGGCCGGGCCCGTCATGCAGGTGCTGCATGCCATGGAAGACGAGCATCGGGTCTGCAACCTTGCGTGGGTGGTCATGCCAGATCACGTCCACTGGTTGATGCAGCTCCGGCAGGGCGCACTGGGCACATGCATGCAGCGCTTCAAATCACGCAGCAGCCTGCTCATCAATCGGCAGTTGGGCCGCAGCGGGCCTGTCTGGCAACCCGGCTATTACGACCACGCACTGCGCAAGGACGAAGACCTGCGACGCCAAGCCACCTACATCCTCGCCAACCCGGTCCGTGCCGGCCTGGCGGAAGCGATCGGTGAGTATCCCTTCTCGTGGTGCAGATGGCCCACCGAAGACCATCCGCCCGGGTAGAGCCGACTGTTAGTCGGCTGCCGCGCATCGCGCGGCGGATCACGTATGCATGGCGTCGGAGAGGAGAGCAGCTGACCAACGGTCAGCTCTACCCACCATGGATCGGGGCCTAAGCACCGGTAGAGCCGACTGCTAGTCGGCTGGTAGAGCCGACCGTTGGTCGGCTGCCGCGCATCGCGCGGCAGATCACATATGCATGGCGTCGGAGGAGAGAGCAGCTGACCAACGGTCAGCTCTACCCACCATGGATCGGGGGCCTAAGCACCGGTAGAGCCGACTGTTAGTCGGCTGGTAGAGCCGACCGTTGGTCGGCTGCCGCGCATCGCGCGGCAGATCACGTATGCATGGCGTCGGATGCGAGAGCAGCTGACCAACGGTCAGCTCTACCCACCATGGATCGGGGGCCGAAGCACCGGTAGAGCCGACTGTTAGTCGGCTGGTAGAGCCGACCGTTGGTCGGCTGCCGCGCATTGCGCGGCGGATCACGTATGCATGGCGTCGGATGGGAGAGCAGCCGACCAACGGTCGGCTCTACGCGGTGCGCGTTCAGGCCTCGGCGGTCTCGGCCACCGCGTAGTCGGTGAACCCTTCCGCCCCGCCCCCGAAGAACGTCGCTTTGTCCGACGGGTTCAACGGCAGGCCCTGCTGCAGCCGATCCGGCAGGTCCGGGTTGGCGATGAACGGCCGGCCGAAGGCGATCAGGTCGGCCCAGCCCTTCGCCAGCGCCTCCTCAGCGCGCTCCACGGTGTACTTGCCCGCGTAGATCAGCGTGCCACGGTAGATCATGCGCAGCGCTTCCTTGAAGGCGGCCGGCATCACCGGGGCATCTTCCCAGTCGGCTTCGGCGATATGCAGATAGCCCACGCCGATCTGATCGAGCAGGTGCGCGGCGGCCAGGTAGGTCGCCTGCGGCGTGTCGTCCACCGCGCCCTGCAGCGTGGTCAGCGGCGCCAGACGCACGCCGACGCGCTCGGCACCGATTTCCTCGGCCACCGCTTCGGCCACCTCGCGCAGGAAGCGCAGGCGGTTCTGCAGCGAGCCACCGTAGGCATCGGTGCGCTGGTTGGCCTGGGAATCGATGAACTGGTTGATCAGATAGCCATTCGCACCGTGCAGCTCAATACCATCGAACCCTGCCGCGATCGCGTTGCGCGCGGCCGCCGCGTAGTCGCGCACGATCCCGGCGATCTCGTCGATGGCCAGTGCCCGCGGCATCGAGTGCTGCACCATCTCGCCGACGCCGCTCAATGGGCCGCGGCCCTCGGGATCGACGAACACCTTGACGCCCTCGGCCAGCAGCGCCGACGAGGACACCGGGGCGGCACCGCCCGGCTGCAGGGCGACATGCGAGACGCGACCGACGTGCCAGAGCTGGGCGACGATGCGGCCACCGGCAGCGTGCACAGCATCGGTGACGCCGCGCCAGCCGGCAATCTGGGCCTCGTCGTGGATGCCCGGGGTCCAGGCGTAGCCCTGGCCCTGCTGGCTGATCTGGGTGCCTTCGCTGACGATCAGGCCGGCCGAGGCCCGCTGGGCGTAGTACTCGGCCATCAACGGTGTGGCGACATTGCCCTCGCCGGCCCGTGAGCGGGTCATCGGCGGCATCACGATACGGTTGGGCAGCGTCAGGGTGCCGCGGGTATAGGGGGAGAACAACATGGGAAATCCTTGATCGGGAGCGCCGCCGCAGCGGGGATGCCAACAAGGATGGGGACAGGGCTGCCCGCTCAACAGACCTGCGACGGCAAAACAGTTGTGCCGCCGATGCAACGATCGATCAGGTACGCTCGGCCGCCAGCATCGAGTAGGCCGCCCGCACGGTCTCGTACCCGTAGGTCCGCTCCAGGCGGCGCACGATGAAATGGCCGCGCGCCACGTCCTGGTAGTAGTCGGTGAACATGGTGTTGAGCGTCGCGCCGGCCACCGCCCCGACAATCGGCACCGCCTGCGCGGCGAACTTCTCGGTGACCACCACACCGAAACGCGCGGCGACCTTCTCCACGAGCTTGGCCAGCCACTTGCCGGCTTCCTTCGGGGTCAGCCCGATCATCACCGGGCTGCCGCCGACCGCGCGGCCGGCCAACTCGGCCGACAGGTGACGCATCACCTCGGCAGTGAAGCCACGCGTGATGTAGTAGCCGGTCTCGCTGGCATCGTCCTTACCGGAGTTGCCGCCCAGCGCAAACACTTCCAGGCAGGCATGCCGGGTGCTCATCTCGCGCAGGTCGAAGCCTTCGCTGCGGGCCACGTCAGCCACCGAGCGCATCATGATCGTCGTGGACACCGGCAGCTCGATGAACAGCGTGGTGAAACCGAACGCGCCGCCGACCGCACCGGAGGTGGCCGCGGCCAGTTTGTGCCAGCGGGTGGACGCCGCTTTGCCCGGCGTGTTGTCCATCGTCCACAACGCCGCCTGGGCCGATTTGAACAGCGACGCTTCGACCGCGCCATGGATGCGGCGGGACACCGAATCGGGCAGGCGTTTGACCGCGAACTCCAGCGGCGAACCGATCAGATTGGCCATCTTGGCGGTCAGCGTGGGCGATTCCAGCAGGTCCACCGCACGCTGCAGGTCGCGCCAGTCCTGCGAGGTGGGCAGGATCGAGGACTCCAACGGCGGCGGTTGTGGCGAGGTCATGGCGTTCATGGCCGCGATCATAGCGCCGCCGATGTATACCGCTCGTTGCCTCGCCTGCCGGTGGCTGAACGCCTGCGCACAGGCCGCGTTGCCGGGCGACGCCCGGCGTTCGGGTCAGGCCGGCAGGCCCGACAGCGCGCCCATGAATTGACGGTAATGGCGCAGCTCTTCGATGGAATCATGCACGTCGCTCAGCGCGGTATGGCTGGCGGTCTTGCCGACGCCGGCGGCCACGCCCGGGGCCCAGCGCCTGGCCAGTTCCTTGATCGTGGAAACGTCCAGATTCCGGTAATGGAAGTACTTTTCCAGACGCGGCATTTCACGGTGCAGGAAGCGACGGTCCTGGCAGATCGAGTTGCCGCACATCGGCGAGGCGCCCGCCTTGATCCACTGCTGCAGGAAGGCGATCGTCTGCGCTTCGGCCTGCCCGAGCGTGATGGTGCTCTCGACCACGCGCTGCCACAGGCCGGAACGACGATGCTGGTTGCGGTTCCACTCGTCCATCGCTTCCAGCCGCTCGACCGGATGATGGATCGCGAATTCCGGGCCTTCGGCCAGCACCTTCAACTGCGCATCGGTCACCACGGTGGCGATCTCGATGATCGCATCGTTGTCGGTGTCCAGACCGGTCATTTCCAGATCGATCCAGATCAGTCGCTCGCCTTCTGCGCCGTTGTCCGCCATGTGTTCGCCTTGTGCTGGGCCACCGCTTGCGCCGCGACCGGGAATGGATAAGGCGCCCATGATACCGCCAACCCGTCACGACCCTGTCGCTGCCGGGACCTTATTCCAGCAGCAGTGGCGGCTTGCCGCGCTTGGCGCGGAAGTAGTTGGTCAGCCGGGTGCTGGCGTCCTTGGCGAGCACGCCACCATGGATCTCCACGCGGTGGTTGTGGCGCGCGTCGCCGATCAGATCGAACACGCTGCCGCAGGCACCGGTCTTGGGGTCTGTGGCCGCATACACCAGCCGCGCCACGCGTGCGTGCACGATGGCCATGGCACACATCGCACACGGCTCCAGCGTCACGTACAGCGTGCTGCCGATCAGCCGGTGGTTGGTGATCGCCCTGCCCGCCTGCCGCATCGCCACGATCTCGGCATGCGCGCTGGGATCATGGTCGGCGATGTTGAGGTTCCAGCCTTCGCCGAGCACGGTGCCATCGGCACCGACCAGCACCGCGCCGACCGGAATCTCATTGAATTCACGCTCGGCACGCTCCGCCAGGCCCAGCGCGTGGCGCATCCAATGCTCATCCTGGTCGTGCACCGGCACGCCCAGTGGTGGTGGCGGGGCGAGGCGCTCAACCATGACCGTTGGCCTTGCGCACGAAGGCCTCGAAGGCGGCCAGGGTGGCCTCGCTGACGTGGTGCTCGATCCCTTCCGCGTCGCGGCGCGCCGAATCGGCGTCCACGCCCAGCGCCAGCAGGAACTGCTCCACCATCTGGTGGCGGGCGCGCATCTCCACCGCCAGCTGCTCGCCGGCCGGGGTCAGGAACACGCCGCGATACGGCCGCTGGATCGCCCAACCCTCCTTGACCAGCCGCTTGAGCGCCTTGGCCACCGTGGGCTGTGCAACCCCGAGCCGGGTGGCGATATCCACCTGGCGGGCTTCGCGGCCATCGGCGATCAGGTCCGCGATCAGCTCCACGTAATCCTCGACCAGCTCGGACCGGCGCGCTTCACGCACCTGCACAAAGCCCTCGACATGCACCTGGGCGTCGATCAGGGGCGAGGTAGCTTTACGGGTCGGGGACGGCATGGTGGCTCCAGCAATAGGCCGGTGGCGAAGGGCTGCGGCACCCGGACAGTTTACCTCACGGGGGTTTGCGACTGATCCGGGCGGGCCTCGCGTGGTCGGAGCGCCCCGGCTGGCAACAGATAGAGACCAGAATCAAACCGACGTCTCATTCACAGGATCTTTCGTTTGACAAATGATTTTTGGTGCCGGATATATACCCCACCTACTCAGCCATGGACCCGGCCGAAGGCCAAGGAGCAGCATGGACGCATCCGCGCTACGGAAGTACGGCAGCCTCGCTCTGATCATCGTGTTGGCCGCGCTGATGACCGCGCTGGCCGTGCAGAACCGGCAGCTCCGCCAGCAGCAGGCGCTGCTGGTGAGCAAGGTCGAACAGATCTCCAAGGCCGCTCACGGCCTTCCGGAAGGCGCCCAGCCTGAAGCACTCGGCACCACGGCACTGGACGGCCAGGCGGTCACCCTCGCCGGCCCGGCCAGCGGCCGCCAGGTCCTGTATTTCTTCTCTCCTGCCTGCAAGTTCTGCCTGGCCTCCGTGCCGCAGATCCAGGCGCTGGACGCCGCCGGACGGAACAACGGCCACCGTGCCTTCGAGATGATCGGCGTCAGCCTGCCGCCGCATGAAACCGCTGCGGACTATGCACGCCAGCATGGCTTCGCGTTTCCGGTGGTGAACGATACCGATGACCGGATCCGGCAACGCTACACCGCAACCATGGTGCCGATGGTGGTGGTGATCGAGGACGGCAAAGTGATCTATCGCCACGTCGGCCAACTCAAGGACAGCGCGGTCAATGCCATCACCGGCGCCTTCGTGGTGAACGCTGCGCGCAGTGCGGTGCCCGCTCCGGCAGGCTGATTCCCCCTGACGCCGCTCCCCGGCGGCGTACCCAAGGTCTGTCCGCGCCGGCTTATGGGGCGGATCGACAGTTCGTCGGTTTTCCTTCCCCTCCCCGCTGACGGATCCGCCTGCCCGGTAAACCGCATCGCGCACCACCCGCTGCATCCGCATGATCCACAACAGGAGAAACACCATGAAGTCCAAGAAACTCGTCTCGGTCTTTGGCGGTATCGCTGTTGTCTGTGCCCTGGCGTTTGCTTCGAGCCAGGCGGTGGCAACCTCCAGCCAACCCAAACAGCTGGAGGGCTGTCCCTACAAGCCCGGCTGCACCTATGGCGGGCATAGCGAAATCCGCTGCTGCCAGCCGGTGTAACGCCCTCTTCCGTGCGAGCACGTTCGACCGTCAACATCATCCACAAAGGGAAAGATAGACCATGAAGTCGAAGAAGCTGTTGTTGTCGTCCCTGAGCGCCGTCACGATGATCTGCGCACTGGCCTTCGCATCGAGCCAGGCGCTGGCGACCTCAAGCCAGCCCAAGCCCCTGGCAGGCTGCGAAGATCAGCCCGGCTGCACCTACGGCGGCCATGGCCTGTATCTGTGCTGCGAGCCGCTGTAAGCACCACGACCATCCCGGCACAATGCCGGGATGGTTCTATCGGCATCAGCGTGGTCGACGCTGAAGCGTAGTCTCAAACAGCACCGTGCCATCGTGATTCTGCGCCACCAGCGTGCCGCCATGCGCACGCGCGAACTCGCTGGCGATGAACAGGCCCAGCCCCAGCCCGCGGCTATCGTGGAAACTGGCCTTGAACGGTTCGAACAACCGCGGCAGCAACGCCTCGGGAATCTGCCCGGCATTGCGCACCTGCAACCGCAGCGGCGCGCTGCGCTCGCCTTCCAGACGCACCACCACCGGCGCATCGCCACCGTGCAGCACAGCGTTGCCGATCAGGTTGGACAGCAGCTGCGCCAGGCGATCCGGATCGCCCTGCAGGTGGGCATCGCCCTGGACCTGCAGCTCGATCGTCGCCTGCGGATGCGCACGCCCGATCTCGGCCACGACCGAGGCGGCCACGTCCGCCAGATCGCATTCGGTGCTGTGCAGGCGCAGGCCACCGGTGCGGATCTTCGAGAAATCCAGCAGCTGATCCACCATCCGCGCCATCCGCTGCGCACTGTTCTCAAGGTGGCCAAGCGTGCGCTGCACCGCGCCATCGTCGGGCAGATCCAGCGACAGCTTATCGGCGCACAGCAGGATCGATGCCAGCGGCGTGCGCAGATCGTGCGTCAACACAGCCATCATCGTCTCATTGAGCTTGAGCGCATGCTCCAGCGCCTCGTTGCGCGTCTTCAGCAACTGCTTCTGCTGGTAAAGCTCGATGAACACATTGACCTTGCTCATGATCACCTGCGGCTCGATCGGCTTGTGCAGGAAATCCACGGCACCGGATTCGTAGCCCTTGAAGGCCCGCACGGGGTCGTTCGGTGAGGCGGTCAGGAAGATGATGGGTACATCGCGGCTGCGCTGCGAGCCACGCATCAGCTCGGCCAACGAAAACCCGTCGATTTCCGGCATGTGCACATCCAGCAGCGCGAGCGCGACTTCATGCTCCAGCAGCAGCTCGAGCGCTTCGGCACCGGACAACGCGCACAGGATCTCCAGGCCGGGGCGGCGCAGCAGCGCCTCCATCGCGACCAGGTTCTGCGGAATGTCATCGACAATCAGCAGCTTCACGCAATCGGTGGTGGCAGTCGACCCGGCGGGTTCGATCAGGTTCATCGGGTAAGACCTTTCATACGCGTGCAGATGGAGGTGAGCGGGAGCACCGCATCGGCACCGGCGTGCGCCAGGGCGGATGCGGGCATCATCGAGGAATACGCCTCCTCAGGGCATTGGATCCAGGCTTCGCCGCCGGCCTGGCGGACAGCGGCGACGCCATCACTGCCATCGGCGCTGGCGCCGGTCAGCAGGATCGCCAGCACGCCATCGCCGAACACATCGGCGGCGCTTTCAAACAGCGGATCGATGGCAGGACGCGAGAACAGCACCGGCGGGTCCACCGACAGCGCCAGCGTGGCACGGTCCTCGACCAGCAGATGGTAATCCGGCGGCGCGAAGGTGACGGTGCCCGGCTGCAGGGGCTGCTTGTCCTCGGCCTCGCGCACCGGCAGCGGGCAGCCGGCGTCGAGCAGGCCGGCAATGCGGCTCGGTCGATCACGTGGCAGATGCAGCACCACCAGCACGGGCAGCGCCAGTGTCGTCGGCAGCGATGACAGCAGCGCCTGCAGCGCACTGACCCCCCCGGCCGACGCGCCGATGACCACCAGATCGAACCGGCTGCGTTGCGACGCGCCGCTCATCAGGCCAGCTTCCGATACAGGCGCTGGTCGCGCGCGCAGGCTTCGAACAGATCGGCGTGCGCGCCGAACTGCAGCGATTCCTTGCTGCCCAGCCCCAGGAAGCCGCGATGGACCAGCGCCTCGTGGAACAGGCCGATGGCGCGGTCCTGCAGGGGCCGCTGGAAATAGATCAGCACGTTGCGGCAGGACACCAGGTGGACTTCGGAGAACACGGTATCGGTGGCCAGGCTGTGGTCGGCGAACACGATGTTGCGCTTCAGGCGGCGATCAAACACCACGCTGCCGTAGCCGCTGCTGTAGTAATCCGAGAGCGACCCGGTGCCGCCGGCGGCCAGATAGTTGCGGCTGAACTGCGCCAGCCGGTCCAGCGCGAACGCCCCGGATTCGGCCGCCTGCAGTGCTTCGGGATTGATGTCGGTGGCGTAGATGATCGCGCGGTCGAGCAGGCCTTCCTCATGCAGCAGGATCGCCAGCGACCATACCTCTTCGCCGGTACTGCACCCGGCGATCCACAGCTTGATCGACGGATAGGTGCGCAGCACCGGCACGGCGTGCTCACGCAGCATCCGGAAATACGGCGGGTCGCGGAACATCTCCGAGACCTGCACGGTGAAGTACTGCATCGCCTGGGCGAAGGTCTCCGGTTCGTGCAGCAGCCGGTGCTGCAGCGCCCCCATGGTCGGGCAGTCGAAGCGCGCCATGGCATGCCGCATGCGCCGCCGCAGCGATGCCAGCGCATAGTCACGGAAGTCGTAGTGGTAGCGCTGGTAGACCGCCTCCAGCAACAGCTTCAACTCCAGGTCGAACAGCTCCGTTTCATTCATCGGCGCGAGCACCACACCCGGCACAGCGAGACCAGCTTGTCCACGTCGATCGGCTTGGCGATGTAGTCATTGGCACCGGCCTGCAGGCAGTGCTCGCGGTCGTCCGGCATCGCCTTGGCGGTCAGCGCGATGATCGGCAGGTCGCGCCAGCGGTTGTCGGCACGGATCTCGCGCATGGCGGTCAGCCCGTCCATCTCCGGCATCATGATGTCCATCAGCACCAGGTCGATCTCGGGGCGCAGCTTCTCCAGCGCCTCGCGGCCGTTGCGGGCGATATCCAGGGTCACGCCCAGCGGCTCGAGCACGCTGGACAGCGCGAAGATGTTGCGCACATCGTCCTCGGCCAGCAGCACGGTGCGGCCATCGAGCACCGCATCGCGGCGGCGGGCCTCGCGCAGCAGGCGCTGCTGGTCGGTCGGCAGGGAGGCCTCGACACTGTGCAGGAACAGGGTCACCTCATCGAGCAGGCGCTCGGGCGAACGCGCGCCCTTGATGATGATGCTCTTGGAATAGCGGCGCAGGCGCTGCTCTTCATCGCGGGTCAGCGCGCGGCCGGTATAGACGATCACCGGCGGGAACGCGACGGCATCATTGCCGGCCATGCGCTCGAGCAGGTCATAGCCGGTGCCGTCGGGCAGCGCCAGGTCGGTGACCATGCAATCGAAGGTGGAGCCGGCCAGTTCGGCCATCGCCTCGGTGATGGTGCCTACCCCAGTGATCTCGAGCTGGTCGCGGCCGAGCAGCAATTGCAGATTGGAGCGCAGCTCGCTGTCGTCCTCGACGATCAGCAGGCGGCGCATGTCGCGCTGGCTGGTGGCCTCCAGCTGCTGGATCGCGCCGAGCAGGCGCTCGCGCGTGGCCGGCTTGATCACATAGCCGATCGCGCCCAGCTCCATCGCCACCTGCGAACGCTCCAGCCCGGACACCACGTGCACCGGGATGTGACGCGTGGCCGGGTCGCGCTTGAGGCGCTCCAGCACGCTCAGCCCGGAGACATCGGGCAGGCCGATATCGAGCAGGATGCCATTGGGGCGCAACTCGGCAGCCAGACTCAGCGCTTCCTCGGCAGTGCCGGCGACCACGCAATCAAAGTCCAGTTCGTGCGCCATCGAGACCAGCGCGCTGGCGAACGCCGTATCGTCCTCCACCACCAGGATCATCCGGCCCGCGCGGCTGCGGCGGCCCCGGTCATCCATCACCCTGGCCGCGGGCGCGGGTGCAGGGGTGGATTCGGCGTGGGCACGGCCCAGCGAAGCAGCGGCAGGCACGGCCGGTGTTGCCACGGCGGCGGGACGTACGTCGTGCACGACGTTGTGAGGGCTGCCGGTACCACCACCGGCCAGCAGCGGCAGCTCCAGCGTGAAGCAGCTACCCCGGCCCGGCTCGCTGGAGACGGTGATGCTGCCGCCCATGCGTGCCGCCAGATCGCGCGAGATCGACAGCCCCAGCCCGGTGCCACCGTAACGGCGGCGGGTGCTGCCATCGGCCTGGCGGAAAGCTTCAAAGATGACCGCGGTCTGTTCTTCGGGAATGCCGATGCCGGTATCGGACACGGCGAACTGGATCCGTCCTGCCCCGGCACTGCGCACCTTCAACGACACGCCGCCGTGTTCGGTGAACTTGACCGCATTGGCCAGCAGATTCTTCAGGATCTGCTGCAGGCGTTGGCTGTCGGCCAGCAGTTGGGCCGGCGCGTCCGGCGCGGCGCTGATCTCCAGGCTCAACCCCTTCTGCACCGCCATCGGCTCGAAGGTTTCCTTCAGGCGCTGCAGGACGCTGGAAACCGCGAGGTTTTCTTCGACCAGCTCGACATGGCCAGCCTCGATCCGCGACAGGTCCAGAATGTCGTTGATCAGCGCCAGCAGGTCGTTGTTGGAGGAATGGATCGCCTGGGCGTACTTGACCTGTTCGGCGGTCAGCGTGCCGTCCTTGTTGTCGGCCAGCAGCTTGGCCAGGATCAGCGAGCTGTTGAGCGGCGTGCGCAGCTCGTGGGACATGTTGGCCAGGAATTCGGATTTGTAGCGCGAACTGGCCTCCAGTTCGGCGCTGTTCTGGACCAGCTGCGCCTGGGCCAGCAGCAGCGCCTGCTGGCGCGACTCCAGCTCGTGGGTGCGCTCTTCGAGCTGCACATTGGTCTGTTCCAGCTCGGCCTGCTGCTGCTCCAGGTTGGCCTGGGAATGCAGCAGGCTGCGGCTCTGCTCTTCCAGTTCCTCGTTGGCCACGCGCAGCTCTTCCTGCTGCGTCTGCAGCTCTTCGCTCTGGCGCTGGGTTTCCTCCAGCAGTTCCACCAGCTGCGCATTGAGCAGCGCCGCGCGCAGCGCGATGCCGATCGGCTCGGCGCACTGCAGCAGCAGCGCCATCTCCAGGCCACGCGCAGGCGAGACGCCGGCCCGGCCCAGCTCGATCACGCCGATCACCACGCCATCGGCGGTGATCGGCCCGAGCAGGCGCTGGTGCACGGTAGTGCGGCCCAGGGGGGTATCGATATCCAGCGGGCTGTCGCTGTCCTCCAGCCGACGCGCGCGGCCCTCCCGGATGATCTCGCCCCACTGCCCGGTATGGGCGGGCAGCGTCTCCGGCAGCTGCGAAGGCAGCGCCGCACCACCGACCAGCACCAGCCGCTCGCCCTGCAGGCGATACATGGCCCCCACATCCGCATTGAGCTGCGCGCACAGCGCGCGCATGGCCGCATCGGCCAGTTCACGCGGGGTGGGATCACCCTGCAGGCTGGTACCCACCACGTTTTCGCCGGCCTGCAGCCACAGCGCATCGGCCGCTTCACGGCGCGCACCGATGGCCTTCATCACGGTCAGCGCCATCATCAGGAAAGCAACGCCGCCGATGCTGCGGTTGACGAAGGAGAACGCCGAGTTGCTGCTGGACGGCGCCACGTTGTAGCCCACCGCAAGCAGGATGCAGGACCCGATCGCCACCAGCAGAGGTACTTCCATCCGGCGCTGGAACAGCGTGATGCCGACCGCCATGAAGTAGGTCAACCAGACCGCGTAGCCCAGCGGCACCACCATCTCCGTGCCCAGCGTGGCGGCCATCAAGGCGGCCGACGCAAGCCAGATCCAACGGTCACGGGAGGTAGGCGCAGAATTCATGCCGTGTTCCAGCTTAAAAGGGGCCTGATGGTACCCGAAGCGGTAAACGGGTGTTAAGCGCCGGAAGTCAGCGTGTTTGCCGCACGTTCTTGACACTTTCTTCACATCGTCGCCCCTACGGTTCGGTCCCTTATCGGGGGAGTCGATAACCGTCGTGGTCCAGGCCGTATCCAGCGTTGCACCGCTCGCCGACGAAAGCCGGCAGCTGAAGCTGTTGATCGACAACGTGAGCGATCACGCGATCTATCTGCTCGATACGCAGGGCAGTATCTGCAGCTGGAACCGTGGCTGCGAACGGGTCAAGGGCTATGCCGCCGAGGCCGTCATCGGCAAGCACGTCAGCCTGTTCTATACCCCCGAAGACCAGCAGCTGGGCGTCCCGGAGCAGGCGCTGGCGCACGCCCGGGACCATGGCCGCTTCGTCGGTGAAGGGTGGCGGGTGCGCTGCAATGGCGAGCGGTTCCGCGCCGGCGAGGTGATCGAGCCTGTCCGCGAAGACGGCTGCCTGCTCGGTTTCGTCAAGGTCACCCAGGATGTCACCGAACGCTACCAGGCCCAGCGCCTGCTGCAGGATGCGCAGCGCGCGCACGTGCAGCAGCGCCAACTGGACAATGTCGGCCGGCTGACCCGCGGCCTGGCCCATGAATTCAACAACCTGCTGACCACCATCGGCAACGCCCTGGACCTGATCGCCCTGCGCCCCGGCGCCGACGGGCGCACCCAGGCGCTGGTGGACCTGGCCCATGCCGCCGCCGACCGCGGCTCGCTGCTGACCCGCCAACTACTGGCGTTCTCCGCTGATCAGACGCTGGTGCGCGAGGAGGTCCTGGTGCAGGATTTCCTGCTCGATGCCCTGCCCGTACTGCGCCGCGCCTGCCCGCCGGGCATCGAGGTGCAGCTGGATCTGACCTCGGATCTGCCCCCGATCGTCACCGATGGCGTACAGTTGCACAGCGCCGTGTTGAATCTGGTGCTCAATAGTGGCGAAGCGATGCCCCAAGGCGGCACGGTCACGATCACGGCCGAGGTCGAACAGCGGCTGGCGCCGGATCTGTCCCAGCCCATGCGCCGCCACTATGTCGCCATCGCGGTGACCGATCAGGGCAATGGCATGCCCCCGGACATCGCCGAGCGCGCCAGCGAGCCGTTCTTCACCACCAAGGAAATCGGCAAAGGCAGCGGACTGGGGCTGAGCCAGGTGTTCGGCTTCGTTTCCCAGTGCGACGGCTTCGTCGACGTACAAACCGCCCCCGGACGCGGGACCACCGTCCGTCTGTTGTTACCTGTCATTGAGGAAGTCGAGCATGTCTGAGCCCCTACGCGTATTGATGGTCGAAGACCAGCAGGACCTGCGTGAACTGATCGGCCAGGCGCTGCAGGACTTCGGCATTGAAATCCACACCGCCGACGACGGCCCGGCCGCGCTGCGGCTGATGCAGGACCCGGGCGGTTTCGATGTGGTGTTCAGCGATATCAGCATGCCCAACGGCATGAGTGGGGTTGAGTTGAGCGAGCATGTGGCCGATGTGCTGCCCAATGCGCGCATCATCCTGGCCTCCGGTTACGCCCGCTCGCAGCTGCCGCCGCTGCCCGAACATGTCGAATTCCTGCCCAAACCGTATCGTCTGCGCCAGCTGGTGACGTTACTGCAGTCACCGGTCGCGCCCTGCTGAGCGAGCGCACAGCCGCCAGCGTGAACGCTTCATCCGCGCCACTCGTGCTTCACATCGGATCTGCATTCCACTGGGGATAGTAGTGGTGTAGTCGGAACAGGGTGCGGTAGATGCTGGACAGAAGTGATGATGTAGATCGGATGGCGTTGATCGAAGCGCTCAACGTGATGGACCCTGCGTTGGGTACTGCGCTGGACCCGATCACCGAACTGGCGGCGTTTACCTTCGGCGTTCCAATTGCGCTTGTGTCCATCTTCGATGCCGAGCACCAGCACATCATCTCGCGCGTCGGGCTGACGCTCACCCGCAACGAACGGCACGCATCGATCTGCGCATGGGCGTTGGGCGCCAGCGCCGTGCTGCAGGTGACGGACCTGCGCCTGGATGCGCGTTTTGCCGACAATGCCCTGGTGACCGGCCCGCAGCAGCTGCGCTTCTACGCTGGTGCCCCGCTGATCACCAAGGCCGGCATCGCACTCGGCACGCTGTGCATCATGGGCCGTGAGCCCCGTCAGTTGTCGGCCGAAGAACAGCTGCAGCTGCAGACGCTGTCACGGGTGGTGGTCGCGCAGATGGAGCTGAAGATGTCGCTGGGCCGGCGCGAGCAGATCAGCGGCCTGCCCAACCGGCAGCAGTTCCAGGCCGACCTCAATGCCCTGTCCCGCCGTGGCCAGTCGCATGCATTCACCGCAGTGCTGCTGGATGTATTCGATCTGCAAAGTGCCAACGAGGCCGGCCAGGCGCTGGGCATGAAGCCGGTGGAAACCTTGCTGCGCCAAGCGGCGCTGCGGGTGCAGGACGTGCTGCGCGATATCGCACAGGTCTATCACGTGGGCGTGACCCGCTTCGCCTTCCTGCTGCCGGACCACTCGCACCACCAGACCGAGGCACTGCTTGAGCGCCTGCGCATCCGCATGCGCCGGCCGCTGATGGCCGGCCGCATTCCGATGTCGCCGCAGTTCCACGCCGGTGTATGCGACTTCCGCCCCATCCCGGGCCAGACCGCGGATCTGGTCCGCAAATGCCTGGTCGCCATGCACCACGCGATCCAGACCGATGCCTGCCTGTGCTGGTACTCGCAGGAACGCGACGATGCGCTTCGCCGGCGTTACCGCTTGGCCTCCGACGCCGGGCGCGGGCTGGCCCAGCACCAGTTCAGCCTGGTGTACCAACCACGCTTCGATCTGCTCGACGGGCTGCCGGTATCGGCCGAGGCACTGCTGCGCTGGACCCACCCGATGCTGGGTCCGGTCAGCCCCGGCGAATTCATCCCGGTGCTCGAGCGCACCGCGCTGATGCCGGCGATCAGCCGCTGGGTCATCGATCACGCCCTGGCCCAGGCCGCGCAATGGCAGGAGCGCGTGCCCGGCTTCAGCCTCTCCATCAATCTTTCGCCACGCGACTTCGATGATCAGTGTGTATGGAGCGTCCTGTCGGAGCGACTGCACGCGTACGGTCTCGCCCCCGGCGTGATCGAAATCGAAATCACCGAAGGCCAATGGCTCAACCATCATCCTGCGGCGTTGCCGCAGTTGCGCGACATGGCGGCTGCCGGCGTGCGCATCGCGATTGACGACTTCGGCAGCGGCTACAGCAATTTCGGTTACCTCAGCGAGGTGCCGATCAGCCACATCAAGATCGACCAGACGCTGGTCACCGGGCTGGCGCGCTCGCGCACCGCGCGGCTCAAGGTGGAGGCCATCATCAAGCTCGCGCGGCAGCTCGGGTATCGCACGGTAGCCGAAGGCGTGGAGAACGAAGCCGAGCTCTCGCTGTTGCGGCTGTGGGGCTGCGACGAAGCACAGGGCTATCACCTCGCGCGGCCCATGCACCCTGACGCGGTGCTGCAGCTGGTCAGTGCCTGCCGCGCCGGTCCGTTGCCGGATGCCGGCTGAGACCCCGCGACGCCATCGGCAGCTCGGGCGATAATGGCCAGCCCGCCTGCCTCGCTGCCAGACCATGACCGATCTCACCCCGCTGCCCGCCCTGCCGCTCGGCCATTACCGCCATTTCAAAGGCGGCAACTACGAAGTGATCGGCGTTGTCCGCCACAGCGAAACGCTGGCGCCGATGGTGCTGTACCGGCCGCTGGATTCGGAGATCGGGCTGTGGGTGCGTCCGTTCGAGATGTTCGTCGCGCAGGTGGAGGTGGACGGGCAGTGGCGTGCGCGTTTTGCGCGGGTCGAGGTAGACGGCTGAGGGGACAAAGACCTGCGCAGCGCTGCCCAGCGGCGGGATCAGCCCAGGACTGCCCCTCGCGCGTCCACCAGCTCACGCAACCGCGCGGTCACCGTGCGGAACTGCTCCGGCAGCATCGCCGCCTCCAGTGCGTCGACCTGACCGGACAGCACCGACAGTGCATCACTCATGCTGGCCACCTTCTGGCCCGCCTCGGCGGATGCCTCCGGCACCTCCAGCTGCGCGCCGATGACGCCGGCCAGGATCTCGAATGCCTTCACCGTGGCGGTATCGAGCCTGGAGGGATTCGGATCCAGCGCGCACAGGGTGCCGTGGAACCCGCCATCGCGGCGGAACATCGGAACCGAGATGTAACTCTCGAACCCGTACAACGCCGGCGTGGGGTGGCTGGAAAATACCGGGTGGGTGCTGGCCTGATCGAACTGCACCAGATGGCGATGCTCACGGATTTCATCGCAGATGGTGGTTTCCAGCACCAGGTCTTCGCCCGGCCGCAGACCAAAATCGAGGCCGTCATGGACGGCGCATGCCGTCCATCGATCCGCCGTGACGCGTGCCACGGCGACGAAACGCATGCCGGTCATCGCACTGGCCAGTTCCAGCATGCCCGGCACGGCAGGCATCGCCAGCAACGCCGCGACATCGTCCAGACGTGGATCCGCCGAGATCGCAGGATCCGCCAAGGGCGCCGCGCCGGGACCGTCGTCGTCGAGCGGGTTCTCCATCGCGGCCAAGCGGCGATCCAGCACCTTCGCGTTGACCTCGTTGAAGAGACCGCGCACCGACGCGGACAACGCGCGCGGGTCCTTGATGGCGCCCACGAAATGGATGCCCTGCCCGACCAGCCGGATCTGCTCGACGCCGTGATCCAGGCGCAGCGATGGCCACGCCAGACGGTGCAGGATGCGCATCCAGTCATTGGGGGGCGTGCCATCCACAAGCGCGGTGACGATCACGCGTGACGCGCCAGCCCCATCCTGCAGACCGGGCAGATCAAAGCCGATGAGCGCTGGAAAGCCCGTACTGATAGACATCACAACCCCTATGGCCACATGGCGCAGCCATCGACAGGTGGTGGCTTTGAAGGCAAATTGTCGCACGAATGAGCGAGACTGGCCTTGACCGAAGCCGCCCGAACGGTGCAGCGGCCATCATGCGCGCACGGACATCTCTGCCACTGACAAAGGAATGCACATGCTGGACGGTTTCTCGCTGTTGATTGGCCTCGGCTGGGCGCTGTTCGGGCTGCTGTGGATCTTCGTTCCCTTCGCCATCTTCGGCATCAAGGGGCTGCTGCGGGAGATTCTGGCCGAACAGAAGCGGACCAACGAGATTCTCAGCCGTGCGCATGGGGTCAGCCCCCCGCTGGACACGCCGGAGGGACTGCCGTTCAGGCCCGAGCGCTATCCGTGAAGACTCGACAACAGCCCATCAGGACGGGCGTCCCGGGCTGACCCGGATGCCCTTGCCGCAGGGGCGCAGTGTCCCGCGGATCCAGCGTTCTACCCAAGGGCCTGATTAATGTTGCGCCGCAGCAGTACAATGCCGCGCTCCCCCGATCGACGCCGCCGCCTGCATGAGCTCCTCCTCCGTCCCTCTGGCCGCCCGGCTCTCGCCGCGCGAGCGCACTCTGATTCTGCTGGCCTTGTCGCTGGGCGGCTTCGCCATCGGCACCAGCGAGTTCGCCAGCATGGGGCTGATGCTTGAGATCAGCCGTGGTCTGTCCATCAGCGAAACACAGGTCGGCCACCTGATCAGTGCCTACGCCGTCGGCGTGGTGGTCGGCGCACCAGTACTGGCCTTTGCCGGTGCCGGCTTCGCTCGCCGCAACCTGCTGCTGGCGCTGATGGGGTTCTATGCCATCGGCAACCTGGCCAGCGCGCTGGCGCCGAACTACGGCACGATGTTGCTGGCCCGCTTCGTCGCCGGTCTGCCGCATGGCGCGTATTTCGGCGTGGCAATGCTGGTGGCCGCCGCGATCAGTCCCCCGGCCCAGCGCGGCGCGGCGGTCTCGAAGGTGCTGCTCGGCCTGTCCGTTGCCATCCTGGTCGGCAACCCACTGACCACCTGGCTCGGCCAGCAGCTCAGCTGGCGCACTGCTTTCGCGGTGGTCAGTGTGTTGGCGATTGCCACCGTGGCCATGATCGCGCGCTTCCTGCTGCCCGATCCGGATGAAGTCCGCACCTCGCCGATGCGCGAGCTGCGCGCCTTCAACCGCACCCAGGTGTGGCTGGCGCTGGCGATCGGTTCGGTCGGTTTTGCCGGCATGTTCTGCGTGTTCACCTACCTCGCCCCGACCCTGGTGCAGGTCACCGGCCTGGCCGAATCGTGGATGCCGCTGGCGGTGGGCATTTTCGGCATCGGCGCGATCATCGGCAACGTGGCCGGGGGCTGGCTGGTGGACCGCTTCCAGTTCCGCGCCGCGGCCGTGGTGCTGGTCTGGTCGATCCTGGTGCTGCTCGCCTTCCCGCTGGCCGCGCAGTCGGTGTGGAGCGTGTTCCCGATGATCATTGCCGTCGGCACCATGGGCGCCCTGGCGGCCGTACTGCAGACCCGCCTGATGGATGTGGCGGGCGAAGCGCAGACGCTGGCGGCCGCCTCCAACCACGCGGCGTTCAACACCGCCAACGCACTGGGGCCGTGGTTCGGCGGCATGGCGATCGGCGCCGGCTTCAGCCCGGCGGTGACCGGTTACGTGGGCGCCGCCACCGCGCTGGGCGGCCTGCTGCTCTGGGGCGTGGCGATGCTGGTGGATCGCCGCTCGCGCAGCGAGCCGGTGCTGCAGCAGTAAGCGCACCGCCAGCCCCGTCGGCCAATTCAACTCCCTGCCCAGGCAGGGAGTTTTTTTGGTTTCCCCTATCATGGGCATCCGATCAAACCGCGCCACCCGTGCTGTTCCGGCCACGGCCGCAACGATGGCCGCACCTGGATACACCGATGACGTACGAATGGGCCCCGAGCGACTGGGGTCAACGCCTCACGCGATCACCGCACTGGCGCCTGCGCCTGGAAGGCGACCAGCTTGTGCTGACCGTGGACGGCCGCCCCTGCCCCGCGCCGCTGGAGGCACTGCAGGTGCACCCGCGCCTGCCGTGGGCACGGCTTACCCTGCACCGCGACGGGCAGGCCCCGCTGACGCTCGGCGGCCTGAACGCCGCTTCGGCTCGACAGTTGGCCTCCACCTTGGCCGAGCTGCGCGGTGAACAGCGCCAGCGCGACCATGTCGCCCTGTTCCAGCAGGCCTACGCCGCGATCGAGCGCTGGCTTGGCCAGGTGCAGACCGCCACCGAACGGGCCGACGAGGAAGCGCTGTGGCTGACCCACGAGCAACAACAGGCGCTGCTGCAGGCGCGCCCCGCCCTGCCACTGGAGGAAGAGGCGCTGTGGGCGGTGTTCGACAACGCCGCGCTGCGCAGCCAACTCGAGGGTGATCCCGCTGCGATCGAAGCAACCTTGATGCTGTGGCTGGGCGACTGGCCAGCGATGTGGGCACGCCGCAATGAGGCCCATCAGGCGCGCGAGCGGATGGCCAGCCGTGCGTTGCTGGATCACGTGGAAAGCCGCCCGCTCACCGATGAGCAGGCCCGGGCAGTGATCTGCTTCGACAACCGCGTCCAGGTGGTGGCCGCCGCGGGTTCGGGCAAGACCTCGACGATGGTGGCCAAGGCGGCGTACGCGATCGAACGCGGCCTAGTCGCGCCAGAGCGCATCGTCATGCTCGCCTTCAACAAGGAGGCCGCCACGGAACTGCAGACACGCGCCGATCGCGCGTTCCATCGCATTGGCCTGGGCGAGGTCCGGGTGGAGGCGCGTACTTTCCACGCGCTGGGCCGGCACATCATCGCCCAGGCCACGGGGCGGATGCCGCAGGTGCCGGAGTGGGCCGTGGATGCCACGCAGGGCTTCCACCGGCTGGCCGAGATCATCGACCAGCTCAAGGACCGCTCTCTCCATTTCCGTACCCAGTGGGACCTGTTCCGGCTGGTGTTCGGTCGTGATCTGCCCGTCACCGGCGGGCCGCTGGATGCCGAGGAATGGGACAAGGATGGGCAGGGCTACGTGCGTACGCTGCAGGGTGAGCGCGTGCGCAGCATCGAAGAATGCGTGATCGCGGACTGGCTGTTCTACAACGGCGTGGACTATGCGTACGCCCGGCGGCACGCCTTCGATGCCGGCACGGACGAGTACCGCCAGTACCGGCCGGATTTCTGCTACCCGGGCATCGGGCTGAACCACGACCACCTCGCCCCGGATGGACACGGCCCGTCGCCGGCGCCGCCGGATGGCCACCCGCGCTCCCACGGCGCCGAGCGGATCGAGACCTCCTCGCACGAACTGCGCACGGGCGAACTGTTCCTGCGGCTGGGCGATGCACTGTCACAGCGCGGTCTCGAGCTCGACCCGAATCCCGACCGCGAACTGCCCGAGGGCGGCGCGACACCGATGCCGGATACCGACCTGATCGGCCTGGTCCGGACCTTCATCAGCCACGCCAAGAGCAACGGTCTGCACGTGCAGGACATGGTCGAGCGGCTGCGCGGGCTGCCGGACGATCACTTCAAACACCGTTACCGCCTGTTCCTCGAGCTCATCATTCCGATCCTGGACGGCTGGGACGATGCGCTGGTCGCCGAAGGCGGGATCGACTTCGAGGACATGCTCAACCAGGCTGCCGAGCACCTGGAACAGGGTCGCTGTGTCGCGCCGTTCGACCTGGTGATGGCCGACGAATTCCAGGATGCCTCGCGCGCCCGGGCGCGTCTGTGCCGCGCGCTGGTGCAGGCGCCGGGCAAACATCTGTTCGCGGTCGGTGACGACTGGCAGTCGATCAACCGGTTCGCCGGCGCGGACGTCTCGGTGATGACCGGCTTCCTGGATTGGTTCGGCCCGGGCCAGGTGCTCAAGCTTGAACAGACGTTCCGCTGCCCGCAGGCGCTGTGCGATGTCTCCAGTGCGTTCGTGTCACGCAATCCAACGCAGATACCCAAGCAGGTCCACTCGCTCACCCCGGCGTATGGCGCGGTGCTGCAGGCCTTCCAGGTGGCCTCGCGCGACCGGCTGGCCGGCGCGGTCGAGCAGTACCTCGAACGACTGCACCAGCAGCTGCTGACCGGCCAGGTACCGCCAGGCCGGGACGGCAAGGTCACCGTCTTCGTGCTGGGCCGCTACAACGCCGAGCGCGCGATGCTTCCGGCCAGCTGGAACGCGCGTTACGGGCAGCACATGCAGGTCAGCTTCCTCACCGCACACCGGTCCAAGGGCATGGAAGCGGACTACGTGATCCTGCCCGGCATGCTGGATCGCCGCTTCCCCAACGCGCGCGCGGATGACCCCGTACTGGCGCTGGCGATGCCCGACGGCGATGCGTACCCGCTCGGTGAGGAACGCCGGTTGTTTTACGTCGCGCTGACGCGCGCGCGCCGTTCGGTGGCGATGTTCACCGTGCAGGGCCTACGTTCGGCGTTCCTGACCGAACTGGTCAACGACGGCGCGGTACGCGTGACCTCGATGGCCGGAGACACGATCCACGAGCAGGCCTGTCCCGCCTGCAAGGTGGGGGTGATCGTGCCGCGCACCGGGCCGTATGGCGCGTTCCAGTCATGCTCGGCGTATCCCCGCTGCGAGTACAAGCCGCCGAAGGCAGGGGGCCATGCCGGCGTGCGTACGGTCGCGGGGGCCTGAGGGATACGCTTGCCTTGCTCAGCCGAGCGCAGCGGCCAGTGCGGCATCGATCTGCGCAAGCAAGCCACGCCGTTCCGGCACGCCCGGCATCACCCGCACCAGGTTGCGGACCATCCGCAGGTCCTGTTGCCTGCCAAGCTGATCACCCAGGGCATGCAGCGCGCGCGCCTGGTGGCCCGACCCTTTCCGTTTGATCGAGGCCGCAAGCGCACTGTCCAGCGCGGGCATCGCCTCCAGCTGCATCCGCAGGCGACGCACTCTGCGCCGCCAGCGATGCAGGTCCTGCGGATCTCCGGTGCGGGCAGCGCGCTTCTCCGCCTTGGCAGTACGGCGTTCACTGCGGGCCAGACCCCTGCGGAGATCGCGCCCGCTCAGCCCGTCCCATGGCTGCGCCTGGAGTTCGCCGGCGATACGCAGCAGCGCCGCGTGACGACGCGCAAACGCCGGGTCGCGCGCCAGCGCCCGGGCGAGCACTACGTCGCGCCGCGCCATCAACCGCCTGCACACCTCCGTCCACGGCGGGGCGGGCTGCTGCGCGGCGAGGTGCTGGCAGGTCTCCACCACCACATGGGCATCGCGCAAGGCCGACAACCCTTGCCCGAGCCGGCGCAGGCTCGCGTCGGTCCGGGCGGTCTCAAGGTCGCTGCTCTCCAGCACGGCGAGCAGCGCGCGAAGGCGGCGGATCGTCTTGCGCGCCCGATGCACGGCATCGTGGACATCGGGCTGGAGCGCCAGCGCAGCGGCAATGGCCCTGCACTCACGGTCTGCCAGTGCGCGGGCGGCAGGGCCGATGGCGGGTGGCGACATGGCGGTTTCCCCCGGAGGCGTCGGGGGATTGTACCCATGCCGGCGGTCCGCCAGCTCAGCCCGGGTTGAACATCTGCCGCACGCCCCGAAGCAGCTCGTTCACGCTGAACGGCTTGGGCAGCAATGACATGCCCTGCCCCAGGAATTCATTGCGGACGGCTGCACTCTCCGTGTAACCGGTGACGAACAGCACCGGCAAATGCGGGCGCAACACCCGAGCCGCATCGGCAAGCTCACGGCCGTTCATGCCCGGCAGACCCACATCGGACAGCAGCAGGTCCAGGTCACGGTCCGAATGCAGTTCCAACAGGGCCTGCTGTGCGTTGATGGCTTCCACGACCTGGTAACCGGCCTCGACCAGCATCTCCCGGACCATCATGCGTACCGAATCGGTATCGTCGACCAGCAGAATCCGCTCGGCGCTGCCACGGGTCAGCTGTGCGGGTGCCAATGTGTCGTGGGCCGCAGACTGGAGCTGCCCCTCGGGCAGCAGCAGCTCGATCTCGGTGCCCTCGCCACGTTCGCTGGCAATGCGCGCACTGCCACCGGACTGCCGCGCGAACCCGTAGGTCATCGACAACCCCAGCCCGGTGCCCTCGCCCTGCGGCTTGGTGGTGAAGAAGGGCTCGAATACCTTGGTCAACAGCTCCGCGGGTATGCCGACGCCATTGTCGAGCACCGTCACGGTGATGTAGTGGCCAGGCGCCAGCTCGTGGTCGCGCTCGATCCGGGCACGCCCGGCGCGGATGCGGATCAGCCCTTGGCCCGCCAGTGCATCGCGGGCGTTGATGACCAGGTTGAGGATCACGTTCTCGAACTGGTTCGGGTCGGCGACCGCGATCAGGGGTTCAACGCCCAGTTCCAGCTCGAGTTCGATGTTCTCACCGATCGATCGCTGCAGCATGTCTTCCAGCGAGCGCACCCGCGCGACCACATCGAAGGTCTGCGGATCGAGCGGCTGCTTGCGGGCAAACGCCAGCATGCGCTGGGTCAGCGCAGCGGCACGGTGTGCCGAGCCCGTGGCGATCTCGACGTAGCGCGAAGCTTTGTCCCATTTACCGCTGGAGGCGGCGATCTCGATCATGTCCAGCCCGGAGATGATCGTGGTCAGCAGGTTGTTGAAATCGTGCGCGATGCCGCCGGTGAGCTGGCCCAGCGCGTCCATCTTCTGCGCCTGCATCAACTCGATCTCGGTGCGCTCGCGCTCGGCGATCTGGAACGCCAGTTCGGACGTGGCGCTTTCCAGTTCCTGGCGCTGCTCGTTGGCGCGCGCATGGTGTTCGGTGGTGTCTTCGATCAGCACCAGGCCCTGCCCGGCGGCCTGGTACGGGGTCACCCGCCATTCGGTCATGCGCAGGACCCCGCCGACCCGAAGGCTGAAGGTACCCTGCCAGCGCTCGCCTTCGGCCAACGCCACTTTCAATGCACTGAGCGGGGCGAGCTGATCCTGCAGCAGCTGATCGAGTTGGCCTGGTCCTGCCTGCTGACCCAGCAGACGGGTAAAGGCATCGTTGGCATCATGGGCGTTGAGCGACGCATCCAATACCGCGATCGGGGCATTGATGTGACGGAAGATTTCGCGGAACCGCGCCTCGGTATCGCGCAGGGCTTCCTCGGCACGACGGGCGCGCAGCAGGCTGCGCAGCGTCGCCAACAACACATCCGGATCGACCGGATGGATCAGATAGGCATCGGCGCCGGCGTTGAGGCCAGTGATCATGTCACCGGTCGCGATGGATGCGGCCGAGACGTGCACCACGGGAAGCAACTGCAGCCGCGCGTCCTCACGCAACTGGCGCACCACATCGAAGCCGCTCATGTCCGGCAGATTCACATCCAGCACCAGCGCGCCGAAATCATGCTCGGCCAGGCGCGCGAGCCCCTCACCGCCGGTGCCCGCTTCCTCGACGTGGAACCCGTGGTGCTCGAGTACGCGGCGCACCGCGTAGCGGGTCGCCACATTGTCATCCACCACCAGGATGCGATCAGGGCTGGGCATGCGTGGCCTCCGTGGCCAGTGTCAGCGGCAGTACGACATAGAAGTCCGAGCCTTTACCGACGTCACTCTCGACCCCGACATGCCCACCCAGCAGCTCGGCAAATCGCTTGCACAGGGACAAACCAAGACCGGTTCCGCGCAGGCGCTTCTGCAGCGGGGTATCCACCTGCACGAAATCCTCGAACAGGGTCGACTGGAGTTCGTCGGGGATACCGATGCCGGTATCGCGCACGCTGAAGCGCACGGCGTTCTCACCTTCCAGCCGGGTTGATACCACCACCTGGCCATTGGGCGTGAACTTCAATGCGTTGGAAATGAAATTGCGCAGGATCTGCGCCAGCTTCTTGTCGTCGGTATAGAGCAGCGGCATGACCGGCGGGTCTTCGAATACCAGGTCCACCTGGTTGCCCTCCACCAGCGGGCGGAACATGCCACGCAGCGCAGAGAACAGGTCCATCAGGTCGAACCAGGCCGGTGAAATGGTGATGCGCCCCGCCTCGATCTTGGCCAGATCCAACAGGTCGTCCACCATCTCGCGCAGTTCACTGGTCGAGGCGCTGATGAAACGCACCTGCCGGCGCTGCTCCTCGGTCAGCGGGCCATCCATGCCGTCCTCCAACAGCCGCGTCATGCTCAGGATCGAGCCCAGTGGCGTGCGGAACTCATGGCTCATGTAGGACAGGAACCGACTCTTCAGCTCGGACACCTCGCGCAGCTGCTCGGCCTGCTCGTCCAGCTCGGCATACAAGGCGAGCACCCCCTGATTGGTTTCATCCAACTCAGCGCGCAGCGCATCGGCTTCCAGGCGCAGCCGTTGCAGCTCCTGATCATCGGGTGAAGCGCTCAATGCAGATCTCCAAGACGCAGGGCAACAATGCCGGCGTCATCCCGGCCACGATCGAAATCACGCTGCAGCACCGCCACGATCAATGCCGGGTGGCGGTGCAGCAGACCGGGGTAGTCACGCAGGCTCCAGCGTGCCTGCAGGCCATCACTATGCATGACCAGCAGCGTGCCTGCGGCCGCGTGAAAATGGAATGGTTGTGCCTTGCGGTACTGCACGCCCACGATACCCGGGTGTGACGCCAACCCACGCGAACCGGTGGGCTCGCACAGGCTCGCGGCGATATTGCCGATACCGGCAAACTCCACCTGCAGGGTGGCCACGTCCACGCAGGCAACGGCCGCTGCACCGCCCCGGGTGCCGGACATGCCCGCGTGCAGGACGCCGATCAATGCCGGTGCGCCGCCCGCGTGCGTGTGCGCGACCGCCTCCACGCCGGCCCGCGAGGCATCGGCGGCGGGAAGTCCATGGCCGAGTCCATCGATCACGGTCACCGCCACGGTCTGTCCGTCGGCGCGGATATGCCAGGCATCGCCGCAGGCCAGCTCGTGCCGCATCGGAATGCGCAGCGCACCGTAGGCCACATCGATATCGCGTGGCGCACGACTGGCGTAGATCCGCGCCACCACCACCGCTCCCTTGGCATCGGACCAGGCATCCAGCACGGTGGCCTGGCGCTGGATCGCACCCAGCCCCAACCCCTGGGTGCCCCCGGTCGAGTAGCCGTCTGGAAGACACTCGGCCAGGGAAAAGCCCGGACCGGTGTCCACGGTGCACAGCTCCACGCCGTTACCGCCGCGGCCACAGACCACGGACAGGTACATGCGTCCGCCGCGCCCATGCTTGAGCACGTTGGTCGCCATCTCCGTGGCCACCAACGCCGCGCGGCCGGCGTCCATTTCATCCAGGCCGACATGATCGGCCAGCGCCAGCGCTTCGCGCCGGGCCTGTCCGACCTGGGAGGTTTCTTCGACCAGCACGGCCCGCGTTACCTGGCCGGCGAAGTTCAGCTCCATTTGGTGATCGTGATGCGGGTGCCCTGCCCCGGCGCACTCTCCAGTTCGAATTCATCCACCAGGCGACGCGAACCGGACAGCCCCAGGCCCATGCCCGAGCCGGATGACCAGCCATCGGTCAGGGCCTGCGCGACATCGGGGATGCCGGGCCCGCTATCGGCGAAGACCAGCCGGACGCCTTTGCGCAGGCCTTTCTCCACGACCTCCCAGTCCATGGTCCCGCCGCCGCCGTAGATCACGGCGTTGCGGGCCAACTCGCTGGCGGCCGTGACCAGCTTGGTCTGGTCGATCAGACGCAGCTTGCATGCCACGCAGATCTGGCGTGCGGCCTGGCGGGCCAGCACGACGTCCTGCTCGATGCGGATCGGCAGCGAACCACTGGACGCACTCATGAGGCAGCTTCGTCTTCGTCGGTACGCTGCAGCAGCTTCATGCCACGCTCCACATTGAGCGCGGTGCGCACGCCACTGAGCGTAAGCCCCAGCTCCACCAGCGTGATTGCCACGGCCGGCTGCATGCCCACCACCACGGTGGTGGCATCCATGATCCGGGCCAGCGACGAAATGGTGGCGATCATGCGGCCGATGAACGAATCGACGATATCCAGTGCGGAAATGTCGATCAGCACACCGCGCGCGGAGGTGCTGCGGATCTTCTCGGTGAGGTCGTCCTGCAGCGTCAGCGCGAGCTGGTCATGCATGTCCACCTGGATCGTCACCAGCAGCAGATCGCCCATCTGCAGGATCGGGATGCGCTCCATCTCAGCGGGCGGTCCGGGTGACGGTCTGGCCGGTGCGCTTGAGCGCCAGCGCCAGTGCGTCGGCCAGATTGGCCTTGGTCACGATGCCCTGCAGGTCCAGCCCGAGGTGCACGATGGTCTGGGCGATCTGCGGCCGCACGCCGCTGATGATCGCATCGGCGCCCATCAGGCGGATGGCGGTGACAGTCTTCAGCAGATGCTGGGCCACCAGCGTATCCACGGTCGGCACGCCGGTGATATCGATGATGGCGATTTCAGAACCGGTATCCACGATGCGCTGCAGCAGCGACTCCATCACCACCTGGGTGCGCTGCGAATCCAACGTGCCGATCATCGGCAGCGCCAGCACACCGTCCCACAGCTTCACCACGGGCGTGGACAGCTCAAGCATTTCTTCCTGCTGGCGCTGGATCACGTCTTCGCGGGTTTTCTGGAACACGCTGACCGTGTGCAGCCCGAGCTGATCGATCAGCTCGGAGATCGCCCACAGCTGGTCGCCCAGGTGCGCCGGGTCATTGGCATACCCCTGCTGGATCACGTCGAACAGCGGTCGCTTCAGCGAGAAGATGAAGCTGGCGGTCTCCGCGGAATTGAATCCCTTCAGGACGCGCTCGCGCGACAGTTCCTCCAGGAAACGCCGGATATCCTGCCACTCTGCCCGCGCGACGGCACTCACGTCGGTGGCCGACAGCGCATCCAGGAACAGGCGCCAGAACTCGCGGACCTGGACATCCAGCTCGCGGGAGGAAAGGCGGCCGTCCTGCGCCTGGCTGGTACCGGCCAGATTGCCGGCCCATGCGGCGAGCACAGGCTCCTGGTGGCTGCGGATGAGATCGATCGTGCGCTGCTGCAAAGCCGCCATGGAGAGGGTCCTGGAAAAAGGGGGGATACGGGGGTGACGCGCGACCCGTCTCCGATATGAATGGGGGCCGCAATGGTGAAAGCTTAAATGAATTCAGGAAGATTGGGCACGAAGGCCGATGCCCGCAACGTGAAGGTTTTCTCCACCTCCCTGACTCGTTCAGACAGCCACGCCGCAGCGAGCGCCCAGCGCCTCTACAACATCGGGTCCCTACAACGCATCAGGCCGCCCGAAGGCGGCCTGATGGGTGAGCGGTCAGCGCAGCAGCGCGAACAACAGCAGCAGCGGAATCGGAATCCCGAGCATCCACAGCAGAATGTACTTCATGGTGTTTCCTCCCTTGAGGTGGTCAGGATCACAGATCGCGGCGACGGCCGCCCCAGGTGGCGCTCAGGCTGGCGATGAACGCACCGATGAGCAGCGTGATGAACAGCCACAACGCGGCGTAGGCGGTTGCCTTGCGGGCATCGTCAGCCGCCTGCTTGGCCTGCACCTTGGCGTTGTCCAGCGCCGCACGCAGGCGGGTCTGCACATCGGTGACGCGGGCCTGTGCTTCGGCCTGGCTCATGCCAGTCTGCGCCGCCACCAGCTGCCCCAGATACTGGGTGTCGGCCGGGTCCATGGTGTCGGACTTCAGGCTGTTGAGGATGATGCGGTTGACCTCGGTACGCACTTCACCGCTGTCCGGACGACGGTCGGCACCCGGCATCGGGCGCGGCGGCGGCGGTGCACCGTTGGCGACCGGTGCCGGTGCCGACGCGTCGGCCGGGCCGGCCGGCGGCGCGGGCTGCGCAGCGGTCGGGTTGGCACGGAAGAGTGAATCCACCCAGTACTGCACGTCACCCTGGTCGCTGCCCATCGCAGCCGAGCCTGCACCGGCGGCAGCGATACCGCCTGCCGTCGAGGCGGCGGCACCGGCAGTGGCGCCGGCAACCTTGGCACCGGCGCCCAGGATGCCGCCGATGGCCGAGGTCAGCAGTGCGGCAGTGAGCAACGTGGCCACCGCCCAGGAGACGAACCCATGCGCGGTGTCGCGGAAGTAGGTCTCATCCCCGTGGATGTTGCTCCACTTCGTGCGCAGGCGGCCAGCCAGATAGCCACCCAGACCGGACGCGGCGATGGCGGTAAAGGTCAGCCACGCGATGCTGGACCAGCCAAACGTTTCTGCCGTCACGCCTTCAAACGACCACGGCGACACCGACGACAGGCCCAGGCCCACGCCGAGAATCACCAGAATCAGTGACAGCGCAGCGGCGGCAATGGCACCGGCCAGAATCGCGCCCCATGACACCGCGCTATCGCGCGGCAGGTCCACCACGGGCGGTGGGGTGACCACGGCGACGGTCGCCGCAGCGACGGGTTCGGGGTGGGCGTAATCGCCTCGGGTATTCATAGCGTATGGCACTCCTTTTCATGCGCTGCGGATGCAGCTCGCATCGGCAGGCTGCGCTTGAGCTCGTGAAATACGCGAGACGCTGAAAACAAGACCGTGTGGACGCGTTGCCCGGCTCAGACCCGTCGGCCGAGCAGCATGAACATCCCGAACAGCCCACCGAGCGCGCCAACGATCGCCAGCTCGATGGATGGCTCACGCAAGCGCAGCGCCATGACAATGCACACCGCTCCCAGCGCCATGATTACCGCACCGATGGCAGCGGCACGCGCGGAGCCGTAGAAGTGCGTGCGGCGGATCGGCTTACTCAGTGCCGGCTGTTTCCGCTGCCAGGCATCCAACGCCTGCTGGAACTCGCGCAGCAAGCGCTCCCGGCTCTGCAGATCGGCAGCGCTGACCATCAGCGTCGCCCGGCCGGGACGCACCAGCTTCAGATAATCATCGGTGCCCCAGCTGGAGAGCGCATCGAATGGCACCGCGTCGCGGCGCGAGAACATCAGGCCGTCGGGCATGATCATGACCTCGTTACGGGTAGGGAATCCCTGGAAGGCCAGCAACGGCGGAATCACCAGGCACGCCATGGCGACCACGATCGCGACGCCTACCGGCCCACGATTGAGCACGATGAACATGAAACTGCCGGCAGCAAGTACGAATGCCAGCGGCACCGCCAACTGGTGCCAACGGGTGTAGACCGACACCTGGATACCTTCCCTGGGCTTCACGATGACTTGCTCCTCTATCGGCACGCGGCGGCGGTGCTACTCGGCCTGCCTGCGGCATTGCGCCCGGCCAGTGGGCGCTTCAGGCCGCCATGGTCTTCGATGTGGCGGGCGGCGGCAAATACGCAACCCGGCAGCACCGGCGCGTGCTGATATCAAAACGGTTATCAGCCTGCCATCGTCGCGCCGCTGAATATGCTGATGAACATGCGTACCAAGCGGCGATGAACTTTTACGACATTCACGTGGCAATAATCCAGTCACGCCAGGGATGGCACGTGACCGGCCAGGGATGGCCTTTCAGCGGATGCAGTGGAACGGGGGCTGCATCGCCGGCGACTTGGCGCGACCAAGGGGATTATCTGGAAGCACTCTCATGACACTGGCATTATCCGGTCGCGTCGTCGCGACCCTGTTGTTCGCTACAAGCCTGGCCTTCGCCCTGCCTGCCGCGGCCGCCGCCAAAGCACCGTTTCCTGCCGAAGGCGTGTGGCGTGGCGAATTCACCATCGATGGCGACCCCATCCCCTTCAACTTCGAAGTAAAGGGCAAGCGCGCGCAGGACGCGACCTTCACCCTGCTCAACGGCACGCGCACGGACAAATTCAAGGTCACCCCGCGCGATGACGGGACATTTTCGGTGCGGATGAACACCTACGATGCCGTCCTGGAAGGCAAGGTCTCCGAGGATGGCAAACATCTCGTTGGCCAGTACAAGGACCTGGTGCCCAGCCGCAACGGGGCGCGCAACCTTGCCTTCACCGCCGAACAGGGCGCGGCATGGCGCTTCGTCAAGCCAGGCCAGGACGAGGCGCCCGCGGCGGACCTCAGCGGCAAGTGGGCCGTGCAGACCATCGACAAGGCGGCCCGCCAGGACAAGCGCAACCAGGTGGCCCTGCTCAAGCAGGAAGGAAACCGCCTCTCCGGCGTGTTCATGACCGTCGTTGGCGACACCCGCGAGCTGGAAGGCACCGTACAGGGCAACCGCTTCTATCTGTCCGGCTTCAGCGGGCCGAGCCCGTTGCTGATCCGCGGCACGATCGATGAGGACGGCAACATCCAGGGCGCGTTCGGCAGCGGCATTTACAACGTGGTCAAGTTCGAGGCCGAGAAGAGCGACAAGGTGGAGCTGCCCGATCCGTACAAGCTCACCTTCCTCAAGGATGGCCAGGATCGCATTGATTTCAGCTTCCCCGATCTGCAGGGCAAGCCGGTCACGCTTCAGGACGACAAGTACCGCGGCAAGGTGGTGATCGTTGAAGTGATCGGCACCTGGTGCCCCAACTGCACCGACCAGACCTACTTCCTGGCGCCGTGGTTCAAGCAGAACCAGCACCGTGGGGTGGAAGCGGTGGCCGTCGCCTTCGAGCAGGAAGACAACTTCGATTATTTCCAGAAGACCCTGACCACCTTCAAGGATTATTTCGACATCCGTTACGACATCGTGTTCGGCGGTATCGCCGACAAGAAAGTCGCCACCGAGAAACTCAAGGGGCTCAATTACATGGCCGCCTTCCCGACCACGATCATCATCGGCCGCGACGGCAAGGTCCGCGAGATCTATACCGGCTACACCGGCACGGTCACCGGTGAGTATCACCAGGACTACGTGACCCGCTTCAACAGCCTGCTTGATGGGCTGATCGCCGAACCGGATCCGTACGCGGCCAGCGCCGCTGCTCCCGCCGCCCCGGCGACGACCACATCACTGGCGATCGCCCCGTAACCCGCTGCAGCGGCCAGCGCGTCTGGCCGTTGCTCACCCGCTCCTGCGCTGCCTGCCCGGCACGGTCTCTTCGTGATGCCGCGGGCGGCCGCGCGCCACTGCCCAGAGAACCTCACATGCGTACTGCCCTCCTGTTGGCCCTGTTCACCGCGGCCGCCGTGCCCGCCGTGGCGACCGCCGCACCGGTGACCTATCAGCTCGACCCCACCCACACCGATGTGCTGTTCACCTGGAACCACAACGGCTTCTCCTTCCCGACCGGCCGCGCGGCGATCAGCAGCGGCACGCTCATCTACGATGCGGCCAAGCCCGCTGCGTCGCAGGTGCAGGTGGAGCTGCCGCTGGCCGAGCTGGCCACCCACGTTCCGAAACTGGACGAGATCGTCAAGGGCGACAAGCTGTTCGATGTCGCCAAGCACCCGCAGGCCAGCTTCCGCAGTACCTCGGTCGTGCCGCAAGGCACCGGCCGCCTGAAAATCACCGGTGATCTGACGCTGCATGGGGTGACCCGTCCGGTCGTACTCGACGCCACCCTCAACAAGGTGGGTGAGCATCCCAGCCGCAAGGTGCCCACGATCGGCTTCAACGCCACCGCCGTCATCCGCCGCAGCGAGTTCGGCCTGACCGGGTTCCTGCCCAATATCGCCGACGAGGTGCAGCTGCGCATCACCACCGAGGGCCAGGGGGCGAAGGAGTGAGTCGCAGCCTTGCCCCGTGGGTTGCCGCGTTGCTGCTCATCCCGTTCGGCGCGGCCGCCGCCGACACCCCGAAAGTCGCACTCGATCCGCGCGTGGAAGCGCGCCCCGACGGCACCCGTGAGCTGGTGATCGACGCCCGCATCGAACCGGGTTGGATCCTGTATGCCTCCGATTTCGAGCAACCGCAGATCGGCCCGCGGGCGGCGCGGGTGACCCTGGCCGGTGGCGAACAGGCGCAGGGACCGCTGCACTCGGTCGCGCCGCGCGAAGGGCACGGCCGCAGTTTCGCCGGCGAGTATCGCTATACCTACTTCAGCGAACGCGGTCAGCTGCGCCTGCCGGTCGCCGCCGGCACCGGACCGGTAAACGGCACCCTGCGTGCCCAGGTGTGCTTCGAAGAGAGTGGGCTGTGCGAGCTGGTCCAGCAGGAGATCGCCGCGCGTTGAGCGCGGCGCCACCATGCCCCGCCCTGTCCGCTCCCTTGCCCTGCTGGCCGCGCTGATCGGCGTTGCGGTACTGGCGCCGGTGTTTTCCGCCGATGCCCCGACCTACGACGGCGATCTCTCCGACAACCCACGCGCCCAGCTGGGCCGCCAGTTGTTCTTCGATCCCATCCTGTCGCGCGACCGCACGGTGTCGTGCGCCAGCTGCCACCAGCCTGCCCGCGCATTCGCCGATGACCGTGCGCTCAGCCTGGGCGTGGAAGGCCGTGTGGGCACCCGCAATACCCCCAGCGTGATGAACAGTGCCGGGCGGACCCGCTTCTTCTGGGATGGCCGCAGCGAAACCCTGGAAGAGCAGGCCCTGGCGCCGATCGCCAATCCGCTGGAAATGGATCTGCCGGTGGATCAGGCAGTGGCCCGACTGCTTGCAGACCCGGCGTGGGTCGCGCGCTTCCAGGCAACCTACAACGCCGCACCCAGCCCGCGGACGCTGGGCCGGGCGCTGGGCGCCTACCAGAAGACCCTCAATACCGTGGACAGTCCCTACGACCGCTATGCGCTCGGCCAGGAAGACGCGATCAGCAACGCTGCCAAGCGCGGCCGCCTGCTGTTCATCACCAAGGCCCAGTGCGTGAGCTGCCACGCCGGCGAGGATTTCACCTCGGACCGGTTCAAGAACATCGGCATCTACAACGGCCGCGAGTTCAATGACGAGGGCCGCGGCGGCATCACCGGCGATCCCACGCAGAAGGGCGAGTTCAAGGTACCCGGCCTGCGCAACGTCGCACTGACCGCGCCGTACATGCACAACGGCATGTTCAAGACCCTGCGCGAGGTGATCGTGTACTACGACGACCCCGGCAAGGTGATCCCCGATTCGATCGGCCGTGATGCACAGCTGCGCGATCCGCTGCACCTGACCGAAGCGGAGATCGACGATATCGAACAGTTCCTGCACACCCTGACCGATGACCGCTTCGCGTCGCGTGCGACGTCTTCGACGGCCTCCCCTCCATGACTTCTCCTGCTTCGCACCTGCCGGCGCTGCTGGCCACCGCACTGATGCTCGCGCTGCCCCTGGCATCGCACGCCGCCCCGCCAACACCCCCCGCCCCTGCCGGCCAGGCGGCACCTGCCCTGCACTGGACCGATCTGGACGGCGCCCCGGCGGCGCTGGCGCAATGGCGCGGCCGCCCGGTGCTGCTCAATTACTGGGCCAGCTGGTGCGGGCCCTGCCTGAAGGAGCTGCCGGACCTGCAGCATTTCTCGCAGGCGCAGGCACCGCTGCCGAACGGCGTGCAGGTGGTCGGCATCGCACTGGACGACATCGAGGCTGCCAACGCCCTGCGCGACCAGCTTCAGCTCACCTATCCGCAACTGGTGGAGAGCGACGGCCCCCCCGGTACCGCCGCCTCGTTCGGCAACCGCATCGGCACGCTGCCCTTCTCGGTGTTGATCGATGCGCAGGGCACGGTGCTGCAGGTCCACAACGGACCGCTGCATCCGGCCGATCTCGAGCGCTGGGCCGCTGCCGCGAGGGGCGCGCCGTGATCCACGCCCGGCGCATCGCCGCCGCGGCCGAACGCTGTTGTCCGGGTGCGCTGCGTCACCGCACCTGCTGATCCGGCACTACCGCCGTAGCCTGCCCGCCGCATGTCCCTGCGCATCGGCCTTTCTTCTCCCTGGGGATCTTCCATGCTGTCCACGCACCATCGCCTGCCGTTGGCCCTCGCCATCGTTTCCGCGCTCTCCCTGCCGCTTGCCGCCCACGCAGCGCCGGAGACGAATGCCAGTGCCATCACCGCTACCAGCACCGCCACGCTCGATACCGTCACCGTGACCGGCACCCGCGCGCAAGGCCGCACCGTGCGCGAAAGCGCGTCACCGATCGACGTGCTGTCGGCCGACGACATCCGCGCGGCCAACGCGACGAGCCTGCTGGATGTGCTCAACACCACCGTGCCCAGCTTCAACCTGCCGCTGGAAACCGGCGATCTGAACAGCATGGTGCGCGCCGGACAGCTGCGCGGCCTCAACGCCAGCCACGTGCTGGTGCTGGTGGATGGCAAACGCCGCCACGCCACCGCACTGCTGGGCGCCGGTGGTTTCGGCGGCGCCGCACCGGCCGATCTCGCCCTGATCCCCACCGGGGCGATCGAACGCATCGAAGTGCTGCGCGATGGCGCCTCGGCGATCTATGGCTCGGACGCCATCGCCGGGGTGATCAATATCGTCACCAACAAGGCGGCGCGTGGCGGCAACGTCTCCTACCGCGATGGCACCTACTTCGCCGGCGAGGGTCGCTCCCGCGTGGTGCAGGCCGATGCCGGTTTCGGCATCGGCGACGGCGGCTATCTGCACCTGGCCGCCCAGCTGGACGACCAGCACGCCACCAACTACACCAGCCCCGCCCGCGACACCTTCCTGTACTACTTCCCCAGGGACGCCGCCGGCAATGCGATCCGCCCGGGGGGCAACCAGGCCAGCAACCCGACGCTGCCCGCCGGTGCCACGCCCGATCCGCGCGAAGCGACCCGCGACAACAATGCCTGGCGCAATCGTGGCATCCGCGCGTTCCGCACCAAGACCGCCACCGCCAATGCCAGCCTGCCTCTGGCGGCGACGGTAGAGGCCTACGGGCTGCTGACGCTCGCCCAGCGCGATGCATGGGCACCGCAGAACTTCCGCCAGCCACTGCGCAACGAAGTGGTCCGGGCCATCGATCCGGATGGCTTCGCCCCCACCGAGCACATCGACGAGAACGATGGCGCGCTGACGCTGGGCGTGCGCGGCCAGTTCGGCGAGTGGGATTGGGACCTCAGCAGCGGCTACGGGCGCGATGCGATGGACATCAACCTGCACAACAGCATCAACCCCACTTATGGGCTGGACAGCCAGACCGACTTCTATATCGGCGACCTGCGCTACAGCGCCTGGACCCACAATCTGGATGTGCGCCGCCAGCTGCAGACCGCGTGGCTGGCCGCGCCACTGGAGCTCAGCGCGGGTGCGGAGTACCGCGACGAGCGCTACCGGATCGGCGCCGGCGACGTACAGTCCTATACCCATGGCGGGCAGCGGGTGCTGGATGGTCCGTATGCCGGCACCGTACTGGGCATCGGCCTGGGCGGCTCGCAGGCCCTGCCCGGCTATCGGCCGGAAGATGCGGTGGATGTCAGCCGCGACAGCGGCGCGGTGTACGTGGGCGTCGCTGCCGATCTGGGCACACGCTGGCGCGTGGACCTTGCCGGCCGGCACGAGCGCTACTCCGATTTCGGCAGCGAGAGCACCGGCCGCCTTTCGACCCGCTTTGCCCTGCACCCCCGGCTTGCCCTGCGCGGCACGATCAGCAACGGCTTCCAGGCTCCCTCCTTGGCCGCGCAGGCCTACCGCAACACCTCCAATGGCAATTTCTACACCGACCACATCCTGCAGGCCGGCTCGCCGCAGGCCATCGCCCTGGGCGCGCAGCCACTGCGCCCGGAAACCTCGCGCAGCCTCAGCCTGGGGATCGTGGCCGAGCCGTGGCAGGGCGCATCACTGACCGTGGATGCCTACCGCATCGATGTGGACGATCGCATTGCCCTGTCCACCACCTTCCGCGAGGGCCTGTATCCCGGCTCCGGTGCGCTGGTGACCTCGGTCGGGCTCGGTGCCCAGGACGGTGTGCGCTACTTCATCAATGCCGCCGACACCCGCACCGAAGGCGTGGAGGCGACGCTGGAAGGGCGCTGGGATCTTGGCCGCGCCGGTGCCCTGCGCTGGACCCTGGCCAGCAGCCATACCCGCGCGAAGATCACCGGCCTGGCCCCCACGCCCGCGGTGTTGGCGGCCTTCAATGTGCCGGTCTTCAGCACCGGCTCGCAGAACGAACTGCTGTACAAGGCGCCGAAGTCCCGCCAGGTGCTTGGCCTGGACTGGTCGCTCGGCCGCTACCGGGTCGGCCTGCGCCAGAGCCGTTATGGCGATATCCAGCGCTATGGCTCCCCCACCACGGTGGCCACCAGCGGGCCGTATGCCGGCCAGGCCGAGATCGCGTATGACATCGGCGGCCTGTGGATCACCGATCTGCAGCTGGGCGCCACCCTGCCCGGTGGCTGGGACGTGGCCTTGAACGCCAACAACGTCTTCGACCGCAAGGTCACGAAACTGCCTGAGCCGCTGCTCGCCGCGAACGAATACTACCGGTACGCCAATGGCGGCCCGGTCGATGGCTCGGGCGGGCTGTGGTCGGCGACGGTGCGTTACCGTTGGGACTAGCATTCCAGCAACGCAAGGAACCCCGTCTCATCCTCACGGACCAGGATGATCGCCTATGCAAAAATGAGGGAACTGTGGCACACCGCGTCGCAGTGGACGGTGTGAGCTCCTGACGACCAGGCGACGCCGTGCCATTCGCGCGGTGGTCACCACTGGCAACGAGCAGGAGTCAATGAATGTCCTCGAGGAATTCCGGCGCAAGCGCCTTGGATCTGTCCAGCTGCGCGCGTGAGCCGATCCGCACCCCTGGCGCGATCCAGCCCTACGGATTGATCCTGGTCCTCGATCACTTCACCTTGACCGTCAAGGCCCGCGCCGTCGCGCGACCGGAGCTCATCGAGGTGCTGGGCGATCCGCTGGGCCAGCCCCTGGAGGCAGTGCTCGGCGGTACGCTGGCCCACTGCAGGCCGCTGCTGGTAGCGCTGGAGCAAGGTGCCTCGCAATTCCTTGGCGCGCATCCGGTCGGCACGGCCGGCCACCACCCTACGGTGGCGCACCGCATCGGGGATGACGTCATCATCGAGCTGGAGGCCCCGGTGCCGGGCGAGCCAGGCTCGCTGGAAGACCTCTATCCCTCGATCCGCCGCTTCATGGCTGCGATCGAGCGGGCGCCCACCACGCAGGCCCTGTGTGAGATCGCCGCCGTGCATATCCGCGAGCTGACCGGCTTCGACCGCACGATGATCTACCAGTTCGACCCGGACTGGAACGGTGCGGTCGTGGCCGAGGACCGCAACAGCGTGTTGCCCTCCTACCTCGATCTGCGCTTCCCGGAATCGGACATTCCCGCGCAGGCGCGTGAGCTGTACCGGCAGAACCGGATCCGGCTGATCGCTGACAGCCACTACACCCCGGTGCCGCTGGTGCGCGTGCCCGCGATCGCCGAGGCGCCGCCCACCGACCTCGGCCCGGCCATGCTGCGCAGCGTCTCCCCGGTGCACCTGCAGTACATGCGCAACATGGGCACCGGTGCATCGATGTCGGTCTCGGTGCTGTGCGAGGGCGAACTGTGGGGCCTGATCTCCTGCCACAACCAGCTCGCGCGCCGCGTGCCGTACCACGTGCGCACGGCCTGCGAGTTCATCGGCCAGATCCTGTCGCTGCAGATTTCGCTGAAACAGCGCGCGGTGCTGGTCGAAGAACGCATTGCACGCCGCGCCATCCAGGTGCGGCTGCTCGGCCGGATGGCCGGCGATACCGACTTCATGGCCGCGCTCGGCCGCGATCAACGCAGCCTGCTCGCACTGACCCAATCGGCCGGTGCGGCGATCGTGCACCGTGGCGAATGCATCCTGCACGGCGACTGCCCGAGCCAGCCCCAGGTGATGCAGCTGGTCCAGTGGTTGACCGCCCAGCCGATCGATGGCGACATTTTCTGCACCGACACGCTCCCGCAGCAATGGCAGCACGCCGAAGCTTTCGCCGGCGTCGCCAGTGGCGTGCTGGCCATCTCGATCTCGCAGATCCACGACAGCTTCGTGATCTGGTTCCGGCCGGAGGTCGTCCGCACCGTTCGCTGGGGCGGTGACCCACGCAAGGTAGAGACCGATCAGCCACTGTCGCCACGCACCTCCTTCGAAGGCTGGAAGCAGACGGTGCGCGAGCAGTCGCTGCCCTGGAACGAGGTGGACCGTGATGCCGCGCTGGAGCTGCGCACCGCGATCGTGGACATCGTGCTGCGCAAGGCCGAGGAGATGGCGGCGTTGAATGAACAACTGCTCCGCAGCAACAAGGAGCTCGAAGCGTTCTCCTATTCGGTCAGCCATGACCTGCGGGCGCCGTTCCGCCACATCGTCGGTTACTCGGAACTGCTGTGGTCCTCGGCCGGCGAGCGATTGAACGATTCAGAAAAGAGATTCCTCGAGACCATCGTGGAGTCGGCAAAATCGGCAGGGACGCTGGTGGATGACCTGCTCAGCTTCTCGCAGATGGGCCGCTCGACCATGGGCCAGATCGCGATGGACATGACCGCCCTGGCCGACGACGTGCGCCGCAAGCTCGACATGGAGTACACCGGGCGCGCCATCGACTGGAGGATCGCCGCCCTGCCCAAGGTGCTGGCCGATCCGGGCATGCTGCGGCTGGTCTGGCAGAACCTGCTGTCCAATGCGATCAAGTTCACCCGCGACACGCCCGAGCCACGCATCGAGATCGGACACGAACGCAATGACACGGAGGACATCTTCTTCGTGAAAGACAATGGCTGCGGTTTCGACATGCGCTATGTGGACAAGCTGTTCGGCGTGTTCCAGCGGCTGCATCACGTCGATGAGTACGAAGGCACCGGCATCGGCCTGGCCAACGTGCACCGCATCATCACCCGCCATGGCGGCCGGACCTGGGCCGAAGGCCAGGTAGGCGCCGGCGCCACCTTCTATTTCACCATCCCCTTTGTTACTGGAGACCACCTATGAGAGATCTGCGACCGATCCTGCTCGTAGAAGACAACCCGAAAGACGCTGAGCTGACCATGGCGGCGCTTGCGCGCTGCCAGCTGCTCAACGACGTGACCCATGTGCGCGACGGCGTGGAAGCGCTGGAGTATCTCCGCTGCCAGGGTCCCTATGAAGGCGCCATGCACGGTGGCCCGGTGGTGGTGCTGCTGGATTTGAAACTGCCCAAGCTCAATGGCCTGGAAGTGCTCAAGGAAATCCGCAGCGACCGCGCCCTGAGCAGCACCCCGGTGGTGATGCTGACCTCCTCGCGCGAGGAGCAGGACCTGATCCGCAGCTACGAGCTGGGCGTCAACGCCTTCGTGGTCAAGCCGGTGGACTTCAAGGAATTCCTCGAGGCGATCCAGGGCCTGGGCATGTTCTGGGGCATCACCAACCAGCCGCCACCCCACGGCACATTGTTCGGCGGGAAGAGTAGAAACGATGGCTGAGGCCGCCACAACCAAGACCATCAGGATCCTGATGGTCGAAGACAGTGCATTGGATGCAGAGCTGATCACCGCGCAGCTGCGCCGCGCCGGGATCCCGTTCACGGCCCAACGCACCTGGTCGCACCAGGGCATGCTCGATGCCCTGACCACCGCCTCGTTCGATGTGATCCTGGCCGACCACGTGCTGCCAGGCTTCGATGGCGACGCTGCCCTTGCCCTGGCCAGCGAGATCGCCCCCCAGATTCCCTTCCTCTTCGTTTCGGGCACGCTCACCGAAGAGCTCGCCGTGCAGGCGCTCAAGCGCGGGGCGCGCGACTATGTGGTCAAGTCGCGCCTGCAGCGCCTGCCCGATGCCGTTGTCCGGGCCATCCATGAAGCCCAGGAGCGCCGCCGGCTGCTGCGTATCGAGGCCGAACTGCACGACAGCCACCAGCGGCTGAAGCTGATCACCGATTCGCTGCCCGCGCTGATCGCCTACTTCGGTCACGACCATCGCTACCGCTTCGCCAACAATGCCTATGTCGAGTGGCACGGCCGCACGCCCGACAGCCTGATCGGCCGGCACACCCGCGAGGTCGTCGGCGAGGACACCTTCAACAGCATCCAGCAGCATCTCGACCGGGTGCTGCTGGGGGAGAAAGTCAGCTTCGACATGCTCTCCCTGCGCAGCAACGGTGCCGCCCGCCATGCCCAGGTGGACTGCGTACCCGAACTGGCACCGGATGGGTCGGTGCTGGGCTACTACGCGATGGCGCGCGATATCAGCGACCTCAAGCAAGCGCAGTCGTTGCTGAAGGCCAGCAACGAGTCCCTGGAGCGCCAGGTGGATGAGCGGACCTCGGCACTGCACCGGAGCGAAAGCCGGCTGCAGGCGCTGTTCGAATCCAGTTTCCAGCACCAGAACCTGCTGACCCTGGATGGCCACATCATCGACACCAATTCGGCCTCGCTGGCCGCCATCCTGGCGGACAAGCAGGACGTGCGCGGCAACCTGTACTGCGAATCGGCGTGGTTCGCCGACACGCCCGGCGTTCCCGGCGTGGTCTGCACCGCCATCCTGGAGGCTGCGGCGGGCACGGCGTCGCGCCACGAACTGGAACTGCGCCTGCCGACCGGCAAGCGCACGTTCGATTTCTCCTTCCGCCCCCTGTTCGACCATCAGGCACGGATCACCGCCGTCGTCTCCGAGGCCGTGGAAACCACCGCGCGGCGGCAGGCCGAAGAAGCGCTGCGGCACAGCCAGAAAATCGAGGCGGTGGGCCAGCTGACCGGTGGCATCGCGCATGATTTCAACAACATCCTGACCGTCATCGCCGGCAATATCGAGTACGCCAAGATGCTGACCGACCGGCTCGGCGACACGGCAGGCAATTCCTCACGCGCGCTCGACAACGCGATGAAAGGCGTCATGCGTGCGGCCAACGTCACCCAGCGCCTGCTCGCCTTCTCGCGCCGGCAGCCGCTGAAGAACATGCCGGTGGATCTGAACGAAGAGATGCGCGGCATGCAGGACATGCTCAAACGTTCGCTGGGCGAGCTGGTGCAGATCGACATGGTGCACAGCCCGGATATCTGGTGCGTGGAGATCGATCCGAGCCAGCTGGAAGCCTCGATCCTCAACCTGGCGGTGAATGCACGCGATGCCATGCCCGAGGGCGGCCGCCTGACCATCGAGATGGACAACATCCACCTGGACAAGGATTACGCGGCGCAGCACCCGGATGTCCCGCCCGGCCAGTACGCCATGGTGCGCGTCCGTGACAGCGGCCAGGGCATGCCGCCGGAGGTCATGGCGCGGGTGTTCGAGCCGTTCTTCACCACCAAGGAGGTCGGCCGTGGCACCGGGTTGGGCCTGTCGATGGTGTATGGCTTCGCCAAGCAGTCCGGCGGGCACGTTCTGCTCGATTCCACCGAGGGCAGCGGCACCACGATCACGCTGTTGTTCCCGCGCTCGGCCGCCGCCCTGCCGAGCGTGCGCCCGGCCGATGCACAGGCGCTGGACGCCTTCGAGGTCGAGGCGGAAACGACCGTACTGGTCGCCGAGGACAACGACGATGTGCGCGCCTACACCGTGGATACCCTGCGCCAGCTGGGCTATCGCGTGCTCGAAGCGCATGACGGCCCCTCGGCGCTGCGGTTGCTGGATCGCACCGACGTCAGCGTGGATCTGCTGTTCTCCGACATCGTGATGCCGGGCATGTCCGGCTGGGCCCTGGCCAAGCAGGCACTGGCCCACAAGCCCGGCCTGCGGGTGCTGTTCACCTCGGGCTATCCGCGCGATATCGACGCAAGCGGCACCGTTGGCCGCACCATCGCCCTGTTGGCCAAGCCCTTCACCCGCAGCGATCTGGCGCGGTCCATCCGCACCGCCCTGTTGGATGAAAGCCCCACCCAGAGCGGCACCGCCTTGAATTGAGGCCATCGCCAGCGGTGCCGTGACGGGCACCCGCCCCCGGTCATGACATGGGGCTGGCGCGCGATGCACGGCCGGCTAACACGCACGGGCGCTAAGGTGGAGATCCGCACAGGTGGCTGCACGCCACGAGGATCTCCGCCCGCAATGACTGCTGCACGAACCCACCCACGATGCCGCGTGCTTCTCGTCGAAGACGATGCGCCCATCCGGGAGATGACCAAGGACATCCTCAGCGACGATGGCTTCGATGTCCTCGACGTCGGCGATGCCGAGGCCGCGCTGGGATGCCTCAGGCACGACGGCCCGTTCGACCTGCTGGTCTCCGATGTCGGCCTGCCCGGCATGGACGGCCGCGATCTGGCCACGATCGCCACGACCCTGCATCCGGCCATGCCGATCCTGCTGGTCACCGGCTACGCGGGCCCCGCCGGAGCCCGGCCCGACTTCCGCGGCGAGGACATCAAGCTGCTGCGCAAGCCCTTCACGCTCAAGCAGCTGGTGACCTCGGTCAGGTCGCTGCTCTGACAGCAGCTGACCTGGTCACGACGGGTTCCTGATCGCCAGCAGCGCGCGGGCGCGTCGCTCCAGTTCCGCAGCCGTAAAGGGCTTGGTCAGCACTTCCATGCCGTCCTCCAGCTGGCCCGCGCCCACCGCTGCCGACGCCGCGTAGCCGGTGATGAACAACACCGGCAACGCAGGGCGCACCTGGCGGCCGGCATCAGCGACCTGACGACCATTGAGCCCACCGGTCAGCCCCACATCGGTGATCAACAGGTCGATCGTTTCGTCAGAGCGCAGCAGGTCGATGGCCTGGCCGCCTTCCGGTGCCTGCAACACCCTGTAACCCGCGCCGCCAAGCACCTCGGTCAACAGCGCGCGGATCGCTTCCTCGTCTTCCACCACCAGAATCGTGCCGACGCTGGGCGCTGAACACGCCGGCAGGTCCTGTAAGGTTTCTTCGGCGGCGTCCGCGGGGCTCTCGCCGATGAAGCGCGGCAGATAGAGTTCCACCGTGGTGCCGTGGCCAACCTGGGAATCAATCCGCACCTGTCCGCCGGATTGGCGGGTGAACCCATAGATCATCGACAGCCCGAGACCTGTGCCCTGCCCGATCGGCTTGGTGGTGAAGAACGGCTCGAACACCTTTTCGATCACCGCCGCGTCCATGCCGGTTCCTGCGTCCTTGACGGCCAGCCGGACGTAATCGCCGGGCGGCGTATCCAGCGCCGCCGCACTCTCGCCACGCAGGCTCACGTTGGCCGCGCTGATCCATAGCGGCCCCCCGTCGGGCATCGCGTCGCGGGCATTGATGCACAGATTCAGCAGCGCATTTTCCATCTGCGGCACATCCACCAGTACCGCCCAGGGATCGGACGCCAACTGCGTGGAGATCGCGATCGAAGGCCCCAGCGTGCGCGAGATGATATCCAGCATGCCGCGCACCATCGCATCGGCCACTACCGGCGTGGGTGCGAGCGTCTGCCGGCGGGAGAACGCCAGCAGGCGCTGGGTGAGCGCCGTGGCACGCGACGCGCTGGACTGCGCCATCTCCAGGTAGCGGCCGATGTCGTCATAGCGCCGCTGATCGATGCGCAGCTCCAGCAGCTCCAGCCCCACCGAGATGGCGGTCAGCAGGTTGTTGAAGTCATGCGCCAGGCCACCGGTCAACTGACCCACGGCCTCCATCTTCTGACTTTGCCGCAGCCGCTCCTCGGCCACCTGCAACGCGGCGCTGCGGGTCTGCACGCGCTCTTCCAGGGTCAAGGTCAATTCGCGCAGCTGCTCTTCGGCCTGGCGCCGCTCGGTCACATCCGAGGCGGTACCGAACCACTCGGTGATCTCACCGGCGCTGTCCAGCAAGGGCACCGCACGCATCTGCACCCAACGCACACTGCCATCGGCGAGCAGGGTGCGGTGCTCCAGTTCCAGCGGCAGCCGCTGCGCCATCGCACGCGCAATGGCCTGCTCGAGCAGGGCGAGATCATCGGGGTGTACGTAGCGTTCTCGCCAGTCGGTGACCGCAGGCAGGCTCTCGTCCTGTGCCACCGGCCCGGTCGCCAGAATCTGACGCATCTCGCGCCAGTCCGCGGTGACCGCATACAGTGACTGCGAGGAGGCGCTCACCAGCGCGCCGAGGCGGCGCTCGCTATGGGCCAGTGCATCGCCGGCGCGGCGCTCCTGGGTGCGGTCGCCCAGTACCTTGACGAAGCCCAGCACGGCGCCATCTTCATCGCGCAGCACGGTCATCGCCCCGCTGGCCCAGAAGCGCTCGCCGGACCTGCGCGCCAGCCAGCGCTCACCACTGACCCCACCCGATGCGATCGAGACGCCCTGGTTGTGCCGCAAGCGCTGGGCCTGGATATCGTCAGCGGTGTAGATCACCTCCACGTTCTGACCCAGCATCTCCGCCTCGGTCCAGCCGAAGATGTGCTCGGCCCCGGCATTCCACAGGGTCACCCTGCCCTGCAGGTCCGAGGCGACGATCGCGTAATCGCTGGCACTGTCGATGATCTGGCGATTGCGCGCCTCCACCTGCCGCATCGTGCGCTGCAGCTCGATGTGGGAGGTGACGTCCAGGCCTTGCACGAAGACGCCTGCCGTATTGCCATCCTCACCCGCCACCGGCTGGAAGACGATATCCAGCATGCGCCGGGCCGAGGACGGATCGCTCGGGAACGGCGCCTCGTACACCACCTCGCTGCCGATATACGGCTTGCCGGTGCGGTACACCTCGTCCAGCAGCGGCAGGAAGCCCAGCTCGACGATTTCCGGCAGCGCGTCCCGGATCGACTTGCCGAGCACATGGCGATTGCCAACCAGCCGTTGGTAACCCGGATTGGCCAACTCGACCCGATGCTCGGGCCCACTGAGGAAGGCCATGAACATCGGCGACTTGTCGAACAGCGCGATGAGCCGCTCGTTCTCCTGGGCCAGGCGCTGCTGGGCCACGATGATGCTGGTCACCTCGTTGGTCACGCAGAACGCGCCGCCGACCCTGCCATCATCGAGGAATATCGGCGAAAACGAGAACGTCCACCAGGTCTCTTCAGGAACGCCCTGGCGGCTCATTGACACCGGCAGGTTCTCGTAGCGGGAGGATTCACCGGCGAAGGCGTTCTCGATCGGCGCGCGTACAGCGTCCCAGGCATCGGCCCACAGCTCCCTCAACGGTGCGCCCAGCGCGCCCTCCAGGCGGGGCCCCAGAATCGGGCTGTAGGCATCGTTGAAGAAGAATGTCAGGTCATCGCCCCAGACCACGTACATGCTTTCGGGCGAGGCCAGGATCAGATTGACGGCATTGCGCAACGCGCCCGGCCAGGTCTCGATCGGCCCCACCGGTGTCGCCTGCCACGCCAGTGCACGGACCTGCTCGGCCATCGGCCCGGTGCTGCCGGGAAAGCGCCCCGCCACTGCGCTCATGCGCACCGCTCCAGCACCACCGGGGCGCGCGTGCCGCGCAGCTGCGCGGCAGACCAGGGAAGGATGGACATCATCGGGGCACCGAACCTTGAACTGAAGGCATTGCAGGAGCTGGGGGAACGGCAGGCAGCGGGGGCCAGCCGGAAGGCGGAAAGCAATGTAAGCCAAGCGGGGCAAATCCATGTCAAGGCCGGGAGCCGGTGCCAGCGTTTGGCGGGATGTGCACGCGCCCGGGACGCACCGTTGGCGATGATGCGCGCACCCTCCCCACCCCACGACTGCCATGGCCAAGCCAACCGGCTCCCGTCTCGTCATCTATGCCGCCCTTGCCGGCAACCTGGCCATCGCCATCGCCAAGTTTGTCGCCGCCGGCATCTCCGGCAGCTCGGCGATGCTCAGCGAGGGTGTCCACTCGCTGGTGGACACCATCAACGAGCTGCTGCTGTTGTACGGCCTGCGCCGTGCCGAGCAGAAGCCGGATACGCTCCATCCCTTCGGCTACGGGCGCGAGCTGTACTTCTGGAGTTTCATCGTGGCGCTGCTGGTGTTCGCAGCCGGTGCCGGTGTATCGGCCTATGAAGGCATCCAGCACATCCGCCACCCCGAGCCGGCCACCAACCACCTGATCAGTTACGTGGTGCTGGGCATCTCCTTTGTCTTCGAAGGCACCTCATGGTGGATCGCGCTGCGCGAGTTCCGCGCCACCAAGGGGGCGATGGGTTACTTCGAGGCGTTCCGCCGCAGCAAGGATCCCTCCACCTTCACCGTGCTGCTGGAAGACAGCGCCGCCCTGCTCGGCCTGGCTTTTGCGCTGGTCGGCCTGCTTGCCGCGCAGTTGCTGGACATGCCGATCCTGGATGGCGTGGCGTCGCTGTGCATCGCCGGCGTGCTGGCGGTCACCGCCTTCCTGCTTGCCCGCGAGACCAAGGGCCTGCTGGTCGGTGAGCCCGCGCACCCGAGTGTCGCCAAACGCATTCTGGCCGTCGCCACCCACGATGCGGACCTGCGCCGCGCCAATGGCGTGACCACGATGCAGATGGGCCCGGACCAGGTGGTCGCGATGCTGAGTGCGGAGTTCGAGGACGATCGCACCACCCCACAGATCGAGGCCTGCATCACGCGGATTGAAAAGACGGTGAAAGCCGAGTACCCCGAGCTGGTCGCGCTGTTCGTGAAGCCGCAGACGCCGGAAGTGTTCCAGGCGCGGCGGGCAGCGTTGGGGGAACCCCATCCCGACACGTGACCCCCGTGCAACGCGTGCAGCATCGCAGGCGGTGCGCACGACACCGTCACGGATGCCGTTGGATGCTCACCTGCCATGCGCCGTTTCGCACAAGCCATCGCTGATAGCGAGTCACTTCCCGCTGGCCTTCCTGCTGCGCTGGCGCGGACGCTGGCGGCCGCGCCGGACCACTACAACATCGCCAAGGGGGGCGTGGCCACGGTGCTCGCGCGCGACCATGACGGCTCCATCGCCGTGGCCGACATGGTGTGGGGCTTGGTGCCGCGTTGGTCCAAGGAGCCGGCCACGCCGTATACCACGGTGACCGCACGGCTTGACCGCGCGCCACGCAGCCGCATCTACGCGCAGGCCTGGGCGCAGCGCCCGTGCGTGTTGCCCATGACCGGCTACTACAAATGGGATCGCGAGCGCCGGCCCCCCTGGCCCCTGTTCGTGCAGCGCAAGGATGGCCTCGCGCTGCTCGCAGCGGGCTTGTGGGAGCACTGGGAAAGCGACGACGGCCAGCAGCTGGACAGCTTCACCATATTGACCGGCCCCAACAGCGCGATCCCTTCCCCACTCACACCGGACGGGCCGATCTTCATCGCGCCGGCCACCGCCCTGGACTGGTTGAGTGGCGCCTTCCAGACGCCTGCGGCATTGCGTACCCACGCCTCCACCCCGGCGTTGGAAGCCTATCCGGTCAGCCGCGCGTTTCGTGATCCTTCGCGTGACGATTACACCCTGTTGGAGCCTGTCGATCCGGATACCACCGTAGCCAGCACCGAACCGCAGCCATGGGATGGCGATGGATGGGATGAACGCGATGCGGAGGAGTGACGTGCAGCGCACGTGAGCATCAACCTTTCCGGCGCTTGAATGGATTCCGCGCCCGCGGCGAATTTCACCTTCGCGCCACCGCTCTGCCGTCAGGGTGGAGATGCCCAGCAACACGGGCCCTCTCTCTAACCAATCGTGGAGTCAACCATGGACAAGAATCGCACTGAAGGCGCCAAGAACCAGGTCAAGGGCACCGTAAAGGAAGTCGTGGGCAAGGTCACCGGCGACAAGACGAAAGAAGTGGAAGGCAAGATCCAGAAGGGTGTTGGCGAAGTCCAAAGCGACGTGGGCAAGGCGCGCGACGACGCTCGGCGCTGAGTCTTGACCCCACCGCTCTCTGACCCACCTCGGGCAGAGAGCAGTGGGAGGTTAGCCGTGTGCATCGCCGGCGTACGCCACCCAACCTCTGAATGACAGCGCGGCATAGAACAAATCCGGCCGCTCGAATCCCGCCTCCTCCAGCATCGCGACCTCTTGCTCCGGCGACAACGTGGGCAGCCGGTTGGCGATGCTATCGGCACGTGCAGCTGCCGTCTCTCCCGCCAGACCGCGCGCCGCTACGAACGCAGCCCAGCGCTGGAAGCACCTGTGTTTCTCCAACGGGCCGCTCGGCACGCTGTGGTGCGCGATGATCAACGGTGCACCTGGCTTGAGGCGGCGCCTTAGTGCGCACAGCGTCTCGAGACGGTCTTCCGCTGACAGGAAATGCAGCGTCAGCAAGCAGGTGGCACCATCGAACGCGGTATCCGGCGTGCTGTCGATATAGCCTTCGATCATCTCCACGCGGGCAGACAGTTCGACTCCCAACACGCGCTTCGCCAATCCAAGCATCTCGGCGGACGGATCCACGCCGGTGAAGCGCCAGCTGGGACTCGCTTCCGCGAATGCCTTCAGCTCCATGCCACCGCCCGCCCCCAGGACCAATACGCGCCCCTGCGGTGGCACGTGTTCGGCCAGCAGGACGTGGGTCATCTGGTGCAGCGCGTGGACGCCGGGCACCTGACGGACCAGGTTGTCGGCGTACTGGGCGACGGCATCAGGATCAGAGAAGGACATCCGGACCACCTTGGTTGCAGCGAACCTTAATGTAACACACTTAGTTACATTAAGACTGCGTCACTCCAGCAGCCCCATCAGCGAGTGGTGCACCGCCACACCTGCCAGCGCGCCCTCGCCCACTGCCAACGCGATGCTGCCCGCCATCCGGGCCGCATCGCCGCAGGCAAACACGCCCGGCACCGTGGTCTGTTTGGCCGAATCGGTGGTGATGCAGCCGCCATCCTTCAATTCGCAGCCCAACTGCTCGGCGAGATCCGTAGACAGCCGCGAGTGCGGCGAGATGAACAGCGCATCCACCTCCACCCGCCGCCCATCGGCGAGCACCACGGTGGCGGTGTCCTCCACGCGCTGCACCTGGGCCGACTCGATCACGACGCCGCACGCCTCCAGCCGTGCATGCTGCTCCGCATCGATCCTGGCGGATGCCTGGCTGCAGAACAGCGTGATCCGACCCCAGTCGCAGAGCAACAGGGCCTGGGCCGCGCCGCCATCCTTCGCACAGCCAATCACCCCGATGCGCCCTTCGAACACCTCGTAGCCGTGGCAGTACGGGCAATGAAAAACGCTCCGGCCCCAGCGTTCGCCGATGCCGTCGATGTCGGGCAGGTCGTCGGTCACCCCGTGGGCCAGGATCACTCGATCCGCCACGAATGTCTGGCGGTCTTCGACCGTGACCTGGAACCTTCCGCCGTCATCGATCGCCTGCGCCGACACCGCAGTACCGGTGAGCCACCTCAGGGTGGGATAGCGCAGCAGCTCGTCGCGGGCCTGGGAGGCGATGTCTGCCGGCGGCAGGCCTTCCCTGCCGAGGAAGCCATGGGCGACGCGCGCATTCCGGTTGCGCGGCTTTCCCCCGTCGATGATCAGCACGTTGCGCCGGGCGCGGACCAGCTGCAGCGCTGCGGACATGCCGGCGTAGCTGCCGCCGATGATGACCACATCAAAACGATCAAGACGCAGATCGGCCATGGCGCTGTCCTGCGAGCTCGCAGAGTGACGAATGCGCCAGAGTGCGTGAGGCGGGATCAACGTCGCGCGTACAGCGTGTGAGCCCCTGCATCACAGCGCGCTATCGAGCCGGACACCGAGGTGCCTCTATCGCCGCAGGGCAGTTCAGCAGGCACTGGAATTCGCCATGCTATACAACCGAACAAGCACCGCCTCGGGCGTCGCACAACCCGTCCCGAAGGCAAGCGACAGCACGTATCTGCGCAATGCCGTGTCGCCAACAGGCCATTTGGATGAAGCCCGCATGACATCGATCTTCTCTACGACACCTCTCCGCTGGCCGGGCGTAACCCGCGGCATTGCACTGGCACTTCTCCCGATGAGGCGCTACAGCACGTTCTCCGGCCGCGCCAGCCGCAGGGAATTCTGGGCGTTCGCGCTGCTTGCCTTCGGCGTGCTTGGCGGTTGCTACGCCATGATGATGTGGACCTACAGTGCCGGATGGGTCATCACGGGCATGGTGCTGGCGGCGCTGCTGGCCCCTGTGCTCGTGATTCCCCTGATCGCCGTCACGATCCGGCGGCTTCACGATATCGACGAGTCCGGTTGGCTGGCGCTCCTCGTCCTCGTGCCGTTGGGCGTGTTCGTGTTCTTCCCGTTGATGCTGCTTCCCCCTACGCCGGGATCGAACCGCTTTGGCTCGCGTGAACCAGACCTCATGCAACCGGACGCATGACCCAAGCGGCGGGACGAGGGCTTGAATTCTCTGGCAGGGTAGCGGCTACGTTTCCTGTACGCCCTTCATGGAAGAACTGCGATGCGTTCAAGGTCGATACGCTCTTACCCTGCGACCCGCGCGGCGACGCTCACCAGGCGCAGGCGTTGGCATTGATGCAGAAGGCCAGCGAGGCGGGTGATGCCGACCCTGCGGACATGGCACTGCTGACCGATCGGGTGTTGCTGGCGCAGGGGAAGCCGCAGCGCTACGGGACCCAGTTCGCTGACGCCGGGCATGGGGTCTTGGAGCTTCGGCCTACCGAGGATCTGACAACCTTGGATGCACGGCGGAGGGCGGTTGGGTTGCAGCCGTTGGACGCTTACAAGGCGATGCTGTCGGAGATGTACGGCAAGCAGGTCAGGTAGGCTGCCGCAGGATCAGCGGCGGTGCCGAGCAACCGTCACTACACCTCCCTACATGTTAATATTTCTCATTCGCACCTACCCCCTCCCCGCGCCCGATGACCCGCCCATCGCTTCGTCTCTCTGCCCTGGGCCTGGCCCTGACCTTGGCCTGCGCGTCGGCCCATGCGGCCCCGCCCTCCTCCCCCTCCTCGCCCGATGTGCGCCAGCTGGACGCCGTGCAGGTGCTCGGTCGCGCCCAGACGCTTTACCGGGTGGACGACGCCACGGTGGGCACGCGGACGGATACGCCGTTGGCGCTGGTGCCGCAGTCCATCCAGGTGGTGCCGCGTGAGCTGATTGAAGACCAGGCGGCCCGCCAGATCACCGACCTGTACCGCAGCATCAGCGGCATCAGTTTCTTCAGCTATGCCGGCGTGACCCTGCGCGGCTTCCGCCAGGAAAACGTGCTGTATGACGGCCTGCGCGGCGACCCCTATGCCGGCTTTTCGGTGCCGCAGCTGTTCAACATCGAGCGTGTGGAAGTCCTGAAGGGACCGGCCGGCGCCCTGTACGGCGGCGGTGACGCTGGCGGCGTCATCAACTACGTGACGCGCAAGCCCAAAGCCACACCCGAGCGCCGTATCGAACTGCAGGCCGGCAACAACGATTTCCGGGCGGCGTCGATCGAGGCCACCGGGCCGCTGAACACCGCGGGCAGCGTGCGTTACCGCGCCGGGCTGTATGGCGACACCGAACAGGGTGTGCGCTGGAACGCGGACAGCGAAAGCGTGATCGGTGATGCGTCGCTGGCCTTCGACGTGGGCGACACCGGCGAGTTGACCCTGCAGTTCACCGACATCACCCAGAACCTGGGCGGCAACCGCCTGCGTGGCGTGCCGGTGGACGACAACGGCAGTTTTCTGACCGACCGTCGTTGGAACCATAACGAAGCCACCGATTTTCTCGACATGCGCGCCAAGGTTGCGCTGGCGCAGTACCGCTTCTCACCCAGCGCTAATTTGGACGTTGATGTGGGTGCGCGCTGGTTCGAGAACAACGAGCATCAGATCTACCACGAGCCGATGGGGCTGATCGACCGAAACCGCGACGGCGTGCCCGAATGGATGACCCGCCAGCTGCGCAACCAGATCCGCGACAACGATGCATTTACCGCCAACGGCAACGCCGTGTGGCGCGTCAGCACCGGCAGCATCGAGCACAAGGTGCTGTTCGGTGCCGATGTGTACCAGCAGGATGCCGACTTCACCGCGCAGACGGCCAACAGCGCGGATCTGGCGCGGGGTGCCGGCCCGGTGCCGGGCATCGACCTGTTCAACCCGGTGTATGGCGCAAGTTCGTGGCGCGACTACACCCTGGCCGCCCTGCCCTGGCGCAGCACGAGCACGCGCAGCAAGCGCTATGGCGGCTACCTGCAGGACGAACTGACGCTGACCCCGCGCTGGCATGTGCTGGCCGGACTGCGTTGGGATGGCTTCAAGGACGATGACCGCATTGCCGGCACCGCCGTGGATGGCAACGACATCAGCTGGCGGCTGGGCAGCACGTACACCGTGCGGGAAGGCGTCAATGTCTACGCCAACATCGCCAGCGGTTTCATGCCCCAGAGCGCGGCCAACCAGAGCGCCGAAGCGGGCGGCCCGTTCGATGCAGAGCGCAGCAGACAATGGGAAGTCGGGTTGAAATCCCTGCTGGCCGAGCGCGTCACCCTGAACCTGGCCGCGTACCGGATCGACCGCAGCAATATCGTGCAGGCCACCGGCGAGATCGTGGACGGCGTCAACCAGCTGGCCTCCCTGGGCCTGGTGCGCAGTACGGGCATGGAGCTGGATCTGCTGGCCGATGTCACCGACCGCTGGGTGCTCAACCTGACCTACGCCTACAACGATGCGCGGGTGAAGGATGCCGGCAGCAACGGCATCACCAATGCTTCGGGTGATCGCTTCGCCAATGCGCCGCAGAACAAGCTCGGCCTGTGGACGCGCTACGACCTGCCGGCGATCAACTCCGCCATCGGCTTCGGCGCCGATTACGTGGATGAGCGCGTCAGCCTGGATGGCCAACGGGTCAAGCCGTACACCGTGTTCGACATGAGCTGGAAGACGCAGTGGCAGCAGTGGCAGTTCCAGGCCAACGTCAAAAACCTGTTCGACAAGGTCTATGCCGCCAGTGGCTTCACCGAGCGCACCGGCCACTTCCCGGGTGAGCCACGCCGCGTATACGTGCAAGCGGCGTACGCCTTCTGAGCCTGCCCATGCGCCAGCCTACGCCAGCGCATCCTGACCGCCCTGCGCGCAGCGGGAGTGGGCGCCGCCTGTGGTTCGACCTGCACAGCTGGCTCGGCCTCAAGCTCTGCCTTTTCATGGGCTTTGTCTGCCTCACCGGCACGCTGGCGGTGTTCTCGCAGGAGATCGACTGGCTGCTGCACGCCCCCATGCGCGCCGCCGATGGTGGTGAGCACGCCGGCTGGGGGCCGGTCATCCATGCCGCGCAGGCGGCACATCCGGACTGGGAGCTGGAAGGCATCTCCGCCGGCCACACGCGCCTGTTCGCGGCGCGCGCGCAGATGCGCCTGCCCGATGGCAAGCGACGCTTTGTCTGGATCAATCCCTACACGGCGCAGGTGACCGGCGACACCGGTTGGTTCAATACGCAGCGGCTGCTGCGCAACACCCACCGCCACCTGATGCTGCCGGTGGCCTGGGGCGTGCCACTGGTGGCGGCGCTGTCCATCCCGTTGCTGTTGTCGCTGTTGAGCAGCCTGTACATCTACAAGAAGTGGTGGCGCGGTTTCTTCAAACGGCCTGACGCCTCGAGACCGCGCCGCCTGTGGGGGGATGTGCATCGGTTGGCCGGGGTGTGGTCACTCTGGTTTCTGCTGCTGATCGGGTTGACCGGGGCGTGGTATCTGATCGAATCCCTCGGCGGCGATGCACCGGCCGCGCCGACCATGCGGCTGGCCAAGGGCGATGACCGCGCTGCCGCGGTCGACCCGGCCGCCGTCGACGCCGCTGTGCAGACCGTCCGCCAGCAATGGCCCCCCCTCGACATCCTCGGCGCCATCCCCGCACGCGATGGCGGGAGCATCCTGTTCATGGGGGAGGCCGACGCCTGGCTGGTGCGGGAACGGGCGAACAATATCGCCGTGGACCTGCGCACCGGGCACGTGATCGGCATGCATGACGGCCGTGCGCTGGGGATCCACCAGCGCATCGCCGAAATGGCTGACCCCCTGCACTTCGGCAGCTTCGGCGGTTGGTCCATCCGACTGCTGTGGTTGCTGGCCGGCACGCTGTTGACCGGCCTGTGCTTCACCGGCGTGTATCTCTACGGACTTCGCACAGTGGATTCGCTGCGATCAGCGGCTAAAAGGCGGCAGACATGAGTCATGAAAAGCTACCCGGCCCCTGGCGCGCGGCGTGGCACGGCATGGGTCGCTGGCGCTGGCTGTGGCTGGCCCTGCTGCTGGTGTGGGCGTCGCTGGTGCCGCTGGAGGCAATGAAGTAGACGCGCTCGCCCATCGAACAATGGCATGCTGGATGTTCGTGCAGGAGAGCAACGATGCGGATGACGGGAAATCTTCTTGCAGCCAGTGCTGTCACGCTGAAGGTCGGCGTGGTGTTTTGGGTGCTGGTGGCCTGGCGGACGCCCGGCGGTGAGCCTTGGGACGCGCCTGCGTTCTGGACCGTCGTCTATCCCATCGCACTGGGCATCGCTGCAGTGCTAGGCGCCTGTTTCCCCCGGAAGGCGTGGCTATGGGGACTGTTGCTCGTGGCGCTGCAGGTGCCGGTGGTGGCCGTGATGTCCGGCGTTGGACCGTTGCTGCTGGCCGGGCTGGTATATGCCCTGGTCCTGGCCTTGCCGGCGATGGTAATCGCGGCAGCGGCGGGCGCGCTGCGTCGCCGCCTGTATGGGAGGGTTTGAGACGCTCAGCGCTTCGCCGGCTGCCACCCCGCTCGCAGTGCATCCGACGCGCTGCAGAACATGCGCTCGCCGTGGCCCAGGTCGATGCTCGTGCGCGCGTAGTCCCGCTGGCCGGGCACGTGGTAGATCTTCCTGCCTTCGCGGGAGATGTTGCCCTTGATGCGGCATCCGCCCGGCGCCGGCTGCGCGGCCACCGGGGCTTGTCGTGCCGTCTGCTCACGTTTGCTGCGACGATAGTCAGCTGGCATCTGGAACGTCCCCTGCCAGAGGTTCCGCTGGTGCTGGCGCGCGTCGGCTTCGTCTGCGATGAATGCCGTCGCGTATTGGCGATACGCGACCGCCCAACCGGCGCGCACCATCCGCTGATTGACCGACTGCCCCTGTACAAAGCACTCCGCCACCACCCGACCGTAGCGGTCCGTGTCCTTGGGCTGGCAACGAACCGTCTTGTCCAGCACATAGCCGTCCAGCGCAGCAGCGGACCGTCGGCCACAGGGCCAAGCACGTCCGTCGTTGGTGGTGCATTGCTGGGCGCTTTCCGGCGCATCGATGCCCCACAGGCGAATGCGCTGCTTCGCCACGATAAGGGTGTCCCCGTCCGTGACCGTCGCGCGGCCGACCAGCTCTGCTGCCGCACCAGGAACTGAAGCAACAACCAAAAGCAAAACCGACAGACCTTTCAACACCATCAACAACGACATCCTCTAAGCGCATGCTCGGGTGCGAGCGCCAGTTCAACGGGGTGCGACACTCTAGCGGAAGTGGTCGACTGTCGGCTAAATATGAAACGCCTGACCTGCCGACAACGTCGGCGGGCTCACCCTGACCCTCAACGCAATGAGCAGGCTGGCGAGCAGCATTACTGCCGCAGCAACGGTGAGGACGGCAACGATGCCCCCCAGCCCAAACACCAGACCGCCCAAGGCGGCGCCCGCTGCGATGGAGGACTGCACCGCAGCGACCACCATCCCGCCGGCACTCTCGGCCTGATCGGGCACTGCGCGCGCGACCCAGCTCGACCAGGCAACAGGCACGCCACCGAAGGCCAGGCCCCAGAGCGCGACCAGCATCGAAAGCCCGCCAACGCCCACCGGCAACAGCACCATGCCTAGCGCGGCGACGCCGACCAAAGCGGGCATGATCACCAACGTGACTTTCAAGCTGCGCTCCATGAGCCAGCCGGCCAGGAGTGTGCCGACAAAGTTCGCCACACCGAATCCGAGCAGAATCAGCGCCAGGCCATCAGCGCTCATCTGCCCCAGGCTCTCCAACGTAGGGCGGATGTAAGTAAAGAGCGAGTACTGACCGGTGTGCGCCAGAACGCAGCCCAGCATTCCGACCGCAATGCCTGGCCGGCGCAATAGGCCCACCACCGACTCCGGGAGCGCCGCCTTGCGCGGTGCCATTCGGGGCAGCGTGAACCACTGGAACGCAAACGTGAGTCCACCCACCGCCGTCGCGGCCCAGAAGGCGCTGCGCCAGCCCAGCAGCCCGCCGAGGTAGCTCCCCAAAGGAACCGACACCACCGTGCCGACCGCAATGCCGCTGAAGATGATGGAAAGCGCGCGAGGCACGCGCTGTGGCGGCACCAACCGCATGGCCACGGCAGCTGCCATGCTCCAGAAACCGCCCAGCGCGATGCCCAGCAGGACGCGCATCACCAGCAGGACCGCCATGCTGGACGACAACGCCACCAGGGCGTTGGAGAGGATCATCAGAGCCGTGAAACTCAACAGCACCAGGCGCCTGTCGATCGAACGGGTCAGCCGAGGCACAAGCAGGCCAGCGAACAGGGCGACTACAGCGGTGACCGTCACGGCTTGACCGGCCAGCGCCTCCGACACCCCCAGATCCGCCGCCATCGGCGTCAACAGGCTGGCAGGCAGATATTCCGCCGTGAGCAGCCCAAAGACCCCCATGGCCAGCGAAAACACGGCCACCCATGCCGATGAGGACGGCTCCCCGCTCCCCCTCGCCAACGAATCAGGCGTGTTCGCGGCATCAACTACGTTATTGCTCATCACAGATCCCAGTGCATTGGTGCAGCCGAGAGTCTAGGGAGCCAGGTCAGGATGATCTATGATTGTCCAACCTGTATTTTTGATCGAAACCCCGGGCCGCCTCAGTGAGCCACGCTCCACACCTGTCCCAGTCCTCCGACCTGATCAGCGAGCTGCTGACCGGCATGCGGCTGCATGGCGTTCAATACCGACGCATTCAGACCGGGCCGACCTTTGGGCTTGAATTTGCACAGAAGCCAGGCCATGCCTACTTCCATTACCTGGCCGTGGGCAATGCGATTCTTCGTGGCGCGGACGGCAGCCAATACCTTCTCTCCGCCGGGGATGTCGTGCTGCTTCCCCGCGGAGACGGCCACGCGTTGCTGTCGGGCGAGGACCATCCCGTCCAGTGTCTGGAAACGATATACGCCGCCCCACTAGGCGACGCGGTGAGCGGGATAGACACATGCCCGAGCACCCATGCCGTGCCAAGCGCTGTGCTCTTCCACGGATGCATGGTGTTCGATCTGGGTGGCATGCAAGGGTTGAGCAAGGTGATGCCGGCGGTGATGCTGGCCGATGGCAACGCCACTCCGTTCACCGGGCTGTTGCCGATGGTCGACGCGATGAAGCGCGAGGTGTGCTCCGGACGCATTGGCTATGCAGGAATACTCGCCCGCCTCGCGGATGCAGTCGCCGCCATGATCGTCCGTGACTGGGTCGAGCGCGGTTGCGACGGAACTTCGGGCCTAGTCGTGGCCATGCGCGACCCTCGTCTGTCGCTGTCGTTGCTTGCCCTGCACAGAGACCCTGGGCGTGACTGGACTGTCGAAGCACTGGCTGCGGAATCGAACATCTCGCGTTCGGTCTTTGCAGACCGGTTCCAGAGCGTCATTGGGACCGCGCCTCTGCGATACGTGACTGAGCTTCGCATGCAATTGGCGAGTCAATGGTTGAGCCAACAGAATCTATCCATCGAGGTAGTGGCAGAGCGTCTTGGCTACGCGTCGCAGGCTGCTTTCAGTCGGGCGTATAAGCGCGTCATGGGGCACTCGCCTGGCGCGACTCGGCGGGGTCGCGCCTTGGCCTCTCCGTAGGGGGCAGCGCAAGCCCTGTGTTCGAACATTGGCGGAGAGAGTGGGATCGGATCACCTTCGACCCAACCCCTTCAAACCGTTGCAGAAAGCCTGCCGGGCAGGTTTCCTTTCGAAGTTTCCTTGATCATAGCTGGTCAAGTATCCCCACATCCAGTGCCTGAACAGGACACCTTCTGCCAGGGCTGTCAGGCATCCTTGCGCACAGGCCAATCGAGAGGGATCAGCGCCTCCTTTGACTTCCTGGTCCAACGCTCCCGAGTAGCCTCCCTATACCTCGCGTCATCAGCAAAATAGGCATGCTCGATCAGGAGCACTTGGAGACCGCTGCGGAGTTTCGTCTCTCGAAAAAGGAAATCGATATGCTGCCTCATCGCCTGAGTATCCTCATCTTCTACGCCAGCCCCGATTTCACTGACGTCATAATCATCACCTTTGGCAGGGAAATAGGGGCGGCTAACCTGATCCAGAACTAACAATCCCGGCACGGGTGAATTTACCAGTTCAAAGTAGCGATGAAGAGCGAAGCACAGTGCGATGTGAATAGCCAAGTAATTCTGATCAGATCCCACATCAGGCATACGGAGGACCGCGTTGCTACCACCCTCGATCATCACTACATCTGGACCTCGCGATAGAAACTCTAGTTCAGCTCCAACACACGGGGCGACGGTAGGCAACTGTTTTAGCGCTTCTGATGCAAACCCGGATACCTTGCGTTCCGCGATCTGCAGTCGAACGTTCCTAGCGTCCCTGTTCGCAAGTGCCTCAAGCTCATCAATCTCTGCTCTTAAAGCCTCTAAGTCCACCCCCAACCTTGGCGACTCATCAACAATATTCTCGACAAAGTAAGAGATTCGCCCCTTTAGATGGCTGTGAAGCTGCGCCAGGCTGGTGAGCTCGCGCGCTCTTTCACTTTGACCTAGCCAACCTTCAATGCGGCTATCTATGCGCCGAAGCTCATTGTTTAAGCGCTGCGCTTCGCTATCCAACTCAGTATCGACCTCAAGCAACTGAGGCTTGACACGGTCGGCAACCATGCTCTCATTGCGCACCTTGAACAAAGCTGATTGCAATGCAGCTGCCACTTCCCGACCTCGATCCGACGGGCTATCACACACTGGGCAGACATGTGAAACATCGCTCAACTTTAAGTGATCAACAAGCATTAACTTCTCATGTTGCTGCTTCACCGCCCCCTGGTAGCCGGAAGACTCTCTGATCGCCGACTTGGTCGCTCTGGATCTTCTTCTCACAACTTCTAGCTGTGCAAGAACTTGACGACGAGATGCGTGCAGCACGGAAAGCTCGTCGTCGGAAGGCTGCTCTCCTTCGATCATACGCCCGCTCAGAATTTCCCGCAGGGCTTGCAAGACCTCCTGCTCTTCGGAGAAGGACGCACCGGCGCGCACGAGTCCAATCTGTCTAGCCTCTGTTAGTAGTCCGAGCGCACGATTCATCATTAAGCTATCGGAGGATGCCTTCGCCTGCTCCCTTGCCTCTGCAATCTCCAGACCTCTTTGCAACTGACGCAAACGACGCTCCGCGAGAATGCTCTCCTCGTCGGTTGCTCGCAGAAAGTAAGGCAAGGTTGCAACAATGTCTTTAGCTTTCTCCAGTTTTTCCAAGCCGTGGAGCAACACCGTCTCGCTGTCGATGACCTCTTTGGTTAGGAAAAGATAGGGCGTGACTTGACGAACACTCGCGCGCCCCTTCGACACAAAATCAGTAGCCGGACTATCTGTGTCGCCGATGCCAAAAGCTCGCTCTAAAAAAGCCTTAGCTGCGGAGACCGTGCTACTGCCCTCAAAGCGATCTACGCTCGAGGGAATTTCCAAATCTCGCCCTTTGGAAACAAACATCCTTCCGCTGGTTTGTTGTCCAACCGGCGGAATGATTCGTCCGACGATGATTTGCTCATCACCCTTTGCCCATCGCACGCCTACCGCGAGCGCTCTGCGACGCACATGCGCCGGCAGTTCGCACTTGCTGGATCCTAGGCAGTAATCGATGGCCTTGATAAGAGCCGACTTTCCGGTCCCAGAAGCACCCGTAATGATGTTCACTTGGTCCGGCTTTAGAGTCACTATGCGGCGCTGACCTTCGACGCCCAGGAAGAAGATGTCAAGCACATTCCAGCGCTTCATACAGTAAGCCCCATCATATCAAATGTCGTCCGTGCCGAACCTGCCATTGCGAACCAGTAGCCAAGTCGCTCTGAACTCCTGATCACCGAAGCAGGCCCTGCGCTCAGTCCATTTACAGCGCTTTTTTTTAGCTTCTTTGGACCTAACTTCAATCGCCCATCTTGCAAAGTCAGAACCTTCATGAAACAACTGAAACGGACCGCTTCCGTAACGACTGCGATTGATCCGTTTAGTCGATCAACCAATTCAATCTGCACCTCGGGCCGCCTCGTCAACCACTCGAGCAGGCCAGTATTTTTGTTTGTCCCTTCAAATGTCTGAGACAAGTCACCTGATAACGCGATGGGAAGTGCGAGGTAACAAAGGGGAAGTTCTGGCCCATCGGCATTGAAAGATTCAAAAGCTTCGATAAACCGATTCAATGCATAGGCACAGAATGCGGGATTCGACTCAGCGAACACGTCATAAGTGCCTCTCACACGTCATCCTCCAGACGGTGGATGTAGTCTGGATGCCACCCTACCCTCTTATCCACCGCTAGCACCTGGTAGCTGCCCCTCACGTAGAACACAGCGCTCCACTTTGCCGCAATTGCCTCAACGGCTCCCGGGGCATCCTCATGCGTCCAACGCAGCAAGGCCAAGCCTTTTGTGCATTTTTCAGACTCACCAGAAAACTGACAGTCCTCAGTCATTTGTTCGTGTCGATTCGACCACTCTTCGCAAAGGTGTTCATCGTGTCGATTGATAGTGGAAGCCATAGCGGGATTATCCTCAACCCACTTGGAGCGTTGAGCGCGGGCACGCCATTCTTCCACGGTCGCCTTGTTCTCGTCTGTCTTACTGCCGCACACAAGGCGGATCTGTCGAAGAAGCATCGAATCAGGCTCGTGCGAAGGCGGAGGCTTGGCTCCTGAGAAGTCTGCATGAAGCAAACCAGACTCAATCTCCCCGATGATCGACGAGATTTGAGCTTGGACTTCCAACTTGGCAATGGCTCTATCGCGCTGACCGCACAGCGAATAAATGACTTCTCTGTCCCACCATGCGACGAGCCTGGACGCCACGAGCGCCCGCTGCTCGGATGGCAACAACTTCAAACTCTTAGCAATTTCACTCTCAATCAGCGCGATATTGGGCGAATTAGGGTGAATTCTTATCCTTCTCACTAGCGCTTCGCGACCAAGCGCGGGCAGATTTAAGAGGGCCTCACACCCGTCAGCACGGTCAGCGTATGGCAAATCCTTCTTCGCAGCCTTAGCTTCTGCACGCTTTTCAACAACACGAGTGGCCTCGGCGACCAGCGCGTCGATGAGCTCCTCCCGGTCAGATCCTTCCTGTAAAAGTGCTAGGAGAGGGCTTCCTGCTGGGACATGCCCAACTGCGACAAGATGCAGAACTGTTTCCGCAATGGATAGCTTCGGCAGCGTATCGATCCACGCCTTGAGCGTCTTCCAAAGCGCTCGTGAAGCCAGGGTGATTGGGGCAGGTGTGGCGCTCAACGAGTGCTTCAACTGAAGAAGCAGCGTCTGCTTATCCGCAACTACCTCTACATCGTCCAGTCGCTCGATAGCTACAGCGGCATTGTCCGAGTCCAACTCGAGCAATGTCTTTAGAGCAAACAACGATTGGTAATAGAAGCCCAGCGCAGATGCCTCAGCTGAGTGTAAACCCGATTGACCTGAATCGCTTTCCGTGGACATGGGCGCCCCCTGCACTCACACATGCTTAACATATTTGCGATTACTCAGAAAATCAACCTAACAATTCCGACAGCCCCTCCACTCAGGGGACAAGAGACCGAATCGCGCTAGATCTCGCCCATGTGCCCAGACACTCCGACATCCAGGTCAGGACGCGGCAGCCAAACGGAAGACGCGGTGCCGGATAGCCTTCTGGAGACCGATCATGGTAGGCAAATCTGGCCTTCCCCCTCTCTCAGCTCCTCCCTGAAATGGCAGTCCTCAGCGCTTTCGGAGCGTGGGGAGATCCAGACTACGGCCGTCGCTGACAGCAGAGTGCAGACTCGCCCCTCTTCGCATATTCCTAAGCTTTCGCAGGAGTTACCGATTGCATGAAGAAACTAAGATTCATTTCTGTGAGTAGGGCCTCGGTCTCTACCCTTGCTTTTGAGGCGATCCACGCTTTGATGATTGCACCATCAACGCTAAGAGGACCAACTATGCTGTCCCACCCACAGTTCCAAATCGCCAGCCAACTGCTTATCGGACTCATGTCCCGGAGAGCCTCTCGCCAATTGAGCGATCGCGTCGAAGACGTGAGGCATGCCTTGGACGTGTCCGCCGAACTGATTCGACAGTGGGAGGAGGACCAGCCACGGGGTGCCAAGTTCACACCCCCAACGCCGGTCCCCCAAACGCGCACACGTGAAGCCGTGGTAGACCGCACGTTCATCCCCACAGAGGAGTGGCGGCGCAATCGCGCCAAGAAGAGCACCTCACCTTCGGTGTCGCGGCACTCGGGGCCTTCTGTTCACTGAAGGATGCCACCTGAAACGAGAGGAGCCCCGCTAAGCGGGGCTCATTGCGTTTAGTGCAACCGGGGGCGCCGCAGGCGCAGGCCCAGCTGGGGCGCGTGGACCGCGACCGTCGCCTCCTGGATAGTCTGCAACGCTTCTGTTGCTGGCTCGGCGGGACCAGAGCAACGCGCCAAGACCGCCCGGCTCGCAGCTTCCAGGCACTCAGCCCGTGACCGCAGCTCTTCGGCCACGATCGCCTCTTGCTCCGGGGTTGCGGCAGCTTGGGCTGCGGCCAACTCAGCAGACCGCTGCTCCAGAGCTGCCAACCGGCGGCCGCGGCGTCTGGCCCACTCACGAGCCGTCCAAGACACACCGGGCTCCGGGTGGTTCGCCACGAAGTCGTCCCACGCCTGCTCGGCTATGTGGCGCAACCGGATTGAACGACGCACAGCCTTAAGGCGCTTCGGGAAACGGACCAACGCTGCGGCGAACCTCTTCAAGCCGATTAGCAGCCCGTTGAGCGCAGAACGATGCTCCTTGCACTCTTCGGGAACCACTTCTCCGCTCGCCAGTGCATTGACCAACCTCAGCGTGGAATGGAGCGCATGGACGACCAATTGATCCCTGAGCAGTTCACCTTGGCGGACCAGCTCAATCCGAATTGCCTCAACAGACGGGCCTTCGCTTGTCACATCCTCGTCGCTGCCGTCTAAGCGCCTCTGGTCAATGGCTTTACCCAATCCCTTTGAGACGACGATCTGGCCATCGGAGAAGGCAAGCGACTGATTGATGCTCGATCGCTTCGCCTCCTGTTGGGCCCGCGCTTCATCGTGCCCCTCTGGAACCTGCATGGCCCGGCCTTCCTGTTCAAACGTTGCTAGCAGTTCATCCAAGGCATCCCCGTTGGCCTTTTGAATGGACCTGTTCCTCTCCCCTAGCTCTGAGTGCTCCCCTCGGCGTTCGATGGCAGACGCGTCCTTCCCCAAGTGTCGCGTGGGAGCCCTCGATAGCACCGCAGCGGCCACGAGGTCGCCGCGTGCCAGCGCGTCGTCTGCCTGGGCCTTCAGACTGCGGTGATCCACGCGAACGTCCAAGTTCGCAGCTTCCAGATGCGCATTCGTCGTCGCGGCCACCAGTTCCCGGATCCACTCGACCTCGGCCCGGCCCGCAGGTCCCCCGTCGAGCTCTCGGGTTTTGTCCAGGAAGCCGTCAGGGCCAAGCCGGCGGGTTGTTGTAAGGATGTGGACATGCCAATTCATGCCTCCTTTGCTGCCAGGACTGTGGATGCTGGCTTGTGCGGCAAAGCCGTAGCGGTCCACCAATGCCCGCGCCACTGCGAGAGCGAGGGACGATCGCTGGTCATCGTCAAGCTCGTGGGGCAGCGCGAACTCGAACTCCCTCGCGATAGTAGAGTCCTTGCGACGCTCCGCCGCCTCTGCTTCCGTCCAGAGTGCGGCAGGCACCAAGGCCCAATCGGGCGAATGCTCAGGGATGATGCAGCGTGTTTCGACCACGCCGTCTCGCCGGCGGTAGTCGTGACGTTGCCCGGTGCGCGTGTCTTCGAGAAGAAGCCCAGCGCGGTAAGCGGCAGCGGCAATGGACGAGTGGCCTTTGGCTCGACTGAAAGTTTTGACGTTGGCGTGGTAGATGGCCATGCGGCTCCAAAGCAGTGGATGTGGCTTTGTTTATGCCGTGGTATTGGATTTTCGCAAGCGCTGAAAGCGATTGGGGTTCAAGGGGCGAAGCCCTTTGCGCACGCGTTCCGCAGGAACGCCTAGGTGCACTCTTGCTCTTCTCTCTATTGTCGGGCGCTTCAACATTGCGACACTCCTACGCCGAGTAAATGTTCGAGACCGCCCAGAACTTGACGATGCCCGTTTGCATGTTTGACTCGAGGGCCATTCCAGGAGAAGCACATGGCCGCAACAAATCACTACCGAGACCAAATCCACCGAGCCACGGAACGATTGGCTCAGCTGCAAGCGAGAGAGCTCCTAGCCAACCAGCGCCTTCAATCAAAAGCTAGGGAAACGGCGAGGAGAGAGGAAGCAAAGCGACGCAAGCGGGTAGCCGATTTGATCTTCTTGGCTGGTGCCAACGAACTCGACGATGCAGAGCTCCTTGGGGCGTTGTTAGAGCACATTACGAATAGGAAAAACCAAGCGCTAAGCGCTGCTGCCCGATCACGGGGCATTGAGCGTCTCGGCGGCTCGCAAGAGTAGCACCAGGCATACCGCCATCCTGTCTTGTGGATCACTCTGGTCGAGTGGCATGCTTATGGCGGGCGTTCTCCATCAAGCACCGACAATCGACCTGGAAAACTTCATGAATCGCGCGGATGAAAAGGACTCGTCAACTGCTCATGGACTCCTACTGGCTCGCAAAGCGATATTGGAGGGACGACTGCATCTTCCTCCACACCTCCAACGCATTGCAGATGAGCTTACGTCGGCGCCGTTGACTGCCCTCGGCTTAGTGGACCCGACAGGCTTGTCTAGAGAGACAGTCATGATGGCGAAGTCGTTCGCTGCTGCCACCGCAATGGACCGGCAGCCTTCACCGGAAGATAGCCCCGCTGCAAGCCCAAAACCTGCTTCAGAGTTACAGGCTGAGCTTTTCCAGCTGTTCAACAATCTCTTCAGCGGCATCACGGGTCGCGCGCACGGCCTCATCGATGACGAGAAGGAAATAAAGCCACTCATCCTGTCGCGCATCCAGGATCAACCGAGTCTATTTGGCTCTTCTGTCAATCGCGCCATTGAAGAGCTAGAAGAGTTCTATCAGAAGCATGCGGTAGAGACCTTCCGACATGCCAAGACCCTGGGTGGAATGAGGCTCGTGACCGGAGGCCAGAGGACATTCGGACCATCCGCTCTGAATGCCGTCCGGATCACGGGTCTTTACGCTGACACCCAGCTCATCCCCGATCCCATCTATCCCTTCATAGGATCAAACCTGAGCCTTAACGCTGTCCATCTACAGCTCGCCATCCAGCTCTTCTATGTCCTTCGTCTGCGCCCCTTGGTTGAAGCTGAGTTGCCGGTGCCCCCCGTCTTCGTCTTCCCGAGCTTCGAAGAACAGCTTGAGGAACGGGATGCGCACACCAAACTTGGTATCGAACAGCTGGCCGTAAGGCTACTCGGCCCCTTGTGCAACGGAGAAGTCTCTTCCATCGAGGGTGTGTTCGACTATGCCCTGCACCATGAAGACGCGTTCCTAGCAGCATTGATGCCCTCCGGTCTCTTTGTTGCGCCCGGGGCTCGGCCCAACATTATTCTGCCGCCTACCGAAGCCGCCAGTCGATACCTCCAAGAGCTTGAAGGCGTCAGGGCAACTGACTATCTGGAAGAACTGAAGCGGCTGCCCACGGGCGTATTGCTCACCTACGGAGTTTTGGAGCGACTGCGCCCCCAATATCACCTACTGGAAAATGCCAGTGAAATGGGAGCTCAGCCCTTGCTGTCTCAACCGGTTCATTGGCACTACTTCGAAAAGATTTCCTTGGCCAGTGCAATGGAACTCCGGTCGAAAGACATTCTATCTGAGCAGGCTTTTCAGACCCTCAGGTCAATTCAGGACGATAGCCTTTCATGGCTGGCCAACATCCCGGTTGCAACGCTTGCCAACCTACTCGTCAACAATGAGCACCGCTGGTTCCGAGAGGAGCTTAATAAATACACCAGTCAGCTGGCGACGGCCGGTCCCATTGAGACCGACGCAATGGTTAGAGAAGTCAGCCATGGTTTGAGCTCCCTAGTTCAAAGACAGAAGAAGGTCCTGGCGGAGATCGAGCGCAAATATGCCCCGAAGAAGGCCGCAGCCGTGGCTGGGGGTCTCATAGGTGCGAGCGCTGCAGCAACGGCCACCCTACTTCCCAGCCTAGCCCCTCTTATCGCTGCCGCCGTCCCAGCAGCGGCCATTGCCGGCGCCGCTTGGGGTTATGGGAAGGAGAAGGTTGGAGAAGAGGTGGAAAAGCGACAGGCAGCGAAGTCGATGTTGGGAGTTCTCGCTACTGTGAGGCCCGCTAGCTAGACGCCGCCGGCAGCCCCATAACCTCGCCCTTAGGGGCCTGAGCAAAAGGACAGTATGAATACCGATCAGGTGATTAGTTTCTTGGTAGCGGGGACCGGAGCGCTGGCCACTGTGCTCACTGCTGTCGCCACCTACTTTCTCTTCAGGGTTACCCGTGTCCTAGCCGTTGAAACCAAGCGCATGGCAGAGGCGTCCGCTCAGCCCCATGTTGTAGCGACCCTTGTGCCCAACCGTTGGTCCCTCACTCACTTTGACCTCAACGTGGACAACACGGGCAACGCTACTGCCTACGACATCGCGATCCACTTCGACCCTCCACTTACAAACGGAGAGCCGCGTTCGGGCGACGCAATCCCTCTCCAGCGCCTCAGTGTCCTAAAGCCCGGGCAGGGCTTGTCGAGCTATCTCTGCGAGTTCGCGCACCTCAAGGGGAATGTCTATCAGCTTGAGATCACGTGGCGCAAAGCAGCGAATGCGAGTGAAATTCAATCCAACATCTACACGTTGAGCATGAACGACCATTCAGGCGTTAGCCGCCTCGGCAACGACCCGCTGATCCAGCTCGCAAGTTCGCTCAAGCACATTGACGAGCGACTTAGCCCAGTTTTGCGCGGATCGGTCAGGTTGAAAGTGGATAGCTTCTCGAGCGACGATCGGCAAGGCGAGAGAGACAGAGATAGGAGGGCGATCGAGGAACTGAGGAAGAAGAACTTCCCGGATGGCGATGCAAGTTCCGACCAAAGCGAATAACTGATAACCTAACAGCTCCACCACCCATTTAACGTGTGTTAATATAAAATCAGCCATCCAAGCCCCTTACTTGTTAGTCAATATTGTGCAAACAGTACGGAATTGACTGCGATAAATCGAAGTAAATTTCGAGAAAACCCCTTGTTCTATAGGGTTTCGCACTGATAACGGATTCAGTCGTTTCCGAGAAGCGACCTCGTCAGCAATGCAACGCCTAGGGTGGTTACGCGGCGTGCAAATTTTTGTATTAACCCGGTTGACGAATTTGCGGCCTGTTTTATCCGTACTTCCATCCCCCAGATGGAAGTGAACCAATGACCGCTCTCCCCTCCGCAGCACTCACCGACTACATCGCATCGCCCTTCGGCACCCTTCATTTGGAAGGCGTCCATATCGGTCGCTTCCGCATCGACAGAGCCACCATCCAAGGTCGCGAGGCGGCTATCAATCTCCAGGAATGCATCCTGGCTGCCTTGGACGAGACCGGCCGCAAGAACACCCTGAGAAGCGGCACCCGGTATCCCCAGCAACTGCCGATGGGGACACCAGCGCGTCCCTTGGCCAAAGAGATCGATGATCATCTCGCGGACATGCGTCGCCGGCAGCTGGATCCCAAGACAGTGCACGCCACCGAACGCACCCTGAAGCTTCTCCTGCTGACCTGCGGCAACATTTCGGCCTGCCGCGTGGATTACAAGCACATCCAAGCATTGTGGCAACTGCTGCGCTGGACCCCGAGGAACCTGCTGTCTGATCCCCGATTGAAGCGCCTCAGCTACAAGGACGCGATCGCCTTGGGCCAAGCGCAGGACGTGGCACCCTTGGCTCGGGCCACCGAAGAGCGCCACCGCCGCTTCCTGGTCGCTTTCTTCAACCACCTAGTCAACGGGCAAGCCATCGCGTCCTCGCCCATGAAGGCGTTCCGCAAACCCAAAGAAGATCACACCATCGATCCCGACAAAGCCATCCGCCTGTTCGAAGACGGGGACCTGCAGGCCATCTTCGACCCGGCCACCTTCATCCCCTGGGCGAAGAAGCCGCAGTATTGGTGGGCCCCTATGATTGGCCTTTTCACGGGCGCTCGGGTCAACGAGGTCTGCCAGCTGAAGCTGACCGACATCCTCCAGGAGCGCGGCGTCTGGTGCATCGCCTTCCAAAAGACCATCGATGAGGATCTCGCCGCTGATCCGAAGCGCCAACGGCGGAGCCGGCAAAGCATGAAGGGAGCTGGGTGCATGCGCATCGTCCCCATCGCCAAGCCCCTTTTGGACGCCGGTTTCATCGAGTTCGTCGAAGACATGAAGGCCACTGGCCACCCGCGGCTGTTCCCCCTCCTGTCTGCCGGCGTGAACCGGAAGACCGGAGAGACCAACGCCCGTTACAGTCAGCAATTCGTGGTGGATTTCGGCCGCTACCTGAAGAGCCTTGGGTTCGCCAAAGGGATCGGGTTCCATGCCTTCCGCCACACTCTGGCGACCGAGCTCGATGTGAACGATGTTCCGGAGAAGGAGATTGCGCTGGTCACCGGCCACAGCACCGATCCCCGGGATCGGGTCCAGGTGTTGCGCAAGCACTACCTCCACAAGAAACCACAGGTCACCCGGAGCAAGCAGATCAGTGCCCTGGAGCTATATCAGCCCAACGTGGAACTGCCACGTTACCAGCGTGGGCAGTTTGCGGAACAATTGGGCGATCGGAGCAAGTTCTATCCATGAGGCCAAAAGGTGTTGCCCAGGCCCCAACCAAGTCCTGAAGGTCGGCCAGGGCTCGTCAGGGAGCGTTCGCATCGAATCCCATTTGGAATTACGCTAAAGACCTCAACGCTCGGATCAAAAAAAGATGACCGTCGATGTCAGCGGCCTGTCGGCCAAAGAACTCAAGACCCTGATCGCTCAGGCAGAAAAGCAGCAAACCAAGGTGCTAACCCGACCCAAGGCTGCGGCCATGCGAGCCAAGATCAACCAATACGTCAAAGACCACGGTTACACGATTGAGGAGCTTTACGGATCGGTTTCAACGGCCTCTTCCGATACATCCAAGAAGCGGACCGGCCGCAAGCCCGCGAAGACGGCCGGCAGTAAGGTGGCCCCTAAATACCGCAATCCGGCCAACCCTAGCGAAACCTGGTCCGGCCGAGGCCGCCAACCGAGGTGGCTTGCTGCGCTGGTCCAGAAGGGCAAGTCGCCCAGCGATTTTCTCATCGAATGAGCCCTTGCTCGATAGACTAGAGTTACGTGACCGCGCGAGCCCGATTGAGCACCAGTGCCAGGGAAGGCAACGTGCTAGTGCTCAGGCATTCTCCGGAGCCCGGGGAGGCCATGCGGATTAGCGCTTATAGCTATCAACTTTTTGAACGAAGGAGCGAAGGTAGGTCATCGCTTGCCTGAGTTCCGCATCAAGCAACGTCATTGGGCGCTTGGAGGGAACGCCCCGCTCGATGCAGATCATGAGCTGCTGGGCGTAGTCCCTGTCCCCACCCACGTAATCAGGCGAATTGATGACATTGAGCCGCTTCCGAAAAGCTTTAGTCAAACGGATGACGGCCGCTATGCCGTTTTCTCGAAGCTTTATTAGGAAGTCCTCCGGTGGCGGTGCAGAACTGAACACAGGCGTGGTGTCTGTATCGGGTGCCACGCCTTTCCCGCTGAGAATCCAGGAAAGTGCACCCGTGCTCGCCACTCCCTTTGCATGCTGTCGGGCGACCTCGACGATCTCGTCACACTTAGCGATTACTTCCTTTTCTTCGGCACTGTAGTCGGCCGGCCAAACTTCATAACCGTCGCAATCGATGAGATCAGGTGCGTCGAGATAAAAATCCAGCTGGCGCAGCACGTTTTGAGTCCACTCTTCTTGGGTCTCGACGAACACCCCTTTAAAGCTGAGGAAATAGAGGCTTCTATAGATGCTGAAGATCCGAGACAGCTTGACCGCTTGTCCATTCTGACCACCCGTTACCAGTTCGGACTGGGCGCAACTGATGGCCGCCTGCACTTCTTCATCGGTAGCAGAGGCGTAATCTCCGATGATCGTGAGGGGATCATAAGGCCGAACCTCGGGGAGCAGCCCAAACTGAGCTGCGATAATTTGGTAGTCGACGGCCGCCGATCCACGCATGTGATCGATGAACTCTTGCGACGCGGGCCAACTGTGGACAGCCGCGCTTAGTCCAAGTTGCTCCAGCGTGGATGAGAGGGAGGATGTCTCATCTTCCGTGGCCTGCCCCTTCTCCTTCATCACGTCGTGAAGGGCAAGCATGATGCCCACCTGATCGGTCGAGAAGACCTTCCTGACCAACTCGCGTCCATTGGCATCACGGGCAAGGGCAACTGTCCAGAAGAACACTGCGCTTGGCAGGGAACTCTTGAAAAATTGATCTATTGAGTCCTGCGGAAGCGCTTCGGCCAATCTTTTCATCTCGCCGATCACCGTCCTGACTGTTCGCAAGTTGGTGACGCGAGCACTCTCGATGAGGCTAGTAATCTGCTCGACTCCTCCTTCAAGAACCTGACGCGACCTGTCGTCCGAGAAGCCATTAATGGTCAGTTCACAAAACTCCGGAAGATTAGGATCCACATGGATGGTAGCGCCAACAATTCGCTCCTTATACTTCCCGAAATCATCAAACCTCTCTCCGGCGCGAGCTTCGTCAGCGATGAGGACACAATGAACACCACTGCGGTCAATGAGATTGACGACAAAGCCGAAGATGATGCTGAAGGAACCTGCAAAACGTTCGATATCGTCGATGCAGACCACAGTCTTTTCACGGGTCAGCTCCGCGCGCCAAGTAATGTCTTTTGGCTCAATTTTTGCCACGCGAAGCAATGCTTTTCCGAGCACAGATCCCACTTCTGCAACGACACCGGGGACTGCTAGGGTTATTGATGCCTGGAGCAAAGTCCGTTCGAGATCCTCCAGCGTCTCAAGCCCCGCCGCAGAAATGGTGATCGGCGAACGCTCTGACAGTCGCAAGGCGTAGCGTTCCCATTGGTAAGACTTCCCAACGCCCCAGTCCCCGGAAATCAGCACAGCGTAGCCCGGCTGAGGCGCTCGCAGGTAGTTGTCCAGTTGTTGCATAAGAAAGTCCCCTTTATCGAAAAGTGCCCTAATGCAATGCTGCTGACCGACCAACGCTTCTGGCAAGGCCAAAACTACAACCAGTTTCCTACCCCGGCGTCAGGCCCACTCGGTGAAATCCAACACGTTAGCCAAGCGAAGAACGGTGGCATTCTTGCCCAAGGACTTCCCCCAGAATAGCTCGCGATCAGCCTGCTCCCCTGCACCCTGCCACTCAACAACGCGAATTCTTTCAGGGGAGCGCCGCTCAAGCAGTTCGTTGAGGTGAGTGTCCAGCCCTGAATAGCCGAACAAGATGACCTCCTCAGATTCAGCCAGGGCCAGCTCCAAGTGGTTCCAATAGCTCTGCAATAAGGGAGAGGCCGCAATCACGGTGGGTTTATGCTTGACGTGCGTAAGCACGATATGCGAGCCCACAACATCCCCAGCCTCTCTCAACTCTGCCTGCGCCAGCTTTCGGGTAATGCCATCCTGGTCTACGAAAAGCGGCGAACCGTGAAGATGAAGGTAGTATCCGAAAGTTCTCCCCTGTCTACGCTCCAAGTTCTCGCAAGCGAAGCCAGCGGTCAGCATCCCATCTACCAATGCGCCACCGTAGCCTCTCAGGACGTAGGCTTCGATCATTCGCTGATACAGCAGATTGTCGTAGTTGAGGGTCGCGACGTGAGAATGCGTATCGTGAAGGAAAGCGGCCAGCGGCTGCGCGAACTCCATCGGAAGAACGACTTCACATTGATGGAACTGGAGGGCCGTCTGATAAAGAAACTTACGCACAGCGGCAGGGAACTGCTGTCCGTGCAAACTAAGCCAATGCGCTCCGCCTTGGCTCATCCTATCCAGAAAATCACACGACGACACCACCAACTGAAGCGCATCCAAGTCGTCCTCCCCATGGGGCCGCTCCGTGTCGCCATCGTCTACTAGACAACAGCGCACCAGCGCCCGGGTCTCCGGATCAAAGATGCCCTCACCTTCCCATGCCCGTCCAATCGCGCCATCAAGCGAGAACAGATTGGGATCGAGCGCCATTCCCAGCCCGTTTCCAAAAATCAGTGTCTTCCTCACGTCCTTGTCCTCACGTAGCAGCAAGTCATGCCCCTATCGGCCTGGGAGTTGGGTTCTTAAGCCATGCGCCCACGCGGCACTGCCCAAAGTTGAAGAACAGCGCTGACTATCCCGCAGGCAGCCAAGGAGAATTCCTAAAACTGGCACGGACAAAATAGCGGGTAACCTCGCTCTATCCTTCTGGCCGGACAAGAAATACGCCTGAAAGATCAACCCCTGGCGCAGCGAACAGCTCAGGCGTCCGCGCTTCATTGATCCCCTCCAGCATGAGGGCCGCCTTGGCTTGGTTAAAGGCCATCGCTACAGAAAGCCCAAATCCAACTGCGGAATAGAACTGCGCGGCAAAGACGCGAGCCGCCTGATCGCCGATGGCTGTGTTCATTCCAATCGCGCAGGGCACGTGCTCTACGATTGCGGCCGCTTGGCTGTGGGAAAAACAGGTATTGAAGAACACGAGCTGGATGTCGCCGGATGCAGCCATCATGGTCTGCACGATGGCTTCTTTACTAATCAGCTTCGTTCGGCCGGCGCTGTCTTGGAACAAAATTTCATCATCTTCAGACCCGTGACCACTGAAGTGCACAACACCCGGCTTGCATTCATTGATGGCTTGAAGCACATCCAGCGGTTGAACCGCCCACCTAGATTCCAGCCTCACCACGTCGCGGTGCTCAGACTTCCGCACCATCTCGTGGATGGACCTAGCCTCCTCGTCTAGCCGGAGCGGCTGTTGATCGATGGGATTGGAGGCAAGGAAAAGCACCGTAAGACGCTCGGGAAGCTCCTGCAAACGCCTTAACGTGTCCGCCGTGGTTCGATGGAGCTGGTCGTACTGAGTTAGACGACCTTGAACTCGCGAGAGCTCTACGACTTGGGACGCACGTTCACGCTTTTGCATAGCCGCCCGCTTTCTCTCGTCCTGCTGCAGCACGGTCGTGAGCTGCTTATTAGCATCACTAAGCTTCACTTGCTCCCGCGCCAGTTTGGATTCTAGGTCAGCGACTTTCTTTTCAAGGGCTACCGCGCTCGCCTCATACCGCTGGGCGTCTTTAAGCTTGGCCATCTTCGTAGGCAACGACTTCGTCCGTGCCGCCGCGGCCGAGGCATCCAGAGCCTTCTTTCGCTCAGCTGCCGCTTTGCCTACTTCGCGCGACTTCTCAGTCTGTAGCCGCGCAATGGTCTTTTGCACCACCTCCACTGCGCGCCGTCGCAGATCTACCGACATCGCTTACTCCTGCTTGAATTCAGTCTAGAGACGGGTCTGGGTCTACAAGCCACCGAATGGGGCTGACTTTGCCAGCCGCGTGTATCACGCCTTGAGACGAAGCCCGCCTGGACTATCTATCGCTCGAATCGGCGATCTCACGCAGGCGCTTAAGAGCTTCCTTCTGCTTGGACACAGGTAGCTTTGATACCAACAGGATCACCTCAGCAAGAGTGTCGGAGGTGGCGTGAAAGTAGGCCACCGGAAGACCTAGCGCTTTCGCCAGAGCCTCTGAAGTGGCTGGGTCAGGATCGTGCTGTCCTGTTTCGTAGCGGCTCACCCTCGTCGCTCCCGAGACGGAGTCGACCATGCCGATGCGCTCGGCGAGCTGGGCTTGCGTCCAGCCCTTCGCGACCCGCGCACTGCGCAGTCGCTTGCCATAGACCGTCGCGGGCGTCTTGGGTTGCGGCATCCGGAATCTTGCACCACAGCTTAACTCCCTCCAAGTCTGACGGTTGGAACCGGATTGCACATCTGCGATTATCGTAAATGCCACCACGCCGGTGGTCTACAGGGGGCTTACCCATGCAGCACGCACGACAAGGAGCCGTCACGCTCCTCGCACTGGGCCATCGCCAGCTTCCCCGCCTTGGCCCAAGCACCCGCTGAGACGAAGCCCGGCCTCTTCCGTCAGCTGGGTAAGAGCCTGAAAGACGCCGGCCAGCAAGCACTGGGGGCCAAGCCGGCAACCGGCTCCGTGTCGGCCAATGGTCCGCTCTACACCCCGATCAGTGGTGCGGGCCGCATCAACGGGCTGTTCAAGAACGAGGACCACCAAAGCGCGCAGCAGGGCCGACTGGACTGGCCGCGGGTCGCCCTGACCTTCCGCGAATGGGGTGCCTCCCTTCCTTGTTGGACCGTAGAGGCCCGGATCTGGACGAGCGCTACCGCCTCCACCACCGAGACCTTCCAGGCATGCGCGGATGCGGCGTTGACCATCCGGGACGACCTGGGGGAAGAAGCGGAGCTCAACAGCAACGCCCGGGCCAAGGCCACCACCGACCTGATGGTGGGCCTGAGGGTTCGCCCCGGGAAGCCGAACACCGGCGACGACCGGAACACTGGCCCTAGCCCGCCCCGCGAACCGTTCAACGTGCGCACTACCCGCGACGGTGTGGCGTGGCAGGCCCGAAAAGTGGCTTTGAGCGCCGCCTGGGTCTCCGGTTTCCTGCGGGCGGACGACCTGTATCCCGGCCCCTCGGGAATGCTCACGCCTTTCCGCGACACCCGCATGTGGATCGCCGGCTTCGATCCGGCCGACAACCGCGACAAGTAAGACCCCAACCCTCAACTAGGAAGAGACCCTCATGAACACGATCAGGACCATCGCTTTCGCCGTGACCACCGTTTTGGCGCTGGCGGCCTGCGGCAGCAAACCCTCCGACGAACAGGCTCAGAAGGCCATCACTGCCGAGTTTGAACGGGTGCTGGGAAGCCAGGTCTGGGTGAAGGAATACCGAGATTTCAGCCTCAGCGGCTGCAAGAAATCGAAAACGGCCGAGGGGGTGATCTGCGACGTGGGCGGCTCGGTCGTCCTCGACATCGGTGGCGTCGCCCAGGCGCGGCCATTCGTTCAGCCGGTTCGCTTTTCGAAAGCATCCGGCGAATGGGCCGCCCACAAGCTCTGAGGCCGCTATGACCACGCGTTCTTACGCCCATGTCGGTTGCGCGACGGTCCTGCTGGGAGGCGCCGGCTTGTTGTTCGTGGCCGGTGGCCTTGAGGCCCTGCAGCAGGGCGCCCCGCTGGGCTGGCTCGCCATCGCGGGCGGCTTGGCCATCTGGACCGTGCTGGGCTTTCTCTACTGGATCAACGCCCGGGCCTATCCGCGCCAGGAGGAGGCCCAAGGCCAATCGTACGCCCCACCCTCGCCCCAGCGCGGCGGGTTCTGGAAAGGGTTCTTCGTGACCTGGGCCATCCTGGCGGCCATCCACATGGCAGCTTTCCAGGGAATGGGCTTTGCCGACCTGCTGCCACATCCTGAGCAAGCCCGGGCGATCTTCAGCCTGCTCGTCCTGGCATTGGTGCCGGCACACGTGGTGGTGCCGGCCTTGGGTGGAGTGGTCTACACCCTGGTCCGATCGACGTCGTCGCCGTAGCCTGGTTTCGGGCTGCTCCGGCTTCCCATCGGACCTCTGGGATGCGTCGTCGGGCCGTTTATGGTCCGACGCGCAAGCCGGAAGGCGGCACCGCGGCATCCGGCCGAGGCCCGTGTGGCTCAGGCGCGGGACAAAGGCTTCGCGCGGTGGCAGCGGCGGGTCATGACCACCCTCACCCTGATGGACGCGTTCAGGGCCTTCGCCGTACTGAGTGGGCTGCCGATGTTCTTCTCTTCAAGCCAAGCAAAAATAGGCCGCCAAACACCGCGCACCAACTCTAAGCCAAGCAGCAATGAGTGAATAGAAGTGCAATACGCAACACAAAAATAGACGGGGCCCGGCAATGCCGGGCCCCGAGAACTATGCTAGCCGCTACCTAGCCAAACGATGAGTATTTGAACCTTACGTCCTGACCCTCACCAGGTGCACCGCGGACCCATGGGTCAACCCAAATTCTTTTACGTGTCGCAAGTTGACCCTACATATTTAACGACCGTCGGGCATATTGACGGTCTGCGCCAAACTTATCTGATCTTCGCCTCCCGGTCAACCCCTATAGCTTCACATACCTGTCTAAGGACCCCAGGAGACAGACACATTGGACTCTAGGCGTCCCTAGCTGAAGCAACTGCCTCTTCATCACCCCCATAGACTGCCCACTAGCCAGCAAATCATCCACAAGAAGTATTGATAAATTAACCGGGAACTGAACAGAACCATCCCACTGAATTGGCTCTACGTGGAACCTGTCAGCCACACTCAGGTTCTTCATCGCGAAATCCGCGCGCGGATTCTTATTTAAGATACGAATAATTCTGCGGACTGTCACCCGCTGCTTCTTATCCATGCCCCCAGCATTCATTTTATGAAAGAGCTCGCTAGCGACAAGCCCATTACTCTTCTTAACAAATCCACAAGACAGCAGCGGCAGATTTGCTGCCTTCGATATCCTCTTTGCGAGAATGCTCGCAATTTTGTGCGACGAGGGAGCCGCCATAACGCCATCAATATTGACATGCGGCAAGAGACCGCCAATGGAGACATCAAGATCAGGGATGAACTTGCCAACCTCTTTGCGCGAAATGGTGAAGCCATCCTTCCCTTTTAGAGCGTATATGAGAGGATTTCCATCGCGTCCATCATCCGACCTCACCCTCCTGAATATTGAAAACACCTCATCACCAGCAGATGACTTCTGACGTGAAGGATTCCTGCCAGGCGAGCTATCTACTCTTTCATTTGACTGATGGAAATAAACCGTCTTGTTTCCCGGATCAACGTAAATCCCCAACCCCCCCCCCTTCCTCAAGCTGTGCCACGCGACAAGAATACGCCCATCACTTAGAACCAGCATATAAGCTAAAATTTACCATCCAGCCAAAACGCTCGCATAAGCCGCCTACTCTCGTTGACCAGAACCCCTCAGTAGAGCCCCAAGCCTGGAACGAAAAACCACCGATCGCGGCATTTCGATGCCAAGATCGGAAACCCGACCGGTTCGATAATCGCCTCCGAGTCGGCGTCAGTTAAAGGCGAGCCAGTGTCTTCCAAGTCCGCTCTGGCAATCGCATACATGCCCGCCAATGGGTTCACGGCAAAGTGCCTACCCTCGACCATAGAGGCTAGGAACACTCCCAAGCCTTGCCGATGCTTCGCCAATGCGCACGCAGGCGATGTCACCGCAAGTCCCAAACAAGGGAAGTTAAGCCTGGCGAATGCGCACCAACTCCGTTGAGTTTCTCCACCGCTGTGAAATCACGACTGTAGGTCGAATGGTGCTCGTCATCGAGTTCATGCCCAACAATCTGGGCCCTGAGTTCCGACACCACGCCAGCCCCCTGCAACTCTTGGATAAACGTCTTCCTGAGCGAGTGGAACCCGCGCTTGGCTGGCTCCCAGTTCTTCCCGACCTCAGCCAAGTGTCGACTGAACGCTTTGGTGATCCAGTTCCCCTGTCCGTTCACGGCAGTGGCTTTGGCCGCCGGGAACAGCCTGGTTTCACCGGCTTTACTCTTGCCATCGACCCAATCCAGGAAGCCCATCTTGAGGAGCTCAGGATGGAGAGGAACCGTACGAAGGCTGACCTCGGTTTTCACTTTCTGGTGCTCGCCTTCGTCGGAGATACGGAGGCACGGAATGCCGTCCTCCTCGAACACGTCTCGGACCAGCAACTGGCCGACCTCTGACGCCCTCGCCCCCGTATAGAGCCCAAGGAGGGAGGCCCAGCGGGCCGCCTCGGACAGCTTGGCAAGCGCCTCGGGGGCAAACAGGGCGTGGATCTGGGCTCTGTCGTAGGCCTTGAACCCCAGTTTCTTCCGCGCCCGCTTCTCGCGCTGGGAATAGCTGACATGGCCGCTGGCCGGGTTGTCGCCCTTGGGGTAGTGTCCCGACGCCATGGCCCACTCGAAGAAGCCACCTTTGCCACCGATGTAGCTCTGCTTGTTGGTGAGCGTTGGCGTTGAAGCGCCCTTCTCACGCATGTCCTGATACCACCGCGCTAGGTCGGACCTGGTAATGGCGTGAACCTTCGCCTTCGGCCCCAGGTAGGCCACCAATGCCTCAATGGCCGTCTTCTTGATCGTATAGGTCTTGGGCAGAGTCGAACCCTTGAGCGTCGCCAAGAATGCATCCCGAGCCTTGCCCAGCGTCATCGTCTCAATGGCAGGCGTGGAGGCCAGACCTTTGTGGCTGCCGGCGTATGCAGAGCCAAACAGGGACGGCACGGTTACTGCGAGGGATTGAGAGATCCCTCCCGCGGTTGCTTCAAGCTCCATCAACTGCCGATACAGCTTGAGGTCCTTGGGACTGTCGATTTGCCACCGCTCCGTCACCGTCCCATCCGGTTGACGCGTGCGGTCCAACGTCAGTTCACGGAGGTTCTCGGCGCTCGTCAGGCGAGCGATGAGCAGATCGGCTTCCTGCTTGCTGAGCTTGTCCACGCGTTGATCCTTCAACTGTGCGAAGAGCCGAGCATAGCCCGCTCCAAGCACGACTGCACGCACGTGCGCCTGGGCGAGATCGTGGGTCTTGAGGGTGCGCTTGATGAGCCGGCAATCGAGCACGGCTTGCAAATCAGTAGGAACGCGCTGGACGAACGACCAGCGGCCGGTGGATGACCGGCTCAAATGATGGGGGATGCGCATGCGAGTGTTTCCTCTGCATGCTTCCTGCTTTCCAATCCGACCTAATCGATGATTTCAATTAAAAATCAACGAGTTAGGGTCTTTTGGCGGAGAGAGTGGGATTCGAACCCACGGAAGGAATGACCCTTCGCCGGTTTTCAAGACCGGTGCCTTAAACCGCTCGGCCATCTCTCCGTATCGGCAGCGCTTCCGCACCCCGCGTGCCCAGGTCATTGCAACCCAGGCAACCGGTCGGGGCAGCGCCCCGTCCGGCATGGCTCCCCGGCATGGGCCGGGGGTCGCATTCTCGCATTTCAGGTGGGATTTGCCCACCCGCCAGCGGTCGGGCTCAGCCCGCATCCACCGCCAACGCACCCAGCGCACTGGCCTTGATCTTCTCCTTGGCCCGCTCGCACGCGCCACCGCAGTCCAGACGCGAAGCCTCCAGCTGCGGCGGCAGGTGCTCGGCCAGGAAGTCGATGAACACGCGCACCGCCGGCAGCAGACCGCGGCGGGAGGCGAAGACGGCGTGGCAGATGCCCTGCGGCAGCGACCAGTCCGGCAGCACTACTTCCAGTTCGCCGTTGCGCACGGCGTCGGCACAGACGGTTTCCGGCAGCATGGTGATGCCGAAGCCGTCCTTGACCATGCTCTGCAGCAGCGGGAAATCGAAACCGGCCACGCGCGGCTGCAGGTCCACGCGGCGGACCGCGCCCTCGGGGCCGTGCAGTTCCCAGCGCTGACGGGCTTCGTCTTCGCTGATGCTCAGGGTGACGTGATTGGTCAGCTCGTCCGGGTCTTTCGGGCGGCCGGCGCGATCGAGGTACTTGGGGCTGGCCACCAGCAGTTCCTGCACCTGGCCGAAGCTGCGCATCACCAGGCTGCCATCGTCATCCAGGCGAGAGCGCACGCGCAGGGCGACGTCGTAGCCTTCGTTGATGATGTCCACGCGGCGGTTGCTGATGTTCAGCTGCAGCCGCACCTTGGGGTACTGCGCCAGGAAGATCGGCAGCAGCTTGGGCAGCTGCATCTGCGCGAGCGAGACCGGCACGCTGGCGCGGACGAGGCCACGTGGCTCGGCGCTGAGGCGGTCGACCACCTCACGCGCGGCCTGGGCCTCGGCGAGCATGGTCTGCGCGTGGCGATGCACGCTGGTACCGACGTCGGTCACCGCGAAGCGGCGCGTGGAGCGCTGCAGCAGGCGGACGCCCAGATCGGTTTCCAGCTGGCTGATACGGCGGCTCAGGCGGGATTTGGGGATGCCGAGCGCGCGTTCTGCTGCGGCGAAGCCACCATGATCCACCACCATGGCGAAGTAGTAGAGGTCGTTGAGGTCTTGCATACCGAAGTTCCAGATATAGAACAATACGTGGTATTCAACCACCTTTATTCCAAACAGGCAACAACCTAACCTGATCTCCGTCGGCGGCATCTACCGCCCCTCCCCCAGAATCAGGTGATTGCCATGAAGCTTCTTCACATCGACGCCAGCGTGCTTGGCGAAAACTCGGTCTCCCGCCAGCTCTCCGCCGCCGTGGTCCAGCAGTGGCGCGACCAGGTCCCGGGCCTGGAGGTGAGCTACCGCGACCTCGATGCCCAGCCCGTTGCGCACCTGCGCAGCTCGTCCCTGGCCCAGTCCGACCCGGCCGAGGTAGCCGATGCCGAGCAGGTGCTGGAGCAGTTCCTGGCGGCCGACGTGGTTGTCATCGGCTCCCCAATGTACAACTTCAGCGTCGCCTCCACCCTCAAGGCGTGGATTGACCGCCTGGCCGTGGCCGGGCGCACCTTCAAGTACACCGAGAACGGCCCGGTGGGCCTGGCCGGCGGCAAGCGCGTGATCGTGGCCAGCAGCCGCGGCGGCCTGCACACCGGCGCCCCGACCGATTTCCAGGATCCGTACCTGCGCCAGGTCTTCGCCTTCTTCGGCATCGACAACGTCGAATTCGTGCGGGCCGAGGGCATCGCCTACTCGCCGCAGCACCGCACCGACGCGATTGCCCAGGCCCTGGCCGCGCTGCCGCAGCCGGAAGCACTCGCCGCAGCCTGATCCACGCGGGACCCACACCGTTCCCTCCCCCTCGTCGTGACGGTGTGGGTGTGGCAGAGATGGCCCCTTCCGGGGCCATCTTTTTTTTGAACGCGGCCCCGCCCTACTGGAGTTCGCAGTCGCGTGTCACCGGTGATCCCAGGATCATGCCGTTGCCCGTGCAGGCCGCGAGCACAGTGTCGCCTTTGCCGAGCGCGCCGGCCTCTTCCCTGGAGAGGCCGGAGATCATCACCTGGTTGACGGTTCCGGCCTTCAGCTGCACCTGCGGCTTATCCATCAGATCTGTCTGGATGCTGGCAACTTCACCTGAGATCAGCAGTCGCTTGCCTTTGTACAGGACGTCGGCGGCGACCTCATTGGCCTCGTAGTCCCGATAGAGCTGGCGCGCCGTGATTTCGACAGGCGCGACGGGCGCGACCGCGGTGTCCTGCTGGCTACCCTTGTCCGCGTGGGTCTGGGCATCGGGCGCCGGCTGACTGATCGCGCTGACGGCGCCGGCGAATACCACGACGCCCACGAGGTAGACCACCGGGGAGGCGACAAGGGACAGCAATAGCTGGGCGACGCCTTTGCCGGCGCCGCCCTTGGCCATCGCCACGACGGCCAGGATGAAGGCGACCAGATTGAGCGGCCAGCCGAGGAACATCCCGAGCCCCGGAAACGGGATCAGGAAGCACAGCCAGGCGATGCCCAGCATCAGCCATGCAGCGATGCCGGCGGGATTTGAGGATGGGAGGGGTGCAGCCGCTGTATTCACCGGGCGTCCTGTGGAAGTAGAGGTCAGTGCCCAGCCTGTTCGCTGTGTGCCGCAGGAAATGGGCGTCGATCACACCGCGACGTGAGGGCCGTGCGGGCCGCCCACCGGATGCTCAATCCACGAAGCCCCGTGCCTGCCGTCTCTGCGGCCCTCCACGCCGCGTGCCGCCCACTCGGCCGTCAACTTCTCCTACATGTAATCAAGGCACTTTCTGACCTGCCCCTCTTCCTTTCTGGAAGCCGCACCGATGACGCAATCAACGCTGCGGCGTCGCGGGAATGGCCGCTAAGCTGGGGGCCCTTTGCACACAGCTGATTCCGCATGGATTACCGCGTCGTCCAGACCCACCGCAGCGAGTTCCCCCACCCGATCACCCTGCAGCCCGGCGATCCGCTGCAGGTCGGCGAGCGCTACCAGGGGCCCGAAGGCTGGGACAACTGGTATCTGTGCGAGACACCGGGCCAGGCTGCAGGCTGGGTACCGGCGCAGGTGATCGGCAGGAACGCGCAGGGCGATGCGATGGCGGCCGAGGCTTACTGTGCGCGCGAACTGGATGTGGACGTGGGCCAGCACGTGCGCGGTGAGCGCGTGCTCAACAGCTGGGTGTGGTGCGAGCTGGTTGGCGGCACCACGTCCGGCTGGGTGCCGCTGGGCGTGTTGGCGCCGATGACGGACGGGTAGAGCCACCCCATGGGTGGCTGCAGGTGATGCATGACCGGAACGGCAGCCACCCATGGGGTGGCTCTACCGGGGCGCCAACAAAAAACCCGCCGTTCGGCGGGTTTTTTCATGCGTCACGGCGCTGGATCAGCCGATGACGTCCATGCCGCCCATGTAGGGCTTGAGCACGTCCGGCACGGTGATGCTGCCGTCGGCGTTCTGGTAGTTCTCCATCACCGCGATCATCGCGCGGCCAACCGCCACGCCCGAACCGTTGAGCGTGTGCAGCAGCTCGGGCTTGCTGGTCTCCGGGTTGCGCCAGCGGGCCTGCATGCGGCGCGCCTGGAAATCACCGCAGTTCGAGCACGAGGAAATTTCGCGGTAGGTGTCCTGCGAGGGCAGCCACACTTCCAGGTCATAGGTCTTGATGGCCGAGAAGCCCATGTCGCCGGTGCACAGCAGCACCTTGCGGTACGGCAGGCCGAGCTTTTCCAGCACGACTTCCGCACAGCGGGTCATGCGCTGGTGCTCTTCATCGCTCTGCGCCGGGGTGCACCCGGCGACCAGCTCCACCTTCTCGAACTGGTGCTGGCGGATCATGCCGCGCACGTCGCGGCCGCCACTGCCGGCTTCGGCACGGAAGCACAGCGAATGGGCGGTCATGCGCAGCGGCAGCTGCTCGGCGTCGATGATCTCGTCGCGCACGATGTTGGTCAGCGGCACTTCCGAGGTCGGGATCAGGTAGCGCGTGGATTCGCCCACGGCGGTCTTGAACAGGTCGTCCTCGAACTTCGGCAGCTGGCTGGTACCGCGCAGCGACTCGGCATTGACCAGGGCGGGCACGTTGGTTTCTTCATAGCCGTGCTCGCCGGTGTGCAGATCGAGCATGAACTGCGCCAGCGCGCGGTGCAGGCGGGCGATCGGGCCACGCAGCACGGTGAAGCGCGAGCCGGACAGCTTGGCCGCGGTCTCGCCATCCAGCCAGCGGTTGCGGGCGCCGAGCTCGACGTGGTCCAGCACCGGGAAATCGAACGCGCGCGGGGTGCCCCAGCGCTTCTGTTCGACATTGTCCGATTCATCCTTGCCGGCCGGCACATCCTCGGCGGGCAGGTTCGGAATGCCCAGCGCGATCGCTTCGATTTTCTCGCGCAGCGCATCCAGGGCCACTTCCGAGGCCTTCAGCTCATCGGCGAACGCGGCCACCTCGGCCATGATCGCCGAGACGTCCTCGCCCTTGGCCTTGGCCTGGCCGATGGCCTTGGAACGACTGTTGCGCAGGCTCTGCAGCTCCTGCGTGCGCACCTGGATGCGCTTGCGATCGGCTTCCAGCGACTCCAGCCCGGAGACATCCAGCTCGAAACCGCGCGAGGTGCGCAGGCGTTCGGCAAGGTCGGCGGGCTGTTGGCGGAGCAGGGCTGGATCGAGCATGGCGGCAGAGGGGTCTACGGATTCGGAGGGGGATTATCGCCTGTTATGCGTTTTTCTGCCGCCGGTTCATCCCGGGCGTGGCAGAATCGCGGTGATCCATACGGTATGCCCCATGTCTGCTCCCCGCTCGACTTCTGGCAAGAACATCACCTTCCACCTGCCCCGCCGCAGCCTCGTGATCGCCGCGATCGCCTTCGGCGTGGGCCTGCTGCTGTTCCTGGTGGTATGGCTGAGCAGCCGCAACAACGACTTCTACAAAGCCGACCCGGCCGCGCAGACCCCCGCCCAGGTGGCCGAGGTGGTGCCGCTGCCCGAGCCGTTGGCCGCTGCCGCCGGCTCCAGCGACATGCCCGACGCCAAGGCCCCGCCGGTCAACGAGGAAAAGCCGCAGCTGGTGGAGACGGCCCCGCCGCCACCGCCGGCCGCCCCGGCTGCGCCCGCCGCACCCGCCGCGCCCACGGCCATGGCGCCGAGCGACCGCCCGCAGCCGATTGCTGACCAGTCGCCGCCGCCGAGTTACCCGCCGGCCGCCTTGCGCCGCGGTGACAGTGGAACGGTGGTGGTGCGCGTGGATGTGGATGCCACCGGCTATCCATCGGCCGTGACGTTGATCCAGCGCAGCGGTTCACGCGACCTTGACCGCGCAGCGTCCGATGCGGTGCGTCGCTGGCGTTTCCAGCCGGCGCAGAACAACGGTGTGCCAGTGCCTGGCAGCCTGGAAGTGCCGTTCGACTTCACGCCGCGGTGATTCATCGCCGCCACGTGCGGCGATTGTGCAACGGCTCAGCAAACTGAACCTCGATGGGAATGCAGTCGTCGCGTTGACGGTGCGCTGACACATCCGCAACCGTGTCCGGGCAAGACTGCGGGTGTCACATCGACACCAGGAGTCAGCCATGAGTGTTACCCATGCCCCGGACATGCCCCGCTCGCCGCAGCATCAGCGCGACGTGATCGATGAGCCCGCCCATCGCCGTACGTCACCCTGGTTGTGGGTGGCGTTGATCGTCGCGATGTTCGCCGCTGCGCTGGTGTGGCTGCGTTATGCCACCCCGGGCGATACCAACGAGGCGCCGGTGGGCCAGCGCATGTTGCCCGCTACCGAGACCGCACCGGTGGCGACCACGCCGGCACCCGCTGCGCGCCAGGCCGCACCGGCCGCCGAGCAGCGCAAGGCGACGCCGGCCGTACGCAACCGTGAGGCCCGCCCGCTGGCGAGCAATGCCAAGCCGGTCTACCCGCGTACGGCGCTGCGCAGCGGCGTGCAGGGCAGCGTGGTGGCCAGCCTCAACGTGGATACCCGTGGCCAGGTGACCGACGCCAACATCGTGCAGCGCAGCGGTACGCGTGATCGCGATCTGGATCGTGCGGTGCTGACCACCGTGCGCGACTGGAAGTTCGAGCCGGCGATGAATAACGGCCGCGCAGTGGCGAGCGTGGTGCGCGTCCCGGTGGACTTCCGTACGGAGCGCTAAGCGGATGCACTGAGGCGGAAACGAAAAGGGAGGCCAATGGCCTCCCTTTTTTGTTCTGCGGAGCACGGCGTCCGCGCGAGGTCAAGGTAGTGCCGGGCGCTGCCCGGCAACCACGCATACCTGACATCTGGAAGCAGCAGCCCGGCAGAACCCGGCGCTACCTCAGCCGGCGCGAAGCCCGAAACCCGCACCGGTCGCCAGGCCATCGAAATCCGGGAAGGACGTCGCCACGTTGGCGATGTCATTGACCCGCACTTCGCCGCTGCTGAGCTGGCCGGCAATCGCGAAGGCCATCGCGATGCGGTGGTCGCCGTGGCTCTCGATGGTGCCGCTGCCAAGCCCGGCGCCACCGTGGATCGTGGCGCCATCATCGGTTTCATCGACCTGCACGCCCAGCGTGCGCAGGCCCGTCGCCATTGCGGCCAGACGATCCGATTCCTTGACCCGCAATTCGGCCGCACCGCGCACCACGGTGTTGCCCTGTGCCGCCGCCGCCGCGACGAACAAGGCCGGGAACTCGTCGATCATGTCCGGCACCAGCGCTTCGGGAATCTCGGCGCCGTGCAGCGGCGCATGCCGCACCACCAGATCAGCCACCGCTTCCCCACCCTGCTCGGCATGGTTTTCTTCGGTGATGTCCGCGCCCATCAGGCGCAGCGCCGCGAGCAGCCCGGTACGGCGCGGGTTGAGGCCCACCGCACGCAGGCGCAGCTCGGAGCCTGGGATCACGCTCGCCGCCACCAGGAAGAACGCCGCCGAGGAGAAATCGGCCGGCACCACGATATCGGTCGGGCGCAGCCGCTGGCCGCCACGCAGGCGTGCCTTGCCCGGCGAAAACTCGATATCCACACCGAATGCACGCAGCATGCGTTCGCTGTAATCGCGGGTCGGGTGCGGCTCGGTGACAGACGTTTCGCCATCGGCATACAGACCGGCCAGCAGCACGGCGGATTTGACCTGCGCGCTGGCCACCGGCGAGGCGAATGCAATGCCGTGCAGCGCTTGGCCACCATGCACCCGCAGTGGCGGGGTGCCATCGGCCTCGGTATCGATCTTCGCACCCATCTCGGCCAGCGGACCGGTCACGCGGCGCATCGGGCGGCGCGACAGCGATTCGTCGCCGACCATCACCGAGTCAAACGGCTGTGCAGCCAGCAGCCCGGCCAGCAGACGCATGCCGGTGCCGGCGTTTCCGCAGTCCAGCGGGGCGCCCGGTGCCTTCAGGCCATCCACGCCGACGCCGTGCACGATGCGCTGCGAGGGCGACGGGGTGTCGATGCGCACGCCCATCTGCGAAAAGATCGCGGCGGTGGCGCGGGTGTCTTCGCCCTCCAGGAAGCCATCGATGCGCGACACGCCATCGGCCAGCGCGGCAAACATCACCGAGCGGTGCGAGACGGACTTGTCACCGGGAATGGTCAGGCTGCCCTGCAGGGGCTGGCCCTTGTGGGCGATCCAGTACGGAGATGCGGTCATCGGAAATCCTAGGGGGCGGGCCGCCGCAGCGGCGATGCAACGGTGTACGGGAGGGGCCACAGCGCCCACACGGGCGCCGGGCCGGGCGCAGCGCGCGAGGCGGCTGCGCCGTTTGGATCAGGGCACGGCGACCGGATAGGAGCCGAGGATCTTGATCTGCGCCGAGTGGGCTTTCAGTTCGGCCAGGGCCGCCTGCATCGCCTCGTCGTCGACATGGCCGGCCAGATCGATGAAGAAGCCGTACTCCCACTTGGCGTTGTGCGAGGGGCGCGACTCGATCCGGTTCATGCTGATGCCATGCCGCGCGAACGGGCTGAGCACGTCGAACAGTGCACCGGGCTTGTCGTGGATGAACACCAGCACCGAGGTGCGGTCGTGGCCGGAGGTGGGGAAGATGTTGCGGCCGATGACCAGGAAGCGCGTGGTGTTGTCCGCATCGTTCTGGATCGGCTTGGTCACCACCTTCTTCAGGCCGTACACATGCCCGGCACTCTCGCCGCCGATCGCCGCCGCGTCATCGGCATTGCGGGCGCGGCGCGCGCCTTCGGCGTTGCTGGAGACCGGAATCTTCTCGGCCTTGGGCAGGTTGGCGCGCAGCCACGAGGAGGTTTGCATGAACGACTGCGGGTGGCCATACACGCGCTCGACATCCTCCAGCCGACCACTGCGCGACATCAGGTACTGCTGCACGCGCAGCTCCACTTCGCCACAGATCTTCAGGTTGGAGGTCAGGAACATGTCCAGGGTGATCTGGATGGTGCCCTGCCCCGAGTTCTCCACCGGCACCACGCCGAAATCGGCGTTGCCCGCTTCCACTTCCTGGAAGACTTCCTCGATGCTGGCCAGCGGCAGACCCAGCGCCGAGCGCCCGAAGTGCTTGAGCACGGCTTGCTGGCTGAAGGTGCCTTCCGGACCGAGGTAGCCGATCTTCAGCGGCTCCTGCTGGGCCAGGCAGGCCGACATGATTTCGCGGTAGACGTGGACCAGCACTTCATCGCTGAGCGGGCCCTCATTGCGGTCCACCACCATGCGCAGCACCTGCGCTTCGCGCTCGGGGCGGTAGTAATCCACGGCGGCAGCGAGCTTGCCCTTGGCCTTGCCGACCTGGTGGGCGAAGTTGGCGCGCTCGGCGATCAGCGCCTGGATGCTGCGGTCGATATGGTCGATCTTGGCGCGCACGTCCGAGAGCACGGGCGCGGCAACGGCCGGCGCGGCATCGCGCTTGGCGGCCTTGGCCTTCTTCGCGGGGGCAGCCGCCTTGGGCGGGGTCGGCGCTGGCTTGGCAGCCTTGGGCTTGGCGGGTTTGGTGGCCATCTGGGTTCCAATTGCGGTGGGGCGGCGAGCGCCCCGGGAAAAACGAATGCGTCAGCCGTTGCGCTGCTGGAAATCGCGCATGAAGGCGGCCAGCGCCTGCGCGCCCTCCACCGGCATGGCGTTGTACAGCGAGGCGCGGATGCCGCCGACCGCCTTGTGGCCCTTCAGCGCCAGCAGGCCGGCCGCTTTGGATTCACTGACGAAACGCGCGTTGAGCGTGTCATCCGGCAGGAAGAACGGGATGTTCATGCGCGAGCGTGCGGCCGGGACGACTTCATTGCGGTAGAAGCCGCCGGACTGGTCGATCGCCCCGTAGATCAGGCCCGACTTGACCGCGTTGCGGCGGGCGAATTCTTCCACGCCGCCTTCGGCCAGCATCCACTGGAACACCAGCCCGGCCAGGTACCAGTTCCAGGTCGGCGGGGTGTTGAGCATGGAATCGCGCGCGACGTGCGAGCGGTAATCGAAGATGTCCGCACGCGGCTGGCCGCTGCGCTCGAGCAGGTCGCGGCGCACGATCACCACCGAGACGCCGACCGGGCCGAGGTTCTTCTGCGCGCCGGCATAGATCAGGCCGTACTTGCTGACATCCAGCGGCTCGCTGGCGATCGAGGAGCTGAAATCGGCGAACAGCGGCACGTCACCCACGTCCGGGGTGTCACGGAACTCGACACCATGGATGGTTTCGTTGGCGGTGATGTGCACGTAGGCCGCGTCATCGGAGAGCTGCCAGCTGGCGCGTGCCGGGATGTCGTGGAAGCCATTGGCTTCGCTGCTCGCGGCGACGTTGACCGTGACGTAAGGGCTGACCTGCTTGATCGCGGTCTTGCCCCAGTGCCCGGTGAGCACGTAATCCACGGTCTGCCCGGGCTGGGCGAAGTTGAGTGCGAGCAGGGCCTGCTGGGTGGTCGCGCCACCGGCCAGGAACAGCACCGCGTAGTCGTCCGGGATGCCGATAAGGCGACGCAGATCGGCCTCGGCCTGGGCGGCGACGGCCATGAACTCCGGGCCGCGGTGGCTCATTTCGACAATGGAGGCGCCCGCGCCGTTCCACTCCAACATCTCTTCCTGCGCCTGGCGCAGGACCGATTCCGGCAACGTTGCAGGGCCGGCACTGAAATTGAACGCGCGCGTCATGTCACACCTATGGGGCAAGACCCCTAGTATGCCGCAGCGCACCAGCCTTTAGGCCTTGCAGGACAAGGCGAATTTGGTTGCAAACGAATCTATCCAGGGCCCGGCTGTCTGCCAGAGCCACCGCCATATGTCTGGAGGCGAGCCCCCTGAGTCAGGGGGCGCCGCGACGCGGCGGGGTCTGGAAGCAATGTCACGCGGGGGCCCGTGGTTTGCGTAGCAAATCACGGGGCGTCAGCGCGGATGCGATGACGTTTACCGCGCCCCGAACCAGAGCAGGCCGCTGAGCGCTGCGGCCAGCAGCAACGCACTGGCCAACAGCCACGGCCAGCGACTCACCCGTTTGGGCGCAGCCACCGGTTCCGGGCGCTGGCGTGCCTCGAAGCCGTCGTCCTCTTCGTCGATCACGATGCGCTTGCGGCCGTCGTGTGGGACTTCGAGCACGAAGCGGTGCTGGGCATCGAAGACCAGCTGATCGCCCGGCTGCAGCCAGCAATGGCGAACGGTGACGCCATTGACCCGCGTGGACTCGCCGGCGCCCAGGTCGCGCAGCAGCAGGCGCTCCCCATGCTGCTCCAGGCGGGCGTGCTGTTCGGCGAAGGCAGGGTCGTCGATGACGATGTCCGCCTCCGGCCCCCGCCCGATCACGCGCGGACGATCCAGGGTGAAGCTGCGCCCGTGGTGCTGGCCGCCGACCCCGCGCAACAGGCGCTGGTCGTCGCCGCCATCATCGCTGCGTGGCGGCGCGTGCGCGACAGCTTCGCAATCGCCCTGCACCACCATCTCCACGCCGTCGGCGTAGACGGCGTCGCCGGCGCGCAGCAGCGCCATCCGGCGCACCGGGCGGCCGTTGACGTGGATGCCGCGGATGCCGTTGGCGACCTGCAGCCACAGGCCGCGGTCATCCAGGCAGAACTGGGCCAGCAGCAAGGTGCCGGGGGCGTCATCGCAAAGCCGGACGGTGCCCGATGCATGACGCACGATGCGCTGCACCCCGGGCCGCAGGGGCTGGTCGGGATGTTGGCGTTGAGTAAAGTGAACTAGCAGGTTCTGCACGCGGCGCAGCCTAGCAGGTTGACTGTCAGGGAAGAAGAAGTGTGACGCAGACCTTGGAGTTGTGCCTGAGGATGCGCACAATGCACGCCCAAATCCGCGCCGTTGTCCGCCAGGAGGCTGTATGTCCACCATCGATATCCGTCACGCCCACTCCCTGCCCGCCGAAAATGCGCGCAAAGCCATCGAAGAAGTCGCCGCCAAACTGTCCGAGCGTTTCGGTCTGCAGTCCAACTGGGTGGGCGACGTGTTGAATTTCAGCGGCTCCGGCGTGGACGGCGCGATCGCGCTGCAGCCCGGCCAGGTGCAGGTCACCGCCAAGCTCGGCTTCCTGCTCTCGGCCATGAAGGGCATGGTGGAAAGCGAGATCCAGCGCGTGTTGCAGGAAAAGCTCGGCTGAACCGACGCCCGGCCCGGCGCTGCACAGGCGCCGGCCATCACACCGCTTGAAGCCGGCGATGCATACGATCCAAGGGTGTCCACCCAAGGGATCGCCCCATGCATTCACCCAACGACTTCGACGATCGCATCCCCGGCGAGAAGCCCTCGCTGCAGGATCAGGCCGAGCGCTTCTCGCGCAAGCTGACCGATTCGGCCCAGCAGATATGGCTGGCGGGTCTGGGCGCCTTCGGGCGTGCGCAGGCCGAAGGCAGCCGTGTCTTCGACAACCTGGTCAAGGAAGGCGAGAACATCGAGGCCCGCAACCGCGAGCAGACCGGCGATACACCGCGCTGGCGCGACAATGTCGAGGAACACCTCGGCGAGGCCCGTGAAAAGGCCAGCGGCACCTGGGACAAGGTCGAGAAGGCCTTCGATGACCGGGTCCAGGGCGTGCTGAAGCGTCTCCACATCCCGACCGCCGAGGATGTCGCCGCGCTCAATGCCCGGATCGATGCGCTCAACACCCGGGTCAACCGTGCCGAGGCCCGCAACGCCTCGCCGTCGGCCGATCCGTCGCCGGGTACGCACCAGTCGCCGACCTCCGACGCCTGACTGAACTGATCCGACCACGTTTGTTGCAAAGCAGCACGACTTTGTTGACAATCGAAATCGACCCGCCAATCGCTTCCACCGCCGTTTGTTCCCTCCCCTCACGGCTCTGGATTGGCGGGTTTTTTGTGGGCGCTGCTACCGCAAGGCCCCGCAAAGTGAGACGGCCGTCACCGACGTGACCGCCGGATGCGAACCGGCTCGAAAACGACGCGCCGCTGACGTGCAAAGGCGCATATAAACTGTCTATCGCACTTCCCTGTTCATATCCCCCTGCATGCTCTCCTGGATTCTGGCCCTGCTGTTGGCCCTCATCGCCTGGTTCCTGGCCACGGCCTACTTCTGGCTGATCAAACGGAAGCGCAAGGAGACCCAGCTCGGCCTGAATGCCTTGGCCGGCATGCACTGGCGCGAGTTTTCCCTGATCGTGCGGCGCGCGATGTACGAGCAGCGCGGGCTGCAGGACGTGCCGGACGAGGCCGTGGACAGCCGCGAACCCCGCAGCGATTTCCTGATGCACGACGGGCCGCAGCGCTGGCTGCTCTCCTGCAAGCACGGGCGCGCCTACCGGATCGGCACGGCGGCGGTGAACGAACTGGGCGCCGCCGCGCGCCTGGCCGGTGCGCGTGGCGGCATCCTGATCACCGAGGGCAAGGTCGAGCGCGATGGACGCATCGCCGCTGAAAAACAGAGCGTCGAGGTCCTCGACGGCCCGCTGCTGTGGCCGTTGCTGAAGCCCTACCTGCCGGGCGACATGGAGGCCCGTGTCGAGGCCGGTGCCCGTGGCGAAGCCCTCCGCCGCATCTCGATCGCGGCACTGGGCGCGGCGACGCTGGGCCTGATGGTCGGGCTGGGCTCGCTGACCGCCGGGCTGGAAACGGAGTGGGCCGACGACGAAACTGCGGCGGCCGCGCCGGCTGCAGCGAAAACACCCGCGCCGGCCGGCACCCAGCCCACGCCGGCGGCACCGGCCCCCGCCGCCCCCGAGACCGCTGGCCGCGCTGCCGACGCCGCCCCGCCTGCAATGGAAGCGAACCCGGACGACGCCACGCTGGACCGCTATCAGCAGGAACTGTCACGCAACGTGGCCAGCCGCCCCGGCGTGGCCAGTGGCATCTGGCTGACCCGGCAGACGCTGGCGATCAACCGCACCGGCGAAATCGATGCGATCTGGCCGCTGATCTGCGAGGAAGTGACCCGCTACCCGGCGCTGCGCACCGTGCGCATCCAGCTCAACCCGCGCCCCGGCGTGGATGAGCCGGTCCGCTGGCGGCAGTGCACCACACTGTAAGGCTCAGCGCGCGCCCGGCGAGAAACGGGCAACCAGATCGTAGGCATCGCCCAGGAACATCTGCCGCACGCAGGTGATCGGCTGCTCGCCGCGCCAGGTAAGGCGGTCGATGACCAGGCACGCCGTGCCGGGTTTGACCTGCAGCAGCGTGGCGGCCGCCTCATCCGCGCCCCAGGCACTGATCCGGTGCTGGGCGCGTGTCCACGAGACGTTCTGCAGCAGCCAGCTGCCCGGCGCCGTGGTCTCGAAATCCACCGCCAACACCTCCGGCACGCCGACCGGGCTGATCAGGCGGTGCTCCAGCGCCAGCGGCCGGCCATCGGCCAGGTGCAGGCAGCGGATCGCCAGCAGCTTCTCGCCGCCGGCCAGGGTGGTTTCCTCCGCTACCTGCTCGCGCGGTCGCCGGTAGGCACGCTCCAGCAGCTGGTAGCCATAGACGTGCCCGCGCGCTTCCACCGCCATCGCGATGTCGGGAATCTCCAGCGCCACCTGTTCCAGGTGCGGCGGCTGGCGCGCGACGAACGAGCCCGCACGGCGGCGGCGCTCGATCATGCCGCTCTCGGCCAACGCGGTCAGCACCTTGTTCACGGTCATCCGCGAGCAGCCGTACTGCTCCATCAGCTCGTGTTCGTAGGGGATGCGGAAGCCAGGCTCCCACTGTCCACTGAGGATGCGGCTTTCCAGATCAGCACGGATGCGCTGATTGAGGGTTGCTGCTTTCTTGCCCGTCACTCTGGATTCCTGCATGGGAGGGTCTGATCAGACCCTCAACAACGGTCGAAGTGCCGCGGCGAACCGTGCGGCCACCGCCTCGCGTTGCGGGTGGCGACCATCACGGACCCACTGGCGCCCTTGGCGCCACACCGATCGCACGGCGCCATTACGTGCGGCGAACACCCAGCTGTCAAGCAAGGCGTCTCCGTCGCGGGTGATCAGCGCCGGGTGGTCCGGATCGAGTTCGACCAGGTCGGCCGGCGCACCGGCCTGCAGCCCGGTGGTCACGCCCAGCGCCTGTGCAGCACCGTTCAACGACTGCTCGTACAGCCAGCGGCCGGTGGACTGCCCATCGCCCGGGGCCAGCACATTGCGCCCGCGCAGTTGCAGGCGCTGGCCGTACTCGAGCAGGCGCAGCTCTTCGGCCGCGTCGATCAGCACGTTGGAATCCGAGCCCACGCCGAACCGGCCGCCGGCACGTGCGAAGGCCTGCATCGGGAACAGGCCGTCACCCAGGTTCGCCTCGGTGATCGGGCACAGCCCGGCCACCGCACGGCTGGCGACGATCTGCTGCATCTCCGCCTCGGTGATGTGGGTGGCATGCACCAGGCACCAGCGCGCATCCACCGGCGCGTGTTCGTACAGCCACTGCACCGGCCGCATGCCGCTCCAGGCGACGCAGGCATCGACCTCGCGGGTCTGTTCGGCGATGTGGATGTGGACGGGCCCGCTATTGAGCGGCAGCAACGCCGACAATTCCTCGCCGGTCACCGCGCGCAGGCTGTGCGGGGCGAAACCGAGCACCGCATCGTCCCGGTCCTGCAGCGCGCGCGTGCAGCCCTGCAGCAGCGCAGCAAACCCGTCGACATCGTGGATCAGCCGGCGCTGGGCCGGATTTGGCGCGGCGCCGCCGAAATCGGCATGCGCGTAGAACACCGGCAGCAGGGTCAGGCCGATGCCGCTGGACCGGGCAGCGGCCGCGATACGCTCGGCCATCTCGGCACGGTTGGCATAGGCCGCGCCGTCCGGGCCATGGTGCAGGTAATGGAACTCCCCGACCCGGGTGAAGCCGGATTCCAGCATTTCCACATAGGCCTGCTCGGCGATCGCCTGCATGGCCTCGGGCTGCAGATGCGCCAGGAAGCGGTACATCAGCTCACGCCAGCTCCAGAAGCTGTCGCCGCTGTTGCCGCCGATCTCGGTCAGTCCGGCCATGCCGCGCTGGAAAGCGTGGCTGTGCAGGTTGCCCAGGCCCGGCACCGCGATCGCCAACGCGGTATCGCCCGGCGCGGCCGACACATCTTCGGTCACCTCGATGAACCTGCCGCCTTGGCTGAGGATGCGCACATCGCGCGCCCAGCCATGTGGCAGCAGCGCATGAGCGGCGTGGAAACGAAGGATCGGTGCGGGGGTGGCTGGCATTACTGGACATCCCGGAAGAGGCGTCTATATTGTATAGACATATACACCGATGTGGTTGCTGCCATGCACTGTGACACCCTCTGGTACCACGCCAACCTGATCACCGTCGACGGCCCGGGCCTGGGCGTGATCGAGGAGGGCGTCATCGCCGCGACCGATGGGCGCATCGTGCATGTCGGTGCGGCCGGATCTGCCGATCACCTGCAGCCGGTCCAGCGTATCGACTGCGCCGGGCGCTGGATCAGCCCCGGCCTGATCGACTGCCACACCCACCTGGTTTATGCCGGCAACCGCGCCGGCGAGTTCGAGCAGCGCCTGCAGGGCGTGAGCTATGCCGACATCGCCCGCGCCGGCGGCGGCATCGTCTCCACCGTGCGGGCCACCCGCGCCGCCAGCGAGGCCGACCTGCTCGCCGCGAGCCTGCCACGGCTGGACGCCATGCTGGCCGAAGGCATCACCACGCTCGAGATCAAATCCGGTTACGGGTTGACCCTGGCCGATGAGACCAAGCAGCTGACCGTCGCGCGCGAGCTGGGCCGCCAGCGCGCGGTCGAGATCGTGCCGACCTTCCTCGGCGCGCATGCGATCCCGCCGGGCCGCGAAGCGCAGGAGTACATCGACGAGGTCTGCAACGTCATGATTCCGGCCGTTTCGGCGGCCGGGCTGGCCGAGGCGGTAGACGTGTTCTGCGAGAACATCGCCTTCAGCGCCGCACAGGCCGAGCAGGTCTTCCTCGCCGCGCAGCAACACGGGCTGGCGATCAAGATCCATGCCGAGCAGCTCAGCAACCAGCACGGTGCCGCCCTGGCGGCACGTCACGGCGCACTGTCGGCCGACCATATCGAACACCTCGACGCCGACGGCATCGCCGCGATGCGCAGCGCCGGCACCGTGGCGGTGCTGCTGCCGGGCGCGTTCTATTTCACCCGCGATACCACCCTGCCCCCGATCGCCGACCTGCGGGCGGCCGGCGTACCACTGGCGCTGGCCACCGATTCCAACCCCGGCACCTCGCCGCTGACCAGCCCGCTGCTGGCGATGAACATGGCCGCCACCCTGTTCCGCATGACCGTGGCGGAGTGCATCGCCGGCTTCACCCGTGAAGCGGCGCGCGCCCTTGGCCGGCAGGACCGGATTGGCCGGCTCGCCGTCGGCCTGGACTGCAACCTCGCCCTGTGGGACATCGAGGCGCCTGCCGACCTCGTCTACCGCATGGGTTTCAACCCCCTGCACGGCCGCGTGATGCGCGGCCAACCCGTCTGAATCTAGTGATGTCTGGAGATTTCATGAGCACTACCCTGACCCTGCACCCCGGCGCCGTCACGCTGGCGCAATGGCGCGCGATCCATGACGGCGCGCGGGTGCGGCTGGACCCGGCCTCGGCCGCGGCCGTGCTGCGCAGCGCGCAGACCGTGGCCGACATCGTCGCCAAGGGCGCACCGGTGTACGGCATCAATACCGGCTTCGGCAAGTTGGCCAGCGTGCGCATCGAGCGCGACGACCTGGAAACCCTGCAGCGCAATATCGTGCTTTCGCATGCCGCCGGCGTCGGCGAGCCGATGCCCGCACCGGTGGTGCGCCTGATGATGGCGTTGAAGCTGGCCAGCCTCGCCCAGGGCGCCTCGGGGATCCGCCCGCAGACGCTGGCCCTGCTGGAAGCCTTCCTGCAGCACGACTTCATTCCGGTGATTCCGTGCCAGGGCTCGGTCGGTGCCTCCGGCGATCTGGCCCCGCTCTCGCACCTGGCCAGCGTGATGATCGGCGTGGGCGAAGCCTTCGTGTCGGGCGAGCGCCTTCCGGCGGCCGAGGCGCTGGCCAAGGTCGGCCTGGCCCCGCTGGTACTGGGCGCGAAGGAAGGCCTGGCGCTGCTCAACGGCACCCAGTACTCCACCGCCTATGCACTGGCCGGTCTGTTCGCGATCGATACCGTGTTCCGCGCGGCGCTGGTCACCGGCGCGCTGTCGGTGGAAGCAGCCAAGGGCTCGGACACCCCGTTCGATCCGCGCATCCACAGCATCCGTGGCCAGCGCGGGCAGATCGCCACCGCCGCCGCGCTGCGCACCCTGATGCAGGGCTCGGCGATCCGCGAATCGCACCGCGACAACGACGTGCGCGTGCAGGATCCGTACTGCCTGCGCTGCCAGCCGCAGGTCATGGGCGCCGCGTTCGACGTGATGCGCCAGGCCGCCACCACGCTGGCGATCGAAGCCAACGGCGTGTCCGACAATCCGCTGGTATTCACCGATACCAATGAGGCACTGAGCGGCGGCAATTTCCACGCCGAGCCGGTCGCTTTCGCGGCGGACATGCTGGCGATGGCCGTGTGCGAAATCGGCTCGATCAGCGAGCGTCGCACCGCGATGCTGGTCGACCCGGCCCTGTCCGGGCTGCCGGCCTTCCTCACCCCGAAGCCCGGCTTGAATTCCGGCTTCATGATTCCGCAGGTCACCGCCGCGGCGCTGGTCTCGGAAAACAAGCAGCGCGCCTACCCGGCCAGCGTCGACTCGATCCCGACCTCGGCCAACCAGGAAGATCACGTCTCGATGGCCGCGCACGGTGCACGCCGCCTGATGGCGATGGCCGAGAACGCGGCCAATGTGATCGGCATCGAGCTGCTCGCCGCTGCACAGGGCTGCGATTTCCATGCCCCGCTGCGCTCCAGCGATGCGCTGGAAGCGGTGCGCCAGCGCCTGCGCGCACAGGTGCCGACGCTGGAAGACGACCGTTACTTCCACCCGGACATGGTGGCCGCGACCGACCTGGTGCGCAGTGGCGTGCTGGCTGAAGGGCTGGCCGACATCCTGCCGCCGCTGGAGCCGCTGGCATGACGACCCCACCGGATTGGCTGCAGATCCACCGCGGCGATGTGCCGTTGATCGTCAGCTTCCCGCACACCGGCACCGAGCTGCCCGATGCACTGGCCGCGCAGTTCGTGTCGCCGTGGCTGGCCCGCCGCGACGCCGACTGGTGGGTGCATGAGCTGTACGGCTTCGCGCAGCAGATGGGCGCCACCACGGTGCGCACCGCGGTGTCGCGCTCGGTCATCGACGTCAACCGCGACCCCAGCGGCACCTCGCTGTACCCGGGCCAGAACACCACCGGCCTGTGCCCGCTGACCACCTTCGACAACCAGCCGCTGTACCGCGATGGCCACGGCCCGGACGAAGCGGAAATCGCGCGCCGCCGCGATACCTGGTTCGCGCCCTACCACGACGCCCTCGCCGCGGAGATCGCGCGCCTGCGTGCCCTGCACGGCACCGTGGTGGTGTATGACGCGCACTCGATCCGCTCGCACATCCCGCACCTGTTCGATGGCCAGCTGCCGCAGTTCAACCTCGGCACCAACGGCGATACCACCTGCGACAACGCGCTGACCGACGTGGTCGACAACCTGTGCGCGATGAGCGGCATGAGCCATGTGCGCAACGGCCGCTTCAAGGGCGGCTACATCACCCGCCATTACAGCGACATCCCCGGCGGCGTGCATACGCTGCAGATGGAGCTGGCCTGCCGCGGCTACCTGCACGAGCCCGAGGCCGTGGATGAGCACAGCTGGCCCACGCCATTGGATCCCGATCACGCCGCCCCGCTGCGCGCCACGCTGCAGCAGGTGCTCGATGCCTGTCTCGACTTCGCTACGTCCCGGAGTGCTGCATGACCCGTCTCGATTCCACCCGCACCATCCTCGCCCCGACCGGCACCACGCTGACCTGCAAGAGCTGGCTGACCGAAGCCCCGCTGCGCATGCTGATGAACAACCTGCACCCGGACGTGGCCGAGCGCCCGCAGGAGCTGGTGGTCTACGGTGGCATCGGCCGCGCGGCGCGCGACTGGGAGAGCTACGACAAAATCATCGAGACCCTGCAGCGGCTCGAAGATGACCAGACCCTGCTGGTGCAGTCCGGCAAGCCGGTCGGCGTGTTCCGCACCCACGTCGATGCCCCGCGCGTGCTGATCGCCAACTCCAACCTGGTGCCGCGGTGGGCCAACTGGGACCACTTCAACGAGCTCGACAAGAAGGGCCTCGCGATGTACGGCCAGATGACCGCGGGCAGCTGGATCTACATCGGCGCCCAGGGCATCTTGCAGGGCACTTACGAGACCTTCGTGGAAATGGGCCGCCAGCATTACAACGGCAGCCTGGCCGGCAAGTGGCTGTTCACCGGTGGGCTCGGTGGAATGGGCGGCGCACAGCCGCTGGCCGCGGTGATGGCCGGCGCCTCCTGCCTGGCGGTGGAATGCCGCAAGAGCAGCATCGAGATGCGTCTGCGCACCGGGTATCTGGACACCTGGACCGACGACCTCGACGAAGCGCTGCGCCTGATCGAGGCATCCTGCACCGCGAAGAAGCCGCTCTCGGTCGGCCTGCTCGGCAATGTCGCCGACGTGCTGGACGAGCTGCTGATCCGGGGCGTCAAGCCGGACCTGCTGACCGACCAGACCTCCGCGCACGACCCGGTCAACGGCTACCTGCCGCAGGGCTGGACGGTGGAAGAATGGGACGACAAGCGCGTCTCCGCACCGAAGGAAGTGGAAGCGGCCGCGCGCGAATCGATGGCCAACCACATCCGCGCCATGCTTGGTTTCCACTCGCTCGGCGTACCGACCGTGGACTACGGCAACAACCTGCGCCAGATGGCGCTGGAAGAAGGTGTGGAAGATGCCTTCGACTTCCCCGGCTTCGTGCCTGCCTACATCCGCCCGCTGTTCTGCCGCGGCATCGGCCCGTTCCGCTGGGCCGCGCTGAGCGGCGATCCGGAGGACATCGCCAAGACCGATGCGAAGGTCAAGGAGCTGATCCCGGACAACCCGCACCTGCACCGCTGGCTGGACATGGCCGCCGAGAAGATCAAGTTCCAGGGCCTGCCCGCGCGCATCTGCTGGGTTGGCCTGGGCGATCGTGATCGACTGGGCCTTGCCTTCAACGAGATGGTCGCCAATGGCGAGCTGAAGGCGCCGGTGGTGATCGGCCGTGATCACCTGGACTCGGGCAGCGTCGCCTCGCCCAACCGCGAAACCGAGGCCATGCAGGACGGTTCCGATGCCGTCTCCGACTGGCCGCTGCTCAACGCCCTGCTCAACACCGCCAGCGGTGCCACCTGGGTCTCGCTGCACCACGGCGGCGGCGTCGGCATGGGCTTCTCGCAGCATTCGGGCATGGTCATCGTCTGCGATGGCACCGAAGCCGCGGCCAAGCGCATCGCGCGCGTGCTGTGGAACGACCCGGCCACGGGCGTGATGCGGCATGCCGACGCGGGGTATGACATCGCGGTGGAGTGTGCGAAGGACAAGGGCCTGGATCTGCCTGGGATTCTGGGCTGATGTGGGTAGGCCCCGGCCGACGGTCGGGGCCTTTCACGACCAGGGGTGACTTCCGCCGCATTGACCGGGGTGCCAGCGCTTCCTACTGTGCGGGCTCACCCACGAGGATGCCCGCAATGCGTCGTTTCGCCTTTGTCGCGGTCCTGCTGCTCGCGGTATCGACGCCGTCCGGCGCCACTCGTGCCGATGACCTCGACGCTCGGATCTCCCGTCAGCTCCACGCCAACGCGGAGCGCTATGGCATCGCCGGGCAGTCGGTGCTGATACGGCACAACGGCGCGCTTCTCGCACAGGCCGTCGCCGGAGAGGCCGACGTCACCACGCATCGGGCGGTGACCGCCGAAACGGTGTTCAATGCTTACTCCCTGGCCAAACTGCTGGTCAGCGCTCTGGTCATGCAACGGGTGGAGGCCGGCAGGGTCGAGCTGGATGCACCGGCCAGCCGCTATCTTCCCGATCTGCCCGAGGCCTGGCAGGCGATCACCGTGCGGCAGTTCCTCAACCATGCGTCCGGCGTTCCCGAGTACTTCCAGTATCGGGATGGTGAGGTGATCACCTCGCAGGGCAACCGCCGCTTCCAGGCCACGCCGGCAGAGGTGTTCAAGGAACTTGCCGGGGCGCCGCTCCAGTTCACGCCGGGTACCGCCAACCGGTACACGCAGACCAACTATCTGGTCCTCACCGCGCTGTTGGAAGCGCAATACCAGCAGCCCTATGCGCAGATCGTACGAGACCGCGTGCTGCGACCGCTGTCGATGACGCATACCTCGCTCGGCCCGGCGACGGATGCGCGCCACGAGATCGCCATCGCCTACATCGGCAAGCAGGGCGCCCTGCAGCGCGAAGACGACATCGCCTGGCAACCCTATGCCTACGGGCATGCCGCACTGCATACCACCGTCGGTGATCTGGACCGCTTCCTGATGGCCCTGACCCGCGGTGAGCTGGTGGGTCGTGCCACGCTGCAGCAGCTGTGGCAGCCACAGTTGCTGGACAACGGACGGCGCAGCGGCTTCTCCACGGGTTGGGAATTCGAAGAAAGCGGCGAGTACCGCTTCGTGGGGCATGACGGTGGTGGCCCCGATGCAGTTCCCTCGCGAGGCCTTGTCGGAAAGGCTGATCACCTACGCACTGGAGCCGCAGACGGCCGCACGCACAACCGCGTTGAAACAGTGGCTCATCACTACCGGGCGCGGTGATCAGCCGATGCTGGAGCAGGACATCAACCGCGTGGGCTACGCGGTGGCCGAGAACCTGGGCCATGCCACCGCGCTGCCGCTGTTCGCCTTCAACGCGACGCTGTTCCCGCGCTCGGCCAATGCCTGGGACAGCCTGGCAGAAACGTATGCCGCCTTGGGCGACGCGAAGCAGGCCGAACGGCTGTACGCCAAGTCGAAAGCGCTGGCAGCGGCCCGGTAATGCCGGCCGCGGGCCGGCAACCACGCGATCATGGGTCTCACGCGACGGGATCGCGTAGATCCTGGCGAGCCGGCCAGCGGCCGGCACTACCGACATCCCGCCGTCGGCGTTCGTCACCCATACGCCCCACAAGGGTGACGAACACCCCCACATCCTGTTAACTTGCGCGCCCCACATTAAGTTGACAGGGTGTCGCGCCAACACGCGCCCTGTCGACACTGATAGCGCGCACGAATGACTGTCCTCCCGAATCGCTCCACCGCCCCTGCCCTTTCCATGCTCGCCGCCGCCCTGCTGGCCAGCCTTGCCGCCACCGACACCGCCCGCGCCGCCCCTGCTGGCCAGGCCGTCACTCTGGACGCGGTCAACGTCACTGCCGCCGACGCCACCGAGGCTGCGCGCCGCGCGCTCGACCGGGTCCCCGGTGCAGGCAACGTGGTGGATCTGGCGCAGGTGGGCCAGGGCCGCGTCGCCGGCACGGCCGATGTACTCGCCTACCAGCCCGGCATCAGCGCGCAGAGCGCCGGCAATGAAGGCGTCAAGGTCTCCATCCGCGGTTCGGGCCTCAACCGGGCGCCGGGTGCGCATGCCTCCGGCTTGTCGGTCTCGCTGGATGGCCTGCCGCTGACCGGCCCGGGTGGCACGCCGTACGAGCTGCTTGAGCCGCTGTGGCTGGGCCGCGTCGAAGTGCTGCGCGGTGCCAACGGGTTCGAGCGCGGTGCCCTGGCGCTGGGCGGTGCGATCAACTACATCACCCGCAGCGGCCGCGATACGCCGGGGCTGGAGCTGCACTACGAAGCCGGCGCACGCGGGTACCAGAAGCGCGGGATCAGCCTGGGTGGCGTGCAGGACGCGGTCGATTACTTCATCGCCTACACCGACACCGAGTACGACGGCTATCAGCAGCACGCCGCCGGCAAGGGCAAGGGTGCGGTGGCCAACGTCGGCTGGCAGCTCACGCCGGATCTGGAGACGCGCTTCTTCCTGCGCTACCGCGAGACCGATCACGAAACCCCGGGGCGCCTGACCCGCGCGCAGATCCGCAACGATCCCCGCGCTGCCAATCCGGCCAACCTGGCGATCGACGCGCGCCGCCCGCAGCCGGGCAGCACCTGGATCGGCAACACCACCACCTACACCATCGATGAAGATGCGTCGCTGCAGGCCGGCCTCGTGTATCACAAGTACCCGATGGACTTGAACGAGAGCCTGTACCGCCAGCAGCTGGACTACGCCAACCTCAACGGCACGCTCGACTACCGCCGCCGGCACGCGATGTTCGGGCATGACAGCGTGACCACGATCGGACTGCGCGTGACCCACGATCTGGATGCCAACGTGCGCGAGACCCTGCGCTTCGCCAGCAACGGGTACGCGGCCGGCACGCACACCCGCGACTTTGAGCATTACGGCACCGACAGCGTGCTCCACATCGGCAATGATCTGGGACTGAGCGACACGCTGCGCCTGCAGACCGGCATGGCATTGATCCACACCCGCCGCGATGTGCAAGTCACTTGGCCGGCGACGCCGGAGAAACTGTCCGAGCGCCAGTGGGATTACGCGCCGCGGCTGGGCTTCACCTGGCAGCAGACCCCGCAGACGCAGTGGTTCGGCAACCTGAGCCGCTCGCTGGAACCGGCGCATCCGTGGTCGATGATCTGGGGCTCGAACCAGTACTTCGCCGCCGGCAACGGTGCCTCCACGGGCCGCCAGCGCGGACCGGTGAACCTGGACAACCAGACCGCGACCACGCTGGAACTCGGCGCGCGCGGCGACAGCGCACTCGGCCGTTGGGAGCTGACCGGCTATTACGCACGCCTCAACCACGAACTGCTCACCGTGGAAGTGCAACCGGTGCCAAACCTGTTCATCACCGAATCCAACGCCAGCCCGACCGTGCACCGTGGCATCGAAGCCGGCCTGGACAGTGCGCTGTGGCAGGGCGTCGGCGGGCGGCTGTCATTGCGCCAGGCCTACACCTTCAGCGACTTCCGCTACCGCGATGATGCACGCTTCGGCAGCAATCGCCTGCCCGGCCTGCCGCGCCACTACTACCAGGCCGAGCTGCGCTACGACCACCCGGCCGGCTTCTACGCCGGGCTGAACACCGAGTACGCGTCGAAAATGTTCGTCGACTATGCCAACAGCATGGCCGCCGACAGCCACGTAATCTTCGGCACCCGCATCGGCTACGACGCCCCCGGTGGCCGCTGGCAGGCCTGGGCAGAACTGCGCAACCTGAGCGACCGCCACTATGCCGCCACGGTAACCCCGGGCTATGACGATGCGGGCAAGGATGTCGCGCGATCGACGCCGGGTGATGGGCGCGGTGTGTATGCCGGGGTGCGCTGGCGCTTTGATTGAGCGACAGGGCCCGCTACTGCATGCCGCGCTAGGCCGCCTGGTTGCGGACCTGCACGCCGGCTGCAGCGCTCCGCCGCATGGGGTCGGCGGCCGCCAATGCCTGCAGGCGGTCGCGGCCGCGTACTTCGACATCACGCCCCTCTACAGTCACCAGCCCTTCCGCCTGGAAGCGGCGCAACAACCGGCTCAGGGTTTCCGGTGCGAGCCGCAGGTAGCTGGCGATATCCATCCGCGACATCGTGAACTGCCACCGGTTCGGGGCGTAGCCCCGCGCCGCCATGCGGTCGGCCATGTCGATCAGGAACGCGGCCAGCCGCTCGTCGGCCATGCTGTTGCACGCCAACTGGGTGGCGCGGGCGATGTCACGACTCATCAACCGGAACAACGTGGCCTGCAGCATCGGCATTCTCGTGGCCAGTTCCGCGATCTCGTGGAACGGCAGCCGGCACAGGCTCACGGTATCCAGCGCCACCGCATTGCAGGGGTAGCGCTCTTCATCGATGGCACTGAGGCCGAGGAAATCACCCGGCATGTGGAAGCCGAGGGTCTGCTCGCGGCCTTCGCGATCCACTGCATAGGTCTTGACCGTGCCCAAACGGATCGCCGTGAGGTACTGGAACCGATCACCTTGCCGGAACAACAGATGGCCGGCATGCACGGGCATCGTGTGCTCGACCAGCCTCTCCAACTCCTGCAGATGGGCCGCATCGGCGGATCCCGGAAAGCACCCCGGACCCAGCGGGCAGGAACGGCATGCGCAGCGCAGCGCCAACGGCGTGCCAGAGAGGATGCGCATGATCGTGGGCCTCCTGCGATGCTGCGTCACCCGGTGCGCGGGCGCGTCTGGCAGGTACTGCACCTGCCGCCTTTCCCCCTGTGACTGACACACCCCATCCGCACTGATACTGCTGCCCTTGCCGGTGGCGGATTCATACTGTTTTGAGCCGCGGCGTTGTGCAATATCCGAACGATCAGTATTTCTACTGGTTTATGCCGTCGAGCCCTCTCCGGGCGCGCGCCAGGCTGAAGCGTTCAGTTCCGCCGTCGAGGAAATCCGGCGAAGCGCTGCGCGCTTGACCCACATCAAGCTGACCGTTACCAGGCGGTCGTAATGTGTCCCCTACCGGGCGCAGCGGGGTACCGTCCGGACGTCCTGTCCTTTCCGGAGTCGATCCCATGAAGCCTCATTCCCTTCTCGCCCCCCTTGCTCTGGTCGGCGCCCTTGGCCTCGCCGGGCTCGCCCTGGCGCAGGCGCCCACCGTCAACATCGGCGAGCGCCATGGCAACCTCCGCACCGCACAGGAACACATCGTGCAGGCCTACCAACTGATCGGCGTGGCACAGCAGGACAACAATTCGCGCCTCGGCGGCCATGCAGAGCGTGCACGCCAGCTGTTGATCCAGGCGGATCAGGAATTGCGGATGGCGGCGAATTCGGCCAACGACCGCGGCCGCCCCTGATCATCGCTGCCGGGCCGCGTGCGCTCGAGGCGACGTCCCGCCCAGCCCGGCGGCGATATCGCCTGCCACCGCGGCTTCGTCGACGGTGCGCCCGAAATGGTCGACATAGCGGCCCTCGCGATCAAGCAGGAACACGAACGTCGAGTGATCCATCATGTACTGGCCCTGCTTGCCGTAGGGCACCTTCTGGTAATACACGTGATAGCGATCGGTAACCGCCGCGATCTGCGCAGGGGTGCCGGTCAGCCCGATCACATCGGGACCGAACAGCGATACATAGGCCTTCATTTTCGACGGCGTGTCGCGTGCCGGATCGACGCTGACGAAGATCGTTTTCAGCGGCGGCCCACCGAGTGCGCGCACCCGCTGCGCAATGCGCACCAGCCGTGCGAGGTCGGTCGGGCAGACATCCGGGCAGGCCGTGAAGCCGAAGTACAGCAGCACCGGCCTGCCATGGAAACTGCGATCGGTGACTACCTTCCCGTCCTGGTCGACCAGCGTGAAACCACCGCCGATCGGGTTGGCTGGCGAGGCTGACCACGCCGGTAGCGCCAGAAGCGCGATCCCCACCCACGCCACTGTCCACAGAGTGCGCCCCATCTCAGTGCGCTCCGTTGTAGGACAGCGCCATGCCGACCAGGTTGGCCTCCTGCCCACCCACTGCCTGGCTGCCGATTGAGACCCCGATACTGAGCTGGCCGGTCACGCGATAGCCGCAGCTCACTTCGTTAAGATAGTCATGCCGGCCCGCACCGGCCGCCCACGGGCGGCGCTTGTCGGTACGTGTCGCCCCGAAGACCCAGCGCCCGTAGTCGACGGTGACCGAGGTCGTCAGATAGCGCGTGTCATTGCCGGCGATCGCATTCTCATTCTGCACATCCGCGTACTCGACCAGCGGCACGATATCGAAATAGCGGAACCGCAGCGTCGTATCCAGGTCCGCGCTGGAATCGGGTGCCCAGATGTAGCGCGCGGACACAATGCGGATCACTTCGTCATCGGCCGGCCCACTGTCGGGCTGCGCGACGCCGGCGCGGTTGCGCATGTAGCCGGCCTGCATCTCCAGGAACGGCAGCGCCGGAATCGCATCCCAGTTCACGGTGACCGCATAGGAATCGAGCTTGCCGGTGTTGGCCGGCCCGCCGTCCGAGCGCTGCGCCCGCGCACCGCTGCGCAGGAAAGGCCGGCTCAGCTCGGTGGTGTCAGCGATGTACAGGTTGAGCCCGCCTTCGATCATCCCGACTTTCTGGCCGAACCAGCGGTAGGCGTACGTGGCGCCCAGCATCCCGCCAAGGTCGTAGGCGGCGACGAAATCGTTGGTATACAGGCCGGGCGAAGCATCCATCGCACGCCCGAACGGCACCTGCAGCTTGCCGATCTGCAGCTGGGTGTGCTGGGTCAGCTTGTAGTAGTTGAGCTCGTTCACCACCAGCCCGAGATCGCCGAAAGTGCGCTTTTCACCGGCGGCGGGCGGATTGACCGGGTTGAACTCGGTGGACAGCCGCAGCTGGTCATTGGGGCTGAAGCGGATGTAGAAGCTGCTCTGGATGTCCAGATAGAAATCCGTGGTGTTGCGCGGGGAGGTCACGCCACTGCCTTCCGTGCGACTGACGTCGTACTGCATCACCGCGTTGTAATCCATGCCCAGGTTCGGGTAATAGCCCTTGTCGGCATGCGCGCCCGGGCTGGCCAGCAGGCCCAGCCCGGCAACAAGCCCGGCACACAGAGGGGATCTGCACACGATGCGCATCACGGCACCTCCGCAGGCAGCTGCACGTTGGCCGGCAGCGCGAAGTCGCGGCCGGTGTTCCTGAGATAGCTGCAGGTCTGGTTGTCGCCGTAGATGCCACCAAGCGGCGCCAGCTTGACCGCCTGCGCGTAGTCCTCCGGGCGTACCACCTGAATCACCTGCATCATTCCGCCGTCCTCGTGCTCGAGGATGTGGCAGTGGTACACGAACTTGCCCAGCATCACCGGATCACGGAACGGAATGCGCAACGTGATCGAACCGCGGGTCGGGATGAACACCGTATCGCGGTACCCACTGAACGGGACGGGCTTGTCGTTGATCGCCACCACCTGGAAATCGGTCTGGTGGATATGGAACTGATGCAGCTCCTGGGACGGGTTGTACAGGCGCCACTCCTCGACATCGCCGAGTTTGACGGTGGTGTTCACCCGGCGTGGATCGAAGCGCTCGCCATTGATCAGGAAGGCGTCGCCGTCAGTCGCCGAATCCTGGAAGGCGAACTGGCGGACATTGGCCACACGCACATTGCTCAGATCTTCCAACACCGGATATGCGCTGGTGATCGCCCGGGTGGCCACAGCTGCTCCGCCGGCACGCAGGGTCGCGATGCGCGCGCCCTTGTACTGGTCACCTGCCGCACCCGTATTGCCGGCGGCCAGCTCGACCGGGTGATCGCCCGCGGACGGGCCGACCACCAGAATGCTGAAACGCGCGGACGGCCCGATCAGCAGTTCATCGGTCATCACCCGCTTGTTCACCGTATTGCCGTCGCGCGACAGGATCTGCACGTTCTGCCCGTTGATGCGGATGCGGAAGTACTGGTTGGCGGAGATGTTGAGCAGGTGCCACAGCTGGGTTTCGCCGGGCTCGATGGCGATCACTGGATCGCCCTGCCCGTTGACTGTCCGGATCGATGGCGCGCTGGTCACGATCTCGCTGGCCAGCCTGCCGGTACGGGTCTTCTGGAAATTGCGCAGGACCAGAACGCGCTCCTGGATGCCCTTCAGTTCCGGGAACGGATCGAGGATGCCGTCGACCAGGATAGGCCCGGCGATGCCCGACTCCACCTGGCGCTGCGCGCCGCCGTGGAAATGGCTGTGGTACCAGTAGGCGCCCGGGCTGTGATCGGGGGGCAGCTTGAAACGGTACAGCCCTTTCTCGTGCGGGCCAACCTCGCGGAAGATGCTGTCACCCGAGTCCAGCGGCGTGACCGTCATCCCATGGAAGTGGAGATTGGTCTTCTCGTCCATCTGGTTGTCCAGCGTGATCGCCACCGTGCCACCGGGTCGCGTGCGGATCAGCGGGGCGTCGTAGTTGCCGTTGAAGACCAGCGCGCGATATGGCTGCCCGCCCACGGATACCGCCGACATCGCCGCGCGCAGCGTGCCCGCGCTGATGCCATCGGCCCCGTAGCGGATTTCCGTGGGGGCCTGCAGCGCTGCGCCCGGGTCCGCGCTGTCCGGCGGTGCCTGCGCCATCGTCGCGCCAACCCACAGCAGCACGCCGGTCAGGGCAACGAGACAGGCATCGAGCAGCCGTCGCCGCTGCCGGCTGCGCGGGGTGATCGCTGCGGTGCGGGACAGAGCCATGGCGATACCTGCTGGAGAGAAGAAGGGAACGGCGCGTCAGGTGCCGGCGATGGCCCAGGTGATGAAACCGGTGGCAATGGTGCTGACCACCAGGCCGGTCAGGAACAGCCAGTCGGCCATCCCCTCCAGGAACTGGTTGCGCCTGCGTCGCCGCGTACGCAGCGCCCAATAGGCGCTCAGGCACGCGGCCAGGTAGATCAGCGAGTTGATGCTGAGCAGGTCATCGCCGAGGGTGTCGACCTGGCGCAGTACCGTGACCACGTGCAGCACGCCGACCACGGTCATGCACACGCCCAGCATCGCGGCCGAGGTGGTGAAGATGTGGACGCAGATGTCCTCGTCCAGGGAGGCCGCATGTGTTGGCGGCTTGTCCGCTGCAGGTGGGGGAGAGGCTGGCTCGTGCATGGGTCTCGCTCGGAGCGTTCGGACCTGCGCCGGTCACAGGCCACCCCACGGTAGCGAGCGCTGCCGCCCCGACGCATGACCTAGATCAAGCCGGGACGCCTTGCCGTGCGCGACCGGCGCATTCAGCCCCTTGACCAGGATCAAGCCGCCTTCACCGACCTGGCCGCATCGTAGGGCGCGGCTCCCCGCGTGTTGCGAGCAAACATGGCCATGTGGAACGACTTCAGCCATACCTTCCTGGTGATCTTCACCAGCCTGCTCCCGGTGATCAATCCGCCGGGCGCGGCGCTGATGGTCCTCGGCATCGTGCCTGAAGCCACCACCGCCCAGCGCAGCCGGCTGGCCCGCGCGGTGGCCTTCAACAGCCTGGTGATGCTTGCCGCCTGGATCGGCATCGGGGCCTATGTACTGTCGTTCTTCGGCATCTCGATCCCGGTGCTGCGGCTGGCGGGCGGGCTGGTGATCGCGGTGACCGGGTGGCGCCTGCTGCAGGCACCCGCGCAGGGCGAGCATGGCTCGCTGGCCGGCGCCGCCCAGCAGGAGGCCCGCGACGATGCGGAGGCCTCGCTGGACTCATTGCTGTTCTATCCCTTCACCCTGCCCCTTACCGTGGGGCCGGGATCCATCGCGGTGGCCATCGCGGTTGGCACGAGCTCACCGGCACAGGGGCCGGAGGCCGTGCACATCGCAGCCGCCGCGTGCGCATTGCTTGCACTGTGCGCCTTGATCTACCTGTGCATGCGCTACGCCGGGCGACTGCAGTCACTGCTGGGTCGCACCGGCACCCAGGTGGTGCTGCGGCTGCTGGCATTCGTGATTCTGTGCATCGGCGTGCGGATCGGGTGGCTCGGTCTGTCCGAGCTGCTCGCGCAGCAGGCGGCACGGTAAGCCGCGACCCGGGGATTGCTTCAGCGCCCCTGTGCCAGGGCAATCGCCGCTTCGGCCAACGGCACCATCTTCGCGTAACCGGCCGGCGTGGGATGCACGCCATCGGCAGCCAGTTCCGGGTCGAGGCCGCCGTCTTTGTTGGTCATGGCCGTGTGGTAATCCAGATAGACCAGACCCTGCTCCTCCGCGTAAGCACGCAACACCCGATTGAGCGCCGTCACTTTGCCCGCGGGCTGCACGCCGGGTTGCCACGGGTAATCGCTGACCGGCAGCACCGAGGCCAACACGATGCGGATGTTGTGCGCCTGCGCCAGTTCCACCATCGCATGCAGGTTGTCTTCGATCATCGCCTGCGTGGTGGGCCCGGTATTGCCGGCGATATCGTTGGTGCCGGCGAGGATCACGACCAGCGCCGGCTTCAGTGCGATGACGTCCTGCTGGAAGCGCAACAGCATCTGCGCCGTGGTCTGCCCGGAAATACCCCGGTTGACGTAGGGCTTGCCCGGGAAGAAACGCTCGCTGCCGGTCGGTCCCCAGCCCTCGGTGATCGAGTCGCCGTAGAACACCACGCGCTTCGTCCCCGGCGCGACCGGTGCCAGCGCGGCGTTCTCGCCGCGGTAGCGCTGCAGCTGTGGCCAGTCCAGCAGGCGCTGCTGCATCTCCGTGATCTGCGCGGGCGTCGCCTGCTCGGCAGGCACCCGATACAGCGGATTGGTCGCAGGTGACTCCTGCGCGTGCGCACTCGGATGCAGGGCGCACGCGGCGAGCGTCGCGGCGAACACGGTGGAACGGATCAAGGCGGTCAAAGCGCGGCACTCCGGTTGCGGCAGGCCGACAGTCTCAGCGATCGGCGACCAGGGAAACAAGCTGCGCTGCGACGCGATCAAACGGGCCGATGTCGCGCGTGGCCCGGCTCATCGCCACCGCGCCCTCGATGCTGGCGATGATCATGGTCGCAATGCCGTTGGCCTGCTCGGGCGAGCGGCCACCGCGGGCCAGCGCTTCGGTCAGACGGGCTTCCCAGCGCGCAAATACCTCGGCCGCGGCCCGCCGTGCATCGTCGGGGGCATCGTCGATCGGCTCTTCGACCGCCGCCGCAAGCACCGGGCACCCCACGTGGAAATCCGAACGGATCAAGCGTTCGCGCCACGCTGCCAGGAACAGGTACAGCCCGTCGGGGGCCGCTCCCTGCAGGCAGGTATCGAGCAGCGCATCCACCTTGGTGCCCGCCAAGGTCGTGGCTTCGGCCAGGACCTGCTGCTTGCCGCCAGGGAAGTGGTGGTAGGTGGAGCCGAACGGCGCCTGCGCGCGCCTGGCGACCTCACGGACGCTGGAGGCATTGAGTCCGTAGGTGGCCAGCATTTCCGCGGCCGCAGCCACGACGCGCTGCGGTGCATCGGAATGACGTGCACTCATGAGCCGGACTCCTTGCTAAGACGAGTGTCATAGATTAGCGTATTTCGATTATGACACCTGTTATAGATGAGCGTCCCTGCCCATGAATCTCTGGTTCCGCCTCCTGTTCCTGCTGCTGTCCTCGCCATTCCGCCCGAAGTTGAGCGCGCCGTTCGCGGTGTCGCGCTTGAACTTCCGGGTGCTGCCCAACGACATCGACAGCAACCTGCACATGACCAACGGCCGCTATTGGACGATCTTCGACCTGGGCCGGCTGGATCTGGTGTTCCGGATGGGCCTGGACCGGGTGGCATGGCGCTCCAAGTGGGCCCCGATCGTCAGCGGAGGCAGCATCCAGTTCCGGCGGGAGCTCAAGCCGTTCCAGCGCTTCGTGCTGGAAACCCGTCTGGCCGGCTGGGTCGGCACGCGCATCATCATGGAGCAGCGGGTGCTGATCGGCGAGGAGGAAAAGGTCGCCACGCGTGCCCTGCTGATCACCGGCATCTACGACCGCCGGCATCGCCGGTTCGTCTCCACCGATCAGATGATGGAGGCCATCGGCGCGCCCATCGTGCCTTCGCCGGAACTGAGCAAGGCCGCGCAGGCGTTGCTCGCGGCGGAAGTGGCGATGAAAGAGGACTGAGGCTCGCGCTGGTCGCGCAGTGACGGGAGCGCTCAGGCGTTGCGCCAAGGAAGGATCTGCGCCTTGGTCATCATCGTCTGTTCGATCAGGCGCAGGCACTTCTCCCCCGGGCTGACCAGATACCACTGCTCGCTGTTGCGCAGTAGCGGCAGGTCCGCGCGATGATCGGTGTAGGCCGTGCGCCACGGTGGCGGATACCCGCGCTCGGTCAGCATGGGAATCTTGTTGGCGCCAAGACAGTGTTTTTCGCTGACCCAACCGCCGACACACGGCCGCAGGGTCGAGGCGACCAGCGGTACGTCCTTCAGACCTTCGCGTTCCAGCAACGCACGCGCCAACGGCTCCCAGCAGCCGGTGGCGATGACAACCTCGTCGCCTTGGGCAAGATGGTGGCGCAGTCGCTCCACGCCCTGGGGCAGGAATACAGGGTCAGGCCCGGCGAACACCTCATCGGCATGTGCCACGGCGAGCCTGGCCAGTGTCTCGTGGCTGCGTCCGAACGTCGCCATCCACACGGCAAAGCGTACCGGGAGGTGTCGCGTGCGCGGCAATGCCCACAGTGGCGCCAGCACCGGCAGCGCGAGCACCACACCGGCAATCCGCCATGGCTGGCGTCGCAGCAGACATTTGAAGAACCGGCTTGCCGTTTCCCAGCGGGTCAGCGTCAAGTCGAAATCGAACACCACCACGTTTCGGTGCGACATCCGTATCAGCTCCTTTCAGAAGATGCCTTGCACCAGCAGTTTGTCGTCATCGGTCGGTGTGAGCACCAACCCGTAAGCCTCGTTTCCGCGATGGAAGCCTGCCGAGCAGATCGCGTCCCAGCCCTGCCCGCAATCCACCTCGGGATGCGCGGCGAAGACGGGGTCACCCTCATTGTCCGGCGCACCGGCGATCCAGCCCGCTGTGAGCAGCAATGCCTTGGCCTGCGCGTACGGCATGCCGACGGTAATACCGATCTGCGTCCAGGCTGCGGGCAACGCCGGGGCATCAGCGGCATGCACGTGGCCGGCGAACAGCAGCAGCAACAATGACAGGAACATCGGTTTCATCGGCATCACATCATGGGTGCGGCTGCACAGGATAAAGCGCGGGGCGCGCTGCGGGACGTCACTGCGCCTGTCAGCTCAGAACCCATCCAGCGTCCGCAGCAATGAGCCGAAGGTCAAATAGAACGAGTCGTGTCCACCCTGCGCGCGCCCATACCCCAGGAACACCGGCCCAAGGAACGTATCGGCACCGACGAACACGCTGCCCGCGGTCTGCATGCCATCAAGGCTGACATCCTCACGGCGCTGCCAGAATCCGCCCCACTCCACACTGCCGCCGACGTACAGCGGGATGGTGAGCAGAGAGTCGGCGTGCGCGACGCGACGGTAATACACCACCCGGGCCAGCGCGGTCTGCGGCGCGAAGATGGATTCTTCCGGGTACCCGGACAGATTGCCCAACCCGCCCAGGAAGCCGTAGGTGGCCAGCAGATCGTCGCCGCCGTGTGCCGAGGAGGCGCGCAGGCCCCCCAGCCAGCGGTTGTGGCCGTGCGCCCATGCCCCATCCCACTGCACCCGCGTCACCGCCGCCGAATTGTCGGTGCCGAGCGCATCGAGATAGTGCTGGCGTGTCAGTGACACGCGCTGGCCGCGACTGGGGAAGGCCGAGCTGTCGATCGAATCGTGGCGCAGCTGCCAGCCGACGCTGCCCATGTCCGCGCGGTAATTGCCCAGCTCGGTCGGGTTGCCGACGTCCAGGCGCAGGCGCTCACGGCCGCGCTCGCCGAACAGCGCGATTTCCCAATCCGGATGTGGCGAATATGCCCAGCGCAGTCCACCCAGCCACTGGCTGTAACGGAACTCGGCGAGTGCGCCGCCGCGCATCAGCGCCAGGTCCAGATCGGTGGCGCGGTACTTGGCATAGGTGGACAGTGCATGCCGGCCACTACTGCCGAACGGCCGGTAGTACTCGGCGAACGCCTCTTCCACTTCGCCCAGCCCCAGGCGCAGCTTGAGCTCGGCGCCCTGCTCGCTGAGGCCGGTCCGGGTCAGCTCGGTGATCAGCTGGTAATTACTGCTGCCGTCGAAGTCGTCGGACAGGCGCAGCGCGAAGTGCAGGAAATCCGGGCCCCAGCGTTTGTCCTGCGGTGCGAGCACCAGGCCCTGCTGCCCGTCGCGCTCCTCCAGCCGCCACTGCACCTGCTGGTAGCGACCTTCGCCGTAGGCCGTGGCCACCTTCTCCTCCACGCGGTCCGGCGCCAGCGGCTGGCCGACCTCCGGCTGCAGCCGCTGCTCGATATAGCGTGCGGTACGTGTCTTATCGCGCAGCACATCGATGAAGGCCACGATCGGCGTTTCATACGCCGGCGGCCGATGCTGGCGCTGGAAGGCGGCGTAGCGAGTATCGTCCACCTGGAAGCGACGAACCGCCGCGACCTCAGCCTGCGCCGCCTGCTCACCGACACCGACGGCCTGCGGCGAGCGGTTGAAATCCTGGCTGCCCATGTCGCCCAGCGGCGGCGTGATCAGCAGATCCTGCGGGCCGAGCGTGGCCAACTGCGCCAGTACCTCGCGCTGCATCAGTACGCTGGCCATCTGGTGACTGATCGCCAACGGTGAATCCAGCTGCGCCTCGGTCATCAGCGGCGAGCCGACCCGCGACACGATCAACCGCTGCGCTCCCAGCCGCCGCGCTTCATCGATCGGGACATTGTCGACCACACCACCATCGACCAGCAGATGGTCCTCATAGCGCACCGGCGCGAACACGCCCGGCACCGACATGCTCGCGCGGATGGCCAACGCCAGGTCGCCCTGCGCGAACACCACCTTCTCGCCGCTGACGATATCGGTGGCGATGGCCCGGAACGGAATCGGCAAATGATCGAAGTCGCGCACCTGCCAGGTCGGCAGCAGCAGGCGGCGCAGCAGCATCTCCAGCTTCTGACCCTGGATCAGGCCCTGCGGGAACGCGATCTTGCCGTTGCTCAGGCCGACTTCGACGCCGCCCAGCAGGCGCAGGTCATCTTCCTTGCGGCGCATGCTGCGCTCATCGCGTGGCGGTTTGTCGCGCAGCACCTCGGCCCAGTCGATCCGGTCCAGCACCGCCTCGATCTCATCGGCGGTGTAGCCGGAGGCATACAGACCGCCGACCACCGCGCCCATCGAGGTGCCGACGATGCAGTCGATCGGTACGCGCTCGCGCTCGAGCACCTTGAGCACGCCGATGTGGGCCGCGCCGCGGGCACCACCGCCGCCGAGCACCAGGCAGGTGCGGGGGCGGTCGGGATCCTGCGTTGCCGAATCAACGGATGCTGGAGCGGTCTGCGCCACCGCCATGAGCGGGGCGCACGCCAGCGCTGCCAGGACGAACAGCCAGCGGCTGCACCCACGCCGCGTGGCAGTACCGGTGGGTTGTAGTGGTGACTGCTGCATTCGATCCCTCATTCCCCGGTCCACGCCCCCTGGTAATCCCACGAAGAACAGGGCGTTGGCAGCCCGGATCGTGGTGCGGTGACGGCGCCGACGACACCGCTGCCCGCCGGTCCCCACGACTGGATATCCATGCCTGCGTCCTTGTGGTCTGCCCCGAGTGTAATTCCATCACCCGCCCGGAACGCAGAACGGCCGCCCATCGAGGGCGGCCGTGGGTCTGATGCGAAGCGCAGCTGACTGATGAACGGCGCTACCGATGCCTTACCTCAGTGCTTGGCCGGCGGCGCATTCTTCACGTAGGTATCGAACCAGGTCAGCATTTCCGACACCAGCTGCTCATTGGATTCCAGCGCGGTGTACCAGTGCGGTTCGTGCGGCAGCATCACCAGGCGGGTGGTGCCCCCGTTGCCGCGGATCGCCTGGAACAGCTTGCGCGACTGGAACGGCTCGGTGCCCGGGTTGGCGTCATCCTCGCCGTGGACCAGCAGCAGCGGCAGCTTGATCTTGTCGGCATAGAAGAACGGTGAGGCCTTCAGATACACGTCCTGCGCCTGCCAGACCGAGCGGCGTTCGTTCTGGAAACCGAACGGGGTGAACGTCTTGTTGTACGACCCACTGGTGGCGACACCGGCCTTGAACAGGTCGGTATGCGCGATCAGGTTGGCGGTCATCAGGCCCCCATGGCTGTGCCCGGTGACACCGATCCGGTTGCGGTCGACCACACCCAGGTCCACCGCCTTGTCCACCGCGGCCTTGGCATCGGCCTCAAGCTGTTCCAGATACGTGTTGTAGGCGGTTTTCGGGTCGCCGACGATCGGGAACGAGGCATTGTCGATGATCGCGTAGCCGGCCAGCAGCATCAGCCGGTACGGCGCCAGGCGGGTGAACGTCTGCTGCGAACCAGACACCTGTCCTGCCTGCGCGGCGTTGGCGAAGTCAGCCGGGTACGCGTACAAAATCGCCGGGACACGCTGGCCTTCCTTGTAACCCGGCGGGGTGTACAGGGTGAACGACAGGTCCACGCCGTCGGCGCGCTTGTAGGTGACCAGGCGCTTCTTGATCTGGCGCACTTCCGGGGTTGGATCCACCAGGTGGGTCAGTGCGTCCGCTTTGGACACGAACTGCGCTTCGCCCGCCCTGGCGGCCGCGACCCGCTCGCCCAGCAGGCGCACGAACGCATTCGGCGCATCGGTCACCGATTGGTGCCACGTGATCAGGTGGCCCGGGAGGGCGCTGAAGCCGATGAACTGCTCATAGGCATCGGCATCGCTGCGGAACAGGCGCTCGGTTTTCAGGCTGTCGAGGTTGAGGGCATCCAGGAAGGGACGATCCCCCTGCGGCGAAGCGCCCTGCCCGCGCAGGAACACGCTATTGCCTTCCTGGCGCACCACGTAGGCGCCGGTGGGCAGGCGCTGGTACACGAAATTGCCCGGGTCCTCGTACAGCTCATCACTGGAGAGATCCCACAGCAGGCGACCTTCCTGCTTCGGGTTGTCCACGTTGACGATGCGGGTCTGGCGCCAGTGGCGGTTCTCGTCGTTCTCGTCCAGGAAAGCGACGTCAGGCTGCGCGGTCCACGCCAGGCCTTCGAAACGCTGCGTGGTACGGGCGATCTCGCTCGGTTTGGCAGTAAACGGCGCCTTGAGCATCAGCACGCGGTCACGCTGCGGCACGGTGACTTTCCAATCGCCTTTGTCCAAGGCTTCGGCATACACCAGCGTGGCCGGATCGGTCGCGCGCCAATCGAAATCGCGCGGGCCTTCCGGTACGCCGTGAACCGGGACGCGGTCGGCCAGCGGCAGGCTGGCGATCGGCGTGCTGCGGCCGCTGACGATATCCAGCACCGCCACGTCATTGGCGAAACGCTGGTAGGTCACCGCATGCGAGAACGGCGCCTTGAGCGTCCTGGTGAATACGTGCACGCCATCCGGCGCGGCCCCGATGCTGTCCAACAGCGCCGGGGCACCGACGGTACGCACCGTGTTGGAGGCGGTATCCACCACCGCCAGCTGCGATTGGCCGTAATAGGCGAACAGCGCTTCATCGTAGGCACTGGTCAGCGTATCGCGGGCCTCATAGGTGCTGCTCTCACCGGCAGTCCCCAGCGACTCCTGGATGTCCGGGCCGATCGCACCGTCCGCCGACGGTGCCGAGCCCTGCCTGGCGGGAACCAGCTTGACCAGCAACTGCTGGCTGCCACCGAGCCACTGCACGGTGCTGCCGAAGATCGGGTTGAGCGCCACGCTCGGCACCTGGCGGACCTGGCCGGTGGCCGCATCGCCAACCCACAGCTGCACGCTGTCATCGGCCACGTTCTGGAACGCAAAGCGCTGGCCATCGGCCGACCATTGCGCCATGCCGGCGCACCCGTTGGGCAGCGCCACCTTGGTGGAGCGGCCGGTGGCGGTCTCCACCACGGTGAAGTCGCCCACGCACGGTGGTATGCCGTAGCCACCCGGGGTGTCGTGGCGGCTGCGGTTTTTCGGCTCCAGGCGCACACCGGCCAGCTTCAGGTACGGCTGGGCAACGCGGGTGATCGAAGGATAGGTCTGCGTGGTGGTCAGCAGCAGGCGCTGGCCGGTCGGATCGACACTGGGGGTCGGCGGCGGCGGTGCCTTGAGCACCTTGAGCAGGCTCTCCGGTGGTGTGGCGTAGCCACTGGCATGGGCGGGCATCGTGCCCAGCGTGGCGAAGGCTGTCACGGTGAACGCCGTGGACCAGAACGTACGAGCAAGCATGCGTGTCCCCTTGGATATGGTGGGAGCCGGCACGGCAGGGTCGTCGGTCGGCACGTCTCGAATCTAGCACTGCCGTCCTTCCCGAAGATGGGCCAGAAGAAATGGCCGGCGGCTTTTCACCTGATCCGGCAAAGCCTGCCGCAGGCGGTCATCGAGACCGGTATCGCGGTGCGGTACCCTTGTCGTTCAACTGCTTCCAGGTGCCCTGCTGTGCGGACCGTGCACGCCCTCCGATATGTCACCCCGCTGCGCGAAGGCGGCTCCCTGCCCGCCGTGGTCGAGACCGACGACGACGGCATGGTGGTGCTCAAATTCCGCGGCGCCGGCCAAGGGCCCAAGGCCCTGATCGCCGAACTGATCGCAGGTGAAATCGCCCGGACGCTCGGCCTGCCGATTCCGGAGATCCTGTTCGTCGAACTGGACCGCGAGTTCGCGCGGACCGAGCCGGACCCGGAGATCCAGGACCTGATCCGCGCCAGCGAAGGCCTGAACCTGGGCAGTGATTACCTGCCCGGCGCGATCAACTACGACCCGGCCGCGATGCAACCCGACGCCGAGCTGGCCTCGAAGATCGTGTGGTTCGATGCGTTCACCAGCAACGTGGACCGCACCGCCCGCAATCCCAACCTGATGGTGTGGCATCGCAAGCTGTACCTGATCGACCATGGTGCAGCGATGTACTTCCATCACGATTGGGCCAGTGCCGGCGAGGCCTGCAAGAAGCCCTTCGTGCTGATCCGCGATCATGTACTGCTGCCTGTCGCCACGCAGATTGCCGAGGTCGATGCCGGTCTCGCGGTGATGCTGCCCGATGCGGAGATCGAGCGCATCGTCGGCCTGGTGCCGGACAGCTGGCTGGTGGACGAACCCGCCTTCAACAGCCCGACCGCCTACCGCCAGGCGTACATCGATTACCTGCAACACCGTCTTCGCGTCCGCGCCGCCTTTGTCCAGGAGGCCGTCCGTGCCCACACTGCACACGTATGACTATGCGGTGATCCGCGTGGTGCCCCGCGTCGAGCGCGAGGAGTTCATCAACGTCGGGGTGATCGTGTCCTGCCCGGGCGCCAAGCACCTGGAAGCGGCGATCGAGCTGGATCTGGAACGGCTGCGCGCCTTCGCGCCGGCCCTGGATATCGAAGGCCTGCAGCCGTGGCTGGATGCCATCGTGGCAATCTGCCGCGGCGACGCGAACGCAGGCCCCATTGCGCAGTTGCCCGCGCGCGCACGCTTCCATTTCCTGACCGCCAAGCGCAGCTCGGTGGTGCAGATGTCGAGTACGCATGTGGGCCGCACCGCCGATCCGTCAGGTGTGGTGGCGCATCTGATGCGGAAGATGGTGCGGGTGCCGGCGTAGTGCGTCGATCCTGACCAGCCACCGGGCAGAGCCCGGTGCTGTGTCACTGGCATTGCGGGCCGCGCGAACCGCGGCCCTGCCCCTCACCCCTTCGGCAGCGCGTAGGCGATCACGTAATCGCCTGCCGGGGTTTCCATGAAGTGGTGGCCGCCGGCCATGATGACCACGTACTGGCGCCCAGCAAATTCATAGATCATCGGGTTGGCCTGGCCGCCCGCGGGAAGCTTGGCATGCCACAGTTCCTTGCCGGTCTTCAGATCGATCGCGCGCAGCAGATCATCGGTTGCCGCCGCAATGAAGATCAGTCCACTGGCCGTCACTACCGAGCCCCCATTGTTCGGCGTACCGATTTCGATCGGCAGGCCGGAGCGGATGCCGAAGGGCCCATTGCCGCGCGCACTACCGAACGGGCGGTCCCACAGCGTCTTGCCGGTGCGCAGGTCGACGGCGCGGATGCCGCCGTACGGCGGCTGCTTGCACAGCAGCTTGGTGAACGGCAGGCGCCAGCCGGCGTCGACGTCGATGGCATACGGCGTGCCCACCTGCGGATCCCCCGCGCCTTCCGCGCCGCCCTTGTCCGCTTTGACGTCCTCGCGCGGCAGCCAGCCCAGCTTGTCCGCCTTTTCGCGCGGCACCAGCCGGTTGTAGTTGGGCATGTCGTTGTAGTTGGCCACGATCACGCCGCGGCGCGGATCCACGGCAACGCTGCCCCAGTCCGAGCCACCGTTGTAGCCGGGATATTCGATGGAATGACGGTCCACGGTCGGCGGGGTATAGAAGCCTTCGTAGCTGGCTTCACGGAACTGGATGCGGCACACCAGCTGATCGATCGGGGTCATGCCCCACATGTCGCGCTCGGTGAGGTCCGGCTTGCGCAGCGTGTGATACAGCGAGAACAGCTGGGTCGGCGAACGCTGTTCCGGCTCGACGCCACCGGTGGGCACCTTGCGCTCTTCGGCCGGGGTCAGCAGCTTGCCGGTGCGGCGGTCGAGGATGTACATATCGCCCTGCTTGGTGGGCAGCAGCAGCGCCGGGACCTTGCCGGCGGCGGTCGGGTAGTCGATCAGGGTCGCCTGCGAGCCCATGTCGTAATCCCAGACATCCTTGCGCACCGCCTGGAAGTGCCAGGCCGGCTTGCCGGTGTTGACGTCGATCGCCACCAGCGAGGTGGCGTACCTGTTTTCGTTTTCGGTGCGCGAACCACTCCAGTAATCGCCGGCCGAGTTGCCCATCGGCAGGTAGACCAGGCCGAGTGCGTCGTCGCCGGTCGCGGTGGTCCACATGTTGGGGGTGCCGCGGGTATAGGTCTCACCCGGCGGCGGTGCGCCGTTGCGCTCCGGGCGGACCATGTCCCAGGCCCAGCGCAACTTGCCGGTGACGGCATCGTAGGCCTGGATCACGCCGGACGGCGCGTCGCGGCGCTGGCCATCCAGCACCTGGTGGCCAGTCACGATCACGCCCTGCACGATCGCCGGCGGTGAGGTGATGGAGACATAGCCGGCGGGGCTGTCGCCCATGCCGACGGTGATGTCGACCTGGCCGTTGTTGCCGAAGCCCGTGCACGGCTTGCCGGTCGCGGCATCGACTGCGATCAGTCGACCATCCAGGGTGCCTTCGATGATGCGGGCGGCGCAGGCACCGCGCGGCACCTGGGTCAGCACCGGCACGCCACTGGGGACGGCAAGATCGGCGGCGACATCGTTCAGCGCGGTGTCCTGCGCGGTAGCCGGCACTTCGTAGTAGGAGACGCCCCGGCAGGCCGCGGTGTAGGGAATGGACTTGTCCTTGACCTTGGGGTCATAGCGCCAGCGCTCGGTGCCATCGGCGGCGTTGAGCGCGACCAGCTGGTTGCGCGCGGTGCACAGGTACAGGCTGTCGCCGACTTTCAGCGGCGTCGTTTCCGCGCCCCAGCGCTTCTCCGGCAGATCCCCGGTGCGGAACAACCAGGCCTGTTCAAGCTTGCCGACGTTGTCCGGGGTGATCTGCTGCAGGGGCGAGAAGCGCGTGGCGGCATTGTTGCGGCCATAGGCGGCCCAGTCGCCATCGACCGGCCGGTCGGCCGGCTGCAGGGGCGCATCGGCGGTCGGGGTCAGGCCGGTGCTGGTCATCGGTTCGGGAAACGCGCCCTGCGCGGCCGTGACGCCGTGGGGCACGAAGGCCAGGGTGAAGGCGGCGACGAACACCAGCGCGAGCACGCCGGCGATGCCACGCGAGACCTTGCGCGAAACCGGACGATCCAGCGTGGGCAACAGCAGCGACAGCACGAAGCCGATGGCCACGATCAGGCCCAGGCGCGGCACCCAGCGCCAGTAATTGCTGCCCGACTCCCACCACGTCCACAACAACGTGCCGACGAACACCAGCGCGAACCACAGTGCGCCGCTATAACGGCCCCGCCACAGCTGTACGCCGGAGATCAACAGGCCGACACCGGCCAGCACGTAGTACCAGGAACCACCGAGGCTGGCGAGCCAGGCGCCCCCCGCGGTGAATACAACGCCCAGCAACAGAATGACAATTGCCAGCACAGCCACCAGCCAATGGCGGCGGTGGCGGGTCTGCGTCGTGGTGGACATCGGTTTCTCCTGAAGCGCGAAGATCGCCGACGTTGCTGCCGGCCCCGCGGCTCTTATCCCACCGGGGTCGTGAACGTTGCGCGTTCTTTGCAGCGGTCGCCAACGTCGGCACAGCCGAAGATGAAACCCGGCAAGTCCCTGCCCTCCAACGAAAAACGCCGGCGTGTGCCGGCGTTCTCCGTGTGGCTCCCACTGGCAGGCTTACGCCTCCGGCGGTGCCACCACCGGGCTGGCCTCGACGGCTGCCGGTGCCTCTTCTTCCACACCCTCGTCCAGCGAAGCATCCATGCGTTCAACGGCCTGGAGCTTCTCTTCCTTGGACAGTCGGATCAGGGTCACGCCCTGGGTGTTGCGGCCGACGCGCGAGATTTCCGAACCACGGGTCCGCACCAGGGTGCCACCATCGGAAATCAGCAGCACTTCGTCGCGCGGCCCCATCAGCACCGCACGCACCAGCTTGCCGTTGCGCTCGGTGGTCTGGATGCCGATCACGCCTTGGGTGCCACGGCCCTTGCGCGGGTAATCCGGCAGCGGGGTGCGCTTGCCGTAGCCGTTCTCGGTCGCGGTCAGGATGTACAGCGCATTGTCGTCGTCAGCCCCGTTCTCGATCACGGCATCACCGCTGTCGATCACGGTCTCGTCGACCTGGCTCTCATCCTCGTTCTCGTCTTCACTGCCGCCCGCACTCTCGGCCACGATCAGACTGACCACTTCCTCGCCCTTGGGCATCTTGATGCCGCGCACGCCGGTAGCGGTACGGCCCATCGAGCGGACCTTGTCCTCACCGAAGCGCACGGTCTTGCCGTTGGAGGCGAACAGCAGGATGTCGCGCTCACCGTCGGTCAGGCCGACGCCGACCAGTGCGTCCCCCTCATCGAGGTTGATCGCGATCTTGCCGCGTGCCAGACGGAACGCGAACTCGCTGAGCGGGGTCTTCTTGACGGTACCGTTGCGGGTAGCGAAGAACACGAACTGGCCTTCGGCATACTCACGCACCGGCAGCACGGCCTGCACCCGCTCACCGGCTTCCAGCGGAATCCAGTTGATGATCGGGCGGCCACGGGCGTTGGAACCGGCTTCCGGCAGCTGATGCACCGGCAGCCAGAACACCTTGCCTGCGCTGGTGAAGGTCAGCAGCGTGTCGTGCGTGTTGACCAGCCACAGCTGCTCGATGAAATCCTCTTCCTTGGTCGACGCGGCGCTGCGGCCACGGCCACCGCGGCGCTGGGCCCGGTAGGCGCTGACCGGCTGGCGCTTGGCATAGCCGGCGTGCGACAGGGTGACCACCACGTCTTCCGGGGCGATCAGGTCGAGGATGTCCAGGTCTTCTTCGCTGTGGCGGATTTCGGTGCGGCGTTCGTCACCGAACTCGGTGCGCACGTTGATCAGCTCTTCGCGGATGACCTGCAGCAGACGGTCGGGATCTTCCAGGATTTCGATCAACCCGGCGATCACTTCCAGCAGCTGCTTGTACTCGTCGGTCAGGCGGTCCTGCTCCAGCCCGGTCAGGCGGTGCAGGCGCATTTCCAGGATCTGGGTCGCCTGGATCTCGGTCAGCTGGTAGCCGCCCTCGAGCAGGCCCACACCCTTGGGCAGATCATCCGGACGCGACGCTTCGGCACCGGCGGCGCCCAGCATCGAGCCGACCAGGCCCGGCTCCCACAGACGGGCGAGCATGCGTTCGCGCGCCTCGGTGGGGTTCGGCGAGGTCTTGATCAGTTCGATCATCTCGTCGATGTTGGCCAGCGCGACGGTCAGGCCTTCCAGCACGTGCGCACGGGCACGCGCCTTGCGCAGCTCGAACACGGTGCGGCGGGTGACCACTTCGCGGCGGTGGCGCACGAAGGCCTCGAGCATCTGCTTGAGGTTCATCAACTGCGGGCGGCCATCGACCAGCGCCACCATGTTGATGCCGAACACCGACTCCATCTGGGTCTGCTGGTAGAGGTTGTTCAACACAACTTCCGCCGACTCGCCACGCTTGATCTCGATGAAGATGCGCATGCCGTCCTTGTCGGACTCATCGCGCAGTTCGCTGATGCCTTCGAGCTTCTTTTCCTTGACCAGCTCGGCGATCTTCTCGATCAACCGGGCCTTGTTCACCTGGTACGGGATCTCGGTCACGATGATCGATTCGCGGCCGTTGTCGGCCACTTCGACCTCGGCCTTGGCGCGGATGCGCACACGGCCACGACCGGTCCGGTACCCGGCAACGATGCCGGCGGTGCCGTTGATGATGCCTGCGGTCGGGAAGTCCGGGCCCGGGATGAACTCCATCAGGCCATCGACGTCGATCTCGGGATTGTCGATCAGCGCGATGCAGGCGTTGATCGATTCGGTCAGGTTGTGCGGCGGGATGTTGGTCGCCATACCCACCGCGATACCGGCCGAACCATTGACCAGCAGGTTCGGGAACCGGGTCGGCATGACCGTCGGTTCCAGTTCCTTCTCGTCGTAGTTGGGCTGGAAATCGACCGTTTCCTTCTCGATGTCCGCCATCAGCTCATGGGTGAGCTTGGACATGCGGGCTTCGGTGTATCGCATCGCGGCGGCGGAGTCGCCGTCGACCGAACCGAAGTTACCCTGGCCATCGACCAGCATGTAACGCAGCGAGAACGGCTGCGCCAGACGCACCAGCGTGTCGTACACCGACTGATCGCCATGCGGGTGGTACTTACCGATGACGTCACCGACGATACGCGCCGACTTGAAGTAAGGCTTGTTGGCGTGCGCGTTGAGTTCACTCATCGCGAACAGCACGCGGCGATGCACCGGCTTGAGGCCATCGCGCGCATCCGGGAGTGCGCGCCCCACGATCACGCTCATCGCGTAATCGAGGTAACTCTTGCGCATCTCGTCTTCCAGGTTGACCTGGATGATTTCCTTGGCGGTTTCTGCCATTCGGGTTCCGTTGTCTGGTAGCGGTCCAGTCCGTCACGACCGCCCTTTCGGGGCGGTTGCGCCGGAATCTCGATTAACCGTTGGATTCTACCACAGCAGGCCATTTCCCGCCCGCTTTTACGGGGGTTTTACCGGCAAGAATCAGGAACTTACGGGAGCGTTGCCGGCCGACGGGCGCCCGGGCCGGAGCCCTGCCGAGCCACGCCCGCCCATTACCCCCCGAACGCGGCCTGCATGTTCGCCGTGGTCGGGTTCAGGATCACCCCACGCTCGGTCACGATGGCATCGATCAGGCTGCCCGGGGTGACATCGAACACCGGGTTCCAGGCGGCGATGCCCTCGGCCACGGTGCGGGTGCCGCCCACGCCGTACAGCTCGCCCGGGTCACGCTGCTCGATCTCGATCTGCTCGCCGTCGGCGGTGTCCATATCCACCGTGGAGGACGGCGCCACCACCATGAACTTCACGCCGTGGTGGCGGGCGGCGATGGCCAGCTGGTAGGTGCCGATCTTGTTGGCGGTGTCGCCGTTGGCGCAGATGCGGTCGGCGCCAACGATCACCCACTGCACCGCGCCGGTCTTCATCAGGTGCGAGGCCGCCGAATCGGCGATCAGGGTGGCATCGATGCCATCCTGCTGCAGCTCCCAGACGGTCAGGCGCGCGCCCTGCAGCCACGGCCGGGTTTCCCCGGCGAAGACCTTGGCGATGCGGTGCTGGGCCATGCCGGCGCGGATCACGCCCAGCGCGGTGCCGAACCCGGCGGTGGCCAGCGAGCCGGTGTTGCAATGGGTCAGCACGCCGCTGCCCGCCTCGATCAAGCCAGCGCCCAGCGCGCCCATGTGACGGTTGGCGGCCAGGTCCTCCTCGGCGATCGCCTGGGCCTCGGCGGCCAGCAGCTCACGCCAGTCGGCACCGGCCGGGCCCAGCGCGCGGCGCATCCGGGCCAGCGCCCAGGCCAGATTCACGGCGGTCGGGCGGGAGGCATTGAGGCGCTGGAGGGCCGGTTCCAGCTTCAGCAGCGCCTGGGCGCCATCATCGGCCTGGACCTCGTTGGCCGCCAGCACCACGCCCCAGGCGGCGGCAATGCCGATGGCCGGCGCGCCGCGTACGGTGAGCGCGTGAATGGCCTCGGCCACGGCGTCACTGTCGCGGCATTCCACGTGCTCCACCACGAACGGCAGCTTGCGCTGGTCGAGCAGTTGCAGGGTATCGCCGGTCCACAGGATCGGGCGGATATGGTCGTAACGGGCGTAGTCGATGTCGGTGGATGCGTTCATCGGGCCATTGTAGCGGCGCGCCGATGCGGGCGGAATCGCGTGCTCAGTTGACCGCGAACTCGGCGCGGCAGCCCTTGTCCACCCACACCCCGCGGCTGTCCCAGCCCCAGCTGCTGCCCTGCTCGCAGGGCGTGCCGGAGAGCTGCTTGTTGAGCGTGGCACCGTGGGTGATCCCGGCACCACAGAAGCGGCGCTGACGGGATTTGGATTCGCAGACGAGAATGCGCGGCACGTTGAGGAAGCCGCTGCCATCGGCGGCACCGACCTCGAACTCGCCCTGGCAACCGCGGGTCACCCAGATCTCGTTGCGGCGGTAGCCCCAGCTGTGGCCTTCGCGGCAGGGCAGCGAGGTGAGCTGGCGAAGCAGACGCACCGGCGCACCCTGCAACACCACCGGACAACTCTGCGGGCGGCCATTGGATTCGCAGCGCACGACGCGGCGCGTGCGACGCTCTCCATCGCTGCGGGTCGCCGCCACGGCCGTGCGTGCGCGGAACTCGGCGCGGCAGCCCAGCGTGACCCAGACGCCGGAGCGATCGGTGCCCCACTCCGAGCCACGCACACAACTGTTGTCGGAGAGCTGGCGGATCAGATCCACGCCGCGCTCGGTGGGAATATCGCAGTGCACCCATCCCATATCGCGCGATTCGCAGCGCACCACTTCGCCGGCGTAGCCGCCCGCCTGCGCGAGGGCCGTCTCCGGCATCAGCGCAGTCCACAGCAACACCGGCCACAAGGGCATGCCCGCGCCTACCAACAGCTTCATCAACTCGATCCCTGCCACGCCTGAACGATCACCTGACCACCTTCGGACATCCGGTGTGATCAGAGCATCATCATGCAGGCCGCGCAAGACGCGAATGCGTCAAAACGCCTCAAGCGTGGGCGAAATCCAGGGCCAGTACATCGGCGATCCGGCCGGTGCGGTTCATCGCCATCAACAAGCGGTCCACACCGACCGCGACACCCGCGCAATCGGGCAGTTCCGGCAAGGCCGCGAGCAGGTGTTCATCCACCGGGGGCAGCACATCGCCACGTGCGGTGCGTATCGCATGGTCGCGCTCGAAGCGAGCGCGTTGTTCAGCCGCATCGTTCAGCTCGTGATAGCCGTTGGCCAGCTCCACATTGCCCAAGTAGAGCTCGAAACGCTCGGCCAACGCGGGCGTGCCGGGGCGGATCCTCGCCAGTGCCGCCTGGGTGGCCGGCCAGTCGTGCACCACCGTCATCGTGTCGTCACGGAAGTGCGGCTGGATGCAGTGGGTCATCAGCAGATCGAGCCAGTCGTCGCGGGTGAGCCCATCGGCATCGATGCGGATCTCGGCCAGCGGCGCCTGCAGCTGTTCCAGGCTGGCCTGGAACGGGTCCAGCCCGATATGCCGCTGGTAGAGACCGCGGTAATCGATGACCTCCAACGTGGCCTCGCGCTGGACCAGCTGCAGCGCGGCGCGCACCAGCTCGGCGGTCTCGCCCATCAAGCGGCGGTGATCCCAGCCGACCCGGTACCACTCCAGCATGGTGAACTCGGGGTTGTGGCGGCCACCGGCCTCGCCATTACGGAACACGCGGCCGAGTTCGTAACAGTCCCCCACCCCGGCGGCGAGCAGCCGTTTGAGGGGAAACTCCGGCGAGGTGCGCAGCCATCGCTGCGGCGTGCCTGCATCCACGTGCCCACTGAAACGGGTGTGGAAGCTGTCGATGTTCGGCTCGGTATTGCCGGCGGCGGAGAGGATCGGCGTTTCCACCTCCAGGACATCGCGCGCGGCGAAGAAGCTGCGGATCAGCGCGTTGAGCACGGCTCGCTGGCGCAGCGCGGCGATCATGCGCGCGCGTCCTTCAGGCGCTGGGCCAACGGCAGCGTCAGCAGATCGCGGGTGTCATCCACATAGCCGGTGGCCAGGTACAACCGGCGCGCCAGTTCGTTGTGGTGGTTCACTTCCAGGCGCATGCGTTCCACGCCCCGCGCATTGGCACGCTGCTCCAGAATCGCCAGCGCCTGCTTGCCGCGCCCGCGGCCCCGCGCGGCATGGGCCAGGTAGAGCTCGTCCAGCAGCGCGAAGTGACCGCCCTGCTCCAGGCTGAAGCCCATCGCCAGGGCACCGTAGCCCACCACCGTGCCCGCCTCGTCCAGCCACAACAACACTTCGCCATTGCGCGGATCTTCCAGCAGTGCGGCCAAGGCAGTGCGCACGCGGGTGTCGTCGAAATCGAGTTTGTCCTCGGCGTAGAAATCGCGCATCAGCCCGATCAACAACGCGGTGTCAGCCACGGTGGCCAGACGGAAATCAAGGGGAATGGTCTGCATGCGATCTCTCTTGTTCAATACTTCGCGAGGAAAGCGACCAGCTGGTCTTCATCCCAGACCGGCACGCCCAGTTCCTGTGCCTTGGTCAGCTTGGACCCGGCCTCGGCACCCGCCACCACGAACGAGGTCTTCTTGGAGACACTGCCGGCCACCTTGGCACCCAGTGCTTCCAGGCGCGCCTTGGCCTCATCGCGATTCATCTGCGACAACGTCCCGGTCAGCACAGCGGTCTGGCCCTCCAGCGGACCTGCTGCCTGCTCGGCCTGTTCCGGCGCCAGCGCCAGCAGTTTCTGGCGGTAATCCTCGGCCTTGAGCAGCATCGGCCCATGGCCCTCGCTGTCCAGCCAGTCGGCCAGGCCCATGGCCACCTCGTTGGGCAGGCCGGCGGCCACAAAGCGCACCGGCTCGGCATCCAGCACCGCGGCAGCGTCCGGCAGCATGGCGACCAGCTTCTCGGCGCGCAGGCGGGTGATGCCCGGAATCTCCGCCTCGACCAGCAACTGCGCGAAATCCAGACCCTCGCGCAGCTTGGCGATCGGCGGGTGCACATCGCTGATGCGTACCTGACCGACCTGCAGCAAGGCATCGATCGCCTCCTGGTTGCCGGCCTGCTCGAAGAAGTGGCCGAGCGAGCGCGCGACTTCGCCGCCAATATCGGGCACGCGCTTGAACAGCGGCCACGGCAGGTGGCGGATCAGCTGCAGATCGCCGAACCAGGTGGCCAGGGCCTTGGCGGTGCTTTCGCCTACGTGCTCGATGCCCAGCGCGAACAACAAGCGCTCCAGCGTGGTGGTGCGGCTGGCGTCGATGGCGGCGATCAGGTTGTCGGCCCACTTGGTGGCGATCTTTTTCGTGTTCCAGGTGAACGTGGTCGGCATCGCCAGCGCCTGCGCGCGCCATCCCGCATCGCTGCCATCCAGCTTGAGCAGACCGCGCAGATAGTCACCGCTGCCTTCCGGCGGCAGATGCAGGCCGATCTGGCTGGCCAGCGCCTCGGGCGACTCGGCATCCAGCACCAGCTTGAGCTGCAGCAGTTGATCGCGCTGCAGGCGGTACAGATCCGCCACGCCGCGCACGATGCCGGCATCGACCAGCGTCTCGATGTACTTCCCGCCCAACCCGTCGATATCCATCGCACGGCGCGAGGCGAAGTGCGCGATGGCTTCCTTGCGCTGCGCCGGGCAGCTCAACTCACCCGAGCAGCGCCAGGCGGCCTCGCCCTCTTCGCGGACGATCTCCGAACCGCATACGGGGCACTGCGAGGGCATCTGCCACGGCGTGGTACCGGCGGGCCGGCGATCGGCGATGACGCTGACCACTTCCGGGATCACATCGCCGGCGCGGCGCACGATCACCGTATCGCCGACACGTACATCCAGACGCGCGATCTGATCGGCGTTGTGCAGCGTCGCGTTGGACACGATCACGCCGGCCACGGCCACCGGTGCCAGCCGCGCCACCGGGGTCGCCGCGCCGGTCCGGCCGATCTGGATCTCGATCGCCTCCACCGTGGTGGTCTGCTCCTGTGCCGGGAACTTGTGTGCGATCGCCCAGCGCGGAGCACGCGCGACGAAGCCCATCTGTTCCTGGCCGGCACGGTCATCGAGCTTGTAGACCACACCGTCGATATCGAAGGCCAGGCCATCGCGGCGCTCGCCAATGTCACGGTAATAGGCGAGCAGCCCGTCCGCACCTTCCACCACCTGGCACAGGTCGCTGACCGGGAAGCCCCATGCACGCAGCTGGGCCAGCGTGGCCGAATGGGTGGGCGGCAGTTCACCGCCGTCGACCTGGCCGATGCCATAGGCGTAGAAACTGAGCTTGCGCCTGGCGCTCATCTTCGGATCCAGCTGGCGCAGCGAGCCGGCCGCGGCATTGCGTGGATTGGCCAGCACCTTGCCGTCATGCAGCCGGGCATCGGCGTTGTAGGCCTCGAAATCAGCGCGGGCCATGTAGACCTCGCCGCGTACTTCCAACACCTCGGGCCAGCCTTCGCCTGTGAGCGCCTGCGGGATCACGCTGATCTGGCGCAGGTTGGCACTGACATCCTCACCGGTGGCGCCATCACCCCGGGTTGCGCCTTGGACGAAGCGGCCATTCTCGTAGCGCAGGCTGATCGCCAGGCCGTCGAGCTTGGGTTCGGCGGAGAAGTAAAGCGTGCGCCGGCGCAGGCGCTCGCCGATGCGGCGCACGAAATCCTGGACTTCCTCATCGCTGAAGGCGTTGCCCAGCGACAGCATCGGCACCGCATGGCGAACCTCGGCGAAGCGCGAAGAGGCTTTGCCACCCACCTGCCGGGTGGGCGAGTCTGCGGTGATGAGCTCGGGGTGCGCCTGCTCGATCGCTTCCAGCTCGCGCACCAGCCGGTCGTACTCGACGTCGGGAATCAGCTGCTCGTCGCGCTCGTGGTATGCCTTGCCGGCATCCTCGATCTGGCGGCGCAGGACGTCGGCACGTGCGGCGGGGCTGGGGGTCATGCGGAAGGCGATCCTGGCGGGGCATTCAATTTTACCCCTCCCCCCGCTCCTGCGCGCAGTGAAGAATGCTTGCCGCCGATTCGCAGTGGCGCTAGGTTGCGTCGAACCCCTCTTTGCCGGTGCACCGTGAGCCCTGCCCTTGCCGCTTCCCGTCGCTCGTTTCTGCAACTGGCCGGTACCGGCCTGGCGTTGTCCGGCCTGGGCGTACTGCCTGCGTCGGCCACGCCGTCGCGCGCGCTCCCCGCCAGTGCGGGACCGGTGCTGCTGAACTTCAACGAGTGCCCCTATGGGCCATCGCCTGCCGCGCAGGCCGCGGCACGCGACATCGTCGCCAGCAGCGGGCGGTATCTGTTTGCTCTGGCCGGCGAGCTGCGCGATCTGTTCGCCCAGCAGGAAGGCATCGGCAAGGATCACGTGCGGCTGTATCCGGGCTCCAGCGAGCCACTGAACCGGGCGGCAGTGCTCTGGACCTCGCCTGGTGCGGGGCTGGTGGTCGCCGATCCCACCTTCGAGGCGCTGGGCGATCTTGCCGCTGCGCGTGGGGCCACGGTGGTCAAGGTGCCGCTGCGCGCCGACGGGGCACACGACGTGCGTGCGATGGCGGCGGCTGCCGCGACGGTCAATGCCGGCCTGCTGTACCTGTGCAACCCCAACAATCCCACCGGCTCGATCACCCCGACGGCCGACATCGCCTGGCTGCTGGCCAACACGCCTGCGCAGACCCGGGTGCTGGTCGATGAGGCCTACCTGCAGTACAGCGAACAACGCTCGGTGATCGCCCAGGTGATGCAGCGCGATGACGTGATCGTGCTGCGCACCTTCTCCAAGCTCTACGGGATGGCCGGACTGCGCCTGGGCGTGGCGGCTGCGCATCCGGATAGGCTGAAGGAACTGGCCAGCCTGGGCGACAACCCGTTGCCGGTCACGGCGGTGGCCGCCGGGCTGGCGAGCCTGCGCGATCCCGGGTTGATCGCGCAGCGCAACGCGGAGAATGCCCTGGTGCGGCAGGAGACCATCGGCTGGCTGGGCAAGCGCGGTTTTACCTGCATGCCTTCCGAAGCGAACTGTTTCGTGGTCGATGTGCAGCGTGACGGCGCAGCGTTTTCCGCAGCGATGGCCACGCGCGGCGTGGTCATCGGCCGCAGCTGGCCGATCTGGCCGCAGCGGGTGCGGGTAACGGTCGGCACCGAGGCCGAGATGGCGCGGTTCCGCGAGGCGTTCGAGGCGGTGGTCAGCCGCAACGGGTAAATGGAGAGCCGACCGTTGGTCGGCTCTCCTTGATCACCAGCGCGGCGCTTTGGTGAGCGGCGGGGCCTGGTGCTGGCGGTCGTAGGCGCGCAGCTCGTCGCGGATGTGCGCGATGCGCTGGCGGCCCAGGGCGTTGCGGCTGTCATCGAGCACCACGCCGTCGAGCAGTTCGCCCATGCGCTGCACGGTCGGCAGCATCTTTTCCCAGGCGTCCAGCGCGGTCAGCGGCGCCGGCAGGGTCAGGAAGAAGGCGATCGCCGGCGTTTCCATCTCGCGGATGTTGGCCATGTCGAAACTGCCCGGCTTCATGATGCTGGCCATCGAGAAGATCGGGCCGCGCTCAGGATGGCCTTCGACCAGACGGTGGAAGACATTCATGTGGCCGAACACCAGGCCGGTCTTTTCCGCAGCGACGACGATGTCTTCGCCACGCAGCTGCTCACCAGCACGGGCGGCCACGAACAGCGAGACGATCTTGTCGAAATCCTGGGTGGTGCGCTTGCCAAGGTCACTGGCCGCACCGGCATCCACCTCGGGCAGGCCGAGTTCGGGCTGGGTCACGCCGTCTTCGCCCACCACGGGCGCGGCGCCGTCGGCCGGGCTCTCGCCCTCGCCCAGCACGGGCTCGCGGCGCTGTCCGTTGGCGCCTTCGGCACCCTCGACGCGGCGGCCTTGCACTTTCTTTTTCGGACGGCCAAACAGGAAGATCGCAGCGATCAACAGCAGGCCGGCGGCCAGGATGCCGATGCGGAGCAGTGCCATGTCGGACATTCGGGAGGTTCTCCGGCTAAATCATTCAGGTACTTAAGGATGGCACGTCACGCCGCGCCCGCCAATCGTGCGGCTTCCTCCAGGTCGACACTGACCAGTCGGCTGACGCCCGGTTCGCGCATGGTCACGCCGGAAAGCTGGTGCGCCGCCTCCATCGTGGCCTTGTTGTGGCTCACAAACAGGAACTGAACCTTCTCGCTCATTTCCTTGACCATGTTGGCCAGGCGGCCGACGTTGGCTTCGTCCAGTGGCGCGTCCACCTCGTCCAGCAGGCAGAACGGCGCCGGGTTGAGCTGGAAGATCGCAAACACCAACGCCACCGCGGTCATCGCCTTCTCGCCACCGGACAGCAGCGAGATGCTCGACACCCGCTTGCCCGGCGGCCGCGCCATGATCGCAACACCGGTGTCGAGCAGGTCTTCACCTGTCAATTCCAGATAGGCGTGACCACCCCCGAACAGACGCGGATAGAGCTGCTGCACGCCGGCGTTGACCCGGTCGAAGGTGTCCTTGAAGCGGCCGCGGGTCTCGCGGTCGATCTTGCGGATCGCGTCTTCCAGGGTTTCCAGCGCGGTGGTGAGGTCGGTGTTCTGCGCGTCCAGATACTCCGAACGCTGCGAGGCCTCGCCGTATTCCTGGATGGCGGCCAGGTTCACCGGCTCCAGGCGGCGCATGCGGCCGTCGATCTGATGGACCGTCTGCTCCCAGTCGGTGATGCGTGCATCCTCGGGCAGGCCGTTGATCACATCCTGCAGCACGAAGCCGGCCTTCTCCACCGAGGCCGACAGCTGGTCGGCGCTGAGCACCAGCGCCTGCTGGTCGAGCTTGCGCTGGGAAATCCGCTCGCGTTGGGCAAGCGCCTGTTCGTCGCGCTGATGGCGGGTCTGTTCAAACGTGCGCAGCTCGGCATCGATGCCATCCAGCAGCGTGCGCGCCTCGCCCAGCACCCGGTCGGCACGCACGCGCTCACCCAGTGCGTTCTGGTGTTCGGCTTCGAGCGTCTTGACCGGTGAATCGCCTTCGTCGAGCTGCGAATGCAGTTCGCCCAGGCGCGTATCCAGCTGCCCGCGCTGCGTGCTCATGCGCTCCAGTGCCTGGCTCAGCGAGGCGATCTGCGCCCGCTGTGATTCCAGGGTCAGTGCCAGCGAGTGCGCCGCTTCGCGTACGTTGCGGGCCTGGTCACGCGCCTGGTCGCGCGCATCGGTGAGCTGGCGGCGCTCGCCTTCCAGCGCCGCGCGGACCGATTCCAGATCCCCCATGCTGGTGACCGCATCGTCCAGGCGCGCGCGTGCTTCACGCACCTGCTCACGGCCGGCATCCAGCGTTTCCAGCAGCTGCACCAGTTCGCCTTCGATACGATCGATGCGGGTTCGGGCGGCTTCCACCTTGCCCTGCTGGCTCTGCAACTGCCCACCAAGTTCGGACACGCTGCGATGCGCCAGATACAACTGGCGCTGCGCGTCTTCGCGCTGCTGCTCACCGGCCAGCAACTGGTCACGGAAACCGGACAACTGCTGTTCCAGGGCCGCTTCGCGGTCCTGCAACGTCTCAATCTGCTCGCGCAGGGTGACGATCTCGCGTTCACGCAGCAGCGCGCCCTGCTTGGCCGCGCCGGAGCGCGACACGCGCACCCAACCTTCACCCAGGCGCTCGCCACCGCGGGTAATGACCGAATCGCCCTCACCCAGCGTCGCCTGCAGTGCACGCGCGGCCTCGAGATCCTCGGCGGCATGCAGGCGCGCAAGCAGGCGACGGATCGCGGTGGGGCCCTGTACTTTCGCGGCCAACGAAGTCGGCGCGACGTCCAGCGCGTCCTGCTCAGCCGAGACCAGCGCGATGCGGCCTTCGCCGAGTTCGCCCAGCGCATCCACCAGCGTTTCCGGTGCATCGACCAGCACACCTTCGATCAGCTGACCGAGCGCGCTTTCCACGGCGTTTTCCCAGCCACTCTCCACGGTCAGGCGCTCACCGACGCGCGCGCCGGAGTCCAGCCCCCGCGCCTTCAGCCATGCCACCGCCGCGCCCTGCTCCTGGCCCAGCGCGGCCTGCTGCAGGGTTTCCAGCGAAGACAAACGGCCGCGTGCGGCCTGGGCCTGCTTGCGGATCTCAGCCAGCTCGGTCTGCCCGGTGCGCTGGCGATCCTGCAACCCGGCCACGGCGTGTTTGCGTTCTTCGACCTGCTCGTTGAGCGTGTCCAGCGAGGCCTTCTGGGTCTCGTGCTGGATGTGCAGCTCCTCGAACACCTCGGCCAATGCGTCCAGATCCAGCCCGGCACGTTCGGCCTGCAGCGACTCGCGGCGACGGTCGGCTTCCAGCACCTGGCGGTCCAGATAGTCCACGCGGGTGCGCTCGACTTCCCCGGCACGCGAGGCCTCGGAGGTGCTGCGGGTGTGGCTTTCCCAGCGCTGCTGCCAATCGGCCAGGCGCGCCTCGGCATCGCGCAGGGCTTCCTGTTTGATTTCGTTCTCTTCCTGCAGCTGCTCCAGGCGCGGCTCGGCGTCATCGACCGCCTCGCGCAGCACCATCAGCTTGGCCTCATCGCCACTGATGTGCTGGCCCAGATCGGCCAGCGCCTGCTGGGCTTCATCGCGCGCCTTGTTCAGTCGCTGCGACATCTCGCGCTGATGCTGGATCTGCTGCTCCAGGCGCGCCAGGGTGCTGCCGACCTGGTACACCTCGGCCTGCGCGGTGTTGAGCGCATCGGAGGCTTCTTCTCGGCGCAGCCGGCTGGTTTCGATGCGCGCTTCGGCGTCGCGCTGTTCGGCGATCAACTGCTGCAGGCGCGTTTCCTCGCGCGACAACGCTTCGCGCAGCCCGCCCAGGCGCCCATCCAGGCCGCGGTACTCCAGCGCCTTCCACTCGGCATCCTTGACCTTGCGCTCTTCCTGCAACGCCTGGTACTGCTCGGCCTGGCGCGCCTGGCGCTTGAGGTGCTCGAGCTGCTTGCCGATTTCCTCGCGCAGGTCGCCCAGGCGATCCAGGTTTTCGCGGGTATGCCGGATGCGGGTTTCGGTTTCCTTGCGGCGCTCCTTGTACTTGGAGATGCCGGCGGCTTCTTCCAGATACACACGCAGATCTTCGGGCCGGGCCTCGATGATCTTGCTGATCATGCCCTGCTCGATGATCGAATAGCTGCGCGGCCCCAGGCCGGTGCCGAGGAACAGATCGGTGATGTCGCGGCGGCGGCACTTGGTGCCGTTGAGGTAGTAGTTGCTGCTGCCGTCGCGGCTGACGGTGCGCTTGACCGAGATCTCGTTGAACGAGGCGTACTCACCGGTGATGGTGTGGTCGGTATTGTCGAAAATCAGTTCGACGGCGGCCTGCGAGACGGGCTTACGGGCGGAGGAGCCGGAGAAGATGACGTCGGTCAGCGAGTCGCCGCGCAGGCGGCTGGCGGAGCTTTCGCCCATGACCCAGCGCACGGCGTCGATGATGTTGGATTTGCCACAGCCATTGGGGCCCACCACGCCGGTCATGTTGGTCGGCAGGTGCAGCGTGGTCGGATCGACGAAGGATTTGAATCCGGACAGCTTGATCGTGGACAGACGCATGGCGTGATGGTTTTCCGGGCGAAGGCCTGAAGCGACCCCCACCATGGTGGATTACGGAGCGGATTTACCCTTCAAGCCATTGATGTTGCAGGGTTTCAATGGCCCCGGGGGCGACGCGATAGCCTGAGTATAACGGGGCGGGTGTTCGGCGGGCTGCGTGGCTGGTGTTGGCCGTGGCCGTGTAGCGGTAGGCAGAGCCAGAGCAGAACCGGCATTTCAGGTTGGTGCGTGGCGGGACGGCGTGGGTGGGGTCGCGGGACCCGCCGTGAACCCGTCCATGGGGGCTCGAAATGCGCCATCCATGGCGCATTACGGTCCCGCAACCCCACCCACGCCATCCCGTAGACACATGGCTGGTGTGCAGGCTGAGAGCCAAGGCATGGCAGCCTTGGATTGACCTGGCCTGGCCTGACCCGAGCGGAATGACTCAAATCGAGCTGAGCCGCCATCGTCTGTGCGTCGGAACGGCGCGGGAGAGCCACGCCATGCGTGGCTGGGGGACGGGGAAGCAAGAACATCCACGCATGTCGTGGATCTACCTGGGCCTGGACCCGGAGCATGCCGGCTTGGGTACCGCCCGCCCCAGCCGGCGGACGCCAGCTCTTCCAACCGCCCGGACCGGACATTTGGCTGGAGGGTGCCGGGTAGCCTGGGCCGGGACCGTAATGCGCCATGGATGGCGCATTTCGAGCCCCCCCAGGGACGGGTTTACGGCGGGTCCCGGCCCAGGCTACCCGGCGCCCTCCCACCGATGTCATCAAGGCGCCAAGCCGTTGCCGTTGCCGTTGCCACAAACAAAAACGGGCACCCTCGCGGGCGCCCGTTTCAGTGACTCCCGCCTTTCGGCAGGGATCAGGCCTTTTCGGCTTCCACAACCACCTTGACGGTGGTTTCCACGTCGGCGTGCAGGTGAACAGTCACCTCGTACTCGCCCACGTTGCGGAAGGCGCCTTCGCCCAGGATCACTTCGCTCTTTTCCAGCGGCAGGCCGGCAGCGGTGAAGGCTTCGGCGATATCGCGCGGGCCAACCGAACCGTACAGCTTGCCTTCGGTCGAAGCGTTCGCAGCGATCGTGACGCTCTTGCCTTCCAGCTTCGCCTTGCGGGCTTCGGCGTCAGCGTGGATCGACTGGGCCTTGGCTTCGTAATCAGCGCGCTTGGCTTCGAACTCCGCCACGTTGGTCGCGGTGGCCGGAACGGCCTTGCCGGTCGGGACGAGGAAGTTGCGGCCGTAGCCCGGCTTCACGTCGACCAGATCGCCCAGACCGCCGAGGTTGGTGACCTTCTGAAGAAGAATCAGCTTCATGGTGTAGCTCCAAATATGTATTCGTTAGCGAGGCTCAGGCCCCGCAGCGGATGGCTGTCCGAATATCCGAACGGCGAATCCTGAAACCACCCGACGCTTTACAGCGCGGGCGGCAGGATCCGCGAAAGCGGCGGCCGGAAGGCCGCCTGCCTTCATCAGACGTCGTGGTTGTCGGTGTACGGAATCAGGGCCAGGAAACGGGCGCGCTTGACGGCCGTTGCCAGCTGGCGCTGGTACTTCGACTTGGTACCGGTCACGCGGCTCGGCACGATCTTGCCGTTCTCGGTGAGGTACTGGCGCAGGGTGTTGAGATCCTTGTAATCGATCTCCTTGACACCTTCGGCCGTGAACTTGCAGAACTTGCGACGACGGAAGAACTTGGACATGTCAGTGCTCCTTAAGCGGCCGAAGCGGCGTCATCGCCGGCATCGGTGTCAGCGGCGGCGGGGGTGGTTTCACCTTCTTCGTCATCACGACGACGACGCTCGCCACGCTCGGGCTTGTCACCCTTCTCGTCCTTGCTCTTCATGATCAGCGACTGCTCGGTGTCAGCTTCGTCACGCTTGATGACGAGGTTGCGCAGCACGGCGTCGTTGAAGCGGAAGCTTTCCACCAGCTCGCTCAGCACGGCCTGGTCGCACTCGATGTTGAGCATGACGTAGTGGGCCTTCACCAGGTTCTGGATCGGGTAAGCCAGCTGACGACGGCCCCAATCTTCCAGACGGTGGATGGTGCCGTTGCCGTTCTCGACCAGCGCCTTGTAGCGCTCGATCATGGCCGGGACCTGTTCGCTCTGGTCCGGATGGACCAGGAACACGACTTCGTAATGACGACTCATGTGTTTTTACCTTTCGGATGTGGCCCTTTGAGGGCCGGACAGCCCCCCGCAGGTGAACGCGGTGGGGCAAGGGTCCTGCCCGGAATCAGGCAGGAAGCCGCGCATTGTGGCAGCAGAAGGGGTTGCAGGCAAGCCGGGCGGGCAGAACAGGCCCGGCGCGCGGGCGATCAGGCCTTGTCGGCCTCGGTCGTGAAGCTCTCGCCGCAGCCGCATTCGGCGGTCGCGTTCGGGTTCCTGAACGTGAAGGTCTCGCTCAGCCCGTGCTTGCCGAAGTCGATCTCGGTGCCGTCCACCAGCGCCAGGCTGGTGGCATCCACATAGATGCGGACCCCATCCTGCTCGAAAACGGTGTCGCCTTCGCGCTCATCGCGGGCCAGATCGGTGATGTGCCCCCAGCCGGAACAGCCGGTGCGGGTCACGCCGAAACGCAGGCCCAGCGCACCGGGGGTCTGTTCGACGAACTTCTGCACACGGGCAAAGGCAACAGGGGTAAGGCTTACGGCCATGACGGGCAACTCCAGCGGATCGTGATCATTATAGAGGGTATGGCGCGGCCCGGCCTCGGCGGCCGCAGCTGCGGTTCACACGGCGCGCAGCCCCGGGGGACGCGAGAAATGCCTCGCAAGCCGAACACCGCACCCGTTAAACTCCGTGTTCAGAGATCGAGTCGATCAACAGAGGATTCAAGTCATGACGGTGGTCAGCGTTGAACATGCGCTTGCCGGGAAGATCCCGGAAGGCGGCGAGGCAACAGTACGCGGATGGGTCCGCACGGTGCGCGGCTCTGCGGCGCTTGCCTTCGTCAATGTCACCGATGGCTCCTGCTTCGCCCCCATCCAGGTGGTGGCCAATGACACCCTGGCCAACTTCGACGACATCAAGAGCCTGACCCCGGGCTGCTCGGTGATCGCCCGCGGCACCCTGGTCAAATCCCAGGGCAAGGGCCAGTCCTTCGAGATCCAGGCCAGCGACATCGAGATCGTGGGCCTGGTCGAAGACCCGCTGACCTACCCGATCCAACCCAAGCCGATGAGCCCGGAATTCCTGCGGGAAGTGGCGCACCTGCGCCCCCGCACGAACCTGTTCGGTGCGGTCACCCGCATCCGCAACTGCCTGGCCCAGGCCGTGCACCGCTTCTTCCACCAGAACGGCTTCAACTGGATCAGCACCCCGATCGTGACCACGTCCGATGCCGAAGGTGCCGGCCAGATGTTCCGGGTCTCGACCCTGGACATGGCCAACCTGCCGCGCAACGAAAAGGGCGAGGTGGATTTCAGCCGCGACTTCTTCGGCAAGGAAACCTTCCTGACCGTGTCCGGCCAGCTGAACGTCGAGGCCTACTGCCTGGCGCTGAGCAAGGTCTACACCTTCGGCCCGACCTTCCGTGCCGAGAACTCCAACACCACCCGTCATCTGGCGGAGTTCTGGATGATCGAGCCGGAAATCGCCTTCGCCGATCTGGCCGAAGACGCACGCCTGGCCGAGCAGTTCCTGAAGTACCTGTTCCGCGCGGTGCTCGATGAGCGTGGCGACGACCTGGCCTTCCTGGCCGAGCGCGTGGACAAGAACGCGATCACCAAGCTGGAAGGTTTCATCAACGCACCGTTCGAGCAGATCGACTACACCGAAGCGGTGAAGCTGCTGCAGAACTCCGGCCGGAAGTTCGACTTCCCGGTCGAATGGGGCCTGGACCTGCAGACCGAGCACGAGCGCTGGCTGACCGAAGAGCACATCGGCCGCCCGGTGGTGGTGACCAACTACCCCGAGCACATCAAGGCGTTCTACATGCGCCTGAACGATGACGGCAAGACCGTCGCGGCGATGGACGTGCTGGCCCCGGGCATCGGCGAGATCATCGGCGGCAGCCAGCGCGAAGAGCGCCTGGATGTGCTGGACGCGCGCATGGCGCAGTTCGGCCTGGATCCGGCGCATTACGGCTGGTACCGCGATTTCCGCCGCTACGGTTCGGTGCCGCACGCCGGCTTCGGCCTGGGCTTCGAGCGCCTGGTGGTCTACGTCTGCGGGCTGAGCAACATCCGCGACGCGATCCCCTACCCGCGCGCACCGGGCAGCGCCGAATTCTGATCGACCTACGGAGGCACTGAACCATGACCCTGTTCTTCGCGCTGTGTTTCGTCGGCGTGGCGATCGCCGGGTTCAGTGCCTTCGTGATCTTCTGGCCGCTGACCCTGGTCCACATCCGCGACCGCCACCCGGCGCTGGCGGATCGTTTCGGCACGGGCGCGTTTCTGCGCCCGGATGCGCTGCGCTGGCTGCTCGGCCGCGACTATCGCCAGAGCACCGACCGCTCGCTGACCGGCCTGGCCGCGCCGGCCTGGCTCTCCCTGCTTACGCTTCTTGCTGGACTGGGCATGGCTGCCCTGCTCTGGCTGCTTTCGATGGTAATCACATGAACGACGACACTTCCCACCACGACGAGTGGTTCCTGGCCAGCCTCGGCAACACCCTGATCTGGGCCCGCCTGCGCGTGCGCCCGGCCGGCACCGCCGAGGTGCTGGACAGCGACGGCAACACGCTGAGCTATGACAGCGAAGACACCGCGCGCTCGCAGCTGTTCGACGCCGAGTTCGTCGCCTACGATGGTCTGGATGAAGAAGACGCCCTGGTGCGCGGCTTCTCGCTGCATGAAGTGCAGCCGCCACAGGCCGACAGCGATGACGCCCTGCACGGCCGCATGATCCAGAGCCTGGGCGCCCGCGCGTAACCGCCGATGTTCATCCCGTCCGCCTTCGTCGAGACCGATCTGATCTGGCTGGACCGGCTGCTGGCGCGCGATGCGTTCGTCACCCTCGTCACGAGCGGCGCTGACGGCCTGCCGCAGGCCACGCGGATGCCGGTGCTGTACCGGCGCGATGCCGACGGCATCCTGATCGAAGGCCACTGGGCCAAGCCCAACCCGCAGGCGGGACACGCCGGCCCTGCATTGATGCTGGTGCAGGGCCCGCACGCCTACGTATCGCCAGGCTGGTATCCCGATAAGGCTGCGCAGGCGCGCGTCCCGACCTGGAACTACGCCGCTGCGGAACTGCGTGGCGTGCTGGAGCCGGTGACCGATGCCGATGCCTTGATCGCCATGCTCGACGGCCTGAGCGCGCACTACGAGGCGCAGGTCGGCGGCGACTGGGATCTGCTGCCGATTGAGCCCCGCCAGCAGCGCATGCTCGGCGGCATCGTCGGTTTCCGCTTCCGCCCGGCGCAGGTGCAGATCAAACTCAAGCTCAGCCAGAACCACCCCGAGGCCAACCAGTCCAGCGTGATCGATGCGCTGTCGGCACTGGACGCCCCGGCATCTCGTGAGCTGGCGCAGTGGATGCGCTGGCGCCGTGAGGGCGGCACTGCCGCCGACTGACCCTTCCTATTTCCTGCGACGACGCGGCCACGCTGGCCGCGCCTTGCCCCCACCCGACGCCAGGGACCCCGCACGATGAAAGACATCCACAAGCTGCTGCAGAACAACCGCGAATGGGCAGACCGGATCGAGAAAGAAGACCCGGAGTTCTTCCACCAGCTGGCCAAGCAGCAGCACCCGGAATACCTGTGGATCGGCTGTTCCGATTCGCGCGTGCCGGCCAACCAGATCATCGGCATGGCACCGGGCGAAGTCTTCGTGCATCGCAACGTGGCCAACGTGGTGGTGCATACCGATCTGAACTGCCTGAGCGTGATCCAGTACGCCGTGGATCAGCTGAAGGTGAAGCACATCCTGATCGTGGGCCATTACGGCTGCGGCGGCGTGCACGCCAGCTTGAACAACACGCGCGTGGGCCTGGCCGACAACTGGCTGCGCCATGTCGGCGATGTCGCGCAGAAACATTCGACGATCATGGAGGCGATCGAGGATCCGGCGCTGAAGCATGCGCGCCTGTGCGAGTTGAACGTGATCGAGCAGGTGGTCAACGCCTGCCGCTCGACGATCGTGCAGGACGCCTGGGCACGCGGCCAGAAGCTGATGGTGCACGGTTGGGTATACAGCCTGAAGGACGGCCGGGTGCGCGAGATGGGCATTGACGTGGGCGCACCGGAAGACCTGCAGCCGGCCTACGAGAAGGCACTGTCCTACGTGCCGCGCCACGGTCGGCGCGACTGATTCTTCCTTTTACGGACATCTCCCATGCTTGCCTCGCCCATCAATCTGCTCGCTTGGATCGAAGAGAACCGGCATCTGCTGAAGCCGCCGGTCGGCAACAAGATGATCGAGAACGGCGATTTCATCGTGATGGTGGTCGGCGGCCCGAACAGCCGCACGGATTTCCATTACGACGAGGGCCCGGAGTGGTTCTATCAGCTTGAAGGGGAGATGACGCTGAAGGTGCAGGAGGATGGCGCGGTGCGCGACATTCCGATCCGCGCGGGAGAGATTTTCCTGTTGCCGGGCGGTGTGCCACATTCGCCGCGCCGCCCGCCAGGCGGTGTGGGCCTGGTGGTGGAGCGCAAGCGGCTGGCGCATGAGCGCGATGGGTTGATGTGGTTCTGCGAGCGGTGCAATCACAAGTTGTACGAGGAGTTTTTCGCGCTGGAGAACATCGAGACGGATCTGCCGAAGGTGTTCGATCGCTATCACTCGTCATTGGCGTTGCGCACGTGCGATGCGTGCGGGCATGTGGATCCGCTGCCTGCGAAGGTCGCTGTTGGGGGGTGATGGCTGGGTCGCTCCAGGGCGTCAGGACTTGAAAGCCTGAGAGCTTTAGAGCGTTGTTGCTTTAGAGCCCGCGGTTGAGGCGCCTGGGAGTGGGCCGGCTTGCAAGGAAAGAGCAGCGTCAACGGCAACTGCTGCTCTGCTGCGTCAGGGGCAGCTTCGAAAGTTGAAACCAACACCGGCCAAATGGGGGAGCAAGTGCCGCCGTTGTGTTCGATCCCATCCAGAGAGACGCCGCTGTAGCGAGTCGATGCACCCTCCACCACTGCTGGCTCGCCCTCAGCTCTCAAGCCGCACGCCAACACAATCAAAGACGTAGCCCCGCCCCCGTTTTCCCGTGCGCCCCAGCCAATTGTCAGCGGGTCGGTGTGGGTGGGTCTGCAGGACCGTGTGCGGCATGGATGCCGCACTACGAGCCTACATGGACGTACTTGCGGCGGGTCCAGCAGGCCCACCCACACCGGCCCGTACACTGGAACGTCACTCCGTACGCTTTGGCTTTGGCTTTGGCTTTGGCTTTGGCTTTGGCTTTGGCTTTGGCTTTGGCGTCGGCTTCGGCTTCGGCATTGGCGTTGGGTCCCTTGAGCGCCAGCTGCCAATCACCAGCCCCCGCCAAATCAGCACCGCAAGCCAGATTCAGCCCACGCCCCCACCACCCGGATAAACTGTCGGCTCACTGACACCGCCGGTTGCACCATGTCCGAACTCCTCAGCCGCACCCATGCCGTTGCCCTGGACGCCGCCGACCCGCTGCGCGCCCTGCGCAACGAATTCGTATTCCCGCAGCACAACCATCGCGACCAGACCTACTTCGTCGGCAACTCGCTGGGTCTGCAGCCGCGCGGGGCACGTGCCGCCGTCCAGGAAGTCATGGACAAATGGGCCTCGCTGGCGGTCGAAGGCCACTTCACCGGCGACACCCAGTGGCTGCACTACCACCGCCTGGTCAGCGAACAGCTCGCCCGCGTCGTCGGCGCCTTGCCCAGCGAAGTCGTGGCGATGAACACCCTCAGCGTCAACCTGCACCTGATGATGGTCAGCTTCTACCGGCCCACCGTCGAGCGCCCCGTCATCCTCATGGAGGCCGGCGCCTTCCCGACGGATCGGCATGCGGTGGAGTCGCAGATCCGCTTCCATGGCTTCAACCCCGATACCGATCTGATCGAAGTGCAGCCCGACGAGCCCAACGGCACGATCTCGCTGCAGGCCATCGAACGCGCCATCACCGAACACGGCCCGCGCCTGGCGCTGGTGCTGTGGCCTGGCGTGCAGTACCGCAGTGGCCAGGTGTTCGATCTGGACGCCATCACCCGCATGGCGCGCCTGCAGGGCGCCCGCGTCGGCTTCGATCTGGCGCATTCGGTCGGCAATGTGCCGTTGCGGCTGCACGATATCGCGCCGGATTTCGCCGTGTGGTGCCATTACAAGTACCTCAACGCCGGCCCGGGCGCCGTGGCCGGCTGCTTCGTGCACGAACGCCATCACCGCGATACCACGCTGCCGCGCTTCGCCGGCTGGTGGGGCCATGAAGAAGCCACCCGCTTCAAGATGGCGCCACAGTTCGTGCCCGCTGTCGGTGCCGAAGGCTGGCAGCTCAGCAATCCGCCGGTGCTGGGCCTGGCCCCGCTGCGCGCGGCCCTCGATGTGGTCGACAAAGCCGGCGGCATCGATGCGCTGCGGACCAAATCGCTGCGCCTGACCGGCATGCTGGATGCGCTGGTGCGTGCGCGCCTGTCGGGCGTGCTGGAGGTGCTGACGCCTTCGGAGCCGGATCGCCGCGGCTGCCAGCTCTCGCTGCGTGTGGCCGGTGGCCGCGAGCGCGGCCGCAGCCTGTTCGAGTACCTGCAGACCGTGGGTGTGCTCGGCGACTGGCGCGAGCCCGACGTGATCCGCATCTCGCCGACACCGCTGTACAACCGCTATCTCGACCTGCACCACTTCGTCGAGGAAGTGGACGCCTGGGCCGGTCGCTGACCCGACCGCCCTCCCCGCCCCCACGGACATCGCCTTGATCGCTACCCCCTCCCGCTCGCTGAGCATCATCGGCGCTGGCCTGGCCGGTTCACTGCTGGCCATCCTGCTGTCCCGCCAGGGCTGGCAGATCACCTTGTATGAGCGCCGCGGCGATCCGCGCGTGAGCGATTACGAGTCCGGTCGTTCGATCAATCTGGCGCTGGCCGAACGCGGCCGGCACGCACTGCGCCAAGCCGGCGTGGAAGACGCCGTCATGGCCAAGGCGGTGATGATGCGCGGGCGCATGATCCACCCGCGCGAAGGCGAGCCGCAGCTGCAACGCTACGGGCGCGACGACAGCGAAGTGATCTGGTCGATCCACCGCAAAGACCTCAACACCACGCTTTTGCAGCTGGCCGAGGATGCCGGTGCGACCGTGCACTTCCACCGCCGCCTGCACACGGTGGATTTCGATGCCGGCTACGCGCGCTTCATCGACGACCGCGACGACCAGCCGCACGACATCCGCTTCGACACCCTGATCGGGGCCGACGGTGCCGGCTCGGCGCTGCGCGCGGCGATGAACCGCAAGCAGCCGCTGGACGAGCGCATCGACTTCCTGGACCACTCCTACAAGGAGCTGGAAATCCCGCCGACCGACGATGGCGGCTTCCGGATCGAGGCCAATGCACTGCACATCTGGCCGCGCGGGCACTACATGTGCATCGCGTTGCCGAACGACGAAGGCACGTTCACGGTCACCCTGTTCCTGCCCAACGAGGGCGATCCGAGCTTTGCCACCACCAACAGCGGGGCCGAGGCCGAAGCGCTGTTCGCGCGCGACTTCCCCGATGCGCTGGCGCTGATCCCGAACCTGCGCCGCGACTGGGAGCAGCATCCGCCGGGCCTGCTGGGCACGCTGCATCTCAAGCACTGGCATATGAAGGGCCGCGCGGTGCTGATCGGCGACGCGGCGCACGCGATGGTCCCGTTCCACGGCCAAGGCATGAACTGCGCCTTCGAAGACTGCATCGCCCTGGCCGCGCATCTGCTGGAGCAGGATTCGCTGGGCGAGGCCTTCGCTGCATTCGAAGCGGACCGCAAGCCGAACGCCGAGGCGATCCAGCAGATGGCGCTGGAGAATTACCTGGAGATGCGCGACCGCGTGGCCGATCCGCAGTTCCTGCTGCAGCGCGAACTGGAACAGGCGCTGCAGGCGCGCTGGCCGACCCGCTTCGTGCCGCACTACACGATGGTCACCTTCCTGCGTACCCCGTACGCCGTGGCGCTGGCGCGCACCGAGCTGCAGCGGCGCATGCTGGAGCAAGCCACTGCCGGGCACGACAGCCTGGCGCATATCGACTGGGCCGCACTGGAGCGGCTGGTCCACGAACAACTGCCCGTCCTGGAGGGTGCGCACTGATGGCCGACAGCTTCCTGTTCTATGACCTGGAAACCTTCGGTCAGGACCCGCGCCGCACGCGCATCGCGCAGTTCGCCGGTATTCGCACCGATGCCGATCTGAACATCATCGAAGCACCGGTCAGCTTCTACGTCAAACCGGCCGATGATCTGCTGCCCTCCCCGATCGCCACCCTGATCACCGGCATCACCCCGCAGCACGCGCTGAGCGCCGGCGTCACCGAGGCCGAAGCGTTCGCGCGGATCAACGACCTGATGGCGCAGCCGGGCACCTGCTCGCTGGGCTACAACACGCTGCGCTTCGACGATGAGTTCGTCCGCCACGGGCTGTTCCGCAACTTCTACGACCCCTATGAACGCGAGTGGCGCAACGGCAATTCGCGCTGGGATCTGCTGGACATGATGCGATTGCTGCATGCGCTGCGCCCGGACGGGATTGTCTGGCCGCAGCGCGAAGACGGCGCCACGTCGTTCAAGCTCGAGCATCTGGCCACGGCCAACAACGTCCGCGAGGGCGATGCACATGAAGCGCTGTCCGATGTGCACGCGACGATCGGCTTGGCGAAGCTGTTCAAGCAGGCCCAGCCCCGGCTCTGGGACTACGCGCTGAAGCTGCGTGACAAGCGCTTCGTGGGCAGCCTGCTGGATGTGGATGCGATGCAGCCGGTGCTGCACATCTCGATGCGTTACCCGGCCCAGCGCATGTGCGCGGCACCGGTGCTGCCACTGGCGCGCCATCCCTTCATCAACAACCGCATCATCGCGTTCGATCTGGAGGGCGATATCGAGCCGCTGCTCGATCTGCCGCCGGAAACCATCGCCGCGCGCCTGTACACCCGCGCGGCCGACATGGCCGACGGTGAGCAGCGCGTGCCGCTCAAGGAAGTGCACCTCAACAAGGTCCCGGCGCTGGTCGCCTGGAACCATCTACGCCCGGCCGACCATGCGCGGCTGGGCATCGACCCGGCCGCGATCGAAGCCAACGCCGAGCGCCTGCGACAGATCGGCCCGGCCCTGGCCGAAAAAGTTCGCCAGGTGTATTCAGGTGAGCGCTCGCTGGCGCCGAGCGATGTGGACGCCTCGCTCTACGACGGCTTCCTGGCCGACGGCGACAAATCCCTGATGGCACGCATCCGCACCAGCCCGCCGGCCGAACTGGCCAGCTTCGCCGAGCGCCTGCGCGACCCGCGCATGCCCGAGCTGCTGTTCCGGTACCGCGCCCGGAACTACCCGGACACCCTGGACACCACTGAGCGCTCACGCTGGAACGACTATCGTCGCCAGCGCCTACTCGGCGATGCATCGCTGGGCGAACAGACCCTGCCGCAGTTCACCGCGCAGCTGGATGCACTGGCCGCAGAGCACGCCGACGATGCCGGCAAGCTCGCCCTGCTGCAGCACCTGCGCGACTGGGGCACCCACCTGCAGAGCAGCCTATGAGCACGTATTTCAGCCCGGCCACCTTCACCTTCCTGCGCGGCCTGGCCCGCAACAACGACAAGACCTGGTTCAACGAGCACAAGCCGAAGTACGAAGAGCACGTCCGCCAGCCGTTCCTGCGCCTGATCACCGATCTGCAGCCGGACCTGGCCGCAGTCAGCGAGCACTTCCGCGCCGATCCGCGCACCGTGGGTGGCTCGCTGTTCCGCATCTACCGCGATGCGCGCTTCTCCAACGACAAGTCGCCCTACAAGAGCTGGCAGGGCGCGCGCCTGTTCCATGAGCGGCGCAAGCAGGTGCCAGCCCCGTCGTTCTACATCCACCTGCAGCCGGGCGAGAGCTTCGTCGGCGCCGGCCTGTGGCATCCCGAGCCGGCCACGCAGCGCAAGGTGCGGCATTTCATCGTCGACAACCCGGGCAGCTGGAAGGCCGCCGCGCATTCGCCGGTGCTGCGCAAGAAGTTCGATTTCGAGGAAAGCGAAAAGCTGGTGCGGGCCCCGCGCGGGTTCGAGCCGGAGTTCGAGTTCATCGACGATCTCAAGCACCGCAACTGGGTGTTCTGGCGCTCGCTGGACGACGCCACGATGACCGGGCCGCGACTGCGCCAGACCATCGCAGCCGACCTGGTCACGCTGGCCCCGTTCGTGGATTACCTGTGTGCGGCGCTGGACCTGGAATTCTGAGCTTCACGTGCGCTGACGCCGGCTGGGTCAAGCTGGGCACCATGACGACAAGGCAGATCCGATGAAGAAGCTGCTCTGGTTGCTGGTCACCGTGCTGCTGGTGCTGGCCGGCATCGTGTTCAGCGGCCCCTACGTGACCGTGCATGGCCTCAGCCGCGCGATCGAACAGCGTGATACCGCCAGGCTCGACCGTTACGTGGATTTCCCGATGCTGCGCGCCAACCTGCGCGCCCAGCTGAGCGATTACGTGGTGCGCCGCGCGGGTCCGGACATGCAGTCCAGCCTGTTCGGTGCGTTGCTGCTCTCGGCCGGTGACCGGCTGAGCGCGACCGCCGTGGACGCACTGGTGACCCCCACCGGCATCGGTGCGCTGCTGGAGGGCCACACCCTGTGGAAGCGCGCCAGCAACGACCTGGACAGCCCCAGCAACGATGCCTACGCGGCGCCACGGCCGGCACGGCCGCTGAACGGCGCCACCCACCATTTCGAGTCGCTGTCGCGGTTCACCGCCACCACCCATACCCCGCAGGGCGCGCCGGTGGTCTTCATCCTGCAGCGCTCGGGGCTGCGCTGGCGCCTGGTCGACATCCGGCTGCCATTGAACCCCGAAAGCACCGGCCCGGCGGTCCTGCCGATCCAGTAGGTACCCACCGTTGGTGGGTACATGGGCGCCACCGTTGGTGGGTACATGGCCCCCACGCACCATCAACCGTCGTTGGCGACCCCATGCGGCACGTGCCCGGCGGCCACGCTCTGGTGTTGCAGCGCGCTGTCGATGTTGTGCTGGGAATCGTCGAAGAAGATGTCCGCGCCGAACGCTTCCAGGAACGGGCCCTTGTGGCGGCCGCCCAGGAACAGCGCCTCGTCCAGGCGCACGCCCCACTCGCGCAGCGTGCGGATGACCCGCTCGTGCGCCGGTGCCGAACGCGCAGTGACCAGCGCGGTGCGGATCGGCGCATCTTCGCCCGAGGGGAACACGGCCTGCAGGGTGTGTAGGGCCGAGAGGAAGTTGCGGAACGGACCGCCACTGAGCGGCTCACGGGCGTTCTCACGCTCATGGCGGCCGAACGCTTCCACGCCCTGCTCGCGCGAAATGCGTTCGCTCTCATCGCCGAAGATCACCGCATCACCATCGAAGGCGATGCGCAGCTGGCCCAGCGGACGGCCCAGATCGACCTGTTCGGCTGCGGCGATGGTCTCGCCCGGCGGCTTGGGCAGGATGGTCGCGGCAGCGATCCCGTGCAGCAGCGCGCGCCGCACCGACTCCGGGTTGGCCGACAGGAACAGATCAGTGCCGAACGGCTTCACATACGGCCATGTCGGCTCGCCCGCGGTGAAGGTCGCGCGGATGATGCCCAGGTCGTAGTGCTGGATCGAATTGAAGATGCGCAGGCCGGTATCGGCGGAGTTGCGCGACAGCAGGATCACTTCCACCCGCGGCTGTTCCGGCGACTGGCCCTGGTTGAGCGCGAGCAGCTTGCGTACCACCGGGAAGGCCACGCCGGGGCGCAGCACATCATCTTCGTGCTTGCGCTGGTACTCGGCATAGGCATCGACGCCTTCGGCCTCGAACAGCGCGTGGCCCTCTTCCAGATCGAACAGGGCCCGCGACGTCACGGCAACGGTCAGCAAACGGGGGGTGTTGTCGCCCATGGCAATCAGCAATCCAATGCGGCCGCAGCGGCCGGCCAGCCATTCTCCCACAGTGCATGGCCAGCACGGCCGTGCGCCGTCAGAACATGAACTGTTCGCTCAGGATCCGGTCTTCCAGATTGTGCTCCGGGTCGAACAGCATGGTGACGCGGCGTTCGCGCGATTCGCGGATGGTCACTTCCACCACATCGCGGGTTTCGTGCGAATCGGCGGTGACGCTGACCGGGCGCTTGTACGGGTCGAGCACCCGGAAGCGCACTTCGGTGTCCGCCTTGAGGATCGCACCCCGCCAGCGGCGCGGACGGTACGGCGCCAGTGGGGTGAGCGCGATCGTGTGCGAGCCCAGCGGCAGGATCGGGCCATGCGCGGAATAGTTGTAGGCGGTGCTGCCGGCCGGGGTGGCGACCAGCACCCCGTCGCCGATCAGCTCGGCCACGCGCTCCTGGCCATTGAGGTCGATGCCGATATGCGCGGCCTGGCGGGTCTGCCGCAGCAGCGAGACGTCGTTGTAGGCCAGCGAGCCGGTGGTGGTGCCGGACTCGGTCAACGCCAGCATCTCCAGCGGCCGCAGGTTGGCCGGCTCCGCGGCCGCCAGGCGCGCGGGCAGATCATCATCACGGAACTGGTTCATCAGGAAGCCCACCGTGCCCAGCTTCATGCCGAACACCGGCTTTTCCAGCGCACCATAGCGATGCAGCGTCTGCAGCAGGAAGCCATCCCCCCCCAACGGGCACAGCACCTCGGCCTGCTCGGGCGTGTAGTCGCCATAGCGGGCCCGCATCTGTGCCAGGGCGAGCTGCGCCGCTTCGGTGGAGCTGGCCATGAAGGCGATACGGGGGGTGTCGCTCATCGGTGAATCCGGGTGGGGTATGCCGGCAAGAGCATAACCGTTCGTGCCGGTCGCGGGCCGGCACGGACGGAAACGAAAACGGCCCCGCCGAAGCGGAGCCGTGTGTTTCTCATGCAATGCCGTTACCGGCCCCCGCCCATCCCTCTGGAGCAGAGCCCCCCTGAGTCAGGGGGGCGCGCCGAAGGCGCGGGGGTCTGGAAGCATCGTTTGCATGGGGCCCACGGTTTGCAACGCAAACCGTGGGGCGTCAGCGCGAATGCGCTCACGCCCCATGCTTACGCACCATGCGAAGCCAGCTGACCCAGGCGCTGGACCGCGACCGAAACGGTCGGGTAGTCCAGGGTCTTCTGCTCGGCCAGCTCGGCCAGCATCGCCAGGGTGAAGCGCAGGCTGCTGTCATCGCGACCCATCCAGGCGGCGACCTTGGCCTCGGCGCTGCTGCCCTTCATCGACAGGACCTGGGCGGCCAGGTTGCGATGGTGGGCGGCCAGCTCGTCGCGCAGCACGCCACGGGCCACGGCGTGCCAGCGGCCGTTGACCTCCAGCGCGTCGATCTGCTCGAACAGCCACGGCAGCTGCAGGGCGTCGCCCAGGCGGAAGTGGACCTTGGAGACGTCCACCGGCTTGAGCTTGCGGGTGCGGGCCAGTTCGATGATGTCGAACGCCGGCTCCAGGAACTGCAGTTCCGAGAGCTGCTGCGACAACGCCGGCGGCAGGCCCTTGTCCTTCCACTCCTGCACGCTGGCCTCGTAGGCCGGGCGCTGCGAATCCGGCAGCACGCCCGAGGCGTCGCGGATGTCGTTGAACGCGGCCTGGTAGCGGTTGACGGCTTCGGTGATGCCCGGCATGGCGCCCGGGCGCGAGAGCAGCCAGCGCACGAACGAACGCTGCAGCTTCCAGATCACTTCCAGCGCATCGATCTGCACCGACTCCGGCAACGTGCCGTCGAGGGCGTCGATCTGTGCCCACAGCGCGCGTGCATCCAGCGTCTCACGGCTGATCGTGTACGCCTTGGCGACCTCGGCCACGGTGCGGCCGGTGTCTTCCTGCATGCGCATCAGGAAGGTGGCGCCCATGCGGTTGATGGTCTGGTTGGTCACGGCCGTGGCGATGATTTCGCGCTTCAGGCGGTGACGCTCCATCGCATCGGCGTACTTTTTCTGCAGCGGCGTCGGGAAGTAGCGCTGCAGCTCCTTGGACAGGTACGGATCTTCCGGGATGTCCGACTCGAGCAGCTGCTGGAAGGCCACCAGCTTGGAGTAGGACAACAGCACCGACAGCTCCGGACGGGTCAGGCCCTGGCCACGCGCCTTGCGTGCGGACAGTTCCGCATCCGAGGGCAGGTACTCGATCTGGCGGTCCAGCAGGCCCTGCTGTTCCAGCGTACGGATGAAGTGCTGCTTGGAACCCAGGCGCTTGACCGCCATGCGTTCCATCAGGCTCAGCGCCTGGTTCTGACGGTAGTTGTCCATCAGCACCAGCGCGGCCACTTCGTCGGTCATCGAGGCCAGCAGCTTGTTGCGCTGTTCGACGGTCAACTTCTTGGCCCGCACCACATCGTTGAGCAGGATCTTGATGTTGACTTCGTGATCGGAGGTGTCCACACCGGCCGAGTTGTCGATGAAGTCGGTGTTGAGCAGCACGCCGGCCTGGGCGGCTTCGATACGGCCCAGCTGGGTCATGCCCAGGTTGCCGCCCTCGCCCACCACCTTGCAGCGCAGCTCGCCGCCATTGACGCGCAGCGCGTTGTTGGCGCGGTCGCCGACATCGCTGTGCTGCTCGCTGGCCGCCTTGACGTAGGTACCGATGCCGCCGTTCCACAGCAGGTCGACCGGCGACTTCAGGATCGCGCTCATCAGGTCGTTCGGGGTCATCGACTTGATGCCCTCGTCCAGGCCGAGTACCTCACGGACCTGCGGGGTGATCTCGATGGACTTCAGCGTACGCGGGTACACGCCACCGCCCTTGCTGATCAGCTTGGCATCGTAATCGGCCCAGCTGGAGCGCGGCACGGTGAACAGACGCTCACGCTCGACGAAGGTCGTGGCCGCATCCGGGTTCGGGTCCAGGAAGATGTGGCGGTGATCGAATGCCGCGACCAGGCGGATATGGCGCGACAACAGCATGCCGTTGCCGAACACGTCGCCGGACATGTCGCCCACGCCGACCGCGGTGAAGTCCTGGCTCTGGCTGTCACGGCCCAGCGCACGGAAGTGGCGCTTGACCGACTCCCACGCACCGCGGGCGGTGATGCCCATGCCCTTGTGGTCGTAACCGACCGAGCCACCGGAGGCGAACGCGTCGCCCATCCAGAAGCCGTGCGCCACGGCCAGGCCGTTGGCGATGTCGGAGAAGGTCGCGGTGCCCTTGTCGGCGGCCACCACCAGATACGGGTCGTCCATGTCGTGGCGGACCACGTCCACCGGCGGCACGATCTTGTTGTTGACGATGTTGTCGGTGATGTCCAGCAGGCCCTGGATGAACAGCTTGTAGCAGGCCACGCCGTTGGCGAACACCGCATCACGGTCACCGTTGACCGGCGGCATCTTGGCGAAGAAACCGCCCTTCGCGCCGACCGGCACGATCACCGTGTTCTTGACCATCTGTGCCTTGACCAGGCCCAGCACCTCGGTACGGAAATCTTCGCGACGATCCGACCAGCGCAGGCCACCACGAGCCACGGCGCCGAAGCGCAGGTGGGTACCTTCCACGCGCGGGCCGTACACGAAGATTTCGCGGTACGGACGCGGCTTGGGCAGGTCCGGCACCAGCGCCGAATCGAACTTGAAGCTGATGACGTGGCCCGGACGGCCCTCGGCATCGGTCTGGTAGTAGCTGGTGCGCAGGGTCGCATCGATCACGCCCATGAAGCTGCGCAGGATGCGGTCTTCATCGAGGCTGGAGACGCGGTCCATCAGCTTGAGCAGCGCATCGCGCGCGGCGTCCATCTGCACGGTGCGGTCGCCCTTGCGCGCATCGACCACGGTCTTGAGCACTTTCAGGGTGGCTTCGTCACCGCCGGCGAGCACGGTCAGATGCGCGCGCAGCTGGGCCTGGCCCTCGGCGATCGCGTCCTTGCTCTCGTGGCCGGTGGCCGGATCGAAGCGCGCTTCGAACAGCTCCACCAGCAGACGGGCCAGCAGCGGGTAGCGGGTGAAGGTGCCTTCCACATAGGCCTGCGAGAACGGCACGCCGGTCTGCAGCAGGTACTTGCAGTAGCCACGCAGCATCGCCACCTGGCGCCAGTGCAGGCCGGCCGCGAGCACGAGGCGGTTGAAGCCGTCGTTCTCGGCATCGCCGTGCCACACGCGGGCGAAGGTTTCACCGAAGGCGGCATCGACGCTCGGCGCATCGATCGCACCAGCCACCGATTCCACTTCGAAGTCCTGCACATACACCGGGGCGTTATCGACCGTCAGACGGTACGGACGCTCGGCGATGACACGCAGGCCCATGTTTTCCATCATCGGCAGCGCATCGGACAGCGGAATGTCGTCCAGCTGGCGGTACAGCTTCAGGCGCAGGCCATCGCCGCCTTCGCGCTGCACGGCCTGCAGGCTCAGGCGCAGGTCGTCCGGACCGGTCAGCGCGTCGAGCTGGCTGACGTCGTTGGCGGCGATCTCGGTGCTGGAGTCTTCGATGTAACCGGCCGGCAACGCCTTGCCGATACGCGCCGCGATGCGCAGGCCTTCGCCCTCACCGTGACGGGCCACCAGCGCTTCGCGCAGATCGTCCTGCCAGTTGCGCAGCACCTGGGCCAGTTTCTGCTCCAGTGCGCTGGTATCCACTTCCAGGGTCTGGCCAGCCTTCGGGCGCACGATCAGGTGCACCTGGGCCAGCGGCGACTCACCGAGCACGACCGAGCTGTCCACGTACTCGCCCTGCAGGGCATCCTTGAGCATGGCTTCGATGCGCAGGCGCACATCGGTGTTGAAGCGTTCGCGCGGCAGGTACACCAGCGCGGAGATGAAACGGCTGTACTTGTCACGGCGCAGGAACAGACGGCTGCGCACGCGCTCCTGCAGGCCCAGCACGCCCATGGCGGTGCGGAACAGCTCATCTTCGCTGGACTGGAACAGCTCTTCGCGCGGCAGGGTTTCCAGAATGTGGCGCAGGGCCTTGCCGCTGTGGCTGCTCGGTGCCAGGCCGGACTTGCTCATCACGTATTCGTGGCGCTGACGCACCAGCGGGATCTCCCACGGGCGGCGGTTGTACGCGCTGGAGGTGAACAGGCCCAGGAAGCGCTGCTCGCCGATGATCTTGCCCTTGGCGTCGAATTCGAGCACGCCGATGTAATCCATGTAGCCGGCGCGATGCACGCGCGAGCGGGCATTGGTCTTGGTCAGGATCAGCGCGTCCTTCAACCCGGTGGTGGCATTGAGGCCCTGCGCAGCGAGCGTCTTGACCGGACGTGCAGCGGACTTGTCCTGCCCGCGCATCAGGCCCAGGCCGGTGTCGTTGAGCGGCGCCAGCACGTCTTCCTTGCCCTGCTTCTCGACGCGGTACTCGCGGTAGCCGAAGAAGGTGAAGTGGTTGTCGGCGGCCCAGCGCAGGAATTCCTGCGCTTCGGCGCGCGAGGCGGCATCCACCGGCAGCTGGCGGCTGCCCAGGTCGTCGGCCAGGCTCTGCGCCTTGGCACGCATCGCGTCCCAATCGCGGACGATGGCACGCACCTCGTCCAGCGCCTTGATGATGGCCTTCTCGACGTCGGCCATGGCCTCGGCCGGCTGGCGGTCGATCTCCAGCAGCATCACCGATTCGGCGGTGCCGTCGCTGACACCGGTCAGCTTGCCGGCCTTGTCACGGGCGAAGCGGATCACCGGGTGACCCAGTACATGCACGCCCACGCCATGCTCGGCCAGCGACATCGTCACCGTGTCGACCAGGAACGGCATATCGTCGTTGACGATCTGCAACACCGTATGCGGCGACTCCCACCCGTTGCTCTTCAGCGTCGGGTTGAACACGCGGACGTTGGCCTTGCCGGACTTGCGCACACGCGCGAATTCCAGCGTGTCCGCTGCCAGTGCGGCCCACTCCTCGGCGCTGTGGTGCGGGAACTCGTCCGCCTCCATGCGCTTGTAGAAGTCGGCGGCAAAAGCCACTGCCTCGGCCTGCCCGGCCGCCGGGTAGCGCTTGCGCAAGGCCGTGTACACCGGCTCCAGCGAGAAGCCCACTGGCGAAACAGTCTGCGTATCGGCTGGTTTGGATTTGTTTTTCACGGTCTTGGCTGCTGGTTTTTGCGGTTTCATGACGGAGCGGTGCGTGATGCTCAGTTGGGAAAATGAAATTGTAGGCCTACCGCACAGAAATACCTTGCTGCAGGACGGAATAAGGTCTTTCGGGTTGGGTCCCGTTTACATCGGCACGATCAATTCGGCCGAGTACGGATCAACGCATCGGGGTTTCCTCCGACGCAGCATCGGCCGCTTCCGTTGCCACTTGACGTTGGCTATCAAACGCCGCTGAAAAACAAGGCTTCTACAATTCTGAACTGGACGGTATAGTCCACCCCGTGACTCCCCCACCCCCCGCCGCCAGCACCCTGGACGCGCGCGATCACCGCGTGTTCGATGCCGTGCGCGAACTGCTTGCCAGCCAGGGCATGCAACTGAGCATGGACGCGGTGGCACAGCACGCTGGATGTTCCAAGCAGACCCTCTACAGCCGCTATGGCAATAAACAGGAACTGCTGAAGCGGGTGATGCAGCGGCACGTCTGCCGCGCCACCGCCGGGCTGCGCTCACTCGACGGTGACGACCTGCGCGGCAGTCTGCTGCGGTTCGCCAACGATTATCTGGATCACTTCAACCAGCCGCATGTGGTCCAGGCCCGCCGCCTGATCGCCGCCGAGTCCAGTCAGTTCCCGCAGGAAGCCCGTACGCTCTACCAGAACGGGGCCGGAGCCTTGGCGCTTCATGTTTCTGAATGGCTGGCAACGCGTTCCGCCGAGGGTCAGCTGAGGCATGACGACCCGCACTTCATGGCTGAACTGCTATTGAGCATGATCGCCGGCTTGGATTTCGAGAAACAGCGTTTCCACATCCCCCACCGCGATGACGCCGCCGTGCGCCGCCGCTGGGCAGAATTCTCCGTCGACAGCTTCCTGCGCGCATTCGCTGCGCCCGATGCGGCCACGGCTTCGTATTCAAACCAACACCGGAGCTTCTCCTGATGATCGCCCCACTCCGCACCCTTGCCCTGACGTGCGCAGTCGCCCTTGCGTTGACCGCCTGCAAAAAGGAAGAGCAGCAGGCCCCGCCGCCGCCGGAGGTGGGCGTGATCGAGGCCAAGCCGCAGACCCTGCCGCTGCAGCGTGAGCTGGTCGGCCGTCTGTCGCCGTTCCGCAGCGCCGATGTGCGCGCCCGCGTCCCAGGCGTGCTGCTCAAGCGCGTCTATCAGGAAGGCTCGGATGTGAAGGAAGGCCAGGTGCTGTTCCTGATCGACCCGGCGCCGCTGCGCGCAGCACTCAATGCCTCCCAGGCCGAGCTGGCGTCGGCGCAGGCCACCGCCGCCAACGCCAAGGCCGCCGCCAACCGCGCCCGCTCGCTGGCCCCGCAGGCTTACGTCTCCAAGTCCGACCTGGATGCGGCCGAAGCCACCGAGCGCACTGCCGCTGCCGCCGTGCAGCAGGCCCAGGCCTCGCTGGCCAGCGCGCGGATCAACCTGGGCTATGCCGAAGTGCGCTCGCCGATCAGCGGCCGCGCCGGCAAGCAGCAGGTCACTGAAGGTGCGCTGGTTGGCCAGGGCGATGTGACCCTGCTGACCACCGTGGATCAGCTCGACCCGCTGTACGTGAACTTCTCGATGAGCGTGGACGAACTGACCCAGATGCGCGCGGCCCAGGCCAAGGGCGCCCTGGCGCTGAGCGGGGACGGCAAATCCACGGTGCAGGTGAAGCTGGCCGACGGCACGGTCTATGACCAGCCGGGCACGCTGGACTTCTCCTCGACCACGGTCGACCCGGCCACCGGCGCGGTCTCGCTGCGCGCGGTACTGCCCAACCCGCAGCAGATCCTGCTGCCGGGCGCCTTCGTCAGCTTCCAGGCGACCCTGGGTGAGCGCAACAACGCCTACCTGGTGCCCCTGCAGGCGCTGCAGCGCGACACAACCGGCGGCTACGTGCTGGTGGTGGGCAAGGACGGCAAGGTCGCCCGCAAGAATGTGAAGAGCGAAGGCCAGCAGGGCAGCAACTGGCTGCTCAGCGGCGGTCTGGATGCCGGTGATCAGGTCATCGTGGCCGGCGTACAGAAAGTCAAGGAAGGCGAACCGGCCAAGGCTGCCCCGTGGAACCCGGCCGCCGGCAACGGCAATGGCCAGGCCCCGGCGGGGGCTGCTCCGGCAGGGGCCGCTCCGGCGGCTGCCGCCAAGCCTGATGCCGCGGCCGCCCCGGCCGATGCCGCCGCCGCAAAGTCCGACGCCGCTCCGGCTGCCGAACCGAACAAGCAATAACGGGAAGCCTCCGTCATGCCTAAATTTTTCATTGAACACCCGGTATTCGCCTGGGTGGTCGCGATCCTGATCTCGCTTGCGGGCGTGATCTCGATCCTGGGTCTGGGCGTGGAGTCCTACCCGAGCATCGCGCCTCCCCAGGTGACGGTGAGCGCCACCTACCCCGGCGCCAGCGCCGACACCGCTGAAAAGTCGGTCACCCAGGTGATCGAGCAGCAGCTGACCGGTATCGATCACCTGCTGTACTTCAGCTCGTCCTCGGCCTCCAACGGCCGCGTCACCATCACCCTGACCTTCGAAACCGGCACCGATGCCGATATCGCCCAGGTCCAGGTGCAGAACAAGGTCTCGCTGGCAACGCCTCGCCTGCCCACTGAAGTGACCCAGCAGGGCGTGGTGGTGGCCAAGGCCAACGCCGGCTTCCTGATGGTGGTGGCCCTGCAGTCCGACAGCGCCTCGATCGACCGCGATGCGCTCAACGACATCGTCGGTTCGCGCGTGCTCGACCAGATCTCGCGTATCCCCGGCGTGGGCAGCACCCAGCAGTTCGGTTCCGAGTACGCCATGAACATCTGGCTCAACCCGGAAAAGATGCAGGGTTATGGCTTGTCGGCCACGCAGGTGCTGGCCGCGATCAAGGACCAGAACGTGCAGTTCGCGGCCGGTTCGCTGGGCTCGGATCCCTCGCCCGAGGGGCACTACTTCACCGCGACCGTGTCGGCCGAAGGCCGCTTCAGCTCGCCGGAAGAGTTCGAGAACATCATCCTGCGCGCCAATGCAGACGGCTCGCGCGTGCTGCTCAAGGACATCGCCCGGATCGCCTTCGGTGCGAACAACTACGGCTTTGACACCCAGTACAACGGCAAGCCGACCGGTGCGTTCGCTATCCAGCTGCTGCCGGGCGCCAACGCGCTGAACGTGGCCAATGCGGTCACCTCGAAGATGGACGAGCTCAAGCCGAGCTTCCCGGCCGGTGTCAGCTGGTTCTCGCCGTACGACAGCACCACCTTCGTGAAGATCTCGATCGAGGAAGTGGTCAAGACCCTGATCGAAGCGGTCGTGCTGGTCTTCCTGGTGATGCTGATCTTCCTGCAGAACTTCCGCGCCACGCTGATCCCGACCCTGGTCATCCCGGTCGCACTGCTGGGCACGTTCCTGGGCATGAGCATCATCGGCTTCACCATCAACCAGCTGACGCTGTTTGCGATGGTGCTGGCAATCGGCATCGTGGTCGATGACGCGATCGTGGTCATCGAGAACGTCGAACGCATCATGACCGAGGAGAAGCTGCCGCCCAAGGCCGCCACCCAGAAGGCCATGACCCAGATCACCGGTGCAGTGGTGGCCATTACCGTGGTGCTGGCAGCGGTGTTCATTCCGTCGGCCCTGCAGGGCGGCGCCGCCGGTGAGATCTACAAGCAGTTCGCGCTGACGATCGCCATCGCGATGGCCTTCTCGGCCTTCCTGGCCCTGGGCTTCACCCCGGCGCTGTGCGCGACGTTCCTCAAGCCGACGCACAACGACAACCCGAACATCGTCTACCGCACCTTCAACAAGTACTACGACAAGGTCAGCAACACCTACGTGGGACACATCACCTCGGCGGTGAAGCATGCCCCGCGCTGGATGATCCTGTTCGTGGTGCTGACCGCGCTCTGCGGCTTCCTGTTCACGCGCATGCCGGGCAGCTTCCTGCCGGAAGAAGACCAGGGCTATGCGCTGGCGATCGTGCAGCTGCCGCCGGGCTCGACCAAGTCGCAGACCAACCACGCCTTTGCCCAGATGCGCGGCATCCTGGAAAAGCAGGATGGCTTCGAAGGCATGCTGCAGGTGGCCGGTTTCAGCTTCGTCGGTTCCGGTGAAAACGTGGGCATGGGCTTCATCCGCCTCAAGCCCTGGGCGGACCGCGACATCACGGTGCCCGAGTTCATCAACAACATGAACGGCGCGTTCTTCGGCATCAAGGAAGCGCAGATCTTCGTGGTCAACCTGCCGACCGTGCAGGGCCTGGGCCAGTTCGGCGGCTTCGACATGTGGCTGCAGGACCGTGGCGGCGTGGGCTATGAGCAGCTGACGCAGGCCCGCAACATCCTGCTCGGCAAGGCGGCGCAGGAAAGCGACCTGCTGACCGGCGTGCGCCCGAACGGCCTGGAAAACGCCCCGCAGCTGCAGTTGCACGTGGACCGCGTGCAGGCGCAGACCATGGGGCTGTCGGTGTCGGACGTGTACAGCACCATCCAGCTGATGCTGGCCCCGGTGTACGTCAACGACTTCTTCTATGAAGGCCGCATCAAGCGCGTGACCCTGCAGGCCGATGGTCCGTACCGCACCGGTGCGGAGTCGTTGAACAGCTTCTACACGCCCAGCACGCTGCAGACCAACGCCGACGGTACGCAGGCGATGATTCCGCTGAGCACCGTGGTGAAGTCCGAGTGGGTGTCCGCCCCGCCGTCGCTGAGCCGCTACAACGGTTACTCGGCGGTCAACATCGTCGGTTCGCAGGCGGAAGGCCGCAGCTCGGGCGAGGCGATGCAGGCGATGGAGCGGATCGTCAACGACGACCTGCCGGCCGGCTTCGGCTACGACTGGTCGGGCATGTCCTACCAGGAAATCCTGGCCGGCAACGCCGCGACCCTGCTGCTGGTGCTGTCCATCGTGGTGGTGTTCCTCTGCCTGGCCGCACTGTATGAAAGCTGGTCGATCCCGGTGGCGGTGCTGCTGGTGGTGCCGCTGGGTGTCCTGGGCGCGCTGGCCTTCTCGCTCGCCCGTGGCCTGCCGAACGATCTTTACTTCAAGATCGGCCTGATCACGGTGATCGGCCTGGCGGCGAAGAACGCGATCCTGATCGTGGAGTTCGCGGTGGAGCAACGGGCGGCGGGCAAGAACCTGCGCGAGGCGACCATCGAAGCCTCCCGCCTGCGTTTCCGCCCGATCCTGATGACCTCGTTCGCCTTCATCATGGGCGTGGTGCCGATGGCCATCTCCACCGGTGCCGGCGCCAACGCACGTCACGCGATCGGTACCGGCGTGATTGGCGGCATGGTGTTCGCCACCTTCCTGGGTCTGCTGATGATCCCGGTGTTCTTCGTGGTAGTCCGCCGCATGCTGGGTGACAAGCTGGACGAACCGTCCAAGGAGTTCCTGGAGCGCCAGGGCGAAGCCAACACGGCGCACCGTCCGGATCGTTGATCTGGCGGTGACGCCCTGAAACGGAAAAGCCCCGGCGCGAGCCGGGGCTTTTTTGTGGGCGGTGCATGACGGGTAGAGCCACACCATGTGTGGCTGACCGGAACCGATGCCGGTAGTGCCGGCCCCGGGGGGGGTCCACCCGTGGCCCCGGGCGGGCCGCCCGGGGGGCCG